>CABRDE010000068.1:0-25724 GCA_902469665.1 uncultured Collinsella sp. | reverse complement strand
AAGATTGAAGGGCCTGACCCCGGAGGAGTTCCGGAATCAGGCCCTCGCGGCCTAGTCGCTATTTAGGGCGTCCAAGATTTGGGGCGCAGTTCAGTGTGCTGCGGGGGCTTTATTCGTTGCGGCGCATTGTGCTTGGGTCGCTGAGATGAGTCGATTTGCCCTGAAAGAGGAGGGCATTGACCTTAGGGTCATGCCCGACGAATGAGCGGCAAATCGGCCATCTCGGCGAGCCGAACTACTCCAGCTCAAACGCTCCGGTATAGAGCTGGTAGTAATATCCGCGCTTGGCGATCAGCTCGTCGTGGTTGCCGCGCTCGATGATGCGGCCGTGGTCCAGGCAGATGATCGCGTCGGAGTTGCGCACGGTGGACAGGCGGTGCGCGATGACAAACGTCGTGCGGCCTTCCATGAGCTTGTCCATGCCGGCTTGCACGATGGCCTCGGTGCGGGTATCGATGCTCGACGTGGCCTCGTCCAGGATCATCGCCGGCGGATCGGCGACGGCGGCGCGTGCGATCGAGATCAGCTGGCGCTGGCCCTGCGACAGCTGTGCGCCGTTGCCGGTGAGCATGGTGTCGTAGCCGTCGGGCAGGCGGGTGATAAAGTCGTCCGCGCCCGCGAGCTTGGCCGCCGCGATGCACTCCTCGTCGGTCGCATCCAGGTTTCCGTAGCGGATGTTATCCATCACGGTGCCGGTGAACAGGTTCACGTCCTGCAGCACGACGCCCAGCGAGCGGCGCAGATCGGCCTTGCGGATCTTGTTGACGTTGATGCCGTCGTAGCGGATCTTGCCGTCGGCGATGTCGTAGAAGCGGTTGATGAGGTTGGTGATGGTCGTCTTACCGGCACCGGTGGCGCCGACAAACGCGACCTTCTGGCCCGGCTTGGCAAACACGGACACGCCGTGCAACACCTCGTGGTCGGGCGTGTAGCCAAAGTCGACGTTGTCCATGACCAGGTCGCCGCGCAGCGGCACGTACTCGATCTCGCCGGTTGCGCGGTGCGGATGTTTCCACGCCCACATGCCGGTGTGGTGGTCGGCTTCCTCGAGCTGCCAGGTATCGGGGTTCACCTGCGCGTTGACGAGCGTCACGTAGCCTTCGTCAGTCTCGGGCTTCTCGTCGATAAGCTCAAAGATACGGTCGGCGCCGGCGAGGCCCATGACCACGGCGTTGATCTGCTGCGAGATCTGGCCGATCTGTCCGCAGAACTGCTTGGTCATGTTGAGGAACGGCACCACGACGACGATGGACAGTGCCATGCCCGAGATGCTCAGGTTGGGCACGCCCAGCGCCAGGAAAATGCCGCCTGCCAGTGCGACCAGCACGTAGAGCAGGTTGCCCAGGTTCATAAGGATGGGCATGAGGATGTTGGCGTACATGTTGGCCTTTTGCGAGACCTCGAAGAGCTTTTCGTTGCGCTCGTCAAAATCGGCCTCGGCGGCAGACTCGTGGCAGAATGCCTTGACGACCTTCTGGCCGTTCATGACTTCCTCGATATGGCCCTCGACAACGCCGAGCTCGGTCTGCTGCGCAATAAAGAAGCGCGCGGAGTTGGAGCCGAGCAGCTTGGTCATAAAGGTCATAAAGGCGACGCCTGCCACAATGACCAGGCACATCCAAACGCTGTAGTACAGCATGATAAAGAACACCGTGACGATGACGATGGTCGTCATGAGCAGGTTGGGCAGCGACTGGCTGATCATCTGGCGCAGCGTGTCGATGTCGTTGGTGTAGTGGCTCATGATGTCGCCGCGCTGGTGCGTGTCGAAGTAGCGGATCGGCAGGTCCTGCATGCGGTTGAACATCTTCTCGCGCAGCTTCTCGAGCGAGCCCTGCGTGACGATGGCCATGGCGCGGTTCCAGAACAGCGAGGACAGGATGCCGACGCCGTAGATGCAGGCGAGGGTGGTCACGAGCTGTGCGATCTTGGGCTGTGCAGCTTCCCAATCGCCCGACTGCCACGATTCGCTAATAATCTGCAGGGCGCTCTGAAGGAAGGTCGCGCCGATGGAGTTGATGATGGCGCAGAGCACCACGCCGACGACGACGAGGGGCAAAAGCACGGGGTAGAAGCCAAAGAGCGTCTTGATGAGGCGCGACATGGTGCCACCCTTGCGGTTGAGCGCGCGCTCGGCGGTCGTTGCCTTACTCATGTGCCTCGCCTCCTTCCTGGGTCTGAGCTTGTGTTGCGGATGCCTCGGTGTCGGCTTCGACGGCCTCTTCGCCCTCGGCAGACATCTTGTTCTGCGAGGTGAAGGTCTCGCGGTAGATCTCGCTCGTCTTGAGCAGCTCGTCGTGGTTACCGATCTGCGCGATACGGCCGCCCTCCATGACGATGATGCGGTCTGCGTCCTGCACGGAGCTAATGCGCTGGGCGATGATGAGCTTGGTCGTGTTGGGCAGATAGCTTGCCAGCCCTGCGCGAATCTTGGCGTCGGTCTTGGTGTCGACGGCGCTGGTGGAGTCGTCCAGGATCAAGATCTTGGGGCGACGCAGCAGGGCGCGCGCAATGCACAGGCGCTGCTTCTGACCGCCCGAGACATTGGAGCCGCCCTGTTCGATCCAGGTGTCATAGCCCTTGGGGAAGCCGTCGACAAACTCGTCGGCGCAGGCCAGATGTGCCGCCTCGCGGACCTCCTCGTCGGTGGCGTTCGGGTCGCCCCAGCGCAGATTCTCGGCGATGGTGCCGCTAAACAGCACGTTTTTCTGTAGCACCATGGCCACTTGGTGGCGCAAGGCGTCCAAGTCGTAGTCGCGTACATCCACGCCGCCCACGCGCACGGTGCCCTCGGTGGCGTCGTACAGGCGGGCGATGAGGTTTACAAGCGTGGACTTGGCCGAGCCGGTGCCGCCGATGATGCCGATGGTCTCGCCGCTCTTAATGTGCAGGTCGATATCGTCGAGCGCCTGGCGCTTCGCATGCGCGGAATACTTAAAGCTCACGTGGTCAAAGTCGATGGAACCGTCGGCGACCTCGAGCACGGGCTCGGCGGGATCGGCGATCGTGGGCTCGGCGGCCAGCACCTCGGTAATGCGGTGCGCCGATTCGTCGGCCATGGTCACCATGACAAAGATCATCGACAGCTGCATTAGGCTCATAAGGATCTGGAAGCCATAGGTAAAGATCGAGGAGAGCTGGCCCACGTCGAACAGCGTGCCCTGGCTCGTGATGATGAGCTTGGAGCCCAGGTAGATGATGACGACAAACGCGCCGTTGACGCAGATGTTCATCATGGGGTTGTTAAAGGCGAGCAGCTTCTCGGCGCGGGTGAAGTCCATCTGGACGTCGCGTGCGGCGGTCGCGAATTTCTCCTTCTCAAAGTCTTCGCGCACGTAGCTCTTGACCACGCGCATGCCGGTGACGTTTTCCTCGACGGATTCGTTAAGGGCGTCGTACTTGTGGAACACGCGCGAGAAGATGGGGCGTACCTTAAAGATGATAAAGAACAGCCCAAAGCCCAGCAGCGGAATGATGACCAGGTAGACCATGGCAACGCTGCCGCCCATGATAAACGCCATGGTAAAGGCGAAGATCAATACCAGCGGCGCGCGCACGGCGATACGGATGATCATCATAAAGGCCTGCTGCACGTTGTTGATATCGGTGGTCAGGCGCGTGACGAGCGAGGAGCTCGAGAACTCATCGATGTTGGCAAAGCTGAACGTCTGGATCTTGTAGAACAGGTCGTGACGCAGGTTCTTGGCGAAGCCGCAGCTCGCATGGCTGCAGGTGACGCCGGCGGCGGCACCAAAAGCAAGCGATGTCAGCGCGATGAGCACCAAAAAGCCCGCGGTGGGAAGCATCTCGGCTACGGTGGCGCCGTCTTTGATGGCGTCGATCAGGTTGGCGGTGATAAATGGAATCAGCATCTCGCAGAGCACCTCGCCAAGCACGAGCAATGGCGTGGCAACAGTGACTTTCATATAGTCGCGGATGCTGCCCATGAGGGTTTTAATCATCCAGTTCCTCCCAGGTTACGCGGATTTTATCGAGCATTTCGGCGAGGTCCTCGCGCTCGTCGTGGGTGAGCGCGCTAAAGGCGCGCTCTCTAAAGCGGATACGGGCCGCCTGGTCGATGCGGGCGTTTTCCCGGCCGGTTTCGGTCAAGCGAATGGTGAGTTGTCGTCGATCCTTGGGGTTACGGCTGCGCTCGATGAGGCCGTTGACCTCGAGCTTGGACAGGATCTCGGAAAGCGACCCCGGCTTGAGGTCAAAGTGCATGCCGAGTTCCTGCTGCGACATCTCGCCGCCGGGCTGCTTGGCCAGTAGGCAGATGATGGGCGCCTTGCCGGACACGCCTCCGCCATGAAAATGCATGTAATGGCCGCAAAAGCCCAGGCCGCTCAGGATGCGCTTGGCGAGTTTGTCTTCAGCGCTGACCGCTTCGGGTATGTCTACCGGTTGCGACGGGTCACCGCCGGGCTCATGCGGAAGGACGAGTGCTTCAACACACATATCTAAGCTTCGCTCCTTTCCTTAGTTAGGTAGAGAAATTGTTTTGTGCCTAACTAATTTAGGAGCGCATAGATTGATTGTCAAGGTACCAAACTTATTATGTTCAAGCGGCACTTAGGGACGTTCCTTATGTGCCGGCACTTGGGGACACTCCTTGTGCTGATAGTCGTTGGGGACGTTCTTGTTTGCCTAGTCATTTAAGAACGTCCCCAACGACTAACTTAAAAACTATGCCGGATTACGGGGCTGAACGACGGATTGCCGACCATGCCGAAATTGGTAAAAAGAAAACCGCAGGTAGAAGGCTCGCTATGATTTGAAAATAAGGGGTGTGGTTGGCTCATTCAGGTTCAGCCCCGTAATCCGGCATAGTTTTGAAATGGCACTGAATAAGTGGCGGCAAATGAGCCGCAATGAAGCAAGCTAGCCCCTCGTTTCCGAAACCTTTCCGCAACAATTTGCCCTTCGTGCCGCTCGACTCCGCTCGCAACGTCCCCTGCGCTACACTTAGTCGCACTGTGGCGCTGCCGCGCCGCGCCCGAACCAAGGGAGACCCTCATGAAGAACACTCAGCTGCTGCTGATCAACGATATGTGCGGCTACGGCAAGGTCGCGCTTTCCGCCATGCTGCCGGTGCTGTCGCACATGGGCTACCGTATCCATAACCTGCCGACGGCGCTCGTTTCCGACACGCTCAACTACCCCAAGTTCTACATCCACGACACCACCGAGTACGTGCGCCAAAGCCTCGCCATCTGGGAGGAGCTCGGCTTTGAGTTCGACGCTATCTCGACCGGCTTTATCGTGACCGAGGAAGAGACACGCATCATCTCGGACTTTTGCCACCGCCGTGCGCAAAAGGGCACCAAGGTGTTCGTCGACCCCATCATGGGCGACAACGGCAAGCTCTATGCGGGCGTGCCCGAGTCCACGATTGGCCTTATGCGGCACCTGCTGGAGTGCGCAGACTACGCGGTGCCCAACTACACCGAGGCCTGTCTGCTCACCGATACGCCTATCGCCGAGCAAATTACGCCCGACGAGGCTCGCGTCCTTGTGGATGCCGTGCGTGAGCTGGGTGCCAAGTCTGTGGTCATTACGAGCGCCGTAGTCAATGGCACGAACGCGGTTATTGGTTACGACCATGTGGCGGGGGAGTACTTTACGATTCCCTTTGAGCTCATTCCGGTCTACTTCCCGGGCACGGGCGACACGTTCTCGGCGGTGCTCGTCGGCCGCGTTATGGCAGGTTGGAGTCTGCAGCGCGCGACGTCCGATGCCATGCGTGTGGTGGCTGAGCTTATCGAGCGCAATGCCGACCAAGAGGACAAGTCGGCCGGCCTTCCCATCGAGGCCTGCCTGGATGTGATCGACCATGAGTAACGCTGGCGAGGGCGGTGCCAAGCCCGCGGGCGGGGACAAGCCGCTCGGCGCGTCGCGGGGCAAGCGTCCGCGTATCCGCGTGAGCTGCGTGGATCAGCTGGGTGTGTGTCGCTGCCACCATGGTCATAAGCCGGGCGACGTCTTTGACTTCGACCGAGACCGCGGCAAGATGTGCGCCATGGCCTGCCACGTGGGCTTTCCCTATATCGATATCCTGCGCTACGGCGGAACCGTGCCTGGCAACGAGCCCGGTACGGCAAAGTTCTGCTGCCCCGAGGTCGATACGTTGAACGTCTGGCTTGCCGAGATCGTCGACGAGTAACCGAGCGTGGATAATCTTCCACCGAGATAATGAGCGTGGATTTTCTCCCGTTTAGGGCGCCCTTGAACGCTCAAAGTGGGAGATTATCCACGCTCAATTTATATGCGGGAGAAAATCCACGCTCGTTTTATACCGATGGCGTGGCCCGTATATCCGCGCCGCCCGAGCGCCTACAGCTGCTCGAGCATAGCGGTGCAGCCGTCGAGCACGTCGCGGTAGGTGGCATCGAAATTGCCGGTGTACCAGGGGTCGGCCACGTCGCCGGGGCGCTCGGTCCAATCGAGCAGGCGCGAGATCTTGCCATCGGGGTCCTTGCCAAAGATACGGTGCAGGCCGCGGGCGTTCTCGTCGTCCATATAGACAATGTGGTCCCAGTCGCCATACTCCGCGCGACGCACCTGACGCGCGCGATGTGCGACGACGGGAATCCCGACCTCGCGTAGCTTGGCAACGGTACCGTGGTGTGGCGGGTTGCCGATCTCCTCGGTCGAGGTCGCAGCGGAATCAATGACAAACTCGCCCGCGCGTCCGGCGCGGTGCGCCAGCTCGGTAAACACCGACTCGGCCATCGTCGAGCGGCAGATGTTGCCATGGCAGACAAAGAGAACGCGGTGGACGGGCTTGGGGCTATTCATGACCAGCTCCCTCCAAACGAAGCCAAGTACGACGCATTATCGAACGGCGTCCCTAGGCCCTGACGATGCCAGCGAGCGCGACAGGTTCATGCTGGGAACCTCGATTATGCGCCAGAACGCAACGGAGACGAGCATGCTTGCGGACAGCGAGACCGCGGCAATCGCGAGCGGGTCGGCAATCCCGAGCCTGGGCAGCAGGGCAGCAAGCGCACCGATGACAATGGCGTGGGTAAGGTAGAGGCTGTACGACACCTTTCCCAAAAAGACCATGGGGGCCGCAGAGAGCGCACGGCGCGTGAACCCGTCGGCGATCGCGACGACAACCACCACCAGGCAGGCTGCGTTCATAGCGGTGGACTCCAACGCCTCGAGGACCCCGCCGGGATGCCACACGAGCGAGAGCTCGATAACACCAACGGAGGCCACAAGCATCGCCAGCTCGGCCAGCATTGAAAGCTTGACGGCCTTGATTTTGTCGAATTGCCGGGCCACCATGACGCCCAGCCAGAACATCAGGCAAAGGCGCAGCGGAAAGTAGCCCGTCCAGTGCGAGACAAGCACCGCAATAAAGGTCGCAACAACTGCCAGATTCGTCCGGCGAATCCTTGATATGCACCAGATGGCCAGCGGAAGCGTCAGGCTAAACCAGAGCTCCCAGCTCATGGACCAGACGGGAGAGTCAACGCGGACGAGCTGCGCGCCAAAGAGGTTGTTGAGGCCATCGGACACGTTGAACAGCACGTCGAACTGCATGAGGATGTCATGAACCGCAGTGGGAAGGCCCGCGTTGTAGGCGACGGCAAGCGCGGAGCGCGACGTGGACCCCAGGCGCCAGGCCACGTAGCCCGCAGGAAGGGCCAGCGCAATCGCCGCAAACAGCGGCACGCAAAGGCGGACGACCCTTCTTGGGTAATAGCCAAGCCAGTCGTACCCGCCGTTTCCCATGTGCTTAAAGGGAACAAGAGACAGCACTATGCCGGACAGGATAAAGAACACCATAACCGACGCGCCGCCAGGGAAGAGGCTCGGACCCCCCGCGCCAAACGGCTTGACCATGATGTCGACGTGGTACAGGAACACCATCAGCGCCCCAAGCCCTCGCAGGCCGTCAAGCGACAAGACGCGCTTCTCGTGAACAGGCATCGTCACCCCTTCCTTTGTGCATTCGAGCAGAACGTCCCATTATATACCCTCATGGATTTAGCGTACATTTTGACGAGAAAGACTCCCAAATCGGGCGGATTCGGGGGTCTGGCTCATGTGCATGTTAACGGCGGCGTGCAGATTGTCTACGGCAACATGGCATCTAACTACGCAACTCAGATGCGCGAGCTGCTGGGTATGGAGTAAACGCCCCACATATCTATAAATCCGGTATAAAAGGCGGCGGCAGACAATGAGCTGGCGCCGCCTCTGAGTTGCCCCACGCGCATTTCGTGTACTTGAAATACACGAAATCATAGAAAAGCGTGTATCTGAAATACGCGAAATTGCACTTCTGGAGCTTCCAGGCGGATAAACATTACTCGTATGGGACGGCTTTCACCGGCTGCTCGCCACTCTGGGCTGTGTTTGCCCCTATGCCCGCATCGAGGGCTGTCCTGATTGACGGCGACGCTCCCAGCGAGCCAACTTAATCGTCACCAGCGTGAGCGCCCAGGCCACAAGCGAGAACGCGGCACCCACTGCGCCCACGTACGCAATGCCAACGCCGCTTACCACGGCACCGCCCACTGCGGTGCCAAACGAGATGCCGACGTTAAACGCCATGGGCTCAACCGAACTTGCGAGCACCATCGATTTGGGATGGCGGCTGCGAGCCACGTCCATAAAGTGCGTGATGCACGATACCGAGAACAGGTACATGAGCAGCGCCAAGCTAAAGACAAAGACCAGCGCGAGCGGCATGGTGCCGCCCACAGCAAACAGTCCGAGTAACGCCGCAGCCTGCAGCACAAACGTCACAAGCAGTGCCTTCATGCCAAAGCGAGCATCGATCCATCCGCCCAGGATGTTCGAGATCAGGCAGAACACGCCATAGGCCATAAGCGTGGTGCTGGCTTCGACCGTGCCCATGCCCAGCACCTGCTCAAGATAAGGCGTCACGTAGCCGTAGAACACATAGACCGAGCCCACGCCAAACAAGAAGATGAGCATGCCGGTGATGATGCTCGGCTCGCGTAGCAGCCCCGCCTGCTCGCGGAAGGTGGCAGGCTCGTCGGTTTGCCCAGCGCGCGGCATAAACGCCACGAGCGCTCCGCAGATCAGAACGGCAAAGGTCAGCGTGCCGTACATGGCCACGTGCCAATCGAGCGTGTCGGCCACAAACTTGCCGATCGAAGTGACAAAGACCATTGCCACGGAAAACGCACCGTACACGACCGAGATGGCGAGTGAGGTTTGCTGCGGGGACAGTAGCTCGGGGATGTACGTCACACCCACGGCGAGCAGTGCGCCCGAGACGGAGCCCAGGACAATGCGCGAGATAAAGAGCGCTTGGAAGTTAGGTGCTAGCGCCATAACCAAATTGCCGAGCACAAAGACGATGCTGTAGCACACGAGCAGCTGGTAGCGGCGGAACCGCCCCGTGCCAAGCGCAAGCACCGGCGTAGCGATAGCGTAGACGAGCGCGAACACGCTGATGAGCTGGCCCGCAGTGGCAAGTGATACGCCGAGTTCCGTTGCCAAGTCGCTCTCGATACCGATGACCACGAACTCGGAGCAGCCGAGCGAGAATCCCAACAGCACGAGCAGCGCCAGGCAGAGCTTGGTGCGCGCGGGGGAGAGCGCGGCGGCGGTTGGCTTACTTTTAGGCGTGGTTGCGGCGGTCAAGGTTGTCACTCCAATGTCGCATGAATAGGCGGGATTCAATCCCTGCAACTCTAGCAGAATGTGACAAAGGGGCAGCTCCTTTGTCACATTGCGCTGCCAGCCAGTCGCCCAAGCCGTCACAACATTCGGCGAAAATCTCGAAAACGAGGAAAAGCGCCGAATGTTGTGACGGTTTTCCTGTCTGTGTCGGCGAGCTCCGGCGCCGTCTGCGGGTATAAGACTAGCAAGTGTTTATTTGCGAGGCCTAAGGGGCGCCCCGTATGGATATCGATAATTTTGAATGGTGGTATAGCGAGGGCGAGGCTCCGGACGAGGAGTGGGACGAGCCCGCGCCGCGTGACGTGTCGGGCGACGAGGACGAGACCGGCAACGATGCCGCTGTCGAGCCTGATGCCGCCGAGCCCCTGACCTTTGAGCAGGCTTGGGCCCAAGCCGAGGCCGACGAGGCTAAGGCCGATGCCACGGCCACACTCGGTGAGCCGGCGGACATGTCCATCTCGCCGGCCAAGACCCCGCAGCCGCGCCATAACATCGACCCCGGCAGCACGGCATCCTTCAGCATACTCGACGTGCCCGCGCAGGGTGCCCGGGCGCCCGCCCCCACGCATCGCCCCAACCTAGCTCGTGAGGAAGGCGCGGCCCGTCGCTCTCCGCTCGGCCCCATCCTCATCGCCTTTATGGCCGGTGTCATCGCTTGCTCGGCGATCGGAAACGTCTGGAGCCATGTGGAGCAACAGCGCAAAGATGCCGCCAAGGTCGAGATGTCTGTCGAGCAATCGCTCAGCCGCACGCGCTCGGTGCATGTGTCGGTCGAGGTCAAGGACGGTGCGACATGGGACACCGCCCGCGGCGACAGCCAGATGCTCATCCACATCGTGGGCCGCACACTCAGGGGGCAGGCGATTGACGAGTATCAATATGTCAACTCCGCTGGCGACGGCATCGAGCTCAAGCCCGGCGACTACGAGCTCACGGTCGACGAGCCGCCCGTCGCCACCGATGGCACGTGCTTCCGTGCCTCAAAGCGCATGGTTCCCGTGAGCTTTAACTCGCAGGCGCCCGATACGGTCGACAGCACGCCGCAGGGCGGATTCGACCTTTACGCAATCGCTCAATAACTGCGCCTGCCGCTTCTCCTTGCCGCCAAGAGTGGGACAATAGCCCTCGACACTGTTGTTTACTTTTGGAGGAAGTAGCATGTCCACCGTCACCACCATCAAGCGCGGCGGCCTCACCGCGGCCATCGATTCCATGGGTGCCCAGCTCACGAGCCTTGCCCTCAACGGCAACGAGTATCTGTGGCAGGGCGATCTCACCTTTTGGGGCAAGCACGCGCCCATCCTGTTCCCCATCGTGGGCTCACTGCGCAACAACACGGCGACGTCTGCGGCCGGCACCTGCGAGATGCCGCGCCACGGCCTCGCGCGCATCGTCGAGCACGAGCTGGTCGAGGTCTCCGAGGACGGCTCGTCCGTCACCTACGAGATCACCGACACGCCTGAGTCGCTCAAGGCTTTCCCCTTCCACTTTAAGCTCAACATGACCTATGCCCTAACCGGCGACGCCACGCTCACGCAGACCTTTGCCGTCACCAACACCGGCGACGTGGACCTGCCGTTCTCGGTGGGCGGTCACCCTGCATTTAACGTGCCCGCCCCCGCTGCCGAGGACGAGACGTTCGAGGATTACGAGCTGGCATTTACCGAGGCTTGGACCAATGAGGCCCCCATCATCACGCCCGATGGCCTCATGACGTTCGAGGGCAGCTACAAGGCTCCCGATAACTCGGACGTGCTGCCCATCACGCACCGCAGCTTCGATAACGATGCCATCATGTTCACCGATACCCCGGGCTCCACGCTCACGCTGCGTGGCCGCAAGTCGGGCCACGGCGTCAAGATCGACTTTGAGGGCTTTAAGTACATCGGCGTGTGGTCTGCCGCCAACGACGCCCCGTTTGTGGCGCTCGAGCCCTGGACCGGTCACACCACCATGGACACCGAGGACGACGTCTTTGAGCACAAGGTCAACACCATTACGCTGGCCCCCGGCGCTACCGATAAACGTAGCTTTAGCGTAACCTTGCTCTAGAGGTTCCGCCGTTCTAACGAACGGCGGATCGGTCGACGTTGCGCGCCGCCCAGGGCGACAATTTGTCATTCAAAAGGCAGGGCATGACCAGGAGGTCTATGCCTTGCCTTTTTCATGCCTAGTCGTTGGGGACGTTCTTGTTTGACTAGTCGTTTAAGAACGTCCCCAACGACTACCAATCGTTTTCAGTTCGTAAACTTGTATATATGCATTTATATATGCATTTGCTGGAGGTAGCGCTGAGCGGTATCCTGTTAAGTCGTCAGCATACGATTCAACAGGGAAGGCAGATTATGCATTCTCCCCAACAGCGCGGCATGCAGACCCAGCCGGTGTGCAGCCGTCGCATCTTTTTGGGTGGCGCTCTCGCTGCGAGCGCTTCCGTCGTCGCCGGCGCGCTCGCCGGCTGTCAGCGCCCGTCCACGCTCAAGGTGGTTCAGCCCACGACGGGCGGCGGTCGCGACGACCTGTCCGATTCCGTGATCGGCAAGGATAAGATCCGCATCGGCATGGAGGCGGCCTACGCCCCGTACAACTGGCAGGTTTCCGAAGCCAGTGAATACACCATCCCCATCGACAACGTGCAGGGCGCCTATGCCGATGGCTACGACGTACAGATCGCCAAGATCGTCTGCAAGGCCCTCGGTGGCGAGCCCGTTGCCGTCAAGCAGAGCTTCTCGGGCCTTATCGATTCGCTCAACAACGGCCAAATCGACCTCATCATCGCCGGTATGAGCGCCACGCCCGAGCGCGAGGAGTCGGTCGGCTTTTCCGACCCGTACTTCATTGGCTACTTTGGCCTGTTCGTAAAAGAGGGTTCCCCCTACCAAAACGCCACCAAGCTTAGCGACTTTAGCGGTGCCACGGTGCTCGGCCAAAAGGACACCATGCTCGACACCGTCATCGACGAGATCCCGGACGTTGTGCACAAGAACCCGGTCGATTCGGTTCCCACGGTGTTTTCGAACCTGCTGCAGGGCACATGCGACGCCGTGACCTACAACACCGAGAACGAGAAGGGCTATATGGCCCAAAATCCCGGTATCGTTCCCATCCATTTTGCCGAGGGCGAGGGCTTTAAGCAGGAGGTCGCGGCAAACGTCGGCTGCCGCAAGGGCTCGGACAAGCTGCTTAAGCTCATCGACAAGACACTCAAGGGCATTAGCCAAGAGGAGCGCGACCAAATGTGGGACGCGTGCCTCGACCGTCAGCCGGCATAGGGAGGCAGCATGAAAACCATTAATCGCCTGGCCTCCTTTATCAAGGCCGACCACCGTTATGTATACCTGGGCACGAGCGTTATCGCGGCGCTCGGCCTGGCGTTTAGCCAGCGCAACCCCACGCCGCTGAGCTTTTTGGCGCCTACGGGCGTGTTCCAAGACTGCCTCTGGGCAGTTCTTTGGGCCTGGCTCGTCGTGTCGGCGGCGGCGCTGGTCACCAAGCTCATGCACTGGAACGACTATCGCGAGGCGTCGCCGTTCGCATCCGAGCGCTTCCGCCGCGGCGCGCGCCTGGGCAGCTATGTCGTGGTCGCCATCGCGGCGATCTTCTTTATCGACCGCTGCGTCATGTCATTTATCGACCTGGTGCAGGTGAGCATTGTCTCGGACTCCAACCCCAGCGACTTTTTGTCGAGCCTGGTCTACATGACCTACAAGAGCGGCGACTTCTTTATCCGCGGCATCGAGATCACCATTGCACTTGCGACCTTCGGCACCGTCATCGCATTCTTCCTGGCGCTGCTCTTTGTGTTCCTGCGTATTCAGACGTTCGACCGCGTGGATAACGATCTCACGCGCTTCTTTAAGAGCATCGGCCGCGGCTTTGCGACCGTCTACTCTACCATCGTGCGCGGCACGCCCATGATGGTCCAGGGCCTGCTCATCTATTACGCGGGCTTCACCGTTTTGCGCGGCATGGGCTTCGAGACCGCGCAGGCCAACCAGATTTGGAGTACCTTCACCGCCGGTCTCGTCACCATCTCGCTCAACTCCACCGCCTACATGATGGAGGTCCTGCGCGGCGGTATCGAGTCCATCGATCCCGGCCAGGCCGAGGCGGCGCGCTCGCTGGGTCTGTCGCAGTGGCAGGCCATGCGCAAGGTCGTGTTCCCCCAGGGCATTAAAAACGCGATTCCGGCGCTCACCAACGAGCTCATCATCAACATCAAGGATTCGTCGGTGCTTTCGGTCATCGGCGTGTTCGACCTCATGTACGCCACCACCACTGTCGCCGGCGTGTACTACCGCCAGATGGAGGTCTACTGCGTGGCGCTCGTGGTCTACCTGATCCTGACGCTCGTGGCGAGCCGCCTGCTCGAGGCCTTTGGCAAAAAGCTCGGCGCCGAGGCCCCGGCAACGCTGCCCAGCTCCAACTAGGCTCAAGACGAGGAGAATCATCATGGCAGATATCGCCACTACCGGCACCGCGGCCGCCGCACAGACCAATGAGCCGCTCATCCGCGTCGAGGGCCTGCGCAAGAGCTTCGGCTCGCTCGAGGTGCTCAAGGGCATCGACCTGTCCGTTAACCCCGGCGAGGTCGTTACCATTATCGGCGCCTCGGGCTCGGGCAAGTCGACCTTCCTGCGCTGCCTCAACCTGCTCGAGACCCCGGACGCGGGCCACATCTGGTTCCACGGCCAGGACCTTACGGCCGAGCGCTGCAACATTAACAAGCTGCGTGAGGACATCGGCATGGTGTTCCAGGGCTTTAACCTGTTCAACAACATGGATGTGCTCGACAACTGCACGCTCGCGCCCGTCACGCTCAAAAAGATGAGCAAGGCCGAGGCCGAGAAGGTCGCGATGGAGCATCTGGCGAGCGTGGGGCTCGAAAAGTTCGCGCACGCCGCCGTGGGCCGCCTATCCGGTGGCCAAAAGCAGCGCGTGGCCATCGCGCGCGCCCTGTGCATGAATCCGCAGATCATGCTGTTCGACGAGCCGACCTCCGCACTCGACCCCGAGATCGTGGGAGAGGTGCTCGAGGTCATGCGCAAGCTCGCTGCCGACGGCATGACCATGGTCGTCGTCACGCACGAGATGGCCTTTGCCCGAACCGTGTCCGACCGCGTGGTCTTTATGGACAAGGGCGTGGTGCTCGAGGATGCGGCACCGGCCGAGCTCTTCGGTAACCCCAAACACCAGCGCACCCGCGAGTTCCTCTCGCGTTATCTCGAGGACAAATAACCGACCGCAAACGCTTATGTGGCAGGGCCGCTCCGGTGGGGCGGCCCTCGTCATCACAGTCGAAAGGATGTCATGGCCGAGGTTTGGCGCTTCTTTGCGCATGAGGACGATTTTGCCGATATAGACGAGGCTGGCGCGTGCGAGCGCCTGGGCCGCGTGCTGTCGTTTCCGACCGTCTCGAGCATGGATGCCGAGGCGGTGAACTGGCAGCCGTTCGACGACCTGCGCGCCTATATGCAGCAGGCGTGGCCGCGCGTGTTCGCGGCGGGCGAGGTCGAGCTTATCGACCATTCGCTATTAGTGACGCTTGGCGGTTCCGACCCCGCCCTCAAATCCGTCATGCTCATGGGCCACATGGACGTGGTCCCCGTGGTGCCCGGCACCGAGGCCGACTGGACGCATGCCCCCTTTAGCGGTCACGTGGACGGCACCTACATTTGGGGCCGCGGTGCTATCGACATGAAGGATCAGGTCGCAGGTATTCTCGAGGCGGTTGAGTATGCGTTGGCGCACGGCTGGGAGCATAAGCGTTCCCTGCTGCTCGCTTTTGGCCAGGACGAAGAAACCACGCAGTACGGCGCGGGAGCAATCGGCCGCGTGCTCGAGGAGCGCGGCGTTGAACTTGAATACCTGATCGACGAGGGCGACTACCGTATTGTTTCGGCTGCCGAGTACGGCGCGGGCGAGGGCTGGCTTATGCATGCCGACCTTGCCGAGAAGGGCTACGCCGACATCGTGCTCAAGACGAAGAGCGAGGGCGGGCATTCCTCCAACCCCTACGGTGGCACTTCGCTCGAAGTGCTGAGCCGTGCCATCGCCGCAATCTGCGATATCGAGTGGCCGACGCGCGTGACCGATCTGCTTGCCGCACAGCTTGTCGAGCTGGGGCTCTACACAGCGGATGAGATTGCCGCCAACGGGGATGTCATTGTCCGCGACTGCCTCGCCAGCAAAGAGCTCTACCCGCTCGTGACGACCACCTGCGCGCCTACGCAAATCGAGGGCGGCAGCACCGGCGCTAACGTGATGCCACAGGACATGTGGGCCAATATCAACTTCCGCATGCTCGAGGGCACGGGCGTGGCCGATGTCGTTACCTGCTGCCGCGAGGCCGTTGCCGCGGCGGGCCTTGCCGGGCGCGTGGAGGTCGAACTCGGCCCCGGCAGCTCCGAGCCCTCGCCGTCCCCGCGTGTCGGTGGTCCCGGCCTCGAGGCCGTTCGCGCCATTGCCGACCGCTACTTCCGTGATCCAAAGGGGACGGAGGAAAACGGATCATCCGAGCCGTTGACGATTGTCCCCTCGACCGTGATCGGCGCGACCGACGCTGCCAACTACCAGCGCATTTGCCCCGAGTGCATTCGTTTCTCGGCCTTTGTGGTCGACGATGACGAATGCGACCGCGGCGTCCACGGCACCAACGAGCGCATCACCCGTCGCGCCTACCTCCAAGGCGCCCGCTTCCTCATCGCCCTGCTCCGCACGCTCTAGAATGTGACAAAGGGACCGAGCCGATTTCATCGGTAATGAGACAAAAACTGTAATAGAAAAAAGGCTAAGATATCTTAAGAGACATATGCTGGGGTTGGTATTCCTTGAACGACCGCGGGCATGTGCCAGACCGCCTCGGCCCCCGGGGAGCGCCCGGGCAGGTCGCCGTGTGACTGGGGAGGAAATTATGCAGGAGCTCAGAGAGATGACGTCTCGACTCGTGAATATTGCTACCGGGGGGGTGTCTAAGCAGGGAACTTCCTGGTGAACACCGGCCGCGCGAGCGGTGGTCCGTCATGTCTTGTGGCCGTCGTCGCGGGCTGCGCTCGGTCTCGCCATATGCGATTGTTCTGGCCCTCGCCATCGCGCTGACGGCGAGTTTCTTCCTGCCGCTTCGTGCCGAGGCGGCAATTTCGGACCACACGGTTCCGACGATTTCGCCTTCGGGGACAACAATTAACCTGTTTGATTACTGGGTGAATCCGGATAACCATCTGTCGGTTTCCGGCAACGGCGGCATCAACGCAAGCCACCGGTTCCAGTTTAACGATGGCCAGGGTGATGCACCGCTCAACCATTGGACGGGCAACACGAACCCGCAGCCCGGCATTGTCAGCAACACGCTTTCAGACGGCTACCCGCAGCTTTCCGGTACCTATGGCGGCGACTCCCTCCGCTATCTGTTCGATTCCTCTGCCCAGACCGGCAAGACGTCCCATTTTGGCGTGACGGGCCTCCTCAAGGTTCAGGACGGCTACTACGTCTATGACAGCTCCGAAAACTACGCAGCCTACAACGCTGACAAGAATGCCTTCGACGTCTATGACACCTGGGGCATTGACAAAGTGGGCGATTCGTCCCATCGGGGTCAGTTCTTCCCGTTCGATGCGGCAGACAAGGTGTTCAAGGAGGAAAGCGGCCGGCTCGTCCAAAATGACATCACGGCAGACAACGCCGGTAACCACGTCAACCACCACTTCGGCCTCTCAATGTCCACGCGATTCGTGCAGCCCAACGGCGGCCTGACGAACGATAAGAAGGACATGACCTTCGAGTTCGCCGGCGATGATGACGTCTGGGTGTTCATCGATGATGTCCTCGTGGGTGATATCGGCGGTATTCACAGCCGTGCGAGTCTGAGTATCAACTTTCATACGGGCGACATTAAGGTGAACGACAAAAGCGACGGCACGCTGCTGAGCAAGTACCAGGCGGCGAAAAAGGGCACTTCGGGCTTCGACGGCGACACCTTCAAAGACGGCACCAACCACACCCTCAAGTTCTTCTACCTGGAGCGCGGCGCCACCGACTCCAACATGGAGCTCAAGTTCAACCTCGTGACGGTGCCCGAGTCCGACATCATCAAGTTCGACCAGGACGGCAAGTTCGTACAGGGTGCCGAGTTCAAGCTCTATAAGACCGACAAGGACTTCAAGACCGTGGGCGAGCTCATCGGCTCCGGTACCACGGACGAGGCCGGCCACCTAACGCTCACGAACGACGTGGACAACGGCGTCATCAACTTCGACGATCTCTACAACAAGGATCACGACAACAAGTACTACCTCCTGAAGGAAACAAAGGCGCCCAACGGTTACCGCTCGAGTCTCACGGCGACGGATGGCAGCATGCAGCTCGAGTACGTGCCCGCGAGCGACAAGAACGACGCGGGCGGTGTCATCATCAACCGCGGCGGTATGGACGCGGGCAGCGTCGTGTGGAAGACCGGTGCGTTCGCCGCCGCGAAGGAGACCATCACCGCGCCGCCGACCGTGTACAAGGCAAATAATGACCTGATGAAGTCCAACGAGACCGTCAACCTGGACTCCGGCATACTGTTCGCTGTGGTGCTCAAGCGCGATAAAAGCGCAGGCACGGGTATCAAAGATCAGAACAATTGGTACGCCGTGTCGGGCGACCCATCGACGGGAGCGGGGTACACCCTCGCCGAGAATCCGAGCAAGGCCGGCGCTATCGAGGCGGCGAAGAAGGACCTGCACGCCTTCACGCTCAACACGAGCGGCCAGTACCAGGTAGAGATTCAAAATCTGCCCGGTGACATCTCCAAGTACTGCTACCTGCTGAGCGGTGATGCCCGCAAGGATGCCGAGTACACGGTGGCCATCTACCACACAGCGGCGAGCTCCATCGCCGAGGCGGATATGGACAACACGGTCCACGTGTTCAGCGATGACCTCCCCGACGGCAAGGAGAATTTCCGGCGGCAGTTCGCCACGCGCCTGCTCGTCTCGAACATCCAGAATCGCCTGTTCGTGCAGAAGACCGATACCGCGGGTAAGCCCGTTGAGGGGGCGAAGTTCGGCCTGTACACGGCCGATCAGGTGACAACAGACGCAAACGGCAAGGTCGTGCTCAAGGGCGAGCAGACCCCCTACGACACCCTGACGACGGGGTCGGTCGGCAACCCGGTCCCGCTCGAAGGTGCGGGCATATTCCCGAATACGAGCAAGGAGCACAGGCCGCTTACGAAACGCACCTACTACCTGAAGGAAATCTCAGCGCCGAGCGGTTTCCTGCTCAACGACACGCTCACCAAAGTGATTGTGGACGATTACGGCGTCCATGCCGATGCCGGTACGCGCGATGACGGCGTTTCGACGTTTGTGGGCCCGGGCGCGCTGATGAAGAGCCTGGGCCAGTTTGGCGCAGAGGGCGACATCGACAACACGCTCACGTGGATCAAGGGTGTGCGGCAGACCTCGAATGGTGTGACCGATACTGACGGTAATCTGTCGTGGAGCAATGTCGATCCCGCCGGTGCCGGCGACACGGTGCACCTCAAGTACGGTGCCAACGGACGTGTCTACCAGTATGGGCCCACCGAGGAGGGCAAACCCTACCGCCTGGAGACCGAGACGGGCTGGATACGTATGGGTATCACCCAGGACGAGCAGCCCAAGGGGACCAAGTCGAAAGGTGCCCGTGCCGATCTGCGCGACATGAACAACCTGAATGCCCTGTTTACGGGCACCACCTGCGTGCGCGTGGCTAACAAGCGCGAGGCGAGCCTCGAGGTGACGAAGAAGGTTGACGTGCCCGATGGACTGACGGGCAATAAGGATGCGGAGTTCACCTTCAAGTTCACCGTGCCCAAGGGGAAGACGTATAAGGCTGCAGTCTTCGAGAAGGCGGGCGCGGCCGATGAGAAGCAGGTCGGCGATATGTTCGACCTGACGAACGGACGCGGGCAGACCATCACGGCCGGCCAGACGATCCGCGTGTACGGTCTCGCCGAGGGTGACAAGTATACGGTTCAGGAGCTGACCCGCGCGGGCAAGATGCCGGCCGGCTTCACGCTGACCAAGCGCGAGCAGGGCGGCAACGCCCTGGGCGGCGAGGGCGACAGCATCTCCGGCACGATCGCGAAACAGAATGCCGACGGCACGTTGGTCGAAGCCAACAAGCTGGTGTTCACAAACACCTACAGCGTAAAGTCGCCGGTGACGCTCACCAATGCGTTCTGGGCGCAGAAGGTGCTCCAGGGCCGTGACTGGAAAGATGGCGATAGCTTCAAGATTTACCTGCGCGCGGACAAGGGCACGCCGATGCCCGACGGTGCCGAGAATGCACCCGTGAGTGGTATGAAGCAGGTTGTGAAGACCGTTGAGAACGGGGACACGTTCGACTTCGGCGAGATTGAGTACACCAAGCCCGGCACCTACACCTATCTCATCGCCGAGGCCACGCCGTCTCAAAACGACGCTAGCTGGCTGCCCGGGTTCGGGTATTCAAGCGCTTCCTACCGCGTCACGGTGACGGTGAGCGATAACGGCGACGGCACGCTGTCGCAGCCGGCAGTCAAGATGGAGCAGACCTACACCGACGACGGCGTGAGCCATGAGGACAACCCGATCAAGGTCGCTGACAAAATCGCCAAGATCACGAACACGTACCGACCGAAGGGGACCTCGGTAACGCTCAAGGCGAAGAAGCGCTTCACAGGTGGTGAGCTCGCAGGGAACGACTTCACGTTCCAGCTGCTCGACAACGACGGCAAAGAGCTCCAGGCTGTCCAAAACGACAAGGACGGCAAGGTCGCCTTTGCAGCCATCGACTACGCTACGCCGGGCGATCACGACTACGCCATCAAGGAGGTTGCCGGCAACGACTCGACCATCGTCTACGACGCGAAGGACGTGAAGGTCCACGTCAAGGTCACCGACGAGAAGGGCGAGCTGAAGGCGGTCGCCACCTACGACGGCGAGAAGGCCGTGCCGACCTTCACCAACTCGAAGCCGACGGCCGACGCCACTATCGAGGCGACGAAGATCCTCAAGGGCAAGGACCTGACGGCTGGTGCGTTCACTTTCGGCCTATATCAAGGCGACACGACTACGGTTGATCCCATCCAGACTGTCCAGAACGACAAGGACGGCAAGATTAAGCTCATCCTCACCGGTCTGACCATAGGCGAGTACGACTACACGCTCAAGGAGGTCGCTGACAGCGATTCGACCATCACCTACGATTCCACGCCGGTGAAGGTCCACGTCTCGGTGAAGGCGGACGGTGACAAGGCAAAGGCGACTGTCACCTATGACGACAAGAATGATGCCCCGACCTTCACTAACAAGTATCAGCCTGCCGAGACCTTGGCTACACTCACGGCGAAGAAATCGTACGTGAAGTCCGACAACACGCAGGCCACGCTCAAGGGCGGCGAGTTCACCTTCGACCTGTACGAGGGTGATCTGACGGCTGAGCAGCTGAAGGGCAAGCAGCCCATCCAGACCGCTAAGAACGGCGAGGACGGCACCGTTACCTTCCCGGCCATCAACTACACCATGGCCGGCGAGTACAAATACACTATCGTGGAGCAGAAGGGCGACCTGTCCCACGTGGTCTACGACGATGCGGTTCACCACGCCGTGGTGAAGGTCGTGGACAACGCCGGCCAGTTGGAGGCGAGCGTCACCTACGACGACGGCAAGACGGATGCCCCCACCTTCAAGAACACTTACGACGCAACCGGCTCCGTGGAGCTGACGGCGACCAAGGTCGTTGCGGTCGCGCCGGGCTTCACGCACGACACTAAGCTGAAGGGCGGCGAGTACACGTTCGAGCTGAAGGACGCCGACGGCAACGTGATCGACACCGCGAAGAACGATGCAAACGGCAAGGTCAGCTTCACGCGCGAGTTCCAGCTCTCCGACTTGGACGGCGCCGCGAGCAAGGACTTCACCTACACCATCGTGGAGCAGCCGGGCGCGGAGCCGGGCATGGTCTATGACAGCCATCCCCTCACCTATACGGTGACGGTCACGGACGGCGGGAACGGAGCACTGAATGCGAAGGCGATCGTGACGAGCGCATCCGGCTCGGATACCTTCACCAACACCTACCAGCCGGCCGCGACCGGCCTGGCCCTCGGTGCGCAGAAGAGCTATGTGAAGAAGGACGACAACACGCCGATCGTCCCCAAGTGCGGCGAGTTCACCTTCGATGTGTACGAGGGCAACCTGACGGCTGAGCAGCTTGCCGGGGCCAAGCCCGTCCGGACCGCGACCAACGGCGCGGACGGAAGTGTTCACTTCGACGCCTTCTCCTACGCGAAGCCGGGCACGCACGAGTACACCATCGTGGAGCGGAAGGGTGATCTGGCCTACGTGACCTACGACGCCGCGGTGCACCATGCCGTGGTGACGGTTGCGGACAATGCCGGCACGCTGCAGGCGAGCGTCGCCTACGACGGCACGAATGTCACGAAGCCCAGCTTCACCAACACCTACGAGGCACAGGCGACGGACTCCGGCGCGATCGCCCTCACCAAGAGCGTTGACGTGCACGACGGCAGCTATCAGCTAAAGGCGGGAGACTTCGCCTTCGAGCTGGTGGGGTCTGACGGCTCGGTGATCCAGACCCAGAAGAACGATGCGCACGGCAAGGTTGCCTTCGACAAGCTGACCTTCGACCATGCGGGCACCTTTACCTACACGGTCCGCGAGGTGCAGCCGACGGGGGACGCGCCGGGCGTGCCGGGCGTGACCTACACCGGCAAGACGTACACCCTGACCTACGTGGTGAAGGACAACAACGACGGCAAGCTGGCGGTAGAGAGCTCCACGGCGAAGCCGAGCAAGGGCACCGAGAACGGCGTCACCCCCAACACCATGACGTTTGCGAACAGCTACCAGCCGGGCGCGACCTCCTACCAGATCTCCGGCATCAAGGTGCTTGAGAATACCGATTCGGCCACCATGCGGACGCCCGCCGATGGCGAGTTCACGTTCGCGCTGATTGACGCGGCCACCGGGCAGGAGATTGACCGGACCACGAACGCGGGTATCGCGTTTACCTTCAAGGCCATCTCGTACACTGCGACTGGTTCGCATACGTACCAGGTGAAGGAGGTTGCGGGCCAAGATGGCACCATCACTTACAGCGATGCGGTGTTGGATGTGACGGTGAGCGTGACCGACGACGGCAGCGGCCAGCTGACCGCGACGGCGAACAAGACGGTCGCGGATCTGACCTTCACCAACGCCTACACGCCGACGGCAACGACGGCGACGATTACCGGAACGAAGGCTCTGACCGGCCGCGACCTGGCCAAGGGTGAGTTCTCCTTCGACCTGAAGGACGCCGACGGTAACGTGGTGCAGACGGTGCAGAACGGCGCCGACGGTACGTTCGGCTTCGCGCCGCTGCAGCTGGACAAGGTGGGGACGTACGTCTACACCGTGTCCGAGCGGGCAGGGGCGACGGCGAACGGCGTCACCTACGACACGACGGTCTTTACCGCGACGGTGACGGTGACGGAGAATGCGGAGACGCACGCGCTGGAGGCGCAGGTTGCCTACAGCAAGGGCGGCAAGGCTGCGGATGCGGTGGCGTTCAGCAACAGTTACGCGCCGGCCGCGACTGAGGTGAAGCTGGGGGCCTCCAAGGTGCTGAGCGGCGAGGACCTGAAGGAAGGGCAGTTCTCCTTCCAGCTGAAGGATGCCGACGGCAAGGTGCTGCAGACCGCAAAGAACGCGGCGGACGGCACGGTGGGCTTCGAGGCGATCTCGTACGACAAGCCCGGAACGTACGCCTACAGCATCTCCGAGGTGGACGACGGTCAGAAGAACGTGACGTACGACGCGGCCGAGCACCGGGTAACGGTGACGGTGACGGACGACGGTGCGGGCCATCTGGTGGCGACGGTAACCTATGACGGCGCCATGGCGCCGGTGTTCAAGAACACGTACACGCCGCCGACCACCCCGCCGACGGAGCCGCCCACCAATCCGCCGAGCAAGTCACCGGTGCCGAAGGAGGAGAAGCCGGGTCTGCCGTATACGGGCGATACCAGCTTGTCGCCGATGGCCCTGGGTGGCATCGCGGGCGGCGCGGTGGTGCTGATCGCCGCAGGCGTTATCCTGCGGCGCCGGAACCGGTAGCTACGGCGGCCGAGAAGGGCTTTGATTGAGGGCGGGTGGTCGCAGGGCGCGGCCGCTCGCCCTTTTTGGTGAAAGGCTATGTTAACCCGCCGTTTGCACGTCCGGCTCCAGATGGAACTCGTACTCCGGCTCCATCATCTTCTTCCGGATCTTTTCGTAGCGCCCGTCGTCGAGCTGCTCGCGCATGAGCGACGTCCTGTCCCCGACGCGTGCGGCCTCGCGCAGCCATCTGAACCACATCAGGCAGCTGTGGAGCTTGCGGGTCGATACGCCCTTGAACCTCTCGAGGAAGTGGCCGAGCGAACCCTGCGCTTCAGCATCCTCTGGACCGTGTCCCGCTCGTACCCGGTGAGCCTGCCGTGGGTCCTCGGGACCGCCCTCGCGGCGCCCTTCCCGCCCTTTCCGGACATGGCGTCCTCCGATCTCCCGGGGCCGGCCGATCCGGCCCTCAGGGTATCGGATTCCCAAATTTATCCGTATATGTGCGGATGAATGCGGGAGGCGTTCGGATGAAGTTGTATTCAAGGAAAGAGGCTGACCCTTTGTCGCATTCCGTGCGGGTTATATGCAGGTATGCCTGCGCACGCTATCATGTATGGGTTAGACCGCAACTATGTACCTCATACGCGAAGGGATGCGCATGTATCTGAAGATCGACATGTTCTAGCTGGGCTTACCCCCGCAGTGGCGCCGCGCGCCCCATCAACTCTGCCGATTTTCGCCTTCACGCACATAAAGGAGTCCCGCCATGCGCGACAAGCTCGAAAAGATCATCAAGGCCTACGAGGAGCTCGAGAAGAAGCTTTCCGACCCGGCCGTCGCCTCCGATATCAAGGAGTTCACGCGTCTCAACAAGGAATACGCGCACCAGTCCGACCTCATCGCCGCCTCGCGCGAGTACATCGGCGCGCTCGATGACATCGAGGCCGCCAAGGAGATGCTCCGCGACACCAGCGATGCGGACGAGAAGGAGATGCTCCAGATGGACATCTCCGAGAACGAGGAAAAGCTTCCCCAGCTCGAGGAAGACATCAAGTACATGCTCATCCCGAGTGACCCCAACGACGACAAGAACACCATCGTCGAGATTCGCTCCGCCGCCGGTGGCGACGAGGCGGCCATCTTCGCCGGCGACCTGTACAAGATGTATCAGCGCTTTTGCGAGTCGCGCGGCTGGAAGACTACCGTGCTCGATTCCAGCCCCAGCGAGGCCGGCGGCTTTAAGTCCATTGAGTTCAAGGTCGAGGGCGACCGCGTCTACTCCGTTATGAAGTACGAGTCCGGCGTGCACCGTGTCCAGCGCGTCCCTAAGACCGAGTCCCAGGGCCGCATTCAGACCTCCACGGCTACCGTCGCCGTGCTTCCCGAGGCCGAGGAGATCGACGTCCAGATCAACCAGTCCGACCTGCGCATCGACACCTACTGCGCCTCCGGCCCTGGCGGTCAGTGCGTTAACACCACCTACTCCGCCGTGCGCATTACCCACCTGCCCACCAACACCGTGGTGCAGTCGCAGGAGCAGCGCTCCCAGATCCAGAACCGCGAGGTCTGCATGCAGATGCTGCGTGCCCGTCTGTACGAGATGGAGCTCGAGAAGCAGCAGGCCGAGCTCGGTGCCGAGCGCCAGAGCCAGATCGGCCATGGCAACCGTTCCGAGAAGATCCGTACCTACAACCAGCCCCAGGACCGCGTGACCGATCACCGCATCGGCTTCAACTCCACCTACAACGGCGTCCTTCTGGGCGATCAGCTCGGCACCGTGATCGAGGCACTCGCCGCCGCCGAGCGAGCCGAGAAGCTGGCGCAGGCTGTGTAGGTTCCGCCGTTCTACCGAACGGCGGACCAGCCGACGCTGCGCGGGCCGCATTTGGACAATCTGACGTTCAACTTCAAGGGCGCGACCAGAAGGTCAGCGCCCTTTCGTTT
>CABRDE010000067.1:0-7604 GCA_902469665.1 uncultured Collinsella sp. | reverse complement strand
ACAAGGTGACGTGAAACGAAAGGGCGCTGACCTTCTGGTCGCGCCCTTGAAGTTGAACGTCAGATTGTCCAAATGCGGCCCGCGCAGCGTCGAGCAGTTACGGCGTTTGTAAAACGCCGTAACCTACTGAATGAGCATCGCGTCGCCAAAGCTGAAGAAGCGGTAACGTTCTTCGATAGCAGCAGCGTAGGCATCCATGATCTGGTCGCGGGAGGCAAGCGCGCTCACGAGCATCATGAGCGTGGAGCGCGGCACGTGGAAGTTTGTGATCAGCGCGTCGACCACGTGATAGGTCGAGCCGGGCATGAGGTAGAGCTGCGTCGTCGCGTTCTCGCGCACCACGATGTCGCCGCGGCCGAGCGTATCGGCCCCGTCCTCGCGGCCCTCAAAATAGCGCGCCGTCACGGCCGGATCGGACACTGGCGCATCGACGTCAAACGCGCTCTCGAGCGAGCGCACTGCGGTAGTGCCGACGGCGATCACACGATGGCCCTCGGCCTTCGCCTTATGCACAGCGTCGACAACCTCCTGCGACACGTGGTAGCGCTCGGTGTGCATCACGTGCTGTGTAGGGTCGTCCTCCTCCACCAGACGGAAGGTATCGATACCCACCTCGAGCTCGACGGCGGCAAACTTCGCACCCTTGGCCTCGATAGCGGCCATGAGCTCGGGAGTAAAGTGAAGACCCGCCGTAGGAGCGGCAGCCGAGTGCTCCTCCTTCATGGCGTAGACGGTCTGGTACTTCTCGGGATCGCCCTCGTAATCAGTAATGTAGGGCGGCAGTGGCACGTGGCCGGCAGCATGGATGGCCTCGTCGAGCGTGCGCGGCTCGCCGGCGGCATTGCAACCGGCCGGCTCAAAGCGTACCAGGCGGCCGCCGCGGCTATCGGTGACAAAGTCGACAACCTCGGCCGTCAGCACCACGGGAACCCCCTCGGGCGCATGGGCGCCACCGGCGCGATACTCAATATGAGCACCGGGCTTCAGGCGCTTGCCCGGCTTGACCAAGCACTCCCAAACATGGCCCAGCGGATCCACGTCCTCGCGGCGCTTGAGCAGCAGGGTCTCGACCACGCCGCCCGATCCCGTTTTACGACCGATCAGACGGGCCGGCATCACGCGCGTCTGATTGATGACGAGCACGTCGCCCGGCTCGATATAGTCGATGATGTCGCGGAAGATGCGGTGCTCAACGGTACCGCCGTGCTCCAACGGCGTTCCCGCCTGGGAGCCCTTGCGATCCACCACCAGCAGGCGGCAGGAGTCGCGCGGCTCGGCTGGAGCCTGGGCGATCAGTTCCTCAGGAAGGTTGTAGTCAAAATCATCGGTACGCATAGACACGTCGGATACTCCTTATATAGCTAAAGTCCGCTCTACATCCTAGCAGGCTGCCAGCCCAAATGAACTACTTTTTGGCGGCTTTGCGCTCGTCGCGGATGCGGGCGCGGTCCATGGCCGCCTCGACGGCCGAGAATCGGCAGCCGCAGTAGTTCTGCCGATACATGCCCAGCTCGCGCGAACGACGCGTGGCCTCGGGGTAATACGGACGAAAATCACGAATCACCGGAGTGAGACCGCGGGCGGCAGCCAGACGCTCCAACACATCATTGCAGGTTTCGAACAACTGATACGGCGAGACGGCGAGCGTCGTGCCCACAAACTCAAACCCGCGCTCCTGGGCCACACGGCACGCCTCGGCCAGACGCAGGGCATAGCATGCGCGACAGCGACGGGCTCGATCGGCGCCCAGCGGGGCCACGCCGGCCTCCCAGCGCTCCCGGTCCTCCCCCGCCTCGATAAGCTCGATGTCGCCATCGGCACACCACCGGCGCAGCTCGTCCAAACGCCGCTGCCATTCATCGTGCGGCTGAATATTGGGGTTTGTCCAGCAGATTGTGGGCTCAAATCCTTCCTCGCGCAGCAGGCGGACCGGCTCAAGAGAGCACGGCGCACAGCAGGCGTGCAACAACAACGGCTTCATCGACATCTCCTCACCCGAAAAAGCGCACGCCGAAGGACGTGTCCTCGCAGGCGACAATGCGGCGGTCGCGCAAAATGGTCCGCACGTAATACCAGTCGCCCACACAGCCCGACAAATGCAAGCCGGCCGCCAGGTAGCACAGCAGCGGATAGCCCGAGAACGCAAACCCCAGGGCAAACGCTGTCGTCACAACAACCGTCGGCGCCAGGCAAACTGCCACGTACCGCCAGCGCGAATACACCACGCCTTCGGCGCAGGCATAGATCATCGCCGTCTCGCGATTCGCCCCAAAGGTCACCTGCGCGCCCGCAGGCGCCAGCAGCTTAAAAAACACACCGTGCACCAGCTCGTGCACGGCAAATGACGCCGCCGAAACCGCAGCCAAGCCGACTATCCAGCCCAAGACCGTGGTCCAGCCGCCCGCGTCAGCCGCATCCAAGTCCGCAGGCCCGCCCATCAGCATAAACACCGGCACCAAGCACACGGCAAATGCGCCGAGCACGGCCATCCCCCACACAAAGCAGGCGTGCAGAAAATCCTCGTCTTCAAACGCATGTATGTTGGAAATCTCATTCATAGCATCTTAGGATAGCGCCCCTGCCACGTACCCGTCCGCATGTGCGATAATGTCGAACGATATGCACGAATTGACCACCGCGTCGCCAGGCCTTGCGCCCGGCCGCGCTCTCACCATATGCGAAGGAGTCCCATGGCATCCAAATACTCCATGAACGACCGTCCCAGCTGGCCTCGCCGCGCCATCGTTACCGCCGGCGAGCCCTATGGCAACAAGGGCCTTCACTTTGGCCACGTTGGCGGCGTCTTTGTCCCGGCCGACTTCTTCGCCCGCTTCCTGCGCGACCGTCTGGGCCGCGAGAACGTCATCTTCACCTCGGGCACCGACTGCTATGGCTCGCCCATCATGGAGAGTTACCGCAAGCTCAAGGAGAACGAAGGCTACGATAAGTCCATCAGCGAGTATGTCGAGTCCAATCACTCCCGCCAGGCCGCGACCCTCAACAACTACAACATCAGCTGTGACATCTACGGCGGCTCGGGCCTTGAGCCGGCTGCGCAGATTCACAACGAGGTGACCGCCGAGATTATCAAGCGCCTGCACGAGCAGGGCACCATCTCCAAGCGCTCCACGCTGCAGTTCTACGATGCCAAGGCCGGCACGTTCCTCAACGGCCGCCAGGTGATCGGCCGCTGCCCCATCCAGGGCTGCAAGTCTGAGAAGGCTTATGCCGACGAGTGCGACCTGGGCCACCAGTTTGAGCCCGAGGAGCTCATCGCGCCCAAAAGCCAGCTCACCGGCGAGGTGCCCGAGCTGCGCCCGGTCGACAACCTCTACTTCGACCTGCCGGCCTACCTCGACTTTATGAAAACCTATACCGCCAAGCTCGCCCAGAACCCGCAGGTTCGCTCCGTGGTCTCCAAGACCATGGAAGAGTGGCTGCTGCCGGCTCAGCTCTACATCCAGAACAAGTTCCGCGAGGCCTTCGATGCCGTCGAGAATCAGCTTCCCGAGCACACCGTGCTGGAGCCCGAGGGCAACAAGAGCAGCTTTACCGTCACCTTCCCCAGCTGGAAGGAGCGCGACGATGCCCACGCGGTGCTCGCCAACGGCGGCGTGCGCTTCCGCAGCGGCAAGGCGCTCGTACCCTTCCGCATCACCGGCAACATCGACTGGGGCGTTCCGGTGCCCGAGGTCGATGGCGTCTCCGACGTCACCTGCTGGTGCTGGCCCGAGAGCCTGTGGGCTCCCATCAGCTATACGCGCACCGTGCTCGCACGCGATGCCAAGGCCGCCGGCGTGACCGAGGGCGTCGCCGCCCAGGATGCCGCCCTCATGGGCGAGCCCGCCGCCGATTCCACGCAGGTCCCCGCGCCCACCTACCAGCACAGCTCGCTCGACTGGCGCGACTGGTGGTGCTCGGATGACGCACAGATCTACCAGTTCATTGGCCAGGACAACATCTACTTCTATTGCATCGCGCAGACCGCCATGTGGGAGGCCCTGGGTTGGAACCTCACGCAGAGCACCGTCAGCGCCTGCTACCACCTGCTCTACATGGGCAAAAAGGCAAGCTCGTCCTCGCAGACGCCTCCCCCGCCGGCAGACGACCTGCTCAACCACTACACCTGCGAGCAGATGCGCGCGCACTGGCTGTCGCTCGGCCTGTCCGAGAAGCCGGTGAGCTTTAGCCCCAAGGCATACGACACCCGCGTGACCGGCAAGGACAAGGACGGCAACGAGGTGTACGCCTGCGACGACAAGCGCGTCATCGATCCGGCCCTTAAGGAAAGCGCCCTTTTGACCGGCGTCTTCAACCGCCTGGCCCGCAGCTGCTTCTACGGCGTCGCCGTCAAGGAGGGCGACGAGAGCCCCTATCGCAACGGTTGCATCCCCGCCGGCGCCGCCTCGGCCACCGTGGTGGAGGCCGCCGAGCAGGCCGCCCTCGCGTTTGAGCAGGCCATGTACAAGTTCGAGACGCACCGCGCGCTCGCTGTGTGCGACGACTACCTGCGCGCCGCCAACAAGCGCTGGAGCGACGCCTCCAAGGCTGCCAACAAGCTTGAGGGCGAGCAAGCCAATACCGCGATGACGCAGGCCCTCGTCGACGCCTTCACCGAGCTGCGCGTGGCGACCGTGCTCATGCACGGCATCGTGCCGGCCGGCTGCGAGCTCATCTGCGAGTACTTCGACGTTGACCCGGTCGCCTTCTTTAGCTGGGATAACATCTTCGCCTCCACGGATGAGTTTGTGGAGAGCTTGGGCGAGAAGCCCGGCGAGCACCGAGTGAAGCCGCTGCCCCCGCGCTTCGACTTCTTTAGCAAGCACGAGAGCCAGTACTAAAGCACGCCAGCAACGGCGTACCCGGAAAGTAGTCAATTTGGGACGGGAAGGAAAAACGGATGTCCAAGCCGCGTCGTCGTAAGCAGAAAAAGCAGGTTAAGCCCGAGCTCAAGCTTAGGCAGTTTGCCTCCACCGAGCTTTCCGACCAGCTTGCCGCCCTTCCCTGCGCCGCCGACCTGCCGCGCTTTATGGTCGACACGGTCGCCGGCGCCTATGCGCCCGCCGATGCCGAGCTCATGATCGAGGGCTTCGGCGCCGCGGCCACACGCCCGGTCACGCTGCGCGCCAATACGCTCAAGGCGACCGCCGAGGACATCGCTGCGGCGCTCGATGCCGCCGGAATCGCCCACAACCCCGTCGCCTGGTACCCAGACGCCTTTATCCTGCCCGAGGCCCAGGTTTCTGATCTGTGGGACCTCGACATCTACCGCGACGGCAAGATCTACTTGCAAAGTCTGTCGTCCATGATGCCGCCGTTGGTCCTGGGCGCTCAGGCCGGCGAGGACATCCTCGACATGTGCGCAGCCCCTGGCGGCAAGACAACGCAGATCGCCGCCCTCACCCAGGGCCAGGCACACCTCACGGCCTGCGAGATGAGCATTCCCCGCGCCGAAAAGCTCGAGTCAAACCTCCATCGCCAGGGTGCCAAAAACGTGCCCGTCATGCGCATCGACGCACGCGAGCTCGACGAGTTCTTCCGCTTCGACCGCATCCTGCTCGACGCTCCCTGCACCGGCACGGGCACCGTCATCAGCGGCAACGAGAAAAGCCTGCGCGGCCTCACCGAGCAGTTGCTGAGCAAGTGCGCCCGATCGCAGCGAGCACTTCTGGATCGCGCCATGGGGGCCCTCAAACCGAGCGGCACGCTCGTCTATTCGACATGTTCGATCTTGCCGCAGGAAAACGAGGATGCCCTGCAAGAGGCCCTCGACAAGCACATGGACTGCGAGCTCATCCCCCTCGACAGCACGCCGAGTGAAAGCGAAGCACGCCGCGCCCGCGAAGCCGGTGAGGAACCGCGCATCGAGTGCAACGCCCTTACCGAGGCCATTGCCGCGGGCCACGTCTCGGCCATTGCCAACGGCATGCCCGGCACGCTGACCATTCCGCCCAGTCGCGACTTTGAGGGCTTCTATATCGCCCTGGTCCGAAAACGCAGCTAGCGCACGGATTCAAAACTCAACAAACTATCTCCGTGCGCGCTTGTCCTGCTGGTCACGGCACTGCTTAAGTGCCTCGCGCTCCTTGCGCTCGGCCTTTTTGCCCTTAATGGCCGTGACCGCAAAGTAGATGACCGCGGCGGCAACGATTGCGCCCACGCATAGGCCAATCGAGCCTAACATTGCCGAGAATTCCATACCGCGTCACCTCTCTTTTGTATACGGGACATTCAAGATAGCACCTCGATTCCCGCCACCACAGCTCCTTCACGTTCGCCAGCCCTTCAGTCTAACGGATGGCGCGGCGGGGAAAAATCAACTCGTCAAACGATTTAGCAATCGTAGCGCCGGTCGCACGCTGACGGGCGCACAACATAGAAACGGACCGCCATGGATTCTCTCAACGATTTGAACGAGCGCGTCGACGCCTTTGTCGGCACCAGCTCCTTCGATACGCCCGCCGCGACCGACGATCAAGCCCCCATCGATGTGCCCGCCGAGGTTCACGAAGACGTCGTCGCCTCGGTCGACTTCTCCGAGGTTGAGCTTGCAGACGAATTTACCGAGCCCCAGGTGACCGTAACCCCCAACGGCCTTTTGCCCATGGAGCCGCTGCCCATCGACGGACGCCTGCGCAAGGCGGCCCTCCGTATGCCCGATGAGATCGAGGAGGCCAGCGGCTTTACGCTCTTTGGCCGCCGCATCAAATCGCTCATCTACACCACCGACGTGGCGGTCATCCGCAACTCCAATGCCGACGCCGTGTTTGCCGTCTACCCCTTCACGCCGCAGCCCGCCATTACGCAGGCGCTGCTGACCGTTGCCGAGTGCCCGGTCTTTGTGGGCGTTGGCGGCGGCACCACCACCGGTAAGCGCTCCGTGCAGATGGCGGCCGTTTCCGAGATGCAAGGCGCGGCGGGCTGCGTGGTCAACTCCCCCGCTACTGCCGAAATGGTCGAGCACATCACCAACATCGCCGACATCCCCGTCATCGCCACGGTCGTTCGCTGCGACGACGATGCTCACGCCAAGGTGCGCGCCGGAGCCAAGATTCTCAACATCGCCGCCGGCAAGAACACGCCCCAGGTCCTACGCGAGCTGCGCGAGCACTATCCCAACCTGCCGCTTATCGCGCCGGGCGGCAAGACGCCCGAGAGCATTCGCGAGACCATCGCCGCCGGCGCCAACGCCATCATCTGGACACCGCCTTCGGCCCAGCAGCTACAGACCGACATGATGCAGCGTTATCGCAAGATGAAGGAAGACGCCACACCTGTCATCTCGCGCGACAACGTGCCCATTATCGACCAGGTCGCCGCCGCCGAGGTCAGCCAAGTCGAGAACATGAATCCCGATGTGCCGATTCCCGACGAAGTCATCGAGCGCGTCGCTTCGATCCACGAGCGCGTCGAGGAGCATCGCGCCAACCGCGGCCTCAAGCCGTCACTGCACGGCTTTTTCTTCCGCGGAAAGAAACGCTAGCCGCAACAGCAAGGCCCGCCCCACAAACTGAACTGCGCCCCAAATCTTGGACGCCCTAAATAGCGACTAGGCCGCGAGGGCCTGATTCCGGAACTCCTCCGGGGTCAGGCCCTTCAATCTT
>CABRDE010000066.1:0-27174 GCA_902469665.1 uncultured Collinsella sp. | reverse complement strand
TCGAAGTGCGCAAGCAGGAAGCGCACGGACTGCTGGGCCGCCACGTTTGACGCGCTCACGAGCGGCACGTCGATGTAGTCGCCCACGCGCAGGCCGCTGAAGTTCGCGGCCTGCACGCGCTTGTGCAGCGCGTCGTAGATGGTGGCGGAGCCTGAGACCTCGCCCGCGAGAAGCGTTGCGAGCGACTGGCCCGGGTACTTGCCGATCAGGCCCTGTCGGTTGTACTCGGCGTTGTTGAGCGCCGTGGTGGCGTTGGTGCGGGCGGTGTCGTCTATCATCTCGTAGTTGGTGCCGCCCACTGTGAGGATCTTAGCTTGAGCCATTTCGTTTCCTTCTTAAATCAATGTGATGGTGTTGCCGCTTGCGGAGCATGTTGAGCCGAACGTTACGGTCACCCCGCTCGCCGATGCCTTTGAAGCCGGGCAGTAGACTGTTCCGCCCATGTATATGAACTGACCTGTCGAGTTCGCCAAAAGCGTTGCGAGCTTCGCGTTCTGGGCACGCAGCTCCGCGACGTCCGAGCTTCCTGCGCTGCCTTGCGCCACGGAGTTGGCGATCTGCAACGCCTGGTTCGCCGCTGCGTCCGCACGCGAAGCCGCGCCGTTCGCCGCAGAGGTCGCGTTGCTCGATGCCTGTTGGTCGGCGATATGCTCGTCATGGCGCTGGCTTTCGGCCTTTTTGCGTTCGATCTCGGCGTTCGATCGGCTCGTCTCGTTGTTCTGGCGCGTGGTTTCGGCATTCTTTCGCGCAGTTTCGTTGTCTTGACGTGTTGTCTCGGCGTTCTTGCGCGACGTCTCGTTGTTCTTGCGGGTTGTCTCGTTGTCGCCGCGCTCGGTCTCAGCCGTTTTCCGAGCGTTCTCGTTGGACACGCGCGTCTTCTCTGCCGCTTCGGCGCTTTCAGTCGCGGTGTTGCAGTTCGCCGCTGCCGTCTTGGCCTCTTCGGCGGCCTCCATCGATAGCGTCGACTCGATGCGGAAGATCGAGCCGTCGGTGGTTCTGGCGCGGTCGATGTTGCCCGCATCGTTGAGCAGCAGCGCCGCGCCTTTGTTGGTATCTGCCATCGCACCTCCTTTACTTAGCTAGCACGCCGATCACGATGGCGTGCGGGCCGATTGCCTGAATGATGCATCGGTCGCCTGCCTTGGCTCCCGAGCATGAGGTGGTGTACGGGAGCTTCAGGGATGCCCCCTTCACCGATACGGCCATGGTGGCTCCGGATACGGAATTCACCGTTCCGTAGCACGCCTGCTGGCCGGGAGGGTCGTTGGCGGTCGCATCGGCCATCGCGGCGCCGTATCGGCGCATGGCCGACATGAGTTCATCGCTCATACCTCTTCACCTCCATCTCGATTGGGCATCCTCCCACGAGCGTGAGAGTCGCAGTCCTCACCGCGAACTTGCCGCTGATGCCGGCGCTTGCCCAATCGACCATCACGGCATCGCCGCACGCGATAGGCGCGTACGTCCGCTTGACCGTGACTCTACGGATAGCGCTCTGCTGTGTTCGCAGCATCTCGTTAGCCTTGGCATCGGCGTTCCTCTGTCTCTCGGCATCGGTAGACCCATCGGGCAGGTCGCTGTAGCTGTACGTGGCCGTCTTGCGCCAACCGCGCGAAACCGTGGAGTAAGGGCTGCTCGGGTCTGAGTCGATGGCCGTGCCACGGTAGAAGGCGTCCTGCGTTTCGTAGTCGCAGTGCACCACGTTGGCGACGCCCGAGCGGTCAAGCTCGTCGACTACCTCGTTGATGAAGCGTGCGCCAGAGCCCTCTCGAAGGGTCATGGAAACGGGCCTGTCCTGCGGCTCCCTATATCTGCGAAGTACGGGCCTTCCGTAGGCGTCCTCGTCGACGGCGCGGAAGCCCGCCACGTCGAGCAGCGCGTTGCACGCCGCCAGGCGCTTCGACAGTCTCATGTCGCCCGAATCGATTCCGAGCGTCCAATCCTGCGCCAGCTTGTAGTCGGAGCCGTCGGCGATCACGTCAGCGAAGCCAGCCGCCTTGAGTAGCTTTACGACGTAGGGGACAACCACGGTTCCAGCCGCCACCGTGAATGGGGCATCGAATTCGTCCTCCGCAACCTCCGACAGCCTGCCCGACAGGCCTGCCGTGCCGGTTGAGTTGACGCCGCGCCTGGTCCTTTTCGGCGCTGAGACAACAAAAGTCCCCAGCGCCTCACTGACTGACGCGCCACCGAAGTCGGCATCGAGGTACACCCGCAGCAGATCTGCCCCGATATCGAGCGCCCCGGAGTAATCGACCTGCCCTGTGGTGTAGTCCTTGTCCTGGTTGCGCTCAATGCACCCGCCGTTCTTTATGTTCGTGATTCTCTCGACCTCGTTGCCGCTTGCGCGGTCTACGCGCATGAAGCGGAACGAGGTGAGGAACGGTTTTCCCCAATCAGCCATTTATCGGCTCCTCGAAGACGTTGTGCGTGACGTTGGCCGAACCCTTCCAGATGCCTGCACCCTTCACAGACATGTCGAAGTCCATGGGGCCGTATGCGCGTTCGCCCGCATGTCCGCGCCACCATCCCCTCCACTGCTCGTCCATAATCCGTATGTACCTGTCGTGGCCGTCGCGCTTCATCTCCCATGAGAGCGAGGTCTTTTTGTTCAGCTCGTCGAGCATGTACGAAATGGGCAGGTCGCCGTTCTCGCCGCCATCGGCGAAGTGGTATGTCTCCACGGATCGCTGAGAGCTTGTCGAGTAGTCGCCGTTGTAGTCGAGCACGAGCACGGTCGATGCATCCTGGCCGAAGTTAAGCGCCATCCCGTGCGCGAACACGTTGGCATCGGTCACGGTCTGCGACGAGGTGCCGTTGTCGGCGTACCCGGTGACCTTGTACTCGTAGTCGGTGTTTAGCGGCGGCACGCGGTCGATCGTCTCTTGGGAGTCAAGCACGCCGGATGCTATGACGGCATCGCCGCCGTACGCCACGCGCTCCACCGTGAAGGCGGAGCAGCGGGAGGCGTTGCCGAGCACCAGCGCGTCACCATCGACTGTGATCGTGCCTAGCATGGAAAGCTCATTGCTCACCTCGTCGACCGTCATGGGGCCTACGAGCGTGGTCTGCTCGATCTCGTATGACGAGAGGCCGTTGCGCACCTTCACGTGACACGCCAGCGCATCGTCGTACGACAGCGACACGTCTGGGATGGCCGGTTCCGCCCAGTGCGTCTTGAAGCGGCGCATGGCCGTCTTGGACAGGCCGGAGCCGCCCTTGACCGTGAGCATGAGCAGATAGTCGATGCCGTTGCGTATGGTGGCGTAGCTGCCGAAACTCACTGGCTTCAGGTTCGTGACGTCTGCCGTGGCGACCGTCGCGCCGCCGACCTCTGCGAGCGTGAGCGTTGCCTGCGCGATGCCAGTTTCGTCGGTTGCGGCGACTTGCACCGTGAGCGGCACCGCATCGACGAGCATGCCGTCGGTAGCGGGGGAGGCGACCCAGCACTGCGGGTAGTCGGCGACCGTTATCGCCGCATAGCCAGACCAAGCGCCCCAATCGGCGTGCAGTCCCTTCGTGCGAACGCGAGCTTTCCAACTTCCCTTCGTGAGTGCGATCGATGCGCTTTTCTCGGTCGTGTACGACTTCGTTATCGTCTCGCTGCCGACGAGCTCAAGTTGCGCGGCGGACTGCGCCGAGCCGTCGGGGTGGTTGGGCACCCACGAGACGGATGCCGCCGACCCCGTTGGCACAACATGGTCGGCGGTGACCTTCGGTGCGAGAGGCGGCGTGATCGTGGTCACGGAATTCGATTCGACCCACGAAGACGTTAGGCTACCGCGCTTGGCCCTGACGCGGTAGACGATCGTGCCGGCAGGCGCGGAGGTGTCGTGCAGGTCTACCCATGCGGGGTCTTCGCCCTCGGTGGTGGTCGAGACCGCCGCCCACGTCTTCCCGTCGTCGCCTGATCGCTGAACATCCCATGCGCTGGCGTACCACCACGCCCCGTAGACGCGCAGCGTCACCTCGGACGCGCCGGCCTTGATGGCATCGATGCGCGAAGGTTCCGACGGAGTTGTGTACGTGGTTCCGCAGGACACGTGCGTGGAGTTGCCGCCAGGGCCGTGGGCGCAAAGGCGGTACTCGTACTTGTGGCCTGCGGTCGTCGAGTTGTCGGTGTAGTTGGTCACGTCCCACGAGACGTCGGCGATGTTCACCCATGAGCCGTCGTCGGTGCGGCGGTCTACGTACACGCCAGCCCAGGGGTACGCGCCGTCCATGCCCGTGTAGTCGACGTCCCACGCAATCTTGTGGGATGTGTCGGAAACGCGGGCCAGCTTCGGGTTCTTGGGAGGATGCGGTTGCGAGTATCCGCGCTGGGGAATCCAAGCGTACTCTGTTGCCCAGGCGTCTCCGCCGGCGCTGCCGTAGTAGTTGTTGTATGTCTTGCCATAGACGTGAATCTGCACGGAGCAGTTCCAGCCGCTGGCCCCGCGCCCGACGTCCACGGTGAAGGTTACGGCGTCGCGCGTGGCCCAATTCCCGTAGTTGTTGAGCAGCACGTCGCGCGACCTGTAGGTGATGCCGTTCACGATCACGTCGTAGTGCGTGCCGTACTGTGCCGCATACTTGTCGTCGAGCGCGGCGGTGATTGTTATACGCGAGGTGGTGTCGTTGACCGTGCTCACGCCGTCAACGGAGATATAGCCGCAATACCAGCGGTTGCGCCCCGCGATCTGAATCTCCCTTGTATAGGTTCCCATTGGCTACCTTCCCGACCCTGCGGACCGCTTGGCTGCGGAGACCAGAACGTCAACCGCCTGCATGATCCGCTGGTCTGCGTTTAAGCTTCCCCCGTTGACCGTGACGTTGTAGGTCGTGCCGGCGGCGCCTGCCCCGGCAACGGCAACCGACGGAGCGACCGTGATGCCCGAGCCGATAAGCGAGCTTGCGGAGGCTAGAGCCGACGTGATGGCGGAGTTGACCGCCCCCGTGCCGCTGCCGATGCCCTCGGCCCATCCCTCCATGAGCGCCTTGCCCGAGTAGGTTGTATAACCGTGGCCGCTGAATGGGCCGCGCTTTGCGGGCGAGAACGGGAAGAACGAGCGGATCTGCGAGACGGCGCCGGACACGGCGGAAAGGGCGCCGCCGATTGCGTTCTGGATACCCTGCGTGAAGCCGTTGATCAACGCGCGACCGGAACCGACGAGCCACGACCCAGCGCCTGCGAAGAAGCCCATTACCTGGCCGGGGATGCTGGAAATGGTGTTCATGAGGCTCCCGATATGGCCAGACACAGCGCCGACGAGCGCCGAGAAGGCACCCGTCACTGCCGCGTACACCTGCTGCGCCGCGTTCGCCATCGTAGACACCATGGTCGAGAAGTACCCGGCGATCGAGGAGACGAGGCCGGACACGAGCGAGAGCGCTGAGGACACCAGCGAGCCGACGAACGCCACTACCGCGTTCACACCGCCTGAAACGGCGGCGACCACGGTAGCTATCCCGCCGCCGACAACGGATACGATCGAGCCGATGAACGTGGTAACCGCAGTCACGAGGCCGCTCACGACCGACATGACGAGGCCAATGGCCGAGGCTACGACGGATGCGGCGTTTACCACGACCGAGATCACCTGGCTTGCCACCGTTATCACGACGGACACGATTGAACCAACTACAGACAGCACTGTCTGGATTACCGGTATGAGCATCTGAGCCACGGAGAGCACTATCTGCATGCCGCTAGCCAATATCGGCAGCACGGCGTTGGCGAGGTTTGCGAGCGCCGTGCCGATAGACGTGATTGCCGGCATGAGCGCAGCGCCCACCTGCGACACGAGCGGGCTTACCGCAGCGAAAAGCTGCATGGCGACGCCGATGACCTGCGAAATGATCGGGACGATCATCGCGAAGGCGTTGTGTAGCACGGGCAGGATGGCCTGGCCGACGTTCAGCAGCGTCGAGCCAAGCTGCTCTATGGCAGGCCGCACGGCGCTGAACGCGCCGACTGCGCCAGATGCAAATGACGCGATGGCGGGCAGCATCTGCGATGCGAAGTACGTCACGAACGGCGACACCGCCGAGATGATCGTCGTCACGGCTCCGCCAATAGTCGAGACGATGGTGTCCCAGATGCCCGGTATCTGCTCGCCAAGCTTCCCGAAAGCGGACTTACACGTGCCTACGACGGATGCCGCAGCGTCGGCGATCGCTTGGAACGCCCCCGTTATCTGGGAAGCGTCGACTGTCGGCAGCTGTATGCCAAGCTCAGCCAAGGCTCCTACGGCGATGTTCCAAGCAGTCGCGAGCGCTTCCGAGAGCACTGGGCCAAGGACTGGGCCAAGGCCAGACAGCACAACCGGGAACGCCTCGACGATTCCCTTGCCGATCTGCGCAACCCTCGGAGCCACGTTCGTAGCTACCGCGCCGATCGACTCAAGCAGCTGCTGCGTGAGCTGCGAGAAGTCGACGTCGTCGCGCCCGAGTCCGGTGATGAAGTTCTCCCACGCGGCCTTCGCCATGCCGATGGAGCCGCTAATCGTGGTAGCGGCCTCCTTGGCGGTGGTGCCGGTGATGCCCATGTTCTCCTGCACGGTATGGATGGCCTCGACCACATCGGCATAGCTGTCGATCGTGAGGTCGGCGTTCTTGCCCTGCTCCTGGCGCAGCTTGTTGGCATCGGCGATAAGGCGCTTCATCTCAGCCTGCGTGCCGCCGTAGCCGAGCTTCAAGTTGTCCAACATCGTGTAGTTCTGCTTCGCAAAGCCTTGGTAGGCGTTCTGCACGTCTGTCATGTCGGAACCCATCTTGTTCACGTTGTCCGACATGTCGCCCATGGCCATGTTCGCGTAGTCAGCCGCCTTGGCGACATCGCCGCTGCACGACGAGACGAGCGAGGCCGCGAAGCTCGTGGCCTGCGTCATGTACTGGTTGGCGGACATTCCGCATGTCTTGTATGCCTCTGCGGCATAACCTTGCAGTGTCTGCGACGCGGAGCCGAACAGGGTGTCGACGCCGCCAACCAGCTGCTCGTAGTCTGCATATGCGGAAAGGGCCGCGCCGCCAATCGCAGTCACGGCCCCTGTGAGCGCTGCGAACCCGGCCACCGCCGCAGTGGCGACGCCCCTGGCTACGGTTCCAAGCCCTGTCAGGATGCCCGAGGACTTCTTGGCCCCGCCGTCGATGCCGACGGTCATGGAGTCGCCGAAGGCCTTGCCTGCGGCGTTGCCCTGGCTGCCGAACTCCTTGCCGATTTTGCTCGCGAAGCCATCCATCGACGGCATCAAGGACACATAGGCCGACCCGACACTAGTCGCCATCTTCCCCTCCTATCCCCAGGATCTTGTCTATCTCTTCCTTGGCTTCCAGCGCGTTCGCGCGGTGGCGCTCAAGCTCTGCGAGCTGCGCCGGCGTCTTGATAGGCTCGGGAGGCTCCGCGCTCCTGTCCTTCTTGTCGGCCATGCCCCAGGCGATACACCGAAGCTGGTGCTCGATACGCCAGAGCATGTAGTCGGTCGTGCTCCACCTGAGTTGCGGGTACTGCGCCTTGGCGAGGCGCGAGTTGTCGGGGAGGTGCTGCCAGAGGAGCGCCATCCGATCGAGGTCTTCGGGCGCTCCATCCAATGGCAGGGCTATGCCGTAGAACTGCTGGAAGTCTGCTATCGCTTCGCCGCGCCTGTTCTCGAGGTCGCTGGCGAAGCCTACTAGTTTTTTGTCTTTGCCGCCTCGAAGGCCGCGTCGCACAGGCGGCGCATGTCGTATGACGTTCCGCCGAGGGCTTCGATATACTCCTCGTCTCGACCCATGAAGATGCGCTCCATGGCGTCCATCATCCCCGCCGGGTCGGTTTCGCTTCGGGCGAATTGCTTCACGGTTTTGTAGGACTTCAGCTCGTCGAGGTCTGCGGCGAACTCGCCGTCAACGCCGTCGACGGTAAAGGTGATCTCGGTCATTCTCTTTCCCCCTAGGCGTTGTTGGTCTCGGTTGACTCGATGTAGTCGTAGCAGGTGTTGCCGTTGCTATCGACCAGGTATTTGAACGTGATCTGGCGCCCGGCAATCTCGCTCACGGCGAGCTTGATATCGTCGAGCTCAGAGGACTTGGCGGCTGGCACGACCTTGCGCCAGCGGCGACCGTTCTTGAGCACGAGTTCGAGCACGATCGACCACGCCTCGTCCTTGTTGCCGTTGTGCTCTACGGTGATAACGCCGTCGAGGTCGGTCACGTTGTCGGCGCCGTACATGACCTTGAGGGTCTGCGCCTTGATCTCTGCGAGCGTGAGCTTCGCGGACTCCACGCGCGAGGTCGTGGCGGAGTCCATGAGGTCGCCGTTCATGTCCTTCAGCTCGTTGGCGTCGGTCTCCTCGGACTCGGTGTATCCATCCTCGGAGATGAAGCCGAGGTTGAGGAAGGCTTCGGCGAGATTGGTCTTGATGTCGGTGGGGAGGGTGGTGCCTGTCGGGGCCACGAAGATATATCCGCCCTTCACGCCCTTGGTGGACGAGACGTTCTTGGTCTCGTTTTTCTTGAAAAGTGCCATGTCGGCTCCTATTCGCAAATGGTTACGTTTACGTTGGTCTGGTATCGGCGCTGGCGGCTGTCCGGGTCGTCCCAGCGGTACGTGTCTCCGCACGTGGCCTCGAACACGCACTCCTCGTCCATGAGACTCGACACTGCGTGCTCCACGGCTTCGGCGATCTCTGCGGCGCGTCTGCGGGTCTTCGCCCATGACTGCGCCACGAGCTGCACACGGTTGATGCAGCCGCTGCGGCTAGATCCGGTCTGCGACACCGATATGAACTCGCTGGGCCTGTCGGCTGGTACGTCGAGCACGGCCTTGATGCCGGTCTCGTCCATGAGCCGCTGCGCCACCATGCGCTCCACGTCCATCACTCACCGCCTCCGAACATGGATCTGAGGCGGTTGTGCTTGCGCTCGCTCGCATGGGCGTGCGGAGTCGCCGTGGTAACCACGAAGCCGTTTGCGAGCTTGCCCTTGAACTTGCGGACTATGTAGCCGGCACCCTCGCCGGGGTGCCGGGAGAAGGACGAGTTGCACGATGCCGCTGCGGCGTCTGCCTTCTTCTTAAGAAGCGTTTGCACCGCGCCTGAGTTCATAACCTCGGCATAGCCGCCGCGCTTCCAGCCCTTCCACTCGAACTTCACCTTGCACTTAGCCATCGGTGCGCCCCACTTCCACGGTGAGGTTCCAATCGCCTGGGGTGTTTTCCGGGTCGTAGCGCTGCGGGTCGCCTATGACGCGGTACTCGGTGCCTCGAACGTTCACGCGGCACCCCTTGAGCGATGCGGTGAAGCTCTTGGGGAAACACAGCGTGTAGGCGACCTCAGTGCCATCGGGGCGCGATGCGTCGAGTTCCGACGTGGCCCCCGGGCACACGATCACGCCCTCTATAGCGGTGTTCACGCTGCCGCGCTCGATAGGCTCGCCGAGCGAATCGAAGTCGACCACTGGTGTTGTGACCGTCACCGATTCGGTGTTTATGAGTCCCATTCGGCATCACTCCCAACCGGTTGGAGCGCCCCGATGCGCTGGTCGAGCAGCCCGAGGCGCTTCAGCTCCGTCTTTCCCAGGTACATTTCGCCGAGGGCAGACCCGTACGACACGCTGGCCGTGTAGCCGCCTGCGCCCTGGCTGTACTGCATGGCACCCGCCAGAGCTGCTGGTGCAGACAAGACCCTGTTGACCACGAGGCAGCACACCGCTGCGGCAGATCGGTCGAAGGCGGCTACCTTGCCGCGCTCGTAGTCGCCCACGTTTGATTCGTAGGCGCTCATGAGCAGGTCTGACGCGTCTGAGAGCAGGGTCGCGGCGCGTGCCTCGTCGGTCGGGTCGCCGTACCTCGCCCTGTAGTCTTCGATGGTCGCTAGCGGCTCCATGCGCCTACTCCTCGCTGGCAGGCTCTTCGGCCTTGCCGGAGTCAACCGGCTTCGCGGCATTCTCGCCGGCCTTCTGCTCGGACGCCTCGGAGGTCGCGGCCATCACGCCAGCGTCGACGAGGCACTTGACCACCTTGGCGATGGTCGGGTTCGCACCAGGGTTTGCGGCCTGTTTGGAGATGCCGACAGGCTCGCCGTCGGCGGTCACGAAGCAAACGTGCTGCGGGAGGATCGGGGATGCCTTGGATGCGTCCTCGACGATGAACTTCTGCACAAGGTTCGCCATGGTTACCGCCCCCTAGGCCGTCTTCAGGATGGCGAAGGCCTTGGGGTCGAGAACCGCGTAGGCAAGGACCGCCTCGGTGCGGTACGCGACCTGGTTGTATCCCTTCAGGTCCTGACCGGTGTTGTCTGGGTCGCCGTACTCGATGATCTCGGAGGTCATGTCGCGCACCATGCCCCACTTGATGGTGGAGAAGTCGCCCATGATGCCCGCCACCTTCGGGTCGGTCTTGCAGCGGCGACCGTTGACGGTGCCGGAGGTCGCGGCGGGGATGCCGTCGATGTTGCCGACGTTGAGGGACAGCGGGATCTCCGGGTAGAGGCGCTGGCCGGTGGCGGGAATGCGCAGCTTGCGGAGGTCTGCGGCGAACTTGCGGGAGAGCGCGAAACCGTTGATGTCGTAGTCGATAAGCGCGTCGGCCAGCGCGTCGATGTCGTCGACTGCGGATGCCGAGGCGGTTACGGCGTTGGCCCCTGCGGTGAGCGCGGTGTAGCCATCGAGCGCGGTGCCCGTCTTGGGGGACACGGCGTGGTAGACCACGTAGTCGAGCGCTCGGCCAATCGCGGCGGTCTGGTCGGCGATGATGTTGGTCACGATCTCAAGCTGGTTGTCCTCGTCGGCCCAGCGCAGCTCGTCGGAGACGCGTGTGGTCGTGACTACCTTCACGCGCTTTGCGACGATCGGCGTGGTGGAGACCTCGGAACCGCTCTTCTTCGCGCCCTCCGCAACTACCTCGGCCTCGGTTGTCGGGTTGAACACGATGTATGTGGTGTCGGAGAACGTCTGCGGGGTGCTGGGGGACAGCGCCGCGATGGTGGAGGTGTCCTTTGCCTTGTTGATGATGGAGGTCACTACCTTGTGCGGGAGCTTGACCTTGCTGGTGTCGTTAGCCATTTCGGCTCCTTACTTGTCTCTAGTTGTTACCGAGGAGCTGGCGCGTGAAGTCGCGCAGCTCAGATTTGTCGCCGTCGCCCGGCTTCGGGAAGCTTCCTGGCTTCTCGACCTTGGGCGCGGGCGGCTTTTTGAACGCGGCGAGCATGTCGTCTGCCCACTTGGACATGCTTTCCTCGTCGTCGCCGACGATCAGGCTCGCCGGCACGCCCTTCTCCTGCGCGACCTTGGCCGCGATCTTCGACCGCTTCTCTTCCTTCTCCTTGTCGTCGAGCCTCTTCTTGAGGTCGGCGATCTGGTCTTCGGCGGTCTTGTTCGCGTTGTTGGCCTCCTCAAGCGCCGCTGCTGCGGTTCTGTTGGCCTTCGCCTTCTTCTCCCACTCGCGCGAGTGCTTCTTCTCGGCCTCGTACAGCGCCTTGTAGTCGACGGGCGGCTCCTGGTTGGCGCCATCTCCGCCTTCTGCTCCCAGCACTTGCGTGGGTTCGTTTGCTTCTGCCATGTCGCGTCCTTTCCCGTGCCGTGCGGCACGTCTGAGCTGCCGTGCGGCTGCTCAACGGTCATCAGTTGGGCCGTGCGGCCCGTCCGCGACAGTTTCTTATGAGCGTGAGATTCGGCATGAAAAAGGCCACCCGTAGGTGGCCTTTGCTGTTTTTTGCGGTTATAATCTGGTTAGCCAGCGGGTTGTTTGACTCACCTATAGAGACATGCAGCCGCTGGCTATTTCTTTATTCGCAGGAGTTTCCCATCGTGCCCGAGCATCCTGACCTCGCTGATGTGATAGCGGGCCATGTACTTGCTGATCCACTTTATCGCCTGCTCGTCCGTCACCTTTTCGTTCTCGCTCACGTCGACGACGGTGAGCTTCACGCCATTCTTGCCGGGTATTGACTTGATGTGAGACTTGAATGTGTTCTCAGACCCAGCTCCGTAGATCGTCTTGATTTCGATACCCGTTGATAAATCCGCTCGGCTAATCGTTGTCTTCCCATCGGAGTTCGGTGCTGTCAGATGCGATTCGTCTTCCCAGAACTCCGCCTTATAGCCAAGCGCGTTCAACTTCTCGGCGGTAATTCTTTCGCCGGGGTCTTTCTTCCAGCGCTTTAGCTTCTCGCCTTTCACGGCGGAGTCCGTAAACTCGATGCCGGAATGTTCTCCCGATGCGTACCACTTCGGATCGCGCAGTTCGATCTCCTCGACCATGCGCTTGTTCACGTACTTGTCGAAAGCCTTGCCGGCCTTGTTTCCGTGGGCCTTGATGTACGCCTCTCGCTCCGCGTCGGGCATGGCGTCCCATTCCGCCCACAGCCCGTTGCGACCGCCCAATGTGTCAAGGCACTCGTTGAACCTGTCGTACATGCCGTCGGGGTCGTAGCCCTTGACCTTTGATCCCTTGCCGAAGCTCGGCACGACGCGGCAGTCGCACTTTGGGTGCGAGTGGCTTGCGGCCTCCTTTGTCTTGTAGTTGAAGCCGAACGAGGAGAGCATGAGGCAGAAACCGCACGTCTCGCCAGACGGCACGCGTGCGTACCTCGGTTTCGCCGGGTCTTTGGAGACGTTGTGCGCCACGCACATGTTCGCGGCCTTGCGGATCTCTGCATCGAGGCGGCGAACGCACGCGGCCACGAACATGTCGGTGGCTCCCTGCTTCACCACGCTTACCATGAACGCCTTCACCGAGCCGTACGTCGCCTGGGGGTCGCGCAGCGACTCGGCGACGGCGGCGTACTTCCCGGGCGCGTCCTGCGCCTTGCGCACGGCGTCATAGAACTCGGCGGCGCGGCCAGCCGCAACGGTGTCGGCGTAGTAGCCGCAAGCCGTCTCGATCACCTCGTAGGCCGCCTCTCGCAGCGCCGCTATGCCGCCGTTCCCGCTCGCCTCCCAGTCGGCCACCAAGCGGGTGAGCGCGTCGCCGGCTTGGCGCTGCGCCATTCCAGATAGCGCGTTGATCTCGTCCGTAAGCTCGTTAAGCAGGCTGCGAGGTATCTCCGCCATCCTCGCCCTCCTTCGGCTCGAACAGCGAGGCCACGGCAGCGCTCGCCTGTGCCTTCTTGTTGTCGCTGTTGATGCGCTGGATCTGCTCGTCTGTGTAGTCGAGCATTTCGAGCATCACGTCGGAGTTGGCGAGCTTCGGCAGACCCTGCACCTGCTTCAACGCGGCGTCGGACAGGCTCACGATTGACGGGTAGGCCGGGGACATGAAGCGCGGGTTGAGGTTGTAGCCGGCATCGCGCTCGGTCTCGTAATCCGTGCCGTTCGCCACAGCGAGCGCCATGTAGGCCACGTTGCGCAAAGCGTTGCCATTCTCGCGGTTGAGGTTCTTCGCATCGATCACGAGCGGTTCGAGCGATGCAGCGATGGCATCCGAAGAGGATGGGTTGTCGTTGCTCACGCCGAAGAAAGACACCGGAACATTGGTGACCGCCGACATTTGGCATGCTAGCTGGCGCAGGTACTCGGTGAGCGGCGCCATCTGCAACTGGGCCGACTGCCACACGGTCGGCGAGTCTCCGTCAGGGTCTTTGGTGATCTCGTTGACCGCCCCCATCGACGCGTCGTACTTGTTCTGCCCGTTGATCATCTTCTTGTATGTGCCGAGCAGCCAGGTCTGCGGCAGCGTCGCGGCCTCAGACGCCACCTCCATGCGGGCGCGTTGGCGTATGGCGTCGTCTGTGATGCTCATGACCGAACGGCTGATGCGCGAGGAGCCGAACGGTCGCTCAAGCGTGGCATCGTAGGGCATAGGCTCCATGAGACAGCGACCCATGCCTTGCTCCATGTAGTCGGCCACCCAGTGGCCGCTGCCGCGCGTAAGCACCACCAGCGCGTCTTCTGTGAGCAGGTGCACGACGGTCGGCACGCGCTCGGTGTCACCTGGCATCTTCTTCGACTCGGCCACAACGAGACCGGCCTTGATGCGCTTCTGCGCGTCATCCCAGATTGCCGCCGCTGCGGTTGCCGGGTACGCGGAGATGATTGGCTTGCCGCCGCCGTCCGTGACAGTCCAGAAGCCGCAGCAGTGCTTCAGCTCACCGATAAGGTTCTTGCGGTAGAGAGCTTCGAGCTGGTTGTCGGCACATATGTCGCGCAGCCGCATGGTAACGGCATCGTCGTCGGCAGTGAAGCCGTTGAACACCGAGCGGTCTGCCAAGGCGTGCACCGCCTTCTTGGGCCAGTCAACGCGCGGGTTGATCTTCTTTGCGAGGGCTTTCGGCATGGCGATGCCTAGGTCTTTGACGCCGACGTGTCCGAGGTAGTAGTCCTCCCGCAACATGTTGCGGGATCGGTGGGTGCGCCACGTGTCCATAAGCTCGCGCACGAGCGCCTTGTCCTCGTGTCGCAGGCCTTCCGCCGCCGCGACCTGTCCGGCCAGTTCCATGTTCACTGCTGCCATCAGAAGCTTGCCTCCTGTTTACGTCTCGGGTCTCTCTTGGTTGTCCTCGCCGCCCATAGGGCCAGCGATGCGCTCTCGATCGGCGCTGACGAAGAGTCGGGGCCGTCGCCGAAGCCCCAGCCGTCGCGCCCGATGTCGCGCTTGATCGACTTCGTTGCGGAATCGTCCAACGCGGGCGATTCGATGTGGCTCGTCGTCCCGGCGTTGACCTCGTCGGCCAGCATCGTCGCAGCGGCCTGCACGATCGCGGTGCTGCCCATGACGATCGCCGACTTCGGCATCCTGCCGTCCAGAAGCCGCTGCTTCAGCGCGTCCGCTCCGCTCTTTCCGTCGATGCAGACGCACGCGATCTCCTCGCGGTTGCGCAGCAGCATGTCGGATATGCCGACAGTGCCGCCCTCAGCGCCCATGAGGTCGTAAAGCTCGACGTAGGAGCCGGCACCGCGCTCTGCCTTCGCCCAGGACACGGCAACGCGCGACCCGTCGGGCGAGAACTTCACGCCGAACGCGAGCTTGCCTTCCTGCATCGGCCCCGCCGCCTCGCACGCCTTCCACTTGGCGCTCGAAAGCGCGTATGAGTCGGCTCCTCCGATTGGGCTCCACCAGCCAAGGCGCTCACGCGCGAAGACGTCGGGCTGCATCTGCTCGGACTCGCCGCGTACGGCCTCTATGTCGAGGATTGTGCCGAGAGACGGGTTGTACTCGAACCATCGCGACTCGTCGTGCACGTCGCCGATCTCTGTAGCGCCCCACTCGATCCATCCCATCTCAGACCTGCCGTTGTGAACGTCCTCGTGGAGGTCGCGGAACACCGTGCCAACGTTGTCGGGGCCTGGCGGCGTGCCCAGGTAGATTGTCTGCGGGTTGTGCTTCGACCCTGCCGAGATGGCGGGCAGAGAAGCCGCCTGCTGCTTGGCCGTAAGCTCCTGTGCTTCGTCGTAAATGAGCACGTCGTAGGTCTTGCCTCGCGCCAGCGAGTCGGTGCGCGTGGTGAAGCGGATAAGGCCGCCGTTCTTGAGCTTGATGGCCTGCTGGCCGTTGGTCTTGCGCACGGCGAGCAGCAGGGCGTTAAGCTCAGGCTCGTCCTCGTCCTCGAATGGCCTTGAAAGCTCCTGGAACATCTGGTCTGAGGTGTCGCCGTGCTGGCATGTGTACAGAATCTTCTCGCCGTTGAGGGCGCCGTGGAAGCAGCGGGCGCGAACGTCCCAGCTCTTGCCGTTCTGTCGCGGGATGGATATGCCGATCGAGCGCAGCAGGTACTTGTCGCGTCCATCGCGGGCGAGCATGGCGTCGAGCAGGTGCGGCTGCCACGGCAGCGGGTCACCGAAGTACGCGGATGCCAGTTCTGCCGCCATGGGGCCGTCCCCGTCGAGCCTTTCTGGGATGTTCGCCTCGTATGTCGGGGTCTGCCTCGCCTGCATCACGCGCCTGCCGCCTTGGCACGCGTCTCGCGGTCGTCGAACATGAGCGTGAGCAGCTTGCCGTGGGCGCTCGCGGGTCGCGCCTGCTGCACCGTGACGTTGCGGGCCGACTTGGACAGGCCGAGCTGGTCTGACAGCGCTCTGATCTCGGTGCTGGCCTCCTTCAGCACGGTCAGCGCCGGATTCTTGCGCATCATCTTGAGCCGCTTGCCGCCCTTGCCTCTGATCGGCTTGTATGCGGTGGCGTCGAGTATTTCGATCTCGTTGCCCCCGATGGCCATGGCCTCGCGTGCCTGGTTCGCCACGGCGTGCCAGTAGCAGAGCAGCGCCAGCGTCGGCGCATCCTCCTGCGCGAACGTGCGCCTCGCGGTCAGCTGCTCCCAGATGGCGGCTTGCACGGGGTCGCTAGCCACTTCCTGCGGCATCTCGATGTTCTCGGCCATGATTCCCTCCTTCTTCGCGGGGAATCGTAATGGCGGCGTGAGATAGCGAAATCGTTCGGAACGGGCGGGGGGAAATCGGCCCTAGGCGGCCGGAGTGGCCTTCCGACCCGGGGGAGGGGCGACCGCCCCGCCTCTTTTCGGCGGCTTCGGCGCTTGGGGCCAAAAGAAAGGGCGCGACCGCCGAACGACCGCGCCCCTATTGGTGCATTGCTATGTTTTCCCTCAGAACAGCCGCGTGCGGCGTATCTGGTACTGCTTGGCGTCGCCCGGCATCCTGTTGCCGCGCCGCTGGTTGCAAATCCTGTGGGCTGCATCCACGTTGGAGTAGTCCAGCGGGCTGCCTCCCCTCGACACGGGCAGCAGCTCGTCCACCTCGAAGCTCCACGGGTCGCCGCTCGGCAGGCTGTAGTCTATCGGCTGGCCGCATATGTGGCACGGCCTTCCCTCTGCCCTCAGCCTCGCTCTCAGCTTGCGCCTTGCGTTGCCGTTGCGGTTGCGCGGGTTGCCGCTCATGCCAGCATCGCCGCTATCCCGCCGATGCACCACACGATGCCGTAGCACACGAGCAGCACCAGGAAGAGCATCACGAGCATGGACACGACAGCACCGGCTGCATCCATTAACTTCTTGTATCCCATGTCATCCTCCAATGATCATGCGGGCCAGCGATACCGCCGCCCACAGCGTCAATCCGTCTATTAGCAGGGATGCCGCTATTATGAGCAGGCATCCCCGGTTGCATCCCGGGCGGCTCATTCGTCCCACCTTATCGTTCCGTCGTCGTATTCGGCATGCAGCCACGCCGCGTACTCCTCGAAGGACGCGAACTCGCCGACGCGGCGCGAGTGCTTCGCGCACCTCGTGTGCGGGTCGACCTCGTCCACGACTATGAGCAGCGGCCACGTCATCATGCGCACACCCATGCGCATGGCGGCCTCGGGCGAACCGAAGTAGCGTTCCCAGTTTGTCAATCTGCCACCTCCTACCCGCAGGCGAGCAGGGCCAGAACCACCAGCCCCGCCGCCAGCATGCGGATCACATAGAACTCAAGGGCCAGCACCGCCAGCAGCAGCGCCACGGCCAAGGCGGCTAGGGCTTGAAGTGCTCGCAAGCGATCTCATCCCCGTCCTTCAGATGGTCGAGCGCCCAGTCGACGGCCTTGTTGGCCGCGTCGGCCATGCTCTTGCCCGCAAGCTCCTCGTTGGCTATAGCCGCCTCAAGCTCAAGGCCGCACACGCCGTCGTCGCCGTCGGTTGGCTTGAACCACCTGCACTCGCAGCATGGCTCCGGCTCCTCCTGGTTCCACGGCGCGTTCGGGTCTCCCTCGAAGCAGCCGGGCGGAAGGTTCCACCCGCTGGGTGGTTCGTAGACGACCATGCTCATCGGGCACCGCCCGTGCACGGGATGTCGTGGCCGATGATCTCAAGGTCGTATGCCACGGCTGCGGCGCGCTCAACCCTGCAACCCCTGGCGTTCTCCCATCCCTCGCAGAGGAACACGGCGTCGCAGCAGGCCATCTTCGCGAGGCTCTGGCTTAGGTAGTACAGCGGCTCGTTCACGACCTTGTGCGGCACCGCGAGGCCGTCCTTGAAGTACGTGTCCACGACCTCGTATCCGCGCCGCTCAAGCTCTGCGACCGCCTTCGTGCGGGCCTCAAGTATCTGCTCCTCGCCAAGCCCGTTCATTGGCTGGACGATCATCGCCTTCTTCATTTAGGTTCCTCTCAGTCGCCGTCCCATACGCCGTCGGGGCGCATCCTCGCCATGGCGAGCAGCTGTAACAGCGCCCGCTTGGCGTTGCCCTCGGTGGCCTCCCAGTAGTCGTCGGAAACATCGTCGCCAAGCCTCAAGGCCGCTGCTTTGAGCATCGGTATCGACTCGGCCCCGGTCTTCCCGTAGATTTCGCGGATGCCGCGCTCTCCCAAGCAGCGGTAGTGCCTGGCGTAGTTGTAGGTCACGTTCAGCCAAAGCTCGGTCGTGCCTCCCAGGGCATATGTTCCGCCCGCCATGAGATGCGGAGAATCGACCTCCAACGTCTCGTGCGTCACGGGGTCGCACAGCCTTATGTCGTAGCTCATGAGGCCTCGCCTGCCTTCGCTTTCCTGCGGCGAACTTGGTCATAGTCGATTTCGTCGCGGCACTTTTCGCATACCTCGCCGGCTCGCTTCTTGTTGTCCTTCCAAAACTCGCGCGGGTAGCACGTGAAAAACGGATTGCGGTACGTCCTGCCGCATCTTTCGCACGCCCACTCAAACGAATCGCAGCTCATGAAATCTCACCCGCCTCGGCCATGGCGATCCTCTCGCCGATCCACCTCATAACGGGAACGGCCATGCTGTTGCCGACCGCCTTGTAGCGCGGGCCGTCTGGGCACTCGTCTGCGGGCTTGCCGCGATAGGGTATCCTCGTCCAATCGTCCGGAAAACCCTGAAGACGCTCGCACTCGCGCGGCGTGAGCCTTCGCACAACCATGCCTCCTCCTTCCTCGCTGAAAAGCGTCTGGGTGTTGCTGGTGGAGAGGGTGAGCGACACATCATCGCTCACCAGCGCTCCTTTGCCCCCGCCCGCGCATCCGCAGCGGACGAGCAGCGTGCAGGCGCTCACAGGCACACCGACGGCGCGTCGCCGCCAACCTTGAGCGTGCCCACCATGTCGTATCCGATCGCCGTGTTGGCGTTGAGGTCGGCCATCGTTATCGGCTCGTCGATGGGGTACACGGCCGGGTTGTGCCAATCGGCGGTGAGCGTGGGAGACTGCTCCGGTTCCGCGCCTACTCCTCCCGCGCCTGCTCCCTGGTGGTACTTGAAGCCTGCGCTACGAGGGCTTCTTCCAGCCTCTTCGGCAAGGCTCGCCCTCTTTTCCGCGCTCGATTCAAGATCCCCTCGCATGCTCTCCGGCTCAATGAGTACGCCGACGGGGGGGCAGGCTCCAAGATGTCCGACAAGAAAGAGACGGCGGCGTCTTTGGGCCACTCCGAAGAACTGCGCATCGAGTACGCGCCACGCCAGGCCGTACCCGAGCTTGTCCATTTCGGACAGCAGCTGTCGGAAAGCCTCCCCATTCTCGCTTGAGAGCGCTCCCGGGACGTTTTCCCAAAGAAACCATCGAGGACGTATCTCACGTACCGCCCGAATGTACTCGAACATGAGTCCTGACTCACCTTGCAACCCCTCCCGTTTGCCCGCGATCGAGAAGGATTGGCATGGGCTTCCGCCCACCACCAGATCCACCTTGTTGCGGTACTTCTTCCAGTTCATCTTGGTAACGTCGCCGATATTCGGCACCTCGGGGTACCGCTCGGCCAAAACGGCGCTGGGGAACTCGTCGAACTCGGCGAAGCACACAGGCTCCCAGCCCAGCGGCTCCCACGCCACGGTCGCGGCCTCTATGCCGCTGAAAAGCGAGACGTACTTCATTGGTGCGCCCCCAATGCTTGCTCGACGAGCATGAAGAAGCGGCGCTCGGCGCTGTCCGACGGGTTGCGCTTGCGCATGTCGGCGATCTTCAGCAGCTCGTCTTCCTCGTAATGGGTGGCGTCCCAATCGACCTCGGGCCAGTCGTAGCAGGAGCAGTGCCAGCCCTCCAGCAAGATGTAGCCTTTGTCGTAATAGTCGTCGCTTCCATCGCCGGCGTAGATCAACATGTAGCGCTCTTCGCTGTAATCAGGCTCGCTTTGAGCCGCGCAGATGATGCGCCACGGCTCGATAGTTTTCGGCGCCTCGATGGTCTTCATGACTCGTCACCGTCCTCGACCTTCGGCGGTTTCTGCTCGAATCGACACCACCTGGTTCCGCGCACGTCTATTGCAACGAAATTGTCGTAGCGCTCGCAGCACGTGCGCTCCACGTGGTCGAGGTATGCACCGCACTTGCACAAGATAGTCACGCTGTTGAAGGCCTTGAAGCTCGAGTGCACGCATTGGGTGCACGGCGGCGTCTTGGCCTTCCTGATCTCCCTGATCGGGTTTTTGAGCTTCATCGTAGGCGCCTCGTTTCTCTTCGCTTGCTCATCGCTGCGCCTCCTCTTCGATGCCCGCGAGCTTCTTGGCGCGGGCGAGCATGTGCACGCGCATGTTGTAATCGCATTCTTCGAGACAGTGTTTCTCGCAATAATCGCGGCAACCGAGATTCGCGTCCTCTTCCAGCTTCTCCCAGCTGTCGGGCTTCAGTTCGCCCGCCCGCTCGTCCCACATGCGTATAGCCATCTCCTCGTCAGGAGCGATGCTTCCCCTGGCCTTGCAGTGCGCGCATACGACGGCGTGCTCGGCTTCCTTATAGCGCACGTTCCCGCTTCCGCAGAACGGGCACGGCTTCAGCTCGGTTGTTTTGGCGCTCATTCGCCCGCCCACCGCCTTCCTGATTCGCGCAGCCCAGTCGGTCACGCCGTCCACGTCGGCTGCGTCGCACTCGTCGGCGACCCTCAAAAGCTCGTCGAGGTCAACCTTCCTCTTCGGCATCAAGCCCCATCCGTATTCCGTGCCACTCTCCGTTTCGATTGCGTACGGTGTCAGTGCGCAATCGGCCAGTTCGATGATGTAACAGCTCATTTCACCACCCCCGCGAGGCATCCGGGGAACGTGCCCGTCAGGTCGATGCACGTGCCGTCATCGTCGACGGCGAAGCACTGGTAGCTGTCCTCGGTCATGGCCTCGACCTGCTTCAGCGCGTCCTCTCGCGTCTCGGCCTCGCCGATCTTGATGCCAGCCTTGTAGGCGCTCGCGTAGCTCTGGCAAAGCGAGCGCTCGTAGATCCCTATCATTCCTGGCCCGCCTTCCACTCGTTGACCAGTTCGTCGTACTCCTCTCGGAACTCAGGCTCGAAGTAGGCGATGAACTCGCTCTTGGTCATGCCGCAGCGCAGGCTTGAGTAGCCGACGTGCTCGATGCACCAGTCAGAGAACGGGATGATCTTGCCGCCGTCGTCCACGCTCGTGCTGTAGCCGGTGCCGTCGCGGTAGAGCTTACGGCGGCCCTCCTTGCGGATGGCCTGCTCGACCTTAGAGGCATCGCGCTCGCCGCGCTCCATAAGCTTGCCGCGCAGCTCCTCTGCCTCGTCCTGCGCCTGCTCAAGCTTGCCGCGCAGCCAATCGCGCTCAGCCCGCGCCTGCTCCAACTGATCGAGCACGTACTGCTCGCATGTCTTGATCTCCATGGGTCATATCCCTTCTCGTATCATCTCGTTGCCGTCACGGTCTGTGATCAGCCAATATCCGTATTCGTAGAGGCCAGGGCTGTGCGGCTCGTAGACCTGCAACAGCTGGCCCGTCCACCAGGCCTCCTCGTAGACCGGATGCCGCCAGCGCCACTCGGCCTTGAGCCGCGCCCCGCCGTGGAACTTGTCGTGGCACCCGGTGGTGCCGCTGCCGCAGAGGCAGAACAGCGGGCTTCGCAAGTCCCAGGCGCCGCACGGCGTGACCAGGCGGAACGTCTCGCCCCAAGACCGGTGCGCCACGTGGTGCACGCTTCCTGCGCGCCTGCCGCAGACGCAGCACCGGGGCGAAAGCGCCTCGTAGGCCTTTCCGTGGGTGTAGTGCGCCCCCAGGTGGGGCTTGCCGTAAAGCTCGGCTCGCTCCTTGGGGTAGCCGCGAAGCACCCCCGCATCGAGGATCATTGCAGCCTCCCGTCCGGGCCATCGAAGTGCTCGACCCTGGCGCCGCCCCTCAGCCGCGACACTATTGCCTTCGCGGTGTCGGGGTCTCCCTGCTCGGCGAGCCTGCGCACGAGGTCGCTCGGCTTGTACTGCGTTGTCACCAGCGTGGGAAGCATCGCGGAGTAGCGCTGGTCGATCAGGCTGAACAGGCTGTCCAAAACGAAACCCGTCGGCCTGCGCTTGCCCAGGTCGTCCACGATCAGGTAGCGCACCTCGGCGTAGCGCTTGAGCGGGTCGCCGCCGTCGTGGAAGCTGCGCTGGATCTCGTCGAGGATGCGGTACATCGGCGCCATGAGCACCGACCGCTTGCCGCCGGCCAGGCGCTTCGCCACGGCTGCGGCGCAGGTGGTCTTGTGAGTTCCGACGTCTCCCCAGAGGTACACCCACTGGCCGCGCTTCATGCACTCGGCGATCTCGGCGGCCAGCGGGTGGTCGAGGCTCACGTAGCGATCGGGCACGCCCGCCCGCTTCCAGTCGTGCATGGCTCTGTCGAGCGCAGCCTTGCGAGCCGCCTCGGCCTCGGCCTGGCGCTCCTTCTCGCGCTCGGCCTCGGCGCCTGCGCAGCCGCACTGCTCGTAGCCGCAGAACAGCGTCCGCCCAGCGAGCCGCGCGGTGCGGGCCTTGAGGGTCGCGCCGCAGTGCGGGCACTCAGTCGTAGGCCGAAAATCCATCGTCTGGCACCTCCTTTGCCATGCCGTTTTTTGGCTTCGAGGAGCGCACCCAGATGCGCACCGAGGCCTTCCAGTCCTTCATCTTCGCCTTTCCGACCATCCAGCCCTTCTGGGCGTAGAAGTCGACGAAGCGCTCGGGGTCGAAGTCGGTCGAGGCGAGGTCGAGGCCCTTGCCTTCCGCGTAGCTTCGGGCGTACTCGTCGACCTCGGCGGGAGAGGGGGCGCGGAAACGCGCCGCTTTCCCTCTCTCCTTAATCCCTTTTCCTAACTCCTCTTCCTCTTCCTCTTCCTCTTCGCTTGCCCGTTTGCTCTCGGGTTTGCTTGCATCGTTGCTTGCCGCTTTGCTCTGCGTTTTGCTTCCGCTTTTGCTCTGCGGTTTGCTTCCCGTTTCGCTTGCCCGTTTGCTCTCGTGTTTGCTTGCCGCTTTGCCGCCAGATCCTCCCGCCACGATGCGCTTGCGCGAGGTCTCCATGACTGGCTGCACGGCGAACAGCACGGCCTCTTGGGCGTCCGTCCGAGGCTCGGGCTGCTCGCCAGTTCGCAGGTACCGGACGATCATGCCGATAAGCTCGTCGCCCTCCCTGCGGTTGCGCAGCCTAAGCGGCCCGTCTATGAGCGAGTCCAGTACCTGCATGCCGCCATCGCCCCTAAAACGGGATGTCGCCGTCGTACAGGCTTTCCTGGGCGGGCGGCATGGGCGCTTGCTGCGGCGCCGCCTGCGGGGCGGGCTGCGGCGCGTACTGCTGCTGGTATCCCTGCGGTGCCGCCGGGGCTTGCTGGTAGGCCTGCTGCGCGTTCCACTGCTGGGGCGCCGCCTGCGGGGCGGGCTGCGGCGCGTACTGCTGCTGGTATCCCTGCGGTGCCGCCGGGGCTTGCTTCTGGCTCATGAGCTCGATCTCGTCCACGATCACCTCAAGCTTGGATCGGCGCTGGCCGTCCTTGTCCCAGCTCGAATAGCGCAGCTTGCCCTCGATGGCCACCTTCATGCCCTTGTGCAGGATGCGGCCCATGCTCTCGGCGCGGTTGCCGAACATCGTGCAGTCCACGAAGTTCGGGTAGTCCTCCCACTCGCCGGTTTGCTGGTTGCGGCGGCGGTCGTTGACGGCCACGCCAAAGCCCAGAACCTGCATGCCGCCCTGGGTAGCCCGCAGCTCGGGGTCGCGGGTCAAGTTCCCGCTGATGTTCACTCGGTTGATCGACATTTAGTAACTCCCTTCGCCGGTCCCATTCGACCAGGTGCGCTTTATGTCCTCGTCGACGGTTCGGATCTTGAGCTTGTACACGTTTATCGCCTCTTGGCTCGCCTTGTAGAGCGCTTCGGCGCAGTCCCTGCGCTGCTTCAGCTCGGCTATGTCCTCACGGCCTCGGCAGAGGTCGCTTATCACCGTCACTGGCGTTCCCTTGGATCGCTCCTCAAGAATCGCGATGCGCAGCGCCTTGCGGTACTCGGCCTCGTTCTCGGCGTACTGGCTTCCGCTGTTGCGCAGCGCCTGAAGCTCGTCCATGAGCCTGTCGAAGAGCTGCATGCGCTCGGCGTAGAGGTCTTGCATGGCCTACACGACCTGCCATGCGGGGGACGGGCAGCACAAGGGGTTGGCCTTGAACTGCTCGTACTGCTGGCGGCTCTCGAACTGGTAGGAGGTGCCGCAGCTCTTGCACTTGGCGATGAATTGGCCGAACTCGGGCGGCTCCTTCTCGGCGGGCTTGCCGTCACCCATGAGGGTGTCGGGGTCACTCGTGCCGTCGATGTCGAAAGCTCCGCAGAGCGCGTACTTGCGGGCATAGCTCGATGCGCTGCCCGTGACCTGCGCCTCGTTCATGCCCTTCTGGCTCAAAGGCTCGCGGGCGTACGCATCGATCTCCAAAGGCTCGCCGTGGCCGTCCTCGAAGAACAGGCGGCACGTGGCCTTGACGTAGTAGCGCTCGCCGATCTGCTCGATCGAGTCGTTGAGCGTGAAGGCGATTCCCGCCGCCTTGCACGGCTCCTTGAGCGCCGCAACGATGTCCTCCATGCTGCGGTAGTAGAAGTTGCCGTGGGCGTTGTAGCGTGCCTTGGGCACCACCACGGATCGCTGCACCTGGGCCACGGCCTCGGCCAGCGTCATGTGCTTGTCTTCTGCCATCGTCTACTCCATCCTCGCTGCCACCTGGGCTGGCGTGCCCCGGCGGATGCTTCCGGTGATTCCCTGCGCCTTGAGCAGGGATGCGAGCGCCTGCATCTGCGATCGCGTGGCGCTCGGCACCTCGACCGTCCACGCCTCCAAAGGCTCCGCGACCGGTGCTGGCATGGGTGCCGGCATTGGTGCGGGCATTGGCACTGGCGCGGGCATCGGCTCAGGCTCGGGCGCTGCGATCGGCTCTGGCTCAGGCTCTGGTTCAGGTTCAGGCTCCGGCTCAGGCTCGGGTGCCATGGCCGCCTTCAGCTCGGCGATTCGCTGGTCTTCCTCGTCGGCCAGACGCGCCGCGTTCAAGGCGGCTCCGAGGTCGAGCGTGCGGAAGAACTCGCGCTCCGCGTCGGCGTAGTGCGGCATCGCCTCCTGCTGGGCCTTGAGCGTTTCCCAGTCTCTGGCCACGTCGGACACCTTGGCCTCAAGCGCCTGCTGCGCCTTGATCTCGCCGAAGGTCTTGTTGAGCCACTGCGGCTCATGCAGGCGCTCGTAGGGGACGACCGGCGCGAGCAGCCCCGCGAACTCCTCGTAGTGCTGCTGTAGGCGCGAGTAGAGCGCGTCCTTGCGCGTCTGCTCGGCCTCGTCAAGCTGCGCCTTGATGGCGTCGGTTGATTCGTCGATGATGGCCGTGATCTGCTTGCAGCGCCTCTCGAATGCGTCGAGCGGCTTGTTGTACTCGCGCTTCACGGCCTTGCGGCGTTCGTCGATCTCCTTCTTGATGCCGTTGAGGTAGCTGCGGTCGTGCTTGGCCTCCTTGATGGCCTGGGCGCTCGTGAGGTCGTAGGTGGCGCCCTCGTAGTCGGCCACGACCTTCTTCACGTGGGCCTCCAACGCGTCCATGTTCGAAGCGATAGTGGCCTCGGTGTAGGTGACCTCAAGCGTGGTGGCCTCGGCCTCGATGACCTCTGCCTCGACCTGCTGCGGTTCGGTTTCCTTAGCCATAGATCTCGCCCGTCTCGTCGTCGAAGTCCATGGCCTGCTGCTGCTCAGCCACGGTGAGCAAAACCGTCTTGCCGCTCTGCTTGATGATGCGGAAGGCGTCGGCGTTGTCGGTCAGGATCTCGAATTGCAGGGTCGCAACGCTGCCCTTCACGGTGGCCTGCTTGAACTGCGCCTGGATGGTGGCTTCGTTGATCATGTCGTTACCTCCTATTTGATGCCGAGAACGGCGGCAAGGAACGCGCGACCGAACTCGCGCTCTTCCTCGCTGACGGGCTTGATCTTGTCGGCGATGAACTCGCGGCTCTTGGCGACGCACTTCTCGTCGATCCTGGAAAGCCCGGCCTCGCAAAGCGCGATCATCACGTGGTAGGCGTTTGCCTCCGTCTCGCCGTCGTTGTTGTCAGGATGCGTGGCGTCGAACATGAGGTTGTTCGCGATGCAGGCGGCGTGGTCGAGCACTGCTTTGTGGAACTGGCTCCCGTGGAAGTCCTCAAAGCCGTTCTCTTCGAAGTATTTGGCGTTCATTTCTTCTCCTTCACGTACTCCTCGACGAAGTACTCGATGTGGATGTCTATGCGTGGTTTGGTGCCGTATGGCGACCTCGGGCGTTTGGTGACGGCTCCCATGTCGACCTGCGAATCGTCCTTGAAGGCGATCCCGTTGAGCGCGTCGCAGGCGAGCTTGCCGAGGTTGTCCCAGTCGGGCTTGCCGAGGTCGGCGCGGCCCTCCCAGTACTTCGGGTTGCTCTTCGCGAGCGGCCTGGTGGTCGAGATCCGCATCACGACCGGGCCGTCGTGGTTGGCGAAGGTCTCGCCGTATGCCGCGCGGAACGCGTCCTTGATGGCCTTCTCGGCCTTGAGCGTCTTGGTCGGCGTGTAGGTGCGGTGGTTGCGGTAGTCGGTCATAGGGCGCTGCTTTCCAACAAGCTCTGCTGGGTGCATGGTGATGTGCGCCGTGGCCGCAAGGGTGCGCTGCCAGCTCATTCGCTGAACCCATCGCTCTGGCTGCGGTGCTTGTTGAAGGCTCCGCGCAGCTCTGGGTACCGCGCCTCCATGATTCGGGCAAGGGCTGGGGCTATGCCGTTCTTGCAGCCAACGTGCAGCTCGTTGCGCACCATGTTCACCAGGTAGTTGATCGACACGTAGCCCTTCTCCTTGAGGCGGCGGGCGTTGGAGAGCATGAACCGCCACGCCTCGGGGTTGGCCTCGATCCACTTCTTGGCCTCGGCAACGTCTTGCTCGCCAGCCATGCCCAGGCCGAAGATCTCAAGCTGGTTGCTCTGGGGTTTGGGGCGGTATATCTCGTCGTTACGCATTGAGCACCGCCATGCTGCCCACGGCTCGCTGGGCGTCGGCAACAGCCTGGTCCATCGTGGGGATGACCCAGAGCCAGAGCACGGCGAGGAAGATCATGAGGGCCGCGAGGAAGCCGACCATGACGCCCGCCTTGAACTGGGAGCGCTCAAGCTGCTCCTG
>CABRDE010000065.1:0-10494 GCA_902469665.1 uncultured Collinsella sp. | reverse complement strand
CCGCAGGATCAACTCCTGCGGCCCCGCCTGGCAAGTGCGCGGATGTGTCCGCCAATCCGCGGCTATCGGTGTCTGCCGTTACGCGATGGTTGCGCTGTAGGAGGCGACGTCCTCGTAGGAATCGGTCAGGTAGGCATCGATGCCGATGGTCGTGTTGACGAGGTCGTCAAGGCTATCGAGTGTGCCGTTCGAGAAGGTGAACTCTTCGGTGGCGTTGGTGCCGGGCATCAGGTGAGCCGAGAACCAGGCTTCCTTCATGGTGCCGTTGACGTTGGTCTTGCCGGTGGGGGCGTAGAAGGTCAGGTCCTTGTCGCTCTTGTTGGTGATGTTGACGACAAAGCCGATGTCGCCCCAGTCGTCCTTGAACTTCTCGGTGATGGTGATGGTGCACAGATCGTCATCGGCGACGGTGACGGCGGGGGAGATTTCGACGCTCTGGACATCGTCGTCTTCGACGGCCTCATCGATCTCCTCTTCCTTCTCAGCGTTCTCGCGATCCTTCTTCACCGTACCGGACAGATCCTTGTCGGACTTGGTGAAGATGAGCTTGTCGCCGTCCACCTCCAGGACGAGCTTGTCGTCCTTGAGCTTCAGATCGTGCGACTCATCTTCGGCGGTGATCGTTACGGTGGCGGCGTCCTTTGCCTCCCATTTAAGGTCGGCGACCTCAAGGAACAAGTCGAGGGTGCCTGTACCGTCCTCATCGAGAATCAGGACGCAGTGGACACCCCAATCCTTGAGCATCTTCATGTACTCATCGGTCAGCTCTTCGCCCTCCAGGGTTCCACCCGAGAGTTCCCAGCTGCCGACGAAGTTGGCCTTGGGGTCCTTGCCGCCGCCGCTGCAACCCGTCAGGGCAAAGACGAGCGCCAGGACGCATGTCAGAAATGCGAGTACGGACTTTTTGAACGTTGTCTTCATGGTGTCCTCCTTTATCGAACGAAACCCATAGAAGCAAATGCGGGGGTGGCGGATCCCCCGCCAATTACCAGATAGAGGGGCTAGGGCCTGGGCGTTCCGCAGTTGCTGCAGAACTTGCCGCCGTTTTCGCTACCGCAGTTGGGGCAGAACCACTTGGCCGGCGCCGGGGCGGGCGCGGGACTGCCGCACTCGGAGCAGAACTTGCCGGTGTTGGTGGCGCCGCAGCTGCAGGTCCATGTGCCGGCTGCAGGCGCGGCGGCGGGAGCCGGGGCGGGTGCGGACGCCGGAGCCGGCTGCGGGGCGGCCTGCTGCTGTGCCTGGCCGGCGGCGAACAGCTGGCTGGCATTCATGCCGCCCATGCCGCCTGCCATGCCCATGCCCATAAAGCCCGCCATCGCGCCGTTGGGGTTGGCGGCTGCCGCGCGCATTGCGTCGCTCTGGGCGCTGGCAATGTTGGCTGCCGCCATAGTGGGATCGCGCATGACCGCGGCTTTCTGCAGGTCCTTGATCATCTGCTCGTCCTCTTGCGAGGCGGCGATGGAGTTGACGCCAAAGCTCACGATCTCGACGCCACGCAGGTCACGCCAGTCGGCAGAGAGGACCTCGTTGAGCGCACGGGCGAGCTCGGTGGTGTGGCCGGGGATGGCGCTGTAGCGGATGCCCATCTCCGAAATCTTGGCAAAGGCGGGCTGCAGGGCGGTGAGCAGCTCGGACTTAAGCTGGCTGTCGATCTTGTCGCGCGTATAGCTATCGGTCACGTTGCCGCATACGTTGGTGTAGAACAGCAGCGGGTTGGTGATGCGGTACGAATACTCGCCGTTGCAGCGCACGGAGATGTCGACGTCCAGGCCAATGTTGTTATCGACCACGCGGAAGGGCACGGGCGAGGCGGTGCCGTACTTGTTGCCGATGATTTCCTTGGTGTTGATGAAGTAGACGCGTTGGTCCTTGCCCGCGTCGCCGCCAAAGGTAAAGCGGCTGCCGATATTGGCGAAGGTCTCCTTGATGGAATCGCCCAGGTTGCCGCTAAAGACGCTCGGCTCGCTGCCGGTGTCAAAGACAAACTCGCCGGGCTCCAGCGCGACCTCGATGATCTTGCCGTTTTGCACCACGAGCATGCCCTGGCCGTCGTTGACGGCGATGACGGAGCCGTTGGAGATGACGTTGTCCTCGCCGCGCGTGTTGGAGCTGCGGCCGCCGGTGCGCTTGCTGCCCTTGCAGGCCAAGACATCAGCGGGCATCGATTCGCAATAGATAAATTCCTTCCACTGGTCGGCCATGACGCCGCCGGCAGCTCCCAATCCAGCTTTCAAGAGTCCCATGGTGATCTTCCTTTCTCGTCAAAGGCCGGGTGGTATTGGTTGGATTGCTTAGTCGTCCTTGTCGTCTTTCATGACAACGGTGGTCTCGGTGTGGCTGAAGGTGTCGTGCTTCTCGGTCAGGTCGAGCTCGCCACAATACTCATCGGCACAGGTTGCTTCGTTGGCCGTCTTGAGCTGGCCTACCAGTAGCACGTCTCCGATAATCACGATGATCAGCGGCGCGATGACGTTGATGAGGATGCCCTCGATATCAAAGGTGAGGTAATCCGGATCGAAGGCGTATTCCCCCATAAAGAGGATCTGGGAGAGGACAAATCCGATCACAAAGAACAGCACCGAGGCGATGGCGAGCTTGGGCTTGGAGCAGGGGAGCTCGCCGACCATGCGACCGGTCTGGCCGTTCATGGCAAACAGATAACTCTTGCCGTTCCACGAGGTGGAAAGCATCCACACGGGGAACAGGGCGTAGTCGCTGTCTTCCCAGGTGTAGTCGAGCTGCTTGCTTTCGACCGTGGCATCGTCATATTCGTCGACAACAGTCTCGCGCAGGGCCGAGATCGTGCTCTCCTCCATGCGGCGCTCGGCACGCGCCTTGCAGGTCTCGCAATCCTCGTCGTAGCGGTTGGCGATGTAGCCGGGCATATAGGCGACCGAGAACGGGCGCAGCGCGTCGTAGTCAAACGGCTCGATGGCGTCCATGTGGCCGTCGGGCATCTTGGAGGATCCGTCGACGGGCACGCGCTTAAACGAGATGTTTCCCTTGCGGTAGGCGTCGTAGTGGTCGGTGGTCGTGACGGTGCGGTCGGATTCCTCAGTCACGGTCTCGTTGGTCGCATCAAAGTGCACTTCGCCGTCCACGTGGGCACCGTAGAGCCAAAACGGCACGTAGACACCTTGGACTTCGTCGATATGGTTGCCGGTGACAAAGCTCTTGGGCAGCAGGATCTTGCCCTTGTAGTGTTCCTTGAGCGCGGCCATGACATCGTCGCGCCCGAGCTTAAACGGGATCACCAGATCGGGTGAGAAGTCGCCCGAGAGCTGGCCAGGTGCCACGGCGGGGTTGCTGCAGTACGGACAGGTGGTGACGGCGACGGTGCCGTCCGAGACCAGCTCGGCACCGTACGACGAGCAGATGTAGCCGGCGTTTTGAGCCAGCTCCTGCACCGCGTCGTCGGCGACGGGCTTGGGCGTTGCGGCTGCCGCATCGGCTTTGGCGTCGGCCTTGTCCTGGCGCTCGCGATAGAGGGCCTCGACTTCTTCGACTTCAAAACGCGAATCGCAGTAGTCGCAGACGAGCTTTTGCTCGGCACTGGCAAAGTGAAGGGGACCGCCACACGCGGGGCACTGATAGTTGACGCTCTCGAAGGCCATGATCGGTCCTTTCGCTGCCGGAGGCTATGCGCCGATGGCGCCGCCGCAGTATTCGCAGCGCCCACTGGCATCGGGAATGGTGGTTGCACCGCAGAAGGGGCAGGTGACCGCGGTCTTGGGGGCCTTGGCGGCCACGACGCTGTCGCGCGTCTCCTGGCGCAGCTGTACCAGCGCGTCGCGGACCTCGGTTGCCTGGCGCTTGGCCTCGCGATATTCGATGGATCCGCGCTGCTCGATGGTGGAGTCGTTCACGCGCAGGTTGATCTCGGTAAAGTACGGCGTGTTGACGTGGATGGTCAGATTAAAGTCGTAATCCAGGTCGTAGCGCGGCGGGTTGTAGCTCTCGCGCTCGTCGTCCTTGGTCTCGCGATAAATCTCGGTGCGATGCTCGTCGATATCCATATCGCAGCCGAGTACCTGCGAGAACTCGATAATGTCGGGGTTGGCGTCGCGCCAGCGGCTCTGCGAGGTAATGATCAGCAGGCCCGCGTCTTCGTCGAGCATGATGTTGGTGCGCCCGGCAGAGAGCGTGCGCGTGGGGTTGAACGAGGCCAGGCGCTCGGCATTGGCCCCGCGGTAGGCGAGCTGCTCGCGGATGTCGTCCGCGGTGCTGGAGCGATAGGCGTGGAAGAAGGGGGATAGCTTGCCGGCGCACTCCTTGCACAGGTAGCCTTCGCTGATCTTGGTCTTGCCCAAAAGTCCCAGCTCGGTACCGCAAATCGCGCACTCTTTCTTCTCGAACATCTTGTCAAAGAAGCCCATGGCTGCCTCCCATCAACTGGTAGCGTGTGTCACTTTTGATGATGGGGGAGTGCGCGATCCTTCGCGATACCCAGACGGCTCAAGGAGTCTCCACAACTGGGACACATGGCCCATTTTTTGACTAGTCGTTGGGGACGTTCTCAAACGACTAGTCGCGGGGGACACTCTTCGGCCACTCATTGGGGACGTACTTAAATGAGTGGTAGTTGGAGACACTCCTGGCCAAGCTAGAGATCGCGCGTGTCCCTTCTGGTCCATGCGGCTCAAAATCGCGGCGTGATGTGGACGGCTGGGGTCAAATTTGCAGCATTTCGAGCTCGGCTTCGATATTGAGACTGGTTCTTTATTAAAATAGATTTCCAGACAATTGAGCGGCTGGGGGTTAACCATGAGGGGCATGGGAGACACAACCTCATATTTGCGTCGGGGCATTCGGGAGATTATATGCCTGGCGCTGTTCTTCTTCACGTTTTTGGCGTGCGAGTATCTTTTTGATGTGCGCATGGCCGAGTTCGTGTCTCCGAACGAGGTCGTTATTTATGAGAGCCTTGTCATCGGCGCGAGCGTGATTGGCTTCTTTGTGCGTCCCATTCTGTACTATCGCCGTCCCCACGCTATCGACGCAACGAGTGACGTCACGGGCGTTTTGCTGGTGGCGGCATTGCTGCTGTTGATTATGGCGGTTCAGGTTGAGGTGGTAATTGCCGGCGGTTTGGTGGCGTGCTGCGCGCTGGGCTACTGCGGATCGACTGCCCACGCAAACTTTGCACGGCGCTTTGCGCGGACGTCCTGCTTGGCGCGCGCCGCCGCACTTTCTTACGCCATGGGCGTGCTGGTGCAGGTCCTCAACCACATGGTGATGCCTGCCGGCATTCCTCAGCAGGCTGTTCTGGTTGTCTGTGCGATCGCGCAGGTGGCGTTGCTCCACGGTGCCCGACGCGCCAAGCTGCGCGACGAGTCCGATCCCAACTTTGAACCCAGTGCTGCCGGGCTTTCGGTAGATGCTCTGGAATATGGCGCCAAGTGGCATGACGATCCCGAGGCAAAGGCGGCATTCCGTCGCTCCGTAGTTCGCCTGACCGTGGCGACGGCGTATCTTTCCAGCGTATTCGCCGCTCTCAACGCGGGCTTCACGACCCTGCATGCTGTCGGAGCCGTCGATTTGGGCGATTGGCCGCGCCTGCTGCTTGTCGTGAGCTCGTTGGTCGCTGGCGCACTATTTGACCTGCACGGCCGCTCGTATATGAATATCGGCATGACGTGTGCCGCCATACTGTCCACGCTTTCGTTCTTTGTGCTCATCGTCGATGGCAATGGCGGCAACGAGCTTGCTGCCACGATCATCTTTTATCTGGGCTCGGGCTTTTTCGTGGTGTTCTTTACCGCAAAAAATGCCGCCGTCTCGCTCTATGCGCGCTGGTCATATTTTTGGCCGTGCATGGGTCGCGTCGTCAACAACGTGTGCTCGATGCTCGTGACGGCGCCGGCGGTGGCGATCATCTCGAGTCAAAACGTGCTGGCTGCGATCGGTGCGGCGCTCGTGATGTTTGTGGGCATTGCGATTACGCTGCTGGGGCAGTTGGGGCAACGAGCCGATGATGCCGTGATGCAGGATGGCCTGCCGCTTGCCACCGACGATCTTGGTGGGGATCTTGCGCCCACACGCTCCGACCCCGAGCCCGTGGAGGCAGCGGAGCTCACGTCCGATGAACGCCTCGATGCTTTCGTCGCCACCTTTGGGCTTACAGAGCGCGAGCACGATATTCTTGAGGTCTTGGTCGTTTCGGACCAGAGCGTTCAGGACATCGCCACAACGCTCTTCCTTTCGCGCTCCACGCTCTATCGTCACATTTCCTCGATCAACAAGAAGACCGGCACCGCCTCGCGCGTGGCCCTTATCAACTTCTTCTGGTCCTGGACACCCAAGGACTAGCTAATCTCCCAATAAGTCGCGGTGGAATAGTCCCTAAATTAAAGTCACGGGGCTTTAAACAGGAACTATTTCACCGCAACTGCTGGGGGGATAGACTGCGGCGGCGGCAGAGGCAGCGGCAGCGGCGTTGGCAGCTGTGGTAGTGGCAACGGCAGCTGGCAGGGTGTTTTCCGTCTACTTGCTACAGCAGCTCGCCGTGGCGGGCAATGTAGCGGCGCTTTGCCAGCTGGGTGAGCGCGATATAGGCGGTAACGATGCCAATGAGCAGCCCAAAAAAGCTCGTGGGCAGCGGCATGAGGCCGAGCGCATCGGCGATGGGGCTTGCCGGCAGCCAGGTGACGAGCGCCAGGCCCAGCACGGTAAGAACGCACAATGCGGGCGCGGCGTGGTCGCGCGGGCTCGGCAGATTCGGGGAGCGCAACATGTGGACCACGAGTGTCTGCGACCACATGGACTCGACAAACCAGCCGCTCTGGAAGAGCGCAGCAAAGGTCGCCATACCCGCGACGTCGCCCGCGGCGGCAAGCTCGGACCAGCTTGCGTCCACGGCGGCGGGGCACACGACAAAGAAGAGCGCGGCGAAGGTCACGATGTCAAACAGCGAGCTCACGGGGCCCAGCTCGAGCATAAAGCCCTTGATGGACGCGGCGTCCCAGGCACGCGGGCGGGCAGTCCAGGCGTCATCGACGGTGTCCCACGGCAGTGCGATGCACACGATCTCGTAGACCAGCGACAGCAGTACCAGCTGCAGGGCGCTCATGGGCAAAAACGGCAAGAACAGGCTCGCGACGGTCACGGACAGCACATTGCCAAAGTTGGAGCTCACCGTGGTCTTGAGGTACTTGAGCAGGTTGCCGTAAGTGCGGCGGCCTTCGATGATGCCGCGCTCGAGCACGCCCAGGTCCTTCTGAAGCAAGATGATATCGGCGGATTCCTTGGCAATATCGACGGCCGAATCGACCGAGATGCCGCAATCGCTCGCACGCATGGCGGCGGCGTCGTTGATGCCGTCGCCCATAAAGCCCACGGTGTGGCCGAGCATCTCGCGCATGACACGTACCAGGCGCGCCTTCTGCAGCGGCGAGAGCTTGGCGAAGAGGTGGGTTTTCTCGGCGCGCTTGGCAAGTTCGGCGTCATCGAGCGCATCGATCTCGGAGCCGAGCAAGACGTTGCTCGTATCGATACCAATCTGCTCGCAGACGGTGGCGGCGACGCGGTCGTTGTCGCCGGTTAGGACCTTGACCGCCACGCCCTTGGCCTCGAGGGTGGCGACGGCGCCCGCGGCACTTGCTTTGGGCGGATCGAGGAAGGCCAAAAAGCCCATCAGCACCATGTCGCACTCGTCGGCGATGCCAAACTCGCCCACGCAGCGCGGATTGGTCTTCTGCGCCACGGCAATTACGCGTAGGCCCTCAAGTCCGGCGATCTGCTTGCGAATCTGGGCGAGCTTCTCGTCGGTGAGCGGCTGAGCGATGCCATCGATCTCGACAAAGGAGCAGATCTCGAGCATTTCCTCGGCAGCGCCCTTGGTAACCATCTGGGTTTTGCCTTGGGCGTCGGCGACAACTACGCTCAGGCGACGGCGCGAGAAATCGAAGGGAACCTCGTCGACCTTGGTGTAGCGGTCGCGCAGGCTCTGGCCCAGCATGGAATCGGGTGCGACGGTCGAGGGCGTCACATCGGCACGGTCGATTACGGCCAGGTCGATAAGATTTTTGAGGCCGGTCTGGAAGAAGCTGTTCAAAAACGCATGGCGCAGCACGCGCGCGTCCTCGTTGCCATCGGTGTTGAGGTAGCGCTCGAGCACGATGCGGTCTTCGGTGAGGGTGCCGGTCTTGTCGCAGCACAGGACGTCCATCGCTCCGAGGTTTTGAATCGCCGGCAGCTCCTTGACGATAACCTGGCGACGGGCGAGGTCCTTGGCGCCCTGCGACAGGCTCGTGGTCACGATGACGGGAAGCATCTGCGGCGTGATGCCCACGGCCACGCTCGTGGCGAACAGCAGCGCGTCGATGACGTTGCCCTTGGTGGCGGCGTTGATGGCAAAGACGGCCGGCGCCATAACGAGCATCAGGCGCACCAGCAGCATGGAGACGCTCGAGACGCCGCGGTCAAACGCGCTCTTTTCGCCGCGCCCGTTGAGCGTCTTGGCGATGCCGCCCAGGTAGGTGTCCGAGCCGGTGGCAACGACAAGCGCCGTGGCGGCGCCGTTTTGCACGGAGGTGCCGGTAAAGACGATGTTCTTGCAGGCAGAGAGTGGCAGTGCGGAGCCGTCGGCGCCCTCGACGACGGTGGCGGCGGTGGTCTTCTCGACGGCCTCGCTCTCGCCGGTGAGTGCGGACTCGATCACAAACAGGTCGCGCGCGGTGATGATGCGGGCATCTGCCGGCACCATATCGCCGGCAGAGAGGCGGATTACATCGCCGGGGACGAGCTCGTCGAAGGGGACCTCGATGCGCTCGCCGTCGCGCAGGGCGGTGCAAGTGTTGGAGACCAGGTCCTTGAGGGCTTCGGCTGCGTTGCCGCTGCGTGCTTCCTGGATAAACTTCATGCCACCCGATACCAGCAGCATGACGCCGATGACGATGACCGTGGAGGGGTCGCGCTGGGGCTCGGGCACGGCGATGACGTCGATATAGAGCGAGACCAGGGCGAGTGCGGCGAGGATACCGGCAAAGGGGTCGATGAACGCGTCGGCCAGGCGGCGGAAAAATGTCTTGGCGTGAGCCTCGATGGCGTTGGCGCCGTATGCGTCCAAGCGCTCCTCGGCCTGGTCGGCAGTGAGGCCGTCGGCTGTGGCGTCGAGTAGGGTTAGGGTGTCCTTGGCGTCATGCGTGACAGCAAAGACGGTGTTTTTGCTAAGGCCGGCGTGGGCGGCGGGACGCGCCGTGTGGCGGCGCTTGGAGATTGCTTCGAGCACTGTGGCCGTTTTGAGCATCAGCATAGGGTCCTCCTTGTTGAAGGGAGTTAGCGTACGTGTCGTATTTGCTTCAAAAAACCTAGATGTCGCTCACGTCAAGCTCTTGAGCCCACAAAGGGTGCAGCGCGCCTTTGCGGTGGTTTTGGCGATCTGCCGGTGGCGTTTATGCGTGTGCGGAGTCCTCGCGGCGTGCCGAGGGCGACATGCAGGTTTTTCGACTAGGACTGCCTTCCATGGCACACCTCCTAAAGGCTGAGCGCAGCGCGCTTTGGGTATCTCGTACCCCTTTTTAATCCGCCCGTATTCTTGATGAGGGGGTTTGACATGTCAACCCCATTGTTCGGAAAACCATTCCCCCTGACAAAGCCTTTACAGAATGCCGTGGCCCCAAAGCGCGCCCGCATCGACGCTTCGCCTGCGCTAAACTGGAAGGCACGTACGCGATTACGAGAGGAGCCCGCATGGAGGCTTACAAGCAAGAGTTCATCAAGTTTATGGTCGAGTCCGACGTTCTTAAGTTCGGCAGCTTTACGCTCAAGAGCGGCCGTCAGTCCCCGTTCTTTATGAACGCCGGCGCTTACGTGACGGGCTATCAGCTCAAGAAGCTGGGCGAGTATTACGCCCAAGCCATCCACGATAACTTCGGCGACGACTTTGATGTGCTGTTTGGACCGGCCTACAAGGGCATTCCGCTGGCCGTCGTGACCGCAATTGCCTACCACGAGCTGTACGGCAAGGAGGTCAAGTACTGCTGCGACCGCAAGGAGGCCAAGGACCACGGTGCCGATAAGGGCAACCTGCTGGGTTATGAGCCCAAGGACGGCGACCGTGTGGTCATGGTCGAGGACGTCACCACCAGCGGCAAGTCCATCGACGAGACCTATCCTAAGGTCAAGGCTGCTGCCGATGTCGAGATCAAGGGCCTGATCGTGTCCCTCAACCGCATGGAGGTCGGCAAGGGCGGTGTGACCACCGCTCAGAAGGAGATCGAGGCAAAGTACGGTTTCCCCGTCGCGAGCATCGTTTCCATGGCCGAGGTCGTCGAGACCCTCTACAACCACGAGATCGACGGCAAGGTCGTCATCGATGACGAGCTCAAGACCGCCATCGATGCCTACTACGAGCAGTACGGAGCTTGTTAGTTACGGCGTTTTACCAAACGCCGTAACAGCTCGACGCTGCGCGGGCCGCATTTGGACAATCTGACGTTCAACTTCAAGGGCGCGACCAGAAGGTCAGCGCCCTTTCGTTTCACGTCACCTTGT
>CABRDE010000064.1:0-12745 GCA_902469665.1 uncultured Collinsella sp. | reverse complement strand
CCGCCCTCGCGGCGGTGGGCACGTTCGTCATCGCGTTTCTTGACTCGTATGAGGTTCGGTTTAAGGTCCGTAGGCGCACGCGCGGTGCGGACGGTGGACGGCATTTGCGCCGAAAGCGCAAATAAGAATGCCCGGGGGTCGGATCCCGGGCATTTAACAAAAGCTGAAAACTAGGCCGCCCGCGCTCTCGTACACTTACGCGGGGTGCGTCGTTTTCTATTGACATTGTATCCCGAATCGCTCAGCCGATTCGGGACATTTTGAAAACTCAAATGCGGGCCCATACTCGCACTGCGCAATGCTGCCAGGCTGCGTTGTCCGGCGTGGAAGCTCGCTAATCGGCTATTATTTGTTTAGACAACCTGAGCTGTAGAGGAGTGACCGGCGATGGTGCAGGGCGCCAAACATATGAAGAGCAATAACGCCGCGGCCAACGGCGGCTTAAGCCCTCAGCCCAAACCTCAACCAAAACCCAAGCGCCGTCGCAAGCGGCTGCCGCGCTGGGCCGACCGTCTCATCACCATTGTCATCATCCTTATTGGCGTGGGCCTTATGACCTGGCCGTGGATTTTGGACCGGCTTGAGGCCTCGGGCGTGTTCAACCAGATCAGCACCGTGTCCAGCACCGTGGACGCGCTGTCTGCCGAGGAGCGCGAGCGCATCCTGCTCCAGGCGCGCTCCTTTAACGAGCAACTGGCGGGCGAGGCCACCGAGCTTCCCGCCGACCAGATCGAGCCCTACGCCCAGCAGCTCATCTTTGACCGCGACCCCATGATGAGCTGGGTCGAAATCCCCTCCATCGACGTGAGCATGCCCATCTACCACGGCACGAGCGAGGAAGTCCTTATGGCGGGCGTCGGCCACCTGGAGGGCACGAGCCTGCCGGTGGGCGGCACCTCGACGCATTGCGTGCTCACCGCGCACTCGGGCATGCGCAACCTGAGCATGTTCGACGACATCCACTCGCTGGAGCCCGGCGACCTAGTGCTGCTGCACACCATGAACAAGACGCTCGCCTACAAGATGGTGGACTCCGAGGTGGTGCTGCCCGAGGAGATGGAGTCGCTGACCATCGAGCCCGGCGCCGACAAAGTGACGCTCGTTACCTGCACGCCCTACGGCGTGAACGACCATCGCCTGCTGGTGCATTGTGTGCGCACCAAGTACAACAAGAAGGACGTCGACAAGCAAAAGTCGCTGGCCGGCCGCCACTGGGGCAAGCGCGAGTTTGCCGTGCTCATCGTGGTCGTGGCCATTGTGTTGTTGCTGCTGGACATCGTGATCCACGCGGTCCGCAAGCGCCGCAAGGCCAAGGCCTCGGCATAAGACATTCTCCAGAACCACCACAAAGGGGACAGGCACCTTTGTGGTGGCCGGGGGCTTCCAAACCATCACAACATTCGATGAAAATCGCGATTATGGCGAAAAGTGTCGAATGTTGTGATGGTCTTCGTTGTGGGCGGGATGGTTTTCGTTTCGGACGGCGCGGTTTTCGCTATGGACGGTGCGGTTTCGCTGCGGAACCGCCGGCCCGCCGCCTGCCAGCCCGCCGCCCTCGTTACGTTTTCGCTGCATTTGGGTAAAGCACCTGCTCCAAGCGGCGTTGCCTTGTATACTAGAGCGGTTTAACTGTTATGCGGAAGGGAGCGCCTATGGCACTCAGCGAGAAAGACGTGCGCGGCATCGCCGAGTACGCAAAGATCGCACTGACCGATGACGAGCTCACCCAGATGACGTCCTACATGAACGACGCCGTCCAGATGCTCGAGCCCGTCTTGCAATATGACTTGCCCGACGTGGAGCCCACGTTCCATCCCATCGGAAGCCTGTCCAACGTGATGGGCGACGACCTGCGCGAGCCCGAGCGCGATCTGCCGCTTGACGTTGCGCTCGAGAACGCCGGCAGCGCGCGCGACCGCTACTTCCGCGTGCCGTCCATTTTGGGAGAGGGGGAGAGCGAGTAATGGCGCAGAGCTTCGATTCCTTTACCGCCGCCCAGATCGCTGCGGGCGTTGCCGCCGGCGACTTTACCGCTACCGAGGTGGCCCAGGCCTCCCTTGCCGCTATCGAGGCGCGCGAGGGCGGGGTCCAGGCATTCCTGCAGGTGGCGCCCGAGCTCGCGCTCGAGGCCGCTGCGCGCGTGGATGCCGACCGCGCCGCAGGCAAGCCGCTGCCCCCGCTCGCGGGCGTGCCGCTGGCCATCAAGGACAACATGAACCTCGTGGGCACGCGCACCACCTGTGCTTCCCGCATGCTCGAGAACTACCAGAGCGTCTACACCGCCACCTGCGTCCAGCGCATGCTCGATGCCGGCTGCCTGCCCATGGGCAAGGCCAACATGGACGAGTTTGCCTTTGGTAGCTCCACCGAGAGCTCGGCGTTCCACCGCACCAACAACCCTTGGGATACCGAGCGCGTGCCCGGCGGCTCCTCGGGCGGCTCCGCTGCCGCCGTCGCCGCGGGCGAGGTCGCGCTCTCGCTGGGCTCGGATACCGGCGGCTCCATTCGCCAGCCGGCGTCGCTGTGCGGCGTGGTGGGCTTTAAGCCCACGTATGGCGCCGTGAGTCGTTACGGCGTGGTTGCCTTTGGCTCGTCGCTCGACCAGGTGGGCCCCTTTGGCCGCACGGTCGAGGATGTCGCGCTGACCATGAACGCACTTACCGGTGCGGGCCACGATCCGTACGACTGCACCAGCCAGGATTGCGCCGTCGACTTTACCGAGCATCTCAACGACAGCATCGAGGGTAAGCGCGTGGGCATTATCCCTGCGTTTATGGAGGCCGAGGGCCTGACGCCCGAGGTCAAGGCCACTGTTCAGCGCGCCGCTCAGGAGCTGCAGAACCAGGGCGCCGAACTGGTCGAGGTCGACCTGCCGCACCTGGACGCCGCCATCGCCGCCTACTACGTCATCGGCCCGGCCGAGGCGTTCTCCAACCTGGCCCGTTTCGACGGCATTCGCTACGGCTACCAGGAGGAGGGCTGCGCCAACCTGTCCGACCAGAGCTCGCTTTCGCGTGCCCATGGCTTTGGCGCCGAGGCCAAGCGCCGTCAGATGCTCGGCGCCTACTTGCTGAGCTCGGGCGTCTACGACAAGTACTACTACGCTGCGCAAAAGGCCCGCACGCTTATCACGCAGGACTACGACGCCGCGTATGCCAAGGTGGATACCATCCTCATGCCCGCCTCGCCGCGCACGGCCTTTAAGTTTGGCGAGATCAGCGACCCCACGCAGATGTATCTCTCCGACCTGTACACCATTTCGCTCAACATCTGCGGCAACGGTGGTATCTCGGTGCCGCTGGGCCTGGGCGAGGATACTAAACTGCCCGTTTCTGCCCAGCTGGTTGGTCCGGCCTTTAAGGACCGTCAGCTGCTCACGTTTGCCCGCGCCCTGGAGCGCGGCTTTGCCGATACCGCCACGGGTGCGCCCGCGCTTTCCGTCGCGCCCGATTTTGCCGGGAAGGGAGGCGAGCTGTAATGAAGGAGCTTTCCGAGGTCCTGCAGGATTGGGAGGCCGTGATCGGCCTGGAGATCCATACCGAGCTCACCGCACTCGATACCAAGATGTTCTGCAACTGCAAACTCAGCCACGATGACGAGCCCAACGCCAACGTGTGTCCGGTGTGCCTGGGCCTGCCCGGCGCCCTGCCGGTGCCCAACAAGCGCGCCATCGAGAGCATCGTCAAGGCCGGTCTCGCCACCAACTGCGAAATCCAGCGCCACTCGATGTTCTACCGCAAGCACTACTTCTATCCCGATATGGCCAAGAACTTCCAGACCACGCAGGGTCCGGTCGCCTTTGCCATGTACGGTCACCTGGATCTGGACGTGACCGGTCGCGGTGCCGCCGAGCGCCCCGACTGCGCGTTTGGCGAGGCCGAGGCCCAGAGCCTGGCGAGCGCCTCGGCCAACGCCGAGGGCCTGTCCACGTCTATGACGTCGACCATGCGCGAGGGCAACCAGCGCGCCGGCCACCTGGCCAGCTATGACGCGTCCAACCTGCAGATGCCCGAGCGTCGCGAGGACGGTTCCTACACGGTGCCCATCCGCATTCTGCGCATCCACATGGAGGAGGACGCCGCCAAGATGGTCCACGTGGGCGGCGCCGAGGGCCGCATTACCGCCGCGGCCGAGTCGCTCGTCGACTACAACCGCTGCGGCACGCCTTTGATTGAGCTCGTGACTGAGCCCGATCTGCGCACGCCCGAGGAAGCGCGCCTGTTTATGGAAAAGCTCCGTCGCATCTTTGTGACGCTGGGCATCTCGGACTGCTCCATGGAGAAGGGTTCCATGCGCTGCGACGGCAACGTGTCGCTGCGCCGCCGCGGCGAGACCAAGCTGGGCACTAAGACCGAGCTCAAGAACCTCAACTCGTTTAAGAGCCTGCATGACGGCCTTGCCTACGAGATCTGCCGCCAGGCCGAGGTGCTCGAGGAGGGCGGCATCATCTATCAGGAGACCCGCCACTGGGAGCCCAGCCGCAAGCGCACCGTGGTCATGCGTGTGAAGGAGACGGCCGACGACTATCGCCTGTTCCCTGATCCCGACCTGGCGCCGTTCGATCTGGACGACGAGTTTATCGACCGCTGCCGAGGCGAGATCCCCGAGCTGCCCGATGCCAAGCGCGCCCGTTTTGAGGCCGACTTTGGCATTAAGGCGGCCGATGCCGAGCAGATTGCCGGCGACCCCGAGTTTGCCGAGTTCTTTGAGGCGGCCGCTGCTGGTATGGCTGGTAAGGAGGCCCAGACGGTCGCAAACCTGCTGGTGAACGAGATGATCGCCTACCTTAAGGGCGCAGGCGTGTCGCTCGCCGAGTCCGGTATTGCGCCGGCTCAGGTGGCAGCGCTGGCTAAGCTGCTGGCGACCGATGCCATCAGCTCCAACCAGGCGCACGAGGTCTTTGAGGCCATGGCCCAGACCGGCGACGATCCCAACAAGATCGTCGACGAGCGTGGTATGCGTCAGGTGAGCGATGCCGGCGCGCTGCAGCCGATCGTGGACGAGGTGCTGGCAAACTGTGCCGATCAGGCGCAGCAGTATCGTGACGGCAACCAGAAGGTCATCGGCTTTTTGGTGGGCCAGTGCATGAAGGCGAGCCGCGGCAAGGGCAACCCGAAGCTCTTCAACGAGTTACTGAGAACGTCGCTCTCGTAAGCGGGAACCCGGGAGCCCCGGCAGGGCGGGTGCTTCCTCAAAATTTCGAACAGTCCTGCGCAAGACGAAGGCCACATTTAGTGGCCTTCTTTGCGTGCGGAACTCATTTTGAGGAAGCACCCGCCCTGCCGGGGCTCCCGGGTTCTGCAACGACTCGGCCGTTCGGGTCAGGTAGGGCTGAATGGAATAGAGTGAATGAGGGCGCTATTGGCGCCCTCATTTTTTGTGGATGTGGTGCAGGGGCGGTCCCCTTGGTCACATTGCGCACTAAGATTTCCAAAAAGTTAACCTTTGTTGACATCAATAGTTAGATAAACTAAACTATTTTCCAAAAGTGTGCTCGAGCAAACTTGTTTACTCGGGTGCTAAGGCACCGTGCCGCGTCCAATGCGGCAAAAGGGAGAAGCAACATGAAGAAGTCGACGTTCAATACCCTGCTTGTCGGTGGCGGTTTTCTGCTTGGCACGGCCGGCATCAAGCTGCTTACCAGCGCTCCGGTCAAGAATGCCTGCGTGCAGGGTATCGCGTGCGGCATGCGCATCAAGAACGGCTACCAGGACATGGTCGAGCAGGCCAAGGCCAATGTCGATGACATGGTTGCCGAGGCGGCCTACATCACCCAGAGCGAGGCCGCTGCTGACGAGGCAGCCGAGTAACGCTCCCAGGCACAAACTATGAGATTCTCGATTATTAGCGAGATCCCCGGCAGGACCCGTCTTCAATTGGCGGGTCCTGTGCCAGAGAGCGATCTCGATGCACTTCTTAAGCTTGGCGGCGATATCGACGGCGTGCACAAGGTGCGCGTGTATGGCCGCATTGGCCAGATGGCGCTGGAGTACGACGAGCCGCGCCGCGCGAGCGTGCTCGACGCCTTGGGCGCACTCGATGCTCAAGCTATCGCCGATGCCAAGTCGGGCTACGTGATGCAGCTTGAGCCACGCAAGCACAAGCTCGTCATGGATCTTGCCACACTTATCGGCGCCCACTACGCACGTCGCTGGTTCTTGCCGACGCCTCTGCGTGCGGTGTTTGTCGTGGCCGGTTACATGGCATTTTTGCGCGCTGCCCTTCATGAGCTGGCGCAGCCGCGCCTGACCGTTCCTGTGCTCGACGCTTCGGCCATTGGCATTTCGTTCGTCAAGCGTGATGTCGATACCGCGGGCCAGACAATGTTCCTGCTCAACGTGGGCGAGCTGCTCGAGGACTACACCCGCGCCATGAGCGAAAACGAGCTCATCAACTCGCTGCTCGACGTGCCCGACAAGGCGCAAAAAGTGGTCGGCGACACCGAGGTGAGCGTTGCCGCGACCGAGCTTGAGCCCGGCGACTTGGTAGCCGTGCGCACCGGCATGTCCATCTGCATTGACGGTGTGGTCGAGCAGGGAAGCGCCATGGTCAACCAGGCGACCCTGACCGGCGAGCCGTTGGCCGTCGAGCGCAGCGCGGGCGACGACGTGTTCGCCGGCACCGTCGTGGAAGACGGCAGCATCTTGGTGCGCGTGCGCGCCAACACGGCGCAGACCAAGCTGCGCTCGATCGTCTCGCTCGTGCAGACGGCCGACTCGCTCAAGTCCGAGGGCCAGTCGCACATGGAGGACCTTGCCAACAAGATCGTCCCGTGGAACTTCCTGCTCGCGGGCTTGGTTGCACTCACCACGCGTAGCCTCATCAAGACCTCAGCGGCGCTGATGGTCGACTACTCGTGCGCACTCAAGCTCACGGGTTCCGTCGCCGTCATGACTGCCATGAGCGATGCCGCCAAGATGGGCGTGATGGTCAAGGGCGCAAAGTACTTTGAGTCGTTTGCCAAGGCCGACACCATTGTGTTTGATAAGACCGGCACGCTGACCGAGGCGCAGCCGCGCCTGGCTTGCGTGCTCACGACCGACGGCTGGAGCGAGGACGAGGTCCTGCGCCTTTCCGCTTGCTTGGAGGAGCATTTTCCCCACCCGGTAGCGCGCGCCGTGGTCAATGCGGCACGCGAGCGCGGGCTCGAGCACCGCGAGCGTCACGCTGCGGTCGAGTACATCGTGGCACACGGCATTGCCTCGTCCATCGAGGGACGTCGCGCCATCATCGGTTCCGCGCACTTTGTATTCGAGGACGAGGGCGCACAGCTCGAATCCGACATTAAGGAGCAAATCGAGCTCCAGATGCAGGGCCTGTCGCCGTTGTATCTGGCGGTCGACGGCACGGTTGTGGGCGTGCTCGGCATTGAGGATCCGCTCAAGCCCGGGGTCCGTGAGGCCATCGCCGACCTGTATGCGCTGGGCGTCAAACATGTCATTATGCTCACGGGCGACTCCGAGCGCACGGCCGAGCGCATTGCACGAGAGGCGGGTGTCGACGAGTTTAAGGCCGAGCTGCTGCCCGAGGACAAGTACGCCTATGTGGAGCGGATTAAGCGCGAGGGGCGCCACGTTGCCATGGTGGGCGACGGCGTCAACGATTCGCCGGCGCTCGGTTTGGCCGACGTGGGCTTGGCGATGGGCGGTGGAAGCGACATCGCCAAGGAGGTCGCCGATATCATCCTGACCGATACCGATCTCGCTGCAATCGTGCGCCTACGCCGCATGAGCCAGGGCCTCATTGATCGTCTGACGAGCTCCTACTCTAAGGTGATGCTCACCAACTCGGCGCTGTTGGCATTGGGTATTACCGGCATGATCACTCCGCAGACGTCGTCACTGCTGCACAACGGCTCAACGATCGCCTACAGCTTGGGCAACGCGAAGGCGTACCTCCGTTAGCGTTTTCGATTGAGTATATGGCCTGCATTCGGGCGGCACCGCAGCCGCCAGGGTGCAGGCCTTCTTTTGTTTGACGAGATGTTAGCCCGGATATATGCTTATGCTAGCACTGCTAGCAAATGCTGAAGGTGAGGTTGAGATGGCTACCGTTGGCAGCATGGCGCAGGTGAATGTTCGCGTAGATCGCTCGGTTAAAGAGCGCGCCGAGGAGGCGCTGCGGCTTTCGGGCGGGTCGCTGCCCGAGCTTATCAAAAAGGTGGTGGCCAAGGTCGCGCAGGGTGGCGGGCAGTGCGAGGAAGTGCTTGCGGCCGTCGACGACCGGCAGCAGACCGTCGCGCACGATACTCCGTTCGCCGCATCATGGGCGGCGGCGGATCAGCTTTATGCGGACCTGGGCATCGCTACGTCGTCCGTATCCGACGACCGCGATTGGGACGTAATCTATTCCGACGCCATGGATGAGCATTATCGCCAAAAGGGGATGATCCAGTGAGTGGGGCGCCTCTCAAGATTATGGTGGACGCCAACGTATGGGTCGATTCGTTTTGCGTCGACCATGCCGAGTCGCTTGCCGCGCGTGCGTTTATTGGGCGGGCGACGGAGACGGGGGCGTTGCTGTTCTTTCCGGTGCATATCGCCAAGGACGTGCTGTACGTTGTCCAACACGAGCTGAAGCGTAGCGTTCTTGCCAGCGGGGGAGCACTCGACGAGGCATCTGCCCGTGCAATTGGCGATGCGGCGCTGGCGTTTGTTCGGAACATGACCGAAAACGCCACGGCCGTGGGTGCAGATGCGTCGGACCTTTGGCTGGCCGACAAATACTTAGCGCTCCATCGCGATTACGAGGACAACTTGGTACTCGCTGCATCCAAGCGCGCGCAGGTTGATTACTTGGTGACTAACGATCGCAAGCTGCTCGAACATGCCGATCTTGCAGCAAAGACACCTCATCAAATGATGCCGATTCTTGCTTTGGCTGAACGCGGCGGCGCGGCTATCGGTTGACGCGAACTGTTTGCGGGCCTCTTGGACGACGATGCGCCAAGGGACCCGCGTCTGCTATTTACAAAAGCTCGGCCTTAATGGTGGGACTTTCTGCGAGCTGCTCGGCTGCCTTTTCGTCGGAATCGTTTAGCGCTGCCAGGCTGCGGTAGACCCACTCGTTGACCTGGGTGTTCTTGACGCCTGCGGTCTGCATAAGGGCGCCTACCTCGCGGATTGCTACGAGCAGATCGGCTTTGGGACCCGCGAGCTCGACGTCGACGCCGTGGTAGGCGGTCACGCCGCGGTTTCCGTTCACGTGGTCGATAAAACCCTCGACGGTCTCAAGCTGCTGGGCGAGAGCTGCATCATCGTCAGCGTCCAGCGCGACGAGTGCGTTCGATACCGTGAGGGCGGGATGTCCGCAGGGGACAAAGCCTTCGATGACATCCATAGCTTCGGTAATGGTTGAGCCTAGGCCTGCGAGGGCATTGACGAGCTGCTGCTTGGTATCCATAACGGTCCTTTCGACGGGTCAATTTTGCTTGGCGAAAATATACGTGACGCGATCGGTAGCAAAAGTGCGAAGTGCGGAGCACATTGGGGTCTTCACAGCTCGTGCATAGAACAGCTGTCTGCCTTTAGAACGTGGTAAGATAACACTCCACAAGCGGGGCTCACCCCGCATGTTCCTTGAAAAGTCGACGGGTGTTGGGCGCTCGTGTCCAATGCCATCCAGACTTTCCCGACATTCGGGGGCGACTGGTTTCGACACGATAGCTCTGAGAGAGGAAGCAAGCCGAGGTCTCCTCGCCTCGTTAAACAGGGGTACCGTCAAATTGAATTGACAACAACTCTTCTTTTGAGCCTATGGCTCTCGCTGCTTAGTCTATAGCGGCGCGTCAACCCGGTGATTTCCCCGACACCGGCGCGACGTCATTTTAGGGGAATGCTCCTGCGCACGTAATCGGTATGGCGCAGGCTAAGACCGAACCGGTTAGGACGCCGCGAGCGTGTCGCTGCGCGCAAAGCGTCCGAGACTAAACCAGCGACTGAGCTTGGAGATGCCAATCAGGGGGCTTTCGTGGACCGGAGTTCGATTCTCCGCGCCTCCACCAACTGTTCAGTAGGCGAACACATACGCGTGTTCGTCGTTAGGCGGGCGTTCGTATTGCTCGTCAGATAGAAAGAAGCCGCCCCGTATGGAGCGGCTTCTTTGCGTTCTAGGCCTGCGGCATGATCTCCTGCTCGCCGTCCTCGTCCATGTACGGCATGAGGAACACGCCGCCCTGCTCGGTGGTAAGCAGCAGGTACTCGCGGTTGTGCTCGTCGCACACGATTTCCTGGCCGATGCCCTCGGGCAGGTCGTATATGGGGCCGTCCGTGCGGGCTTGCCTCACGGTCACGTCTTGCGCTCCCATGGCCTGCGACGCGCAGCTGGCGGCGGCCAGGACGATGAACAGCAGGACGACCGCCGCGAGGATGGGGCCGCACCCGCCGTTGCGCTCCTCGTCTGCGGGGCTCGGGTACGGCATGGCCTATCCCACCTTCACCAGATAGTCGTCGGCCTCTGGCTTACCCGTGGCCTTGCCCACGGCGATGTAGCGCGTTGCGCCGCTGTAGCCCGTGTATCGGCCCCACACGTAGCCGTCGGCGATCTTGTACCAGTTATCCAGCGTCACGGTCTCGCCGCTGGAATAGTGCGCCACCTCGGTGCCGCCCAGGCCGGGGGCGTCGCGCACGCGCAGGTAGTCCACAGTGCAGCGGTAGGTGCCGCCGAAGTTCTCGGTCGTTTCCTGCTGCGCAGGCTGCGGCTGCGGGACGGCTGCGGGGGCGCTTCCAGCAGTGATGCCGAAGCATTCCAGGTAGATGCGCGCCAGCTCGTCCAGGTTGCCGTTGAACTTCTCGCGGTCGCCGTCGTTGTCGATGAAGCCGTTCTCGCACAGGCGGTAGTTGATGCCGCGCGCGGCGGCTCGGTTCGGGTTCGCGAGGTCGGAACGGCGCACCAGCTTCTCGGAGCGCCCGGGCATGAACGCCGCCAGCTTGTCGGCCAGAGCATTGTCGTACTCGTCAGGCTCAAAGCCCTCCTTGATGATGACGTGCGCGCCGTGGGCCGTGGCGATGCCGCTGGCGTCCATGTGCAGCTCCACCACTGGCGCGTCGGTGCTCAGGCGGTTAAGCCCGCCGTCGGCGTACCAGTTGCGGGACGTATCGCCCAGCTCGACCTCGGAACCGCCCAGTTCCTTGATTCGCTGGCCCAGGGCGCGAACGCGCTCGGCCTCGGTGCAGCCGCCTGCGCAGCAGCCGGGGTCGCCAGCGCCGTGGCCGCAGATGATGAACAGTTTAGCCATTGCCTACTCCTTCCCGCCTACGGTCACGCCCAACAGGGCGTCGAGCCACTTGGATGTGATGCCCACCGACTTGAACAGCGTGTAGGCCGCCTGCACGCCGCCTACCACGGCGAAGGCGCACGTGACCCATGCGCCCGGGTCTGCGGGCACGCCGCCCACGAAGCCGGTCACGACGCCCGCCAGGAGCGAGCAGCCCAGCGCCAGGATGCGCGCGGCCTTGCCGGTCATGGCCTCGGTCTTGATCAGCTGCACCGCGAACGGCACGGCGAAAGACAGCACGATGGCTGCGATTGCTTGCATTTCTGTCATTTCGGATTCCTTTCTATCGAGCCGATTCCTTGTAGAGCAGGTCAACGCGGTCGGCGATGTGGTCGACCTTCGCCGCCATGCCCTGGCTGCGCGCCTGGCTGTTCGCCAGGTCGGCGTGCAGCACCTCGTTGGAGGTCACGACGGACTCCATGAGCGCCTTCATAGCCTCCATCAGCGCGTTGCTGCGCTCCATCTGCGCGGCGATGCGGCCCTCCATCTGGCTGCGCTCGCGGTCGCGCTGCGCCCGCTCGTTCACCTCGTCCTGCTTTCGCTCTTCGCGCTTGAGGTCGATGTTCGCCTTGCGCTCGTTCTGGGCCTTGAACTCTTCGAGGAACTGCTTGCCGAAGTACAGGACCACTAGGATGAGCAGCGCGCCGAAAAGCGACCCGGGGCCGTACGGCGCGAAGATTTCCAGCACGTCGGTCATTCGTTTTCTCACCTCCTCGAATCGCTGCCGCGATTGTCCGCGAGGTGTCGCCGGGCAAAAGAAAAGCGCCCCCGAAGGGGCGCTCGCTACTCCTGCGGCGCTTCCGGCTGGTCGGGCTCCATGGCTTCCAGCTCGTTGATGCGGTCGCGCCACGTCTGGCGCTGCGAGATGATCTCGGCCACCTCCTTGGCAGCTGCGGCGATGGCCGAGAGCAGGTCGGTGATGGACGATGCGGAGAAGATGCGCTCCACCGCCTTCATGACCTTGTAGTCGCTCTGCTCAAGCTGCTGTTTGTAGCCGTTGATCTCCCCGGCGATTTCCTGTTCCGTCATGGGTCGCTCCTTCCGTTGCTAGGGTAGGGGCATGCTCCCATCCGTGTCGCCTCCAGGTTTGGATTGCATTGAGCAACCCCCCCCCGCGGGATTTCCGAACAGGCTGCGGTACAGCGCGTCCATGGCCCGCACGCTGCGGTGCGCGTCCAGCCGCTTCATGCCGCCGCGCCAGCTCTGGTAGCTCTGCTCCACCTGCTCGGGGGTCATGACGCCATCGGCGACCATGCGGGCCATCTTCTTGAGCTTGCGGCGCTCCCGCGTTATGGAGTCTCGGCACGGCTTCACGACTATGCGGCCCGTGTCCGTGTAGAAGATGCGCTTCTTCAGCCACGTGAACCCGCGCGTGAGCTTCACCACGCGGGTCTTGCGCGGGTTCAGCGCGATGCCGAGCTTCGCGCACTCGTGCTCTATCAGCAGAAGGCACACTTGCAGGTACTCCTT
>CABRDE010000063.1:0-21701 GCA_902469665.1 uncultured Collinsella sp. | reverse complement strand
CCGCCGCCCTCGAACGCGGCTGCGAGCGCCTCTTCACAGACGACTCCTCCCGCTCCTCGCGCGACGGAGGCCGCCACTACGGGCTCGGCCTCCACGCCGCCTCCGAGGCCGCGAGCGCCCACGGGGGCTCCGTCTCGCTCGCCAACAGCCCCTCGGGCGGCGCGGTGGCCACCATCGCGGTCCCCCTGCGCGGGGCCTGACGACTCAGGCCCTCACACCAGCGTGCCTCGCAACCAAACGCTTCCCGGATAATAATGCCCGTTGCAGGGATCGCCCTGTCTAGTCGCCGCCCATGTGCATGAGCATGTCGGCGATGCGAGTCGCCATCTCGTCCACCGCCGCACGGATGTTGGCGACCCAGGACGCATGGCCGGCCTGATCGGATGCCTTCGCCTCAAGCACGTCGCAGTTCGCAGCCATCGCCATGAGCGGGGTGACGAAGTCGTGCGAGGTGGTGCAAATGAACGCGCGCTCCCGCGCCTCGGCCTCCGCCACCGGTCGCAGGGCGCGTCCCGCTGCCGCCCACGCCACGGCGAGCGCCCAAAAAGCCGAAGCGATCGGCGTCACTCGCTTCGCTAAATCAACTTTATGGGATGACGGATCACGGTCTTGAGCTTCTCCGGCGCGCACTTGCGCGGGTCGGAGAGGTAAATCTCGTGATGCAGACGGGCTTCGGAGAAGTCGGGGGCGTAGCCCCGTTCCGCCGCGAATGTGCGCATGGCGTCTATGGTCGCCGGCTCGTCGTCGTAAGGCCCGGTATGCATGCACTGAACGCAAAGGCCCTCGTCGACCCTCAGCAGCTCGACCGCCGAGAAGTCCAGCTTCTTCTTGGCGGCAGCTTCCGAAACTGCCCAGTCGAAGTCCTCGCGAGTGACGAAATCGGGCAGACGGATGCACGAGATGAAGTTGAAGTCATCCTTCCGCGCATAATCAATCTCGCCATCGGTGCGGTCTTGCCACCAGAAGCCCTCGAGCGGAGGCACGACGAAGTCGAAATAGCCTTCGATCTCTCGCGGGCCCTTCTTCGACATCTTGATGGCATAAGCGACGCCGTAGAGCAGCGGCAACGCGTTCTGGTACTCGCCGCCTTCGGCATTGGGATTGCCCTTGCCCCGCACGGCGACGTAGCTCATAGGCGGAACGGTTACGACGCTCGGCTTGCCGGACGGCCTGTAGAGCTCCCTGAACTCCTTCTTGAAATCGTATGCCATCGCAACAAACCTCCCTGAACTTGGGTTTCCGTCGATATCCGACCAAATATAGCAATGGGCGCGGCTTCGGAAGAGGCCGCGCCCATTGCAGGATATTATAACACAGAATCGAACGTCTGTTCTATTCCCACTCGATGGTCGCGGGCGGCTTGGACGTGATGTCGTAGCATACGCGGTTGGCGCCGGGAACCTCGGCCACGATGCGGCCGGAGATGCGGGCCAGCACGTCGTAGGGCAGCTTGGCCCAGTCGGCGGTCATGGCATCGCTGGACTCGACGGCGCGCAGGATGATCGGGCGCTGATAAGTGCGCTCGTCGCCCATAACGCCCACGGACTTAATGTCGGGCAGAACCGCAAAGTACTGCCAGCAGCTGTGCTCGGAGTTGCGCTCGCCGGTCTGCTCAAACAGACGCTGGTTGTAGGCGTCGAGCTCCTCGCGCACGATGGCGTCGGCGTTCTTGAGGATCTCGAGCTTCTCCTTGTCGACCGCGCCGATGATGCGGATGGCCAGACCCGGGCCCGGGAAAGGCTGACGGAACACGATGTGACCCGGCAGGCCGAGCGCCAGACCAAGCGCGCGGACCTCGTCCTTAAAGAAGTGGTCGAGCGGCTCGATGAGGTCGAAGTGCACGCCCTCGGGGAACGGGATCAGGTTGTGGTGGCTCTTGATGGTGGCCGTCTTGCCGCCCGTCTTGCGAGCGCCGGACTCGATGATGTCGGGGTAGATGGTGCCCTGAGCCAGGTACTTGACCGGCTTGCCATCGGTCTCGAGCTGCTGCGCCACGGCGAAGAACTCTTTCCAGAACTGCGTACCGATGATGCGGCGCTTCTCCTCGGGCTCGGTCACGCCGGCCAGAAGCTCGGCATAGCGGTCCTCGGCGTGGACGTGGATAAAGTCGACGTCAAACTGCTTGGTGAAGACCTCCTCCACCTGCTCGGGCTCGCCCTTGCGCAGCAGACCGTGGTTGATGAACACGCAGGTCATCTGCTTGCCCACGGCGCGAGCGCCCAGCGCAGCCACGACGGAGGAGTCGACGCCACCGGACAGGGCCAGAATCACGCGGTCGTCGCCGACCTTCTCGCGGAACTCGGCCGTCATGGTCTCGACCAGGTTGTCCACACTCCAGTTGGGCTCCAGGCCGCAGATCTCAAACAGGAAGTTGCTCAGCAGCTGCTGACCATACTCGGAGTGCTTGACCTCGGGGTGGAACTGCGTGGTGAAAATCTTGCGCTCGACGCACTCCATGGCAGCAACCGGGCACACGTCAGTGCTGGCGGTAACGGTAAAGCCCTCGGGCACCTCGGAAACGGCGTCGCGGTGGCTCATCCACACGGTCTGCTCCATGGGCGTGGAGTTAAAGAGCTTGGCGCCGGCCGTGCGCGTGATGGTGGCGCGGCCGTACTCGCCCACCTCGGAGTGGCCGACCTTGCCGCCGAGCGTCACGGCCGTGATCTGATGGCCGTAGCAGAAGCCCAGGACGGGAAGGCCCAGGTCAAAGATGGCGGGATCGATAGACGGAGCGTCCTCGGCATACACGGAGGCCGGACCGCCGGAAAGGATGAGCGCAGAGGCGTTCATCTCGCGAATCTCGTCGGCCGAGATGTCGCAGGGGACGATCTCGGAATACACGTTGAGGTCGCGGACGCGACGGGCAATGAGCTGACCGTACTGCGCACCAAAGTCGAGTACGAGGACCTTTGCGGAAGCCTTTTGATCCATGGTTCCCCCTCTTGTTGGCGGGGAGCCGGTGCCCACCCGCGTGAATGAACGAAAATAACCTCCATAGTGTACACGTTATATGGGGTTTCTCGCCCCTCGCAGCCATCAGCGCACGGCAAACGCACGACCTAGGCCCTTATTTGACGGCAATTGAAGTGTTTTCAAACGTTACAGATGATGTAATACGTTTGAACATTGGACGCCCTGTGCCACAATACTGCCGAACGACTCCGCCCTTGCGGCGGCAAATACGATAGGAATACCAGCATGAAGCGCATCCTTCTCATCGCCACGGGCGGCACCATCGCATCGACCGAGGACGGCAACGGCCTCTCCCCCGCCCTGACCGGTGAGGAGCTCGCCCAGAGCGTCCCCGAGATCTCGGACCTCTGCGAGCTCGACGTGGTGCAGCCCATGAACATCGACAGCACCAATATGCGCCCGAGCGACTGGATGCGTATCCGCGACGTCATCGTCGAGGGCTATGCCGACCACGACGGCTTTGTGGTCCTGCACGGCACCGACACCATGAGCTACACCGCGGCGGCGCTTTCCTATCTGATTCAGGACAGCCCCAAGCCCATCGTGCTCACCGGCTCGCAAAAGCCCATGGGCAATCCCTTTACCGATGCCAAGCTCAATCTGTACCAGAGCCTGCTCTATGCGCTCGACGAGCATTCGCACGACGTCTCGATCGTGTTTGGCGGCGTAGCCATTGCCGGCACGCGCGCCCGCAAGCAGCGCACCATGAGCTTTAACGCATTCATTAGCGTCAACTATCCGCCCATTGCCTACATCCGCAACGACCGCATCGTGCGCAACGGGCTTCACGGCACGCATCAGAGCGAATACCCGGTGCGTTTCTACGACAGCATCGACCCGCGCGTATTTGTACTCAAGCTTACGCCCGGCGTAAACCCGGGCATCCTCGACGCCCTTGCCGATAGCTACGATGCTGTAATCCTTGAAACCTTTGGCATTGGCGGTATCCCCGAGTTTGGCGAGTCGGGCGAGTCGTTCCAAGAGGCAATTTTCCGCTGGGTCGATTCGGGCCGCACCGTCGTTATGACCACGCAGGTCCCCGAAGAGGGCCTCGATCTGGGCGTTTATGAGGTCGGCCGTGCTTACGCCGATCATCCGGGCATTCTGCGCGGCGACGACATGACCACCGAGACGCTCGTGGCCAAGACCATGTGGGCACTCGGCCAGTCACGCGATGCCGCCGAAATCCAGCGCCTGTTCTACAGCCAAGTCAACCACGACCGCATCCCGATGGTGTAACCACCGGTCAATAGGCATCTTCTATTCAATGCCCTCGAGAAGCTCTGACACCGTCATGCCGAGTGCGGGCGCGATCTTAAATAGAACCTTGAGCGTGAAATTTGCCGTCCCATCTTCGATTCGGTCGAGGTAGGGTCGGCTGATTCCTGTCGCCACACAAAAATCAACCTTGGAGATACCAAGGTCCCTGCGTGTCTCTTCGACCCGCCTGCCAAGAATCTGTTTCGCACGTTCGTCCATGCAGCCGAGTTTGAAATGGAGCCGAACATAAACGTAAACTATAGTTTACGTTTTGCCGAATACACAGGAGTTTTCTATGTCGGGTTCTTCGGTCCGCATGTACCGAGCCACGCTTCGCACAAACAGCGCACCGCCCAAGCTCGTCGTCGTTGAAGCAGAATGCCTTTCGCCCGATGAGCGCACAGCATTTGCATTGCTATCAAGTCGCGTCGCCGCTGTTCTGGTCCCTTGCCCGGCGCAAGGTGAACTTGCCATCCAATGCCAAGCGCACAGCTGCTCGCTCGATCAGGCTGCCGTAATCGCAACCAGCCAACGCGGTCTGCCCCTTCTCCTGGAAGCCGGCATCGCACTCGCCCTTCGCGGTGCCGGATACGAAAACGAGGCCGCCGCCGATGTAGTCTTTCAACCACGATCGAGCGGCGGCCTCGCAGCAGCCATTGAATATATGTGCAGGCTCGTTGCTTAAAAGGACAAGCTAGAAACCAAGGCCAAAGCCCGTTCCGGTAATCGCCGAGTACATAAAGTAAACGTTGACCACGTTGAGGAACACACCCGTAATGCAACCGTTGCGCAGGTAGCGCTCGCACACGATGCGCGCCATAGCGGCGGAGTCATCATTGTTTTTAGCCTGGCGTCCTGCCGTAAAGTACGTCGCCACGCTCAGCAGCAGGTTGAGCACCGGCAGTGCCAGCAACTCGTAACTCTTGCCCCAGCGCGTCGCCTCGCCGGCGGCATTAAACTTTGTTGCCACCTCGGGACCAATGTTGGGGATAACACACGCTGCGACCACCAGCGGAATCACCGCAAGCACGAGCAGCGCAATACCCATATAGCCGGCTTTTTTACCATATTTAAACATGCACGTCGTCCTTACACGTTAAAGCGGAAGTGCACGACGTCGCCATCGGCCATGACATAGTCCTTGCCCTCAATACGCAGCTTGCCGGCGGCCTTGGCGCCCTGCTCGCCGCCGAGCTCGATGTAGTCGTCGTAGCCAATGACCTCGGCCTTAATAAAGCCGCGCTCAAAATCGGTGTGGATGACACCGGCGGCCTGCGGGGCGGTCGCGCCCTGACGAACCGTCCAGGCCTTGACCTCCATCTCGCCGGCCGTAAAGAACGACTGCAGGCCGAGCAGCTTGTAGGCAGCCTGAGCGAGCACGTCCAGGCCGGGCTGTTCCAGGCCCAGGCTCTCCAGGTAGTCGGCAGCGTCCTCGGGATCGAGCTCGGAAAGCTCGGCCTCGATCTTGGCGCAGATAGGCAGCGGCTTGACGCCGTCGATGGGCGCCAGGTCATCGTTGAGCATATCCTCGTCCACGTTTGCCACATACAGGATGGGCTTCATGGTGAGCAGGAACAGGCCCTTGGCGGCAGCACGCTCCTCGTCGGTCATCTCCATGGATGCGGCGCGCTTGCCCTCGTTGAGCCAGGCAAGCAGACGCTTGGCAACCTCAAACTTGGGCATGAGTTCCTTGTCGCGCTTGGCCTCCTTCTCGAGCTTGGGCAGCTGCTTCTCGAGCGTGCCCATGTCGGCCAGGATGAGCTCGGTCATGATGGTGTCGGCATCGCCGGCAGGATCGACGAACTCGCCCGTGCGGCCCACCTCACGCATGACGTTGGGGTCCTTAAAGTAGCGCACGACCTCGCAGATGGCATCGGTCTCGCGGATGTTTGCCAAGAACTGGTTGCCCAGGCCCTCGCCCTCGTTAGCGCCCTTCACCAGACCTGCGATGTCGACGAACTCGACCGTCGCCGGCACAATGCGACCCGGGTTAACGATGTCGGCGAGCTTTTGCAAGCGGTTATCGGGCACATCGACGATACCCACGTTGGGGTCGATCGTGGCAAACGGGTAGTTGGCGGCAAGGCCGGTCTTTTTGGTAAGCGCGGTGAACAGCGTCGACTTGCCTACGTTGGGCAGGCCCACGATACCGATGGAAAGGGACACGACAGCTCCTTTTGGTACAGGTACTTCAAACCTCATAAGTATAGCGCCGCCGCAGCATCCGGGCGAATCCGGACACCGCGGCGGCGCAAATGAAGCAGAGATGCGTGAGGTTCGAGACAGTAGTCCTTACTTAAGCTCGGGCCAGAAATCCTTGTTGGCCTCGATGAGCTCGTCCAGGATCTGCTTGGCAACGCTCGCCGAAGGAATGGTCTTGGAGAGCGTGAGTGCCTGCCAGAGCTTCTGGTAGCTGCCCTCGACCCAAGCCTGGACAACGAGCTTCTCGACGGAAACCTGCTGCTCCATCAGGCCCTTCTGGAACTGCGGAATCGGGCCCTGGCAGATCTTCTCAAAGCCGTTGGAACCGACGATGCAAGGCACCTCGACCATGGCCGTCGGGTCGAAGTTGGGCACAGCACCATCGTTGGGAACGATCAGCAGGAAGCGCTCGAGCGTATTCTCGGCCAGTGCGCAGGCAAGGTCGACGATGTAGTTGGCATGTACATCCGGCTCAAAGCCGCCGTCCTTGGCAGTACCCTTGGCGATGATGTCGCGGCAAGCGCCAAAGACCTTCTTCTCGCGGCCGTCCATAACCTCATTGGCGCGAGTGTAGTTGGGGTCAGACGTCTCGACGACATAGTCCGGGTACAGGTAATACTTGAGGTAGGTATTGGGAATCGTCTCGGGATCGACAGCATAGACATCCTTGGCCTTGCCGAAGGTGTGAATCCAGCTCTCCTCGACATGCTGCTCCTTACCGGCCTCGTGCTCGATGCCGTCCAGGTAGCCGTTCTTAGCCATGTGCTCCTTAATCTGCGGCATGAGGTCGTTGCCGTCCTTGTCGTAGATCTTGCTCCACCAACCAAAGTGGTTGAGGCCGTAGTAGCTATACTGCAGCTCGCGACGATCCTTGATGCCGCACATACGGCTCATCTTATCCATAAGGTCGATAGGCATGTCGCAGATGTTGATGATGCGGCTGTTGGGGCGCAGCACGCGGCAGGCCTCGGCGACGATGGCCGCGGGGTTGGAGTAGTTGAGCATCCAGGCGTTGGGGCTGTACTTCTCCATGTAGTCGAGGATCTCGATGACACCACCGATGGAGCGCATGCCGTAGGCGATACCGCCGGCACCGCAGGTCTCTTGGCCAACGCAGCCGTACTTGAGAGGAATCTTCTCGTCGAGCTCACGCATGGCGTACAGGCCGACGCGGATGTGAGCAAGGACGAAGTCGGTCCCGGTGAATGCGGTCTCGGGGTCGGTGGTGTAGTTGAACTCAACCTCGGGAGCGTTCTCATGGAAGTAGATCTCGCAGGCCTTGGCCACGGTCTCCTGGCGCTCGGCGTTGTTGTCGTAGAAGGTCACCTTGTTGACCGGGAAGCGGTCGCGCTCCTCAAGCAGCATCAGAGCGATGCCTGGAGTGAAGGTAGAGCCACCGCCGGCAATGGTCACGGCATAGTTTTTCTTGGACATGATGTCCTCCTCATTCTGGCCGCTTGCTCAATCCATCCCCGCACGCGGCCTGTACGGTTTGGAATTGTTACCTAGAAGTGGAGTTTTTTATCTCTAGAATCGGCCTTGCGGTGCATACCGGCTCTGCAAGGCCGATTGTTTCGTTGGACGATGGTTTACAGAAGAGTCTCGAACTTCAGAAGACTCTCGAACTTCTCGCGAACCTGCGGGACGCTAAGGCCGATGATGACCTGGATTGACTGACCTTGGACCACCAAGCCATGCGTACCGATCGCCTTGAAGGAAGCCTCGGGTGCAACGACGCTCTTGTCCTTGACGTTAACGCGCAGACGGGTAGCGCAGTTAGTTACATCGATGATGTTATCCGTGCCACCGAGCAGATCGAGGATGTTCTCGGCAAGCACCAAGCGCTCATCATCTTTACTCTGGGCGACCGATTTGCCAGCAGCTGCACCGCCCTGCTTTTGCTTGTAGTCGGCCTTGGACTTGAGCTCGACCTCAACATCGTCATCCTCGCGACCGGGGGTCTTAAAGTCGAACTTGACGATCAGGAAACGGAAGACCACGACCCAAAGAGCGGTAAAGCACAGACCGACAAGGATGGAGATGGCGTACTGCAGACCGTGTGCGGCCCAAAGGGGCAGCCAGTCCCACGAGAGCATCGAGATGATGCCGCCGTCGAAGATGCCCACGACGCCAAGGAGGTTTTGAGCCATGCAGCCGAGCGCTCCGAGCACGCAGTGGACGACGAACAGGCCGGGCGCGATGAACAGGAAGGTGAAGTCAAGCGGCTCGGTGATACCGCAAAGCATAGCGGTAAGGGTGACGGGAATGAGCAGAGCCTTGACGCGCTGCTTGCGCTCGGGTTTGGCGGTCATATAAAACGCAATGGCGACGCCAAGCGAGCCGAAGACCTTAGTCCAACCAGGGCAGGTATAGGCAGCCCAGGGTGCGGCATCCTTAAGAGCAATGCTCGGATCGGCAGCCAGTTGGGGCAGGATGTTGGCCCAAGCAGCAAAGATGCCGCCGTTGACCGCCGCGTTGTCGTAATAGAACGGCGTATAGATAAAGTGGTGCAGGCCTGTAGGGATCAGCACGCGCTCGAAGAAAGCAAAGACACCCACGCCAAACGTACCGGCGGAAAGGATGAATCCCTGGAAGGCGGAGATAGCAGCCTGAACATGCGGCCACACCAGGCAGGCGATAAGAGCGACCGGAACCATAACGAAGAAACCGATCATATAGATGAACACGGAACCCGAGAACACGCCCAACCACTCGGGGAGCTCGGTGTCGAAGAACTTATTATGCAGCATCGTGGCGATACCAGAGATAATGAGCGCGCCCATGATGCCCATATCAAGCGTTTTGATGCTTGCGATAGTGGCAAGACCAGTACCGCTGCCCGCCTCGACAGAGTAGTCGACCCCAAAGACAGGGCCCCACTGCCCCAAGATTGTGCTTACAAAGTAGTTGAAGGTAAGGTAGATGGCCAAAGCCTCCATGCAGCAACGAGCGTTCTGCTTGTTCGCGAGCGAGATTGGCAACGCTACGCAAAACAGCAACGGCATCTGGTTAAAGAGCGTCCAACCACCCTGGAGCAGCACATTCCAGCAATCAAACCAAAGATGGCCCGCAGTGGCCATCTCGCCAAAGATCGCCTCGGTGGTAAACAACGTACCCAGGCCGACGACGATTCCGGAAAATGCGAAAAGAATTGCAGGCGTGTACATTGCACCGCCGAAACGTTGTATCTTTTGCATCATGACGGGGAATCCCCCTCTCTTCATTCGGAGCGCTGCGGTTTTGGCTTCACTCGAGACCGCAGACGCGCCGTTTGCGTGTACCTCGTGCAATAGGACGGGTGGGCCCGCTTCCCTGACTTCTTGCGCTTCTATTTTTATCATATCACTTATCTAGACAAGTTAGCATAAATACTACGGTCGGTAAACGGTTGATTATTGGCCGTAAACGGTATAAGTCCAGTATTTTGCCTGTTAAATCTGACATAGCTGATGGCTGCAATCTATATTTCTTTTCAACTTGTCTAGATGTGCTTGTCTATATCTGTATACATGCCTATACTTCATTACAACATTCACCGCCACGTTAAGGAGTCACCATGAAAAGCGCGGTCTTCTATGGAAAGCACGACCTCAGAGTCGAGGAATCGGCAAAGCCGGCCGTGGGCAAGCGCGACGTTCTGATCAACGTCAAAGCTTGCGGCGTCTGCGGTACCGACGTTCATATCTATGAAGGCGACAAGGGTGCAGCGGACGTTACCCCGCCCACGATCCTTGGTCATGAGTTTGCGGGCGTTGTCGAGGCCGTGGGCAGCGACGTCGCTGGCTTTAAACCGGGCGATCGCGTGTGCATCGACCCAAACCATCCCTGCGGCTGCTGCGAACCCTGCCGCGACGGAATCAACCACTACTGCGAGCATATGACCGGTTACGGCACTACCGTTAACGGCGGCTTTGCCGAGTACTGCTCCGTCGATATGCAGCAAGTCTACAAGTTGGGCGATCACACCAGCTTTGAGCAGGGCGCCATGACCGAGCCCGTCGCCTGCTGCCTGCACGGCATCGATATGTGCAACATCAAGCCCGGCAGCACAGTTGTCGTTATCGGCGGTGGCATGATCGGTCTGCTCATGATGCAGCTTGCTAAAAACGCCGGCGCCACCAAGGTTGTCTTGCTCGAGCCTGTCGAAGGCAAGCGCGAGGTTGCGCTCAAACTCGGCGCCGACCTGGCAATTGATTCCATCCACGAGGACGTCCCGGCCCGCCTGAAGCAGGAGGGCGTCGGCAACGTCGATGTCGTTATCGAGTGTGTTGGCAAGCCCGTCACCATCGAGCAGGCCATCCAGATCGCCGGCCACAAGGCTACGGTCATGATGTTCGGCCTCACCAAGCCCGATGAGACGATCACCGTCAAGCCCTTCGAGGTCTTCCAGAAGGAGCTTGTGCTTACCTCGTCCTACATCAACCCTTATACGCAGCGTCGCGCGCTCGAGCTCATCGACTCGGGCAGGCTCGACGTATCCTCGATGGTCGCCAAGGTGGCTTCCCTCGACGAACTCGGCGCCATCCTGTCAGACCCAGCTCTGCGTGCCATGGGTAAATATATAATCGACCCCAGCAAGTAAATCGATTGACACCGGCGCGGGCGGCCCTCATCCACCGCTCGCGCACTCAGCTCTAGGAGACCGTCATGGCGCGAGCCATCTTCCAAACTATTTATGACAACGTGAAGCAGTCGATTGACGACGGCACATACGCCTATCAGAGTTATCTGCCTTCGGAGACTGAGCTCACGCAGCTGTTTGACTGTTCGCGTATGACGGTCCGTCGCGCCATCTCGATGCTTGCGGCAGATGGTTACGTGCTCCCCCAGCAAGGCAAAGGCATGCGCGTCATTCGCAACATCAGTGACGAGAAGAGTTGTGGTGGCGGCGGACTCGAGACCTTTAAGGAAATCGCGGCCAGCCGAGGCTTTGAACTCAAGACTGTCACCACCGTTTTTGAGCTCCTCGTCTGTAGCAAGGCACTCTCCGGGATTACCGGGTTTCCCGAAGGCTGCGAGCTCACGCGCGCCAAACGCATCCGTTACGCAAACGGACACGCCGTGTGCTCCGACGACTCCTATTACCTAAGTTCACAGGTACCGGAACTGACACCCGAGATTGCCAACGATTCGATTTATCGTTACCTCGAAGAAGACCTTGGCGTTAAGATTGCCACGGGCAAACGCGATGTAACGATTGAGCATCCCACGCCCGAGGATGCGCGCGTGCTCGATCTCGACGACTTTAACGCACTCGCCGTTATACGCGGGCAGACCTACAACGCCGACGGCATCCTTATGGAATACACCGAGACCAAACAGGTTCCCGGGTTCTTTTTGCTCCATGAAACCGTGACGCGCAACGGTACCGGTCGAACCGGCCACCAAAGCAGCATGAACTAACCATTTATTAGTTGCGGTGGAATAGTTCCTAGAATGGCCAGCTTAAGGGCAAAACAGGAACTATTCCACCGCAACTTTTTTGGCCGGCGGGGCAGCACCTGTCCCACCGGCCATCATTTACGCTCTTTTAGCTAGTCCGCGAGCTTCTCCACCTGATCGAGCATCTTGTCGAGCTTAGCCTTTGCTTCGGCCTTGGCCTTCTGGACCTCTTCGTGGGCCTTGGCCTTCTGAGCGGCCTTTTCCTCGGCCTCGGGGTCGACGACGACCAAGTTGGACGCATCGTGCTCAACCAACTTAAGCGCATGCTCGGGGCACACCTTGGCACAGGCACCGCAGCCCAAGCAATACGTAGACTCCAACGCAAAGCGGCCGCTTCCCACCAAATCGCAGGCGAACGTAGGGCATACATTGACGCACTCGCCGCACGACGTGCACTTGTCAAAATCGCACTCCGGCGTACTCACCTGCATGTTCTGGGCAAGCTCGGGATGGTTCTGCAGTGTTGAGAGCACCAGCTGGCGACCGTGCGTGAGCGAGCGGCGACGCTTGGTCGTCGTGGTACCGCACATGGTGTTGAGCGTGCGCTCGAGCTGGGTAATCTGATGGCGGTGAGCTTTGAGCTTCTGCGTCACCGAGGCCAGCGCCGCCGTTGCCGGGTTGAGCTTGGTCACGGTAAGGCCCGTGGTGCGGGCGATCTTTTCCATGTACTCCTTGCGCTCGTACTCGCGGCGCTTGTGGCACTTGAGGCTCTTCGGGTCGACCTCCAGACCCATGCCCGTGCCCGCCCACTCCTCGGCGGTAGCAATGGCCTCGCCCAGGATGTCCTCGCCACCGGTGTTACGGCACTTATCGCACACGCCCAGCGGCAGGTACACGCTCACGTTGGGATAATCGGCCAGCACCGAGAACCAGGTCTCGGCCGTAATATCGCCCACACAGGCGACAACGACCTCGTTCTCGCGCGGCATGCGCTTAAGGGCACGCGTGCAGGTAACGTAGGCGGTCTCGTGGCTCGTAGCCGCCGAGACAATGTCGTCGTAAACGTTTTTGGGTGCAAGGCGCGGAGAGATGATCGCTTCCGTCGGGCAAGCAGCGGCGCACAGACCGCACTTGCGGCAACTGTCGAGAATCTCGATAGCATCTTCCTCGATCTCAATGGCGTTCACCGGGCACACGTCCATGCACGCGGTGCAGCCGCTCTTCTCGTTCTTGCAAGCCAGGCACGGTATAGTGTTACCGCGCGGGCGCTCCTTGTAGTCAGCAGGATTCCACTGCGGAGCCGACGGATCGAGCGCGTCGGTCACACCGCCAAGCGGGTCTTTAAAAAAATCCAAGCCCTTGCTGATTTCGATGATGTCATCAAACAGATCGTGTTCCTGCGCCATGCGCGGCCCCTCCCTGAGCAGTGCAAACAAGCAAGAGATAATGATACGCCATCGGCCCACGCCTCGGGCAAATTACATGCAGCGCATCTTTGCGGCAAATAGCCTATGGCCTATCGCCGCCTCGATTGCACAAGGCCAATCAAGTGCCAAGCTATGCCTCGCGCATGAGCTGCACGAGTTTTTGTTTGGTCACCTTGGCCTGCTCGTTGGCCATATTGCGCTCGTTTCTAAAGACCGCATTTGCAACACCCTGCAAATCGGCATCGGAAATCTCGCTGCACGGACCGTCCATCGAAGCCGCCGTGGGGCATACGCACAACGGCAACTCGGCATAAAACGCAACGGCCTTGGCGATATCGAGCATTTTGCCGCCGCCAATACCCACTACCATGTCGCAATACTCGGCCTGAGCTTCCTTAGCCATTTCGACAACGGCCTCTTCCGTACACGGACCGTCATAAATCTTAAAGAACGGCTCACTCAGATCGTCGTCCAGAAATCCATCGACGATCTGCCTGCACAGCCGATCCTCGGTGCCCTGGTCAAACAAGACATAGGCAGCGCAGCCCAACCATGACAAATACCTGCCCTGGCGCGAAAGCTCCCCCGGCCCCTGAACATACCGACCGGGACCGACGTAAACCATAGGAAGCGCCATACGAGAATCCGCCCTTCATCAAACAACGATTGGTGCAAAGAAACCTTACCCCTTTGCACCATAGCAAAAAGGGGCAAAGCCAGCTGTTGGCTTTGCCCCTTCCTTAGCTTGATTTACTCATCCATGAGATAGTAGTGGCCCAGTGCGTCGGCACCCAGAATGGCGTTTGCGACCATCTCGGGCGTCACCTCAAACGGCATATTGCACATGGTGTCCTCGGGCGCGCACGCGGCCTCGGCAACAATCATGGCCTGCTCGCGCGTAACCTCGGCAACGCCAAGTTCCTTCATCGTGACCGGCAGACCCAGCTCAATGCAGAAGCCCAAGACTTCCTCGAGCTTCTCGGTCGGGGCATCCTCGAGTACCAGCTGGACGATGGTGCCGAAGGCGACCTTCTCGCCGTGATACATGCTGTGGCACTCGGGCAGCATCGTCAGACCATTGTGGATGGCATGAGCAGCAGCAAGGCCCGAGCTCTCAAAGCCAATACCCGAAAGCAGCGTATTGGCCTCGATGATGTGCTCGACGGCAGGTGTGAGCGCACCCTTCTCCAGCGCAACCTTGGCCTTGACGCCATCGGCCATAAGCGTCTCGTAGCAGAGCTTGGCGAGCGCCAGACCAGCCATGCCGCCCTTGCCGCCAGCGCAGGTGCCGCCGTCGGCATCGTGCGTCGCCTGGGCCTCGAAGTAGGTTGCGAGCGCATCGCCCATACCGGAAACCGTCAGGCGCACCGGGCTCGCCGCGATAACCGTCGTATCCATCAGGACGATATTGGGGTTTGCCTTAAGGAAGAGGTACTTATCGAACTGGCCGTCATCGGTGTAAAGCACCGAAAGCGCCGAACACGGTGCATCGGTCGAGGCAATGGTGGGGCAAATGATAACCGGGGACTCCAGGTAATAGGCGACGGCCTTCGCGGTGTCGAGGATCTTGCCGCCACCGACGCCGACGATGATGTCGCAACCGTTGTCGCGAGCGAGCGCAACCAGGCGATCGACCTCGCCCTTGGAGCACTCGCCGTTAAAGTCCTCAAACAGCAGCTCGGCCTTGGCCTCGGCAAAACCGCCCTCGATCTTGGCACCGACGCGCTTCTTGCCCGAAGGCGTCACGATGACGAGGGCCTTAGCGCCGAGCGGCTCGACATAGGAGCCGAGCTTGGCGAGCTCGTCCGGACCCTGGATGTACTTGCTGGGGCTATTGAAAATTGCAGCCATAACTATCCCATTCTCTAAAAAAGAAAGGGGCTCCGTACGGATACGTGCGGAGCCCCTCGTTACGATAACAAGAGTCGATTAGAAATCGATGTCGGTGTCGTAGTAGCAGGCCTTGAGGATCTTCTCGAAGTCGGCAGCCTTGGTCTCACGCGGGTTCTCGGGCGTGCAGGCGTCCTGCTCGGCGTTCGCGGCGATCTCGGGCAGCTTGGCGAGGAACTCCTCCTCGGAAACCATCTGCGGGTTCTCGGCGTCGACCTTCACGCCACCATTCGCGTAATCCTTGATGGACTGCGGAATGTTGAGCTGGTCGTTGAGATCGCGAATCTTCTGGACGAGTGCAGCGATGAGCTCCTCGTTGGTCTCGCCGGGAAGGTGCAGGATCTCCTTGGCCACGTAAGCGTAACGCTCGGCAGCACGGGGATCCTTGGAGTTCCACTGGATGACCTTGCCCAGGTACATGGCGTTAGCGGCACCGTGGATGATGTGGCCGTTCTCGAAGGCAGCACCGGTCTTGTGAGCCATGGAGTGAACGATGCCGAGCAGGCCCGAGGAGAAGGCGATACCGGCGATGCACTGAGCCTCGTGCATGTGCTGACGGGCCTCATGGTCGCCAGCATAGGACTTGGGCAGCCACTCGACGATCTCGCGGATGCCGTGCAGAGCGTTGGCGTCGGTGAACATAGAGGCGCAGGTGGAAACGTAGGCCTCCATGCAGTGGGTCAGAGCATCCATGCCGGTGTGAGCGCACAGCTTGGCGGGCATGGTGTAGGTGAGCTCGGGGTCGACGATGGCGACATCAGGGGTGATGTTGAAGTCGGCCAGCGGGTACTTGATGCCCTTGGCGTAGTCGGTGATGACGGAGAAGGCAGTGACCTCGGTAGCGGTGCCGGAGGTAGAGGAAATGGCGCAGAAATGAGCCTTCTGACGCAGCTCAGGGAAGCTGAACGGCTGGATGATGTTATCGAAGGACTCCTCGGGATACTCGTAGAAGACCCACATGGCCTTAGCAGCATCGATGGGCGAGCCGCCACCGATGGCAACGATCCAGTCGGGCTCGAAGTCGCGCATGGCGGCTGCGCCCTTCATGACGGTCTCAATGGAGGGATCGGACTCGACGCCCTCGAACAGCTTGACCTCCATGCCGGCCTCTTTGAGGTCGGCCTCGACGTCCTGCAAGAACCCGCCGCGGCGCATAGAGCTGCCGCCAGAAACGATGATGGCCTTCTTGCCCTTGAGATTCTTCACCTCGTGGCGAGCGCCCTCACCAAAGTACAGATCGCGAGGATTGGTAAAACGTCCCATACTGTGCCTCCTAAACAAGCCCCTCTTAGACTTGCGTATATAACGGAGCACCCGATTGGCTCCGTTAGGACCGTTTGCGCGTTGCCGGCGATGACAATGCGCGATGTCTAAACGTCTCAACGCTCAGACAAACACTATTTTACCGTTCTGGTTGGTCAGTTATTCACCTAAAGCCGCCAATGATGAAACGTTTTTTCTATCCTTGGAACCTCTTGCGTTGCGGTTATTGCCCCGAGCTGGGCAAACGTTTTATCAAGGTTGACTACATACCCCGGGCAGGACTGCGCCCCTCCAAAATATGCACCGTTCGCCGCCAAAAATCGACCGTTTGCGGCACCGTGATACCACTCGGTCGTCCAAGGTGCCGACATTTGTGCGACATCCGTCTTCGTGGTGCAAAGGTGCAAGTCCAAGTGCGGTACCCCTGGTGTGCCACATGCGGGTAAACTAGAACCTTATATAGAGACATTTGAACCCTAACCGCAGCAAAGGAGGCCCCATGGCATTCGATCCCATTCAAGAGGATTGCCATCGCCTCGTTCTTGAGGCCTTGCGCCGCGACAATATCCCGCTCACCGACGGTGCCGCCGTAGAGCGTCTGATGGAGCAATTCACCCGCGACCCCGCGCCGCTCATCGTGCACGATCGCGACCGCGCCGGACATCTAATTGCCAAGGTGGTCGAAGCCGTCGACTACCGCATTCCCTTTATCCCCGACGATACCCAGGCCGAGCAGGAAGAGGCCGCTGCCGAGAACATGCTTCGCGAGGCCGCCGCACTCGATCCGACCAACTGGGACGCCCAGCGCATGCTGACGGCCCTCACCGCCGACTCCAATGAGGAGTACGTGCAGTACTTGGTATCCAAGTGCGATGAAGTCGAGCACGACCTGGCGCTCAAGATCGCCTCGGCGCAGGACCCCTATGAGCGCGAGGCCGCAGGCGACCTTATGCGCCGCCCCTACCTGCGCTGGCTTGCCGCCCTTGCGTCGCGCGCCCTCATTAGCGGACGCTATCGCATGTCGTTGGAGGCAGCGAATCGCAGCTTGGACTTTGCGCCCAACGACCCCGCCGGCGTCCGCCACACCGCGATGCTCGCCATGGCAAAGCTCGAATACCCCGCCGAGGAGCTCAAGCGATTTCGCTCTGCCCACTCCGTACCCTATCTCGCGAATACCCCGCTGCGCCGCCGCCCCAAAGATGCGGAACGCGACTTGGACCCGTGGATGCTCATCGCGCTGATGAGCGCAGCCTGGCGCGAGCTGGACTACGAGGGCGCCGAGCATTACCTGCGTATCCTTGCGCGCTCGTGCCCGCACGCGGCCGAGGCGCTCTACTTCCAAACCGAGTTTCCCGATGGCGTCTATGCCCGCGTCAACGTGGGTACAGGCTCCACCGACGAGCTCGTCCTTGCACTGTCCGAGGCGACGCCGGTACTGCAGGAGGGCCTGGGCGCTCCCGACAACGCCAGCTTTGCCGCCTGGGTCGCCACCAACGACATCGTGCGTTCCCAGATCGACGAGCGCATCCTGCGCGCAGCCGAGCAGGGGCTTCCATTTAAGGGAGGGGACCTCTAATGGATCCGAGCGTCTACATCCCCGCCTACTTGGAGCGCACCTATCTGGCGTCGCACCCCGAGCTCACCGATGCAGCACGCGAGCTTGTCCATAACGACATGAGTGCGAATCCCCAAAAGTATGCGCAGTCCGAGCATGCCCAGGCGCTGCTGTCCTATGCCGGTGTTCATCGCCACCTGCTCGACGAGCTCCATCGCATCGAGGACATGGGCAGCGACGAGGAGTTTGAGCAGACGCGCAATCGCCTGTTCGACGATATGCGCGATGAGCTGCTCAAGATCGTCCGCGTCGATGCACTGGCCATCGACGCGCAGCTACTCGCCATCATCCTGGCCGACACGCCCGTTGACGCCTGCCTGGGCGACCTGATGAAGCTCGAGGCGACGACGGCCGATTATCTGCAACAAAGCGTGCCCGGGTTCGATATGGAGGCCCCACACTACTGGGCCAACAAGGTTTTGACGGACGGTGTGACGGCGTCAGATCTCACCGTGAGCGAGCCGGCACTTATCGGGTGGCTCCACACGCTCGAGGCCATCTCGCAGCTGTGCATGGCGAGCGCCCGCTACCGTGCTGCTGCCAACTACGCCCGCCGCGTCCTTAAGGCGGAAGGCTATCCCACCCGAGCTACCGGCACCGTGTTGCTCGCCCTCGCTCGTCTGGAGGACCAGGACGGCTTTTTTGCCCTAGCCCACCAGCTCGAGGAACAGGTGGGAGCCGATGCACTCGAGAACTCCCCCTGGTACCTGCTTGCCCGCACCATCCTATTGTTCAAAACGAACAAGATGCGTCCGGCGGCGCGTGCGCTGCGTGAGTTCGCTAACCGCTGTGAGGGCGGCGCGTTCTTCTTGCTGAATCCCATGTACCAGACACCGTACCTTCCCTGCCGGCCCGAGCCACGCGATCCATGGGATCTTTCACACCAGGCCGTTTGGGAAGCGGACGGCATTATCTCGGACACTCCCGACTTTGCCCCCTGGGCCAATGCCTGCGAAGACGTGTCGCAGCTTGCCCAGGAATTTGCGCGCCGCTACGGATTTTAGTGACCCACTCAACCCGACCATGTCGTTTACGTTAGGAACGGTTTCATGAACCTCCGCTCATCTCTTGCCTGCACCTCGAGCGATATTGCTCGCTGGGGGCTGCGCTCCGTCCTCAAGCGCCAGGGCGGCGTACTCCCCGGCCGCATCGCCCTGAAGATCAACCCCTATCTGCTGAGCGACCTCGCGGGCCTTGTTGACCGCAGCGTGGTGATCACCGGCACCAACGGCAAGACCACCACCTCCAACCTGATCGCCGACGCCGTTGCCGCCAGCGGCGCCACCGTGGTATGCAACCGTGCCGGAAACAACATGGAGCCGGGCGTGGTTGGTGCCCTGCTCGAGGCGCGTGGCAACCTTAAGCGAACCGCCAGCAGCAAGCGCGTGGGCGTTTTTGAGTGCGATGAGCTTTACACCGTACGCGTCCTGCCCAAGCTCAAGCCGACGTACTTCGTGCTGCTCAACCTGTTCCGCGACCAGCTGGACCGCTACGGCGAGATCGACCACACCCAGGACGTCATCGCCCACGCGCTGGAGCTTTCGCCGACAACGACGCTCATCTATAACGCCGACGACCCGCTGTGTGCCTCGATTGCCGCACGCGTCCCCAACACGAGCATCGCCTTTGGCATCGACGGCGCCACCGACACCGAGTCCGACCGTATTAGCGACTCACGTTTTTGCTCACAGTGCAACGCGCCGCTGGAGTATGACTACGTGCAATATGGCCAGCTCGGCGCCTACCATTGCCCCTCGTGCGGCTGGGCCCGCCCTGTGCTTGTCCGTCGCGTGACGGGCGTGGAGCTCGGCTGCGACGGCTATGGTTTTGACCTGGTGTTTGGATCTGATTCCAGCGCGCCAGCCGCACACATCGTCACGCGTTACAACGGCCTGTACATGGTCTACAACGTTGCTGCTGCATTCTTTGCCGCACATGAGTTAGGCGTGGATACGGCGCACCTGCAGCCCACGCTCGATGCCTACGTCCCCGCCGGCGGACGCATGGGCCGCTGGGATATCGCCGGCCGCACCGTCGAGGCCAACCTGGCTAAGAATCCCGTAGGCTTCGATCGACAAATCCAGTCCATCAAGACGGCAGGCGGCAGACTCTGCGCTTTCTTCCTCAACGATAACGATGCCGACGGCCACGATGTATCGTGGATCTACGACGTCGACTTTGAGCGCATCGCCGACACGCCGGGTCTTGTCGCCTTTGCCGGAGGCACGCGCGCGCACGACATGCAGGTGCGCCTCAAGTACGCCGGCATCGATGCCGCGATTATCTCGGACGTCGCGCAGGCAATTAGCGCCGTGGCAGACGAGGCCGCCGATGACACCTTCTACGCTGTCGCCAACTACACGGCCTTCCCGCCGCTGGTCAAGGAGCTCGACGGGCTGAAAGGCGCCACCGCCGACGCTGTTGCTGGGCGCGCCGTAGCCCGTGCCGACGGCAGCGCTCTTCCTGTCGGCATCGCACCAGTCGAGCTTTCGCGCCCGCTGCGCATCGTCTACCTGTATCCCGATGCCCTTAACCTCTATGGCGACGGCGGCAATGTTATCGCGCTCGAGCGCCGCTGCGCTTGGCGCGGCATTCCCGTGCGCGTGGACGAGGTCCGTATGGGCGAAACGCTTGATTTGACCGATGCCGATATCGTCATGATGGGCGGTGGCTCCGACCGCGACCAGCTGGCGGTCGCACATGAACTGCTCGCTCAAAAAGACAAGGTCGCATCCTATGTTGAGGATGGCGGTTCGCTGCTCGCCATCTGCGGCAGCTATCAGCTGCTCGGCCGTTCGTACTATATGGGTGAGAATCGCATTGAGGGTCTGGGGGTCATTGCCGCCGAAACCGTACGCGGATCCGACCGCCTGATCGGCAACGTAGCCGTCAAAACCGATCTGGCACCCGAGCCCTTTGTGGGATTTGAGAACCACGGCGGCCGCACCCTGCTCGATGCAGAGGCCACGCCACTCGGAACGTCCGTCGTCACGGGCACCGGCAACAACGGCGACGATGGCCTTGAGGGTCTGATCTACAAGGGCGTCATCGGCACGTACCTGCACGGGCCGGCGCTGCCCAAGAACCCCGAACTCGCCGACTGGCTGATCGCGCACGCCCTCGAGCGCCGCGGCGATGCGCAGGCCGCCGCCCTGCTGCCGCTCAAGCCCCTCGACGACACCTACGAGCACGCCGCCCACGACGCAGCCATGAAGCTCCTCCCCTAGCACCTCACAACCACAAAGGGGACAGGCACCTTTGTGGTGGTTTTGACCCATCCCAGCGGTTTGTCTCAATCTGTAACATCTAGACCGTTAAAAGTCGTCTTACTGTTACAGAATGAGATGTTCGTCCCGACGCCTGCCTTTTGTCTCGATCTGTAACAGCTAGAGCCGATTTGCCCGCCCAGATGTTACAGGTTGAGATATTTGAAGATCGGGATAGAGAGCCAGCTCCTATGTGGTGGTTTTCCAGTTTGCCAACGATATACGCGCCGGCAAAAAAGTCTGCTATACTCTTTCCCGCTGTCCCCATCGTCTAGCGGCCAAGGACGCCACCCTTTCAAGGTGGATATCGCGGGTTCGAATCCCGCTGGGGGCACCATTTGCATTTTGTACGAACCCGCTGGATGTCAAGTCTGGCGGGTTCGTTGTTTTCCACGTCGTAGTTCAGCGTCACTATGCACTCTT
>CABRDE010000062.1:0-1954 GCA_902469665.1 uncultured Collinsella sp. | reverse complement strand
TACTGGCTGCTGTCCAAGAAGATCAACCCCATGGTGCTGATCGTGGCCACCATGGTCGTGGGCATCATCGGCGCGTTCTTCGGCGTGCTGGCGTAGGTTCCTGCGTTCTATTCTGCCCCCAAGGGAAACGGCGACCCATTGCGGTCGCCGTTTTTTATTACCGAAAGCTAGCTGGAGGTGCTTCGTGATTCGATCTGACAATCCACCCGATAATGGCGTGAGCGGGGCGATGTATCTATTTGGTACGGCGCTCTTATGGAGTTTTATCGGCATCCTCGTTCGCGCCAATTCGCAGTCAGCTCTTTTGATCGGTGCCGTTACGGCAATATTTATGGCGCTCTTTATCCTGCTCGTCGGCAGGCCCGTCCTCCGCGTCAGCCGTCTTATTGTCCTTGTGGCCGTCTGCAACTTCGTGACGGGCACCACGTTTAACTTTGCCAACCAGCTCACGACGGTCGGCAACGCGATCGTCCTGCAGTACACCTCGATGATTTTCGTTATCGTGTATCAGTCGCTCGCAACTCGCACGTTGCCCTCGCCTGCGAAGATTGCCTCCGTGTTGGTTGCTTTTACGGGTATGGGACTTTTCTTTTTAGGCGATTTGAGCGCCGAGGGCATGCTCGGCAACCTGCTTGCCGTCATTTCGGGAGCCACCTTTGGGCTGTGTTTCTTTTTGAACTCTCGCCCCGATGCGTCGCCCATGGTGTCCTCGCTCATCTCCTGCGGTATCTCGATGCTGCCGATCGTCTATTTTGCCGGCGCCCTAGACTCCGTGAGACCATTTGAGTGGGGGCTCATGCTGGTGCATGGCCTTTTTTGCAGTGGCCTTGCGAGCGTGCTGTATGCCAAGGGGATCGCGTGCACCAACGCGTTTGCGGCCAACTTGGTTTGCATGAGCGAGGTCGTGCTCGCTCCCTGCTGGTCGGCGCTCTTCTTTGGCGAGGTCTTTCGCTGGAACGAGTTTTTGGGCGCGGCGATTATCGTTTTGGTGATTGTGGCCAACTTGGCATCCGATGCCTTTGGCGATGGCTTTCTGGTGACGCTTGTCCGCCATCGAAACAAAGAGCGCGCCTGACGGGATACGTCTGCCGTTTACGGTAAAAAACACCCCGCTGAGCGAGTGGTATTAAATAGTAAGAACCTGCATACCTATAATTGGTATCAAATCATTTGTGCCTGGCATGGGTGTTAGCAGCACACCAGGTACGCTTCGAGCCGTGTGGTCGAGTTTCCGGATTGATATCAACAGCGCGCGCGACGGTGACCGGCTATGACTCGAGATTTCCTATTTTGGAGGAACCATGCTTACCCAAGCAATCCTCGTCGGCTTAGTCGGAGCGTTTGGAGGCCTCGACTACCAGCTCGGCACCCTCTACGCGTTCCGCCCCATCGTCCTGTGCCCGCTCGTGGGCCTGGTGCTGGGGGACCTGCAGACTGGTCTTGCCGTTGGCGCCAGCCTGGAGCTGCTGTTCATGGGTTCGGTTTCCATCGGCGCCTACGTGCCGCCTAACGAAACCATCGGCGGCGTGCTCGCCTGCGCGTTTGCCATTCAGCTCGGTCAGGGTACCGAGACGGCCATCGCGCTCGCCATGCCCATCGCTGTCCTTTCGCTGACGATCGGCAACATTACTAGTGCCTTGTTCACCGTGTTTGTCGATATGGCAGACAGGTTCGCCCTCAAGGGAAACCTTAAAGGCATTTACGCCGTTCATTGGGGCATGGGTCTTTGGGGCTGCCTTGAGTATTTCCTGCTGTGCGGCGGCGCCTTCTATCTGGGCTCCGATGCCATCCAGGGCCTGCTCGACTTCGTCCCGTCCTTCATCATTGATGGTTGCGGCGTTGCCGCCAACATCCTGCCGGCCATGGGCTTCGCCATGCTCGGCCGCCTGGTGCTCACCAAGCAGCTCGTGCCCTTCTACTTCCTGGGCTTCCTGCTGTGCTCCTACGCCAACGT
>CABRDE010000061.1:0-2172 GCA_902469665.1 uncultured Collinsella sp. | reverse complement strand
TCTCAAGGTGCACGCCTGCGCTGGTTCCCGGTTGCACCGGGCCGCGCGGCAAGGAGATATATTGCCAGACCGGAGGGGCCCCGGGGGCGGGAATCTGGTCGTACACATTTCCTACACATATAAGTACTCTCGGCTGGCTGGTTAAAAACAGGAGGGGACCTCGCTTCCGAGATCCCCTCTTTTGCCTATCTATAGCAATAGACTCTTAAATACCTTATGCCAGCAGCTTGCGACCGGACTCCTCGATCGCGTCAAGTGCTGCATCTGCCTCGGCGGCATCCGCGCCCTTAGCGAAGATGTACAGCTTGATCTTGGGCTCGGTGCCGGAAGGACGAACGATACCCTTATTGCCACCCTCAAGATCGAACTCAATAACGTTAGCCTTCGGCAGGCCTTTCACGCAGGTGTTGTAATCAACGACGGCCTCAATCTTGGAACCGGCGAGCTCCGCGGGCGGGTTCTCGCGCAGACCGGCCATGATGCCGGCCATCTTTGCCGCACCCTCAGCACCCGGATAGCTCAGCGAAATCGTCTTATTGTGATAGTAGCCATACTTCTCGTACAGCTCGTGCATCGCGTCGGCAAGGTTCTTACCCTGCAGCTTGTAATACTGCGCCATCTGGCAAATCAGAAGCGAAGTGCTCACCGCGTCCTTATCGCGCACGTGGTCGCCGGCCAGATAGCCGTAGCTCTCCTCGAAACCGAAGATAAAGCGGTCGACCTCGCCAGCATCGGAAAGCGAGGTAATGATGTCGCCGATGTACTTGAAGCCCGTCAGGCAGCGACGGAGCTCAAAGCCATACTCCTCGGCCAGAGCGTCAACCATGGCGGAAGAAACGATAGTAGTAACGGCAACCTTCTTGGTGAGATCCTCGTCGCGGGCGGCACGGGTCTTGCAAATATAGTCGAGCAGCAGGACGCCCATCTCGTTACCGGTCAGCAGCAGGTAGTCATCACCATTCTTAACGGCAACGCCAACACGGTCGGCGTCGGGATCGGTTGCAAGCAGCAGATCAGGGTGAACCTGCTCGCAGAGATCGATGCCCTTCTGCATGGCCTGACGGATCTCGGGGTTAGGATACGGGCAGGTCGGAAAATCGCCGTTAGGCTCCTTCTGCTCGGGAACAACCGTGACATCGGTGATGCCAGCGCGCTCGAGCACCGTCATAACGGGAATGAGGCCGGTGCCGTTGAGCGGAGTGTAGACGAGCTTAAGCGGTGCGCCGGCAATCTCCTCGGCAGAAAGGTTAGTCACGCCGCGGGCGAGAACGGCGTCATAATAGCGCTCGAGGCACGAGTCATCGATCCATTTAACCAGACCCTGCTCAAGAGCCTCATCAAAGTCCATGGACTTCACGCCGGTAAACGTATCGGTCTCGGCGATAGCCCTAGAAATTGCATCGGCGGCCTCACTGGTGATCTGGCAGCCGTCGGGGCCATAGGCCTTATAGCCGTTATAAGGCGCTGGATTATGACTAGCGGTCATGCAAATGCCACCGGAGCACTTAAGGTCACGGACGGCCCAGGAAAGCGTCGGCACGGGAGAAATCTTAGGATACACGAGAGCAGTCACGCCGTTTGCCGCAAGAATGGCAGCCGTCGTCTTAACGAACAGTTCACCCTTATTGCGGCTATCGCGAGCGATGGCAACCGTCGGATGCTCGAAGGTCGCATTGAGATAGTCAGCAAAACCCTGCGTCGCGCGACCGACCGTATAGATATTCATACGGTTAGTGCCTGCACCGATAGTGCCACGTAGACCGGCGGTACCGAAGGCGAGATCTTGGAAGAAAGCGTCGGTGATGGCGTCTTCGTCACCCTGCTCCTTCATCGTGTTGAGCTCAGCGAGGAGCTCCTCGTCCTTGACATTGGCAATCCAAGTATCAAGCAGCTCATGAACATCTGCCATGTGAGTCCTTCCGTCACAATCAATAAAACAACCCGTGTAAAACAGGACAAGCGCATCAGCGCGCTAAAGCAAATATTAGTCCATTGAGAACAGAGAACCGGCCACAGAACGGTGAACGTCTATATTCAGCGGTGGATGATTAAATTGATTTAATTGCATAAGGATGTTGCCCGTAAACGCAAAAAAGGGGGAGGCCGCGAGGCCTCCCCCTTCTCAGTTCAAGCGTACGGCTCGGTGCCGTCCACCGGTCAGCGGCGCCCTGG
>CABRDE010000060.1:0-99471 GCA_902469665.1 uncultured Collinsella sp. | reverse complement strand
TAGGGAGAGGGCCTGACCCCATATCGTTGGGGCCAGGCCCGATTTTGCCTCTTGACAATGTCCTGCTCATATTAAAAGGAACGTCCCCAAGTGCCGGCAGTTTGGAACAGTCATTGTTGATGAGAATCGGGCGCAGCGCCAAAGGCCCCGTTGGGCGAAATGTCGAACGGAAAGGTGCCGCAGCGATTGAAGGCGGCGATGAACATGCGGATGGCGTTGGACGGCGTAGTGCCCACGAGCTGGGTTGCCGCCGCGAAGGCCGCCTTTTCCTCGGGCAAGACCTTCGCGACAACCGGGGTCATGTGTTCTGCCATGGCGCTTCCTTTTTGAAACGACGGTGGTGCGGATGGATGCGGGCCACGCGGCTGGGCGACGGGCTGTGAAGGCAACCCGATTGGCCCGCATCTGGAGTTTGTTCTACGGCGTTGGTATTACTTGGTATTCCAAAGTATTACCCCGCAGATAGAATACCATACCCGACCCCATGGGAACGGAGAAAAAACGGATCATTTTGTTGCTGAATAAGTCTTTAGAGCGTGATGATGTCCGAGATATTGAGGGCCCGAGCGTCAGCGGAATCGTGCGTGGCAAGCAACAGCATACGGCCGTCGAGCAAGTCGTGCACGACCTCGGCGCATGCGTCGCGCGCAGCGGTATCCAGACCGGTAAAGGGCTCGTCCAGAATCACCGCGTCGCCCGGACACAGCAGGGCTCGGGCAATCTCGACGCGACGGCGCTGCCCGCCCGAGAGCTCGGCCACGCGGGCATGCACATCGATCCCCGGTACCAGCAGGCGCAACAAGGCAGCGGCACTCGAGGCATTCACGCGTGCATCGGCGCACACCAGCACGTTATCCAAAGCAGAGGCGTCCTCGACCAGGCGCACGTCCTGAAACACCATGGAGCACGGTGCGCACTCCCCCGCCACCAGCGCAAGCAACGTCGACTTGCCCACGCCCGAAGCGCCCATCACACAGGTGCGTCCACCGGCGGGCACATGAAGCACCAGTCCGTCGAGCGCCGGCGACCAGGGCGCCCGGTCGCCCACGGCGAGCGCAAGCTCCGCAGCAGCCCCGCCGCCAGCAGAGCCGCACGCACGCCCGCGCAGTCCATGCCCATGTGCCCGCACGGCCGCGCGCCACGCCACGGGTCCCGAAACCCGCAGCAGCCACACCAGCACGCGCTCACACGCCCACGAGGCGGCAACGACCAACACGGTCCACGCCAGCAGATCAGCCGTCTCGATGAGCAGCTTCGCCTGATAGATGCGTTCGCCCACGGTGCCCGTCGCCATGCCGATGAGCTCCGCCGCCACGCCGGCCTTCCAGCTCATGCCAATCACGGCCCGGGCGCACGAAAGCACAAACGGCAGGACCTCGCGCCAGGTATGGGCGCAAAACAGACGCCAACCCCGCACGCCATGCAGACGAAACATCTGCTCCAGCGGCTTATCCGCTTGCGTCAAGCCCTCGACCAGTGAGAAATACACGGCCGGCAGCGCCATCAAAAAGACCACGGCGATGCTCACGCGCGCCGACCCCAGCCAAATGAGCAGCAGGACCACCACGCAGGCAACCGGCGTCGCCTTTACAAACGAAAGCGCCGGCGCCACCAAGCGCGCAAACGCCCGCGACCGCACCGAGGCCCCCGCCAGCACACCGCCGCACACCGCGGCAAGCGCCAAACCGCCTAGAATCCGCGCACCCGAGCCCGCCAGAATCGCCCACGTGGCGGCATCGCACACCAGCCGTAGCAACGCCACCACAACAGCGCCCGGCCCCGGCAAAATCAACGGCTGCGCCACCAGCGCCGCCGCGAAGACCCACACGGCAAGCCAAAAGGCGGCAACGGCACCTGCTGCCGCCACCGCCTTCATACGCTCTGCCATTTGTCGAGCAAACGCACGCACGGGCTACTCCATGTAGTAGAAATCGTCAGCCGGGAGCTTGCCGCCCACGGCGCTCGCGTCCGCATCGGCCAGCACCTGCAGGTACCCACCGAGCGCCGCCTTCATATCCTTCCCCGTCTGGCACACGAGCATGCACCCGGGAATCGCCTTTTCGGCAATCGTGGCGTTATCCACGATGCCCGCATCGACCACGGCCTGAGCCCAGTCTGCCGGCGCCGCGTTCACGGCCTTCACACTCGCCGCGTGGCGGCTCAAGAATTCCGCCACGGCCCCGGGATGCTCCTCGGCAAAGGCCCGGCGCACCACGGTCACGCCCGTCAGCAAGCGCGAACCCGTGTCACCTGCCAGCTCGTCCCACACATCGGTCAGGCTTACCGGAGCCGACAGCTTGCCTTCGCTCTTTGCGATGGCAGCGGTCTTGAACGGCTCGGGCAGCACGCCCACGGCAGACGGATCGGCAAGCAACGCCGACAGCACCTCGGTAGGCTCGCTCTTAAACTCGAGCGCCACCTGACCGGCCAAGCCCGCGCGCTCCAGCAGGTAGTTCATGACGTACTCCGGCGTGGTGCCCTTGCCCGTCATATAGACGGTATGGCCCGCCAGATCGCCAAACGAGGCCACACTCGCGTCGCCCGTCACCACGTTCAGCACGCCCAGCGTGTTGATGTCGATGACCTGCACCGCGCCCTCGGTCTTGTTGTAGAGCACGCTCGCCACGTTGGCGGGCACCAGGGCGATATCGACATCGCCCTGAATCACCTTGGGCACGATCTCATCGGCTGCGGCGCTGATCGCAAAGTCGAACTCGTTATCCGTCTCGCCACTCGCTGCCTGGTCCATAAACTGCACCAGGCCAATCGAGGTCGGCCCCTTGAGCGAGGCGACGTGCACCTCGACCGGCTCTGCGACAGCACCGGCGCCGTCCGTGGCAGCCGAGCCCACAGCAGACCCCGCCCCCGCAGCTCCGCCGCCACAACCAGCAAGCACGAGTGACAACGCGCCCGCAGCAAGCGCCGAGGCAAATCCCCGGCGCGTCATCTCAACATCAAACGCACGCATGGCTAGCACGCCCCCTCGTTAGGCATCGTCCATGCGTGATGGTCGGTATGCAGCAGCTCCTCGGCCAGCGGCGAGAGCGGCTCGCCCAAGAACTCGCGGTAGCATGCCTGGACATCGGGATTCTCGTGCGAGAAGCGAATCTCGGCATTCGCATCGAGGCCCCAGAGCACCTGACCGCGCTCGGCTGCCAGCTCGCAACCGTCGTGGATGGGCTGACCGCCGCCACCGACGCAGCCGCCCGGGCACGCCATGACCTCAACGAAGTCATAGCTCACACGGCCGTCGCGAATCGCGTCGAGCAGACGTTCAGCGTTGCCCAGCCCGTGTGCCACGGCGACGCGCACCTTAGTGCCATCGATATCGGCGACGGCTTCCTTCCAGCCGTCGAGTCCGCGCACGTCGGTAAAGAAATCGGCATCCGGGTTCTTACCCGTCACCAGGTAATATGCCGAGCGCACAGCAGCTTCCATCACACCGCCCGTGGCGCCAAAGATCACGCCTGCGCCCGTGCCAAAGCCCAGCGGCGTGTCGAGCGGCTCCTCGACCAGCGTGTCCACGCTCACGTGGCTCGCGCGGATCATGCGCACCATCTCGCGCACCGTCAGCGCAACGTCCACGTCGGGCGTGCCGTCCTCGCCCACCATGCTCGGCAGCGCACACTCGGCCTTCTTGGCCGTGCACGGCATCACGGACACCACGAACAAGCGCTCGGGCTCAACGCCCAGCACCTTGGCGTAGCATGTCTTGGCGATGGCACCGAACATCTGCTGCGGCGACTTGGACGTGGACAGACTGTCGACAAACTCCGGATAGCGCGCCTTCACAAAGCGCACCCAACCCGGGCAGCAGCTCGTAAACATGGGCCAGCCGCGGCTGTCGCCTTCGCCCTTAGCGGCGGCGCCTAGGCGCTCGAGCAGCTCGGAACCCTCCTCCATAATGGTGAGGTCGGCCGAGAAATCGGTGTCGAACACGTACTCAAAGCCAACGCGGCGCAGTGCGCAGGCCAGACGCTCGACGGTTGCCTCCTCGCGAGATATGCCGAGCTCCTCGCCCCAGGCGCTGCGCACGGCAGGCGCGATCTGCACCAGCACGATCTTGTCGGGATTAGCAAGCGCGTCAAACACGGTCTCGGTATCGTCACGCTCGCGCAGAGCGCCCGTCGGGCAATGCGTGATGCACTGACCGCACGCGACGCAATCGGTCTTGTTGATCGGCGCACGCCCGCGGGTGCCCACGGCGGTATGCGTGGCGCGGTTGGTCAGGTCCCAAATCCCTAAGCCCTGCACGCTCTCGCACACCTTGATGCAGCGCATACATTTGATGCACTTGTCGTTATCGCGGATGATGGGGAAATCGAAGTCCCAGCCCTCGCGCGCCAGGTGCTGCTCGTACGGCAAATAGAAGATGCCCAGGTCGTTGGCGATGGTCTGCAGGTTGCAGTTACCGCTGCGCACGCAGCTCGTACAGCGCGAATCGTGCTGGGACAGCAGCAGCTGCACGTTGGTGCGACGTGCCTCGCGGGCCTTGGGGCTGTTGGTGTGGACCACCATGCCGTCGAGCACGTAGTTGTTGCAGGCGGCAACCAGCTGGTCGCAGCCCTCAACCTCGACAACGCACACACGGCAACCGCCGATCTCGTTTAGATCGCGCAGGTAGCACAGGGTGGGAATCTGGATGCCGACGGACTTGGCCGCGTCCAGGATCGTAGTGTGCTCGGGCACCATGACTTCGCAGTTATCGATAATGAGCCTGACCATGTTATGCGCTCCGTTTTCGCTGTTGTCGCTGACAGTGGTTTTGTTGGGCTCTACCATTCCAGGTTCCTCCCTCCGCGGAACGCGCCAAATCCAAAGTGGTCGCAACGCAGGCAGCGGCTTGCCTCCTGGCGTGCCTCCTCCTCGGTAAGGCCCTGCTCGACCAGATTCCAATCGTGGATGCGCTCGCCGGCCTCGCGCTCGCCCAGCTCGCAGCGGCCGCACTCGTGCTTGCCCTTAAACTGCACGGTCGGCAGCTCGACGTCGAGCTTGATCTTGTGGTCAAAGCCCAGGTAGCGGTCGATATTTGCCGAAGCAACGCGGCCAGCGTTGATGGCCCGAATGACGGTGGCGGGGCCGGTCTGGCAGTCGCCGCCGCTAAAGAGGCCATCGAAGTTAGGCACGGCGCCATCCGAATCGGTGACCACGCAGCCCCACTTACAGGCAATGCCCATGTCCTCAAACGGCTTGGAATCGATGTCCTGGCCAATGGCCACAAACACGCGCTCGCAGGGAATGACGCGCTCGGGCGTGGCGGCGGCACGCGGGGCCGGACGCCCACGACGGGGCTCGCCGATAATCTGCGGCTGCACGCGCAGGCCACTCACGCGACCTTCCTCGCCCGTCTCAATAGCGAGCGGTGCGGTGAGCTCCAGAACCTCGCAGCCCTCGGCCTGGGCGCCGGCAATCTCGGCATCCTGGGCCGTCATGTCGCAGATGCGACGGCGGTAGACGATGCTCACCTTTTCGGCACCGCAGCGCACGGCAGAGCGCGCCACGTCCATGGCCACATTGCCGCCGCCGATGACGCACACGCGCTGGCCGCTCAGGTCGGGCAGCGCGTCGTCGCCGATGGCGCGCAGCATCTTGACGGCCGATTCCACGCCGGGCGCCTCTTCGCCCGGAAGGCCGAGCTTCTTATCGCTGTGGGCACCGATGGCCAGGTAGACGGCATCGAACTCGTCGCGCAGGCGGGCAAGCTCCTCGCCGTTGACGGAGTGGTCGAGCTCAACGTCGATGCCGGCGCTCAAGATCCAGTCGATCTCGGCCTGCAGGCGGTCGCGCGGCAGACGGTAACTGGGGATGCCATAGCGCAGCATGCCGCCCAGGTGGTGGCGCTGTTCAAAGATGGTCACCTTATGGCCCATCACGGCCAGGTAGAAGGCGCAGGAAAGGCCGGCCGGGCCGCCGCCAATCACGGCGATGCGCTTGCCGGTGTTGTCAGCCACGTTGGGCTTGTAATCGTTGAGGTCGCTGTGCTCAACGGCAAAACGCTTGAGGGCGAGAATGTTCATGGGGTCATCGACCATGCCACGACGGCAGTGCATCTCGCAGGGATGCTCGCACACCAGGCCGCAAACGAGCGGCAGCGGGTTGTTCTTGCGGATGACCTTGACGGCATCGGCATAGCGGCCGGCCTCGACCAGCGAAATGTAACCGGGAATGTCGACGTGCGCCGGGCAGCCCGAGACGCACGGGACGCGGGCCTCGCGGTCAAAGCCACAGGAGTGCTCGCGGATGTGGTGCTCAAAATCGTCACGGAAACCGCGGATAGCCGTAAGCGCCATGGCGCCGGCCTCGTAACCGATGGCGCAATCGCTCGAAAGATAGATGGTGCGGGCGGTGCGCTCGATCAGATTGAGCGTGGACTCGTCGGCGCGGCCCTCGAGCACATCGGCGAGCAGGTCGCTCAGCGCGCTTAGGCCCACGCGGCAGGGCGTGCACTTGCCGCAGCTCTGGGTGGAGCACAGGTTGACGAGCGCTGCCGTAAACTCAACGGGACACGGGGCGAGCGAACTCACCGCCAGACGACGTCCGAGTGCATCGTGCAGGTCGTCCATGACGGCCTGAGCGTGGCTGCGTTCCATTACGTGCAGTCGAGCCATAAGATCCCCTCTCACATGGCAGCCCGGAGGCGAGGCCGGGCGAAATTGCTACACGCACAACACTGACCTAAAAAGTTGTGAGGTCTCCATACGGTTCGGCAGGCGGTATAAAATGTCACCCTCAGCGGTGAAATAGAACATTACCGCAGATAAATGCCATATTTGATAAAACGCGTTACCAAATTGCAATATTCAATGTGAAAAAGAGCACCTTACTATTTTTCCTTTTTGATCCGTTTTCCTCCGTCCCCTTCGGATCACATGATCCCTTGGGAACGGAGGAAAACGGATCGTTTTTGGTGCAAAAGGGCCAGGTTTGTTTACACCAATCTCACTTGCGCTAGATGAAGAGCTCGCATTCCTTCCGCACGACGCAAACCTTGCTCAGCATCTGGGAAACAGCGGATAGCTTGTTGGGATCAAGCTTACGAGCGCCTCGCGGACATACGGCAATGCAGCGCATACAGGAGATGCACGCCTCGCCAGCTGCTCGTTTGGGGTCACCCTTGTCGATAGCACAAACGGGGGCACGCCGCGGCGCATGCACCGCAGGAGACGCAATCCTCTGTTGCCTCGGGTGCCATGCGGTGACCTCCGGCTTGTTTATAAGGACGATTGCCGGGGATAGAGGGCTCGGACGCATCCTCAGCCAACAGCTTTTGCTGAATTTGCTGCGCAAACTCTGCGAGCTGCGCCGCATCCTGCGCATCCGGACGACCGGCAGCAAACTGTCGCGCGATGGAATGTTCTGCAATGGCTGCAACTGCCGCGATCACCCGGAATCCCGCATGCTTCGCAACGTCCTCCAGCTCTACGAGCGTGTCCTCAAACGCGCGGTTTCCGTATACACAAACCAAAACAGCCCGAGCCCCGTTGCCGCGCACCATACCCAACCGGTCAGCCACCACAGCCGGGATTCTACCGGCATACGCCGGCACAGAGATTACGGCCACGTCGTCCTCAGTCATCGAGACAGCGCTGAAATCTAGCCCGCTATCGGTCAGATCGACGGTAACGGCATTCTTGCCCAGTGTCCCGGCCATAAGGCCAGACACCTTCTGCGTTCCACCCGTCGGACTAAACACAATTTCGAATACGCTCATCTAGACACCCTCCCCCTACGCCTGGCAACGCGTCAAGCCGCTTTCACATCCAGCCAGAGTATACGGCACGTGGGGTCCCCGTTTTGATGCACCAAGCACCCCAATGCACCCACTCTACGCTGTCTGCCTCTTCGTTTTGTATAAATTACGGTACAGATTGTATATATTTACGGGATACCGCCGCGTTCTCCTAAGGTACCCCATCCTGGCCCGTGCAAAAAACGGAGTATTCTGCAACGTGACCGTGCCAGCACCGCCGCGGGTGGGCAAAACTGGAGGGCGCCGCATCATTCTAAGTCCCGACATGGCGAGAATGACGCGCCCCTGCTCCGGAAAACAGCGAAATCTGACTCAGAAAGCTCGCTAGGGATATCCGAAGGCCACCGTTGGCGACGTCGAATCATATGCAGACAACTCGAACTGCAGAATACTCCAAAAAATGCACGGCGCACCCCATGGGACCCATTGCCGCATGGCAGGAAACAGGCCCACGGCATCCTCTAGATGCATTCTCGAGGAAATCACATTTGAACTAGCGATCGGATACGACAAACAAAAAGGGCCCCGAACGTAGTTGCTCGGGGCCCTTGGTTCACCTCGCTCTAGCGGGCGATGCGTATGTTACTTGCGCTTGCCGCCGCCGTCACCGGGGCGACGGGAGCTGCCGCCGCGCTTGCCGCCACGGCTGTTGCCATAGCTGCCACGGTTATCGCGACCGCCGGCACGGCCGCCACGGGAGCCGGCCTGGTTGCCGCCACGACCACCACGATAGCCACCACGACGCTCTTCGCGGGTATCGTCGTAGTTGCGCCAGTCATCGCGACGATCGCGGCTGGCACGCGGGTCACGACGGTCGCGCAACTCGTTAGAACGACCAGCGCCGCCGCGGCCGCCATTGCCGCGAGCACCCTCGCGACGCTCGCCGCCGCGGCTACCGCGCTCTTCAAAGCGCTTGCCGCCACGGGACTCACCGCCACGGGCAGCACGCTCACCACGACCCTCGCCGCCGCGACGCTCGTCACGGCCGCCGCGCTCGTCATCACGACCGGAACGACGGCGGTCGCCCGAACCGCGCTTGCCACCGCGCGAACCGCGGCCCTCGTCCTCGCGCTCGACACGACGACGGCCACCGCGATCCTCGTCCTCGCGGCGGCGGCGATGTGCCTCGCCCTGGAACTGCTTGGCACGACGCTCGGCACGGTTGCCGCGCGCAGGCTGCTCAGCGGCACCAGCACCAGCGCGCTCCTCGGCAGCCACCTCGCGAGCCACGCTCTCCACAGCCTCGTCCACGCGAGCCTGAACGCCCTCGCGCACGCGGGTCTTGCCACCGCGCTTGGGACGGCTCGGACGCTCGCCATCGCCGCGACGCTCGTCGCGGCCGCGGTTGGAACGACCGGCCACATCGCCGTAATCATCGCCGTTGCGTTTGCCGTCGCGACGTGCCTGCTCGAGCTTCTTCTTGCTCTTGGACTTGCCGCGCTTGGTCTTCTTCTTCACCTTAAAGGCGGCAGGATCGCGCTCGGGGTCAACGGCGGGCGGGTTGGGACCCACGTGCAGGTCGCCGGCCTCGTAGATGTCGGCGGTCTTGTCCATGAGCTTCTCGATCTCGTAGAACTCATCGACGTCCTGCTCGGTCACAAACGTGATAGCCCAGCCCAGCTCGCCGGCGCGGCCCGTACGGCCAATGCGGTGGATATAGTCGGTCGGCTCGGCCGGCACGTCAAAGTTCACGACGTAGCGCACGTCGCTAATGTCGATGCCGCGGGCGAGAACATCGGTTGCCACCAGCACGTCGACGGTGCCGTCGCGGAAGGCAGAAAGCGCGCGCTCGCGCTGGGCCTGGCTGCGGTTGCCATGAATCGCAGCGGCCTTGATGCCCTTGCGCTCCAGACGACGGCAGCAGCTGTCGGCGCGGTGCTTGGTGCGCATAAAGACGATAGTGCGCTCCGGACCCTCCTTCTTGAGGAACTCGGGCAGCAGGTTGTTCTTGGCCTCGATGGACACCGGGAACACAAACTGGTCGACGGTGTCGGCGGTCGACGTGGCGGGCGCGATCTCCACGCGAGCCGGGTCGCTCACCAGGTCGGTGATCTCGCCCACGGCCTCCTCGTCGAGCGTCGCCGAGAACAGCAGCGTCTGGCGCTCGGCCGGCGTCTCGCGCACAATGCGGCGGACGGCAGGCAAAAAGCCCATGTCGAGCATACGGTCGGCCTCGTCGAGCACTAGCACCTTGACCTCGTCCAGATGGCAGGCACCCTGCTCGATCAGATCAACCAGACGGCCCGGCGTTGCGACCAGGATGTCGCAGCCGTACTTGAGGGCAGCGGTTTGCGGCTTGTAGCTCACGCCGCCCACGACGGTCACGGCAGCGTGGCCCGTGACGTCGGCGATCTTGCTCGCGACCTCGTCGATCTGCTGGGCAAGCTCGCGCGTGGGGGTGATGACGAGCATCACGGGGCCGCGGCCGTTGCCCTCGGGCTTTTTAGTACCGCGACGACGGTTGCGGCCGCCGCGCTCGCGCACGGGTTTGGGAGGAGCGATGTGCTCCAGATTGTTCATGGTCGGGAGCAAAAAGGCGGCTGTCTTGCCGGTACCGGTCTGGGCGGCGGCAAGCAGGTCACGGCCCTCGAGCACCACGGGGATGGAGCCAGCCTGGACAGGCGTGGGCGCCGTGTAGCCCAGGTTCTCGATAGCACGGAGCATCTCGTCGGAAAGCCCCAGCTCGTCAAAGGCGGGCAGGCTCTCGGTAGCGGACTCGACGGCCTGGGCAGCATTGGCCTCATCGGCGGCATCGAAGGCAGCCTGGGTCATGGCCTCGCGGGCCTCGTCCAGGATCTCGGCGTCGGTGACGTCAGATACAGAATTACGCATATGTTGTTGTTCCTTATCTGCACGCGCAATGGGCACGGCATGCGGCCGCGCGGGCGTGCTTGGTAGTGCGCTAATACATACAAAAACGGGTGCGCACAGAGAGGACGTTGCTCAGCACGCTGGCGATCGCTTTGGCAGCCCTATCACGCGCCGTCCAGACGCAGCAGCTCTAAGCGATGGAGCAGATTCGCCGCCGGTTAGTATACCCGCACTCCGTATGCCCCCACGTAAACCACAGATGACGAGGCGGACGAGGTGGGCCCGGCTGATTGTCTCAATCTGTAACAGTTAACGAGTAAAATCGGCCCTAATTGTTATAGATCAAGACAGAGGGGGATTTCCGTTCAATCCAAACCAAATCTCTCGCTCTTCCTGCAATTTCGAACATGTGGCCTATAATGGTGCTTTGGTTACGCTATATATTGCGCAGCCATTTAATACGTCGCCCACCGGGGGCCATTAATTCCTATCGCCATATTGGCTAGGAAGCAATCAAAGGAGGTATCCGTGGCAGCAGAGACGCCTTGCTCGGTCCTCTATAACGATATTCGCTCGTTCGGCGGTCTTAAACATCTCGAGATCGCCCGAATGCTTATCAATGGAAACTCTTATCTCGGCAGTACCCTGCTCGAGAGATGCTCTTCCAACCGCTCGTATCTCACCCGTTACATCGTCCATCGCAAGCCTGACCAGTGCGCGCCCTCCATCTACAGCGACTTTACCGTCACCACGCTCAACCTTTCCTCGGCAATCTGCAGCAAGCTCGGCGGCGGCGAGTCCGCCTATCGGGCAATCGCCGAGCACTATCGCGGTCCGGCCGCCAACGAAATGATGTCGGCTCTCGCCAGCTACAAGCTGGACAGCCGCCTATATGCAAATGCCCTCAATCGCATCGACAACTTTGACGGCAATGCCGTGCGCGAGAAAAGCACGCTTTACCTTATGCTCTTTGTGGCAACGGGGGCGCTCGCCGATCCCGTTCAGGGCGTGGCCACCGTCGAGCGCTTTTGCGACAGCAAGACGGGCGAGCACTTTGGCACCACCGAAACTACCGTCGGACGTGGCTTTATGAGCAGCCTGGAGCAGCCGCGCACCGTCGCCCCCAACCTCGGTCTGCTCAGAACCCATGCCGACAACTGCGCCGACATGCAAATCCATCCCCTCACACGCGATCCGCACGGCACCGTGATTGGTTCTTTGCCCAAAACCTCGCCCAGCATCACCGATGTGGGCGCCGACGCATCGCGCGAGCATCTTCGCATTTGGCTTGAGGGTGAGCACTGGTACGCCCAGGGCCTTGGATCGACCAACGGCACGGTACTCGAATCGGGTGCAGGCGACGGCGATATTGTGATTGAGCCGCCGCGCGACCAACGCGAGCCCGGCAAGATCTATCCCCCAGTGGAAATCGAAAACAGCGACAGGCTCCATCTGGGTCTCTACACGACATTCCTTGTCATTGTGGACTAGCGCGGACGGCGATCGAAAGACGGTCGCCGTCCGTCTTGCGTCTTCTACCTTCTGCGTCGTAAACGACAATGCTCAGCGGTATACGTGGGCAGTGCGGCTATCATGGTACTTTACCGATATCCGCACTGCTCACGTATACGTGCGGCAACCCATGCCAGACAAAGGAACGCCATGGATACTACCGATAGCGCCTATGGCGACAAACTCATCCGTCTCGATACGTTCGATACCGCCGTGGCGGTCGACCCCAGCGCCGAGGACGACGCCAAGCGTCGGTTTATGACGCTTATTCTCCAGACGGCCCACCGCAACAACGGCAACATCGGGCACGTGCTGCGCGCGACCAACACGAGCGGCGAGGTCTTTGCCGTCAAGCTACTCAAGGACAACGCCATCCTTTCCGGCCAAGCCCCCGACCGCTCCGCCGAGCAATCGGCAGCGCACTTGGCCAACACCGCTGCGCTGTTCGAGGAGTACCGTCATCTTTGTACCGTCTCGCACCTGCGCGGATTTCCGCGCGTCTATGGCTACGGATCGTGCGAGGATGACCCGCTCATCCTCATGGAGTGGGTCGAGGGCACCTCGCTCAAGCAGGCGCTGCCCCTGCTTCCGCACGACGCCTCGGGCGGGCTGACCACCCAGATGGTCGCCGCCGTCGGAAACGCCGTGCTTCGCGCGCTCTTGATGACCCAGGGGCTCGTGAATCCGGTCGTCCATCGCGACCTGTCGCCTGCCAATATCATGTTCCGCACCACTAGCCGAACGCTCGAGCAGCAGATTGCTGATTGTTCCTTTGACCCCTGCCTCATCGACATGGGCTCCGCGACCATGGCTCTCGGCGACGACACGATCACCCGGCGCGCCGACATCTGGCGTTTTGCCACGCCCGCATACGCCGCGCCCGAGATGCTCACGCAGGATATCGAAGGCATCGCGGCCCTTCGCCGTTCGCCGGCAATCGACGTCTATGCGCTTTCGAGCATTCTGTACCAGCTCTACAGCGGTCGCAAACCGTTTGACTTTGAGTCGACGGACGCCGCTGCAACCGGCTCGTTCTATCTCGTAAAGACCAAGACCAAGCCGGCACCGCTCGAGCCGCGCTGCGAGGGCGATGAGGCGCTTGTCCAGATCATCATGAAGGGTCTCTCAGTCGAGCAGTGCGATCGTCCCACCGAGCAGCAGATGCTCGAGGTGCTCTCGACATACCTCACCGACGCCGAATCCGAAGGCCGCGAAGGTGCAGGAGACGAGGCCGCAATTGATATCGATTCTGGCACGCACCTTAAGGTCGACGTCGCCGGCGAGCGCGCACGAGAGATCCTGAATCAGGCCCGCCACGATGCCATGACCCGCCGCCGCTTTATTATCGGCGGCGCTATCGCAGCCGTTGCGGGGCTCAGCGTTATCGGGGCGGCAACCCATGGCTTTGGCATCCCCGACTACCTTGACGGCATCCGCGGTTCACTTGACGACTACACCTGGGATCAGCTGCAGGAGATTTCGCTCAAGATTAAGGCCGCCGAGACCCGTAGCGAGACACGCGAGATTGCCAAGCGCTATCACCTGCTCGATGACAACGGGCATATCCCCTATCCATGCACCAAGCGCGTCACGCTCACCAACGGGCTGCAGGTTGGCGCGCAGCTTGTGGGTATCCGCCACGACGAGCTTCTAGACGGTACGGGCAAGGCCGGGCTGACGTTTATGTTCGACGCGGGTATTGCCGAGCGCAACGCTGCAGCTGAACCGCCGAGCGCCGGCTGGGCAGATTGCGAGCTGCGGGAATGGCTCAACGGCGACGGCCTTAAGCTGCTACCCAACGAGTTGCGCGCGCTCATTAAAGGGGTCAAGAAGGTCTCGAACAATGTGGGCGCCGCCAACAGTGCATCGTGTCTGAGCGAGTTGCCCGCAACCCTTTGGCTGCCCGCCATGGTCGAGCTGTGCGGTACGCAACCGCCCGATTCGTTTGCCAAGGACTATCACTACCTGGCAGACATCTACAACAGCGAGGGCAAGGAGTACCAACTCTTCCGCGAGCTCAAGGTGAGCCCGTATTCCACGAACGAGACGATGGTCCGTCAGTGGAAGGGCAAGGACACCTGCTGGTGGGAGCGCACGGTGAGCCCCGACTCATCGGAGACCGAAGGCACGCTCTACATAAACCGTGTGGGCCACGACGGCGACGTCTTTACGTACGCAACGCCTGCGGAAAAGCCAAACAAGCTAACCTGTGTGATTCCCGGGTTCTGTATCTAGGCGGCGGGCGTCTTGCCGCAACGGGACCCCTCCCCGGCAATTGTCTCGATCTGTAACACTAGCTCGGCAGATACAGGTCTAGATGTTACAGATCGAGACAAACCCCAACCCCGCGAGACAACATCTCAATCTGTAACAGTAAGGGGTCAAAAACCTCTCTAGATGTTACAGATCGAGACATTTGAGTTGACCGCGGACGGTCTGTCTCGATCTGTAACAGTTATTCGACAAAATCGGGTCTAGTTGTTACAGATTGAGACATTAGACCGGCTACGGCCCGCCGACCTGGCCATCAGCTCAACCAATAACGAAATGTCATACATTTCAATCTCCACTGGACACCCCCAGGGGGTATGGGTGTATAGTATCGGCGGGTTAACAATTCCAACACCGAACTACAGAAAGGAGAAGCCATGGCTCAAGATAAATTCGATGTGGGAGGCATGACGTGCGCCGCCTGTCAGGCGCACGTGGACCGTGCCGTGAGCAAGCTCGACGGCGTCGAGAGCGTCGCGGTCAATCTGCTCGCCGGTTCCATGCTGGTGAACTATGACCCCGCGCAGGTCACCCCCGACGACATCTGCACCGCCGTCGATCGCGCTGGCTACTCGGCCTCGCCCGTCAGCACGGGCACCGACGCTGTCCAAAGCGGAAGTGCGCAAGCCAGGTCCGGCGCCGCCCATATGGAGTCGCCCACCAAAAAGTTGGAGGCCGCCGCCTCTGCCATGCGCACCCGCCTCATCGTCTCGATCGTCTTCCTCATCCCACTGTTCTACATAGGCATGGGGCACATGCTCGGCTGGCCGCTGCCCGGCATCTTCACCGACCACACCCACAGCATGACGCTCGCTCTCACCGAGCTCGCCCTGCTCATCCCCATCGTCTACATCAACGACGCGTACTTTATCAACGGGTTTAAATCGCTCGCGCACGGCGCACCCACCATGGACGCCCTTATTGCCGTGGGCGCCACCGCCTCCATCGCCTGGTCGCTCTACGCCATGTTCATCATGGCCGACCAACTAGCCGCGGGTCAGGTCCACGAGGCCATGATAACGAGCATGGACAATCTGTATTTTGAAAGCGCCGGCACGATCTTGTCGCTCGTCACCGTGGGCAAATACCTCGAGACGCGCAGCAAGTCCAAAACCGGCGGCGCCATCGAGGCGCTCATTGACCTGGCGCCAAAGACCGCGACCGTCGTGGCCGAGGACGGTACCGAGGCCACCGTCGACGTCGATGCTATTCTGCCCGGCCAGGTGCTGCGTGTGCGCCCCGGCGAGTCCATCCCCGTCGATGGCGTGGTGCTCAAGGGCAGCTCGGCCGTGGACGAAAGTGCGCTGACCGGCGAATCCATTCCCGTGGAGAAGACCGCCGGCGACACTGTCAACGCGGCCACGGTCAACCGCACGGGCTCGTTTACCTTCCGCGCCACGCGTGTGGGTGCCGACACGTCGCTCGCCAAGATTATCCAGCTCGTCGAGGACGCCAACGCCACCAAGGCGCCCATCGCCCGCATGGCCGACAAGGTCGCCGGCGTGTTCGTGCCCGTGGTGTTTGTAATCTCTGCCGTAACTTTTGTGGCGTGGATGGTGCTGACCGGAAGCGTCAACGAAGCGCTCACCTCCGCCGTCGCCGTACTGGTGATCAGCTGCCCGTGCGCGCTGGGCCTGGCCACGCCCGTCGCCATTATGGTCGGCACCGGCAAGGGCGCCGAGATGGGCATTCTGTTCAAGAGCGCCGAGGCGCTGGAGAACCTGCGCAGCGTGGGCACCGTGGTGCTCGATAAGACGGGCACCGTCACCCGCGGCAAGCCTGCCGTGACCGATATCGTGGTAGCCACGCGCGCTGACGGCTCGCCCGCCATGAGCGAAAAGGCGCTGCTCAAGTTGGCCGCCGCGTTGGAGCGCTCGAGCGAGCACCCGCTGGCCGAGGCGATTATAGCCGAGTGCGAGACACGCGGGATCGTCGCGCGCATGGTCGAGGACTTTACTGCCGTGCCCGGGCGAGGCGTTACGGCGCGCGAGGGGCAAAACGCCATTGCAGCCGGCAACGTACGCCTGATGGACGAGCTGGGCGTTACCGTGCCCGCGGGTCTTGCCGAACAATTTGCCGCCGAGGGCAAGACGCCGCTGTTCTTTGCCAAGAACGGCGAGCTTGCCGGCACCATCGCCGTGGCTGACGAGGTCAAGGAGACGAGCGCCGGGGCCATCGCCGCACTGCGCTCGCTTGGCGTCGACGTGCGCATGCTCACCGGCGACAACCGCGTCACTGCCGAAGCAATCGCCCGCCGCGTGGGACTGAGCAGCGAGCAAGTCATCGCCGACGTCCTCCCCGCCGACAAGGAACGCCATGTGCGCGAACTGCAGGACGCGGGCGGCAAGGTCGCCATGGTGGGCGACGGCATCAACGACTCCCCCGCCCTGGCGCGCGCCGACGTGGGCCTTGCCATCGGTACCGGCGCCGACATCGCCAAAGAAGGGGCAGATGTGGTACTCATGCGCAGCGACCTCATGGACGTCGCCCGAGCCATCGAGCTGTCGCGCGCCACGATCCGCAACATCAAGCAAGACCTGTTCTGGGCGCTGTTCTACAACGGCATCGGCATTCCGCTGGCGGCGGGCGTGTTCTTCCCGCTCACCGGATGGCAACTCTCGCCGATGTTTGGCGCCGCAGCTATGAGCCTGTCGAGTGTCTGCGTCGTAAGCAATGCGCTGCGCTTAAAATCCTTTAAGCCAAAAGTGGCAAAATAAGCTCATCATTAAGTCCATTTAGAACGGGTTTTCCAGGTACCCGAGATTGATCTGAAAGAGGAGCGACGCGTACTTTGGTACGCGAGCGACGGCTTGAAGGTCAAGGTCGGGTGCCTGGGAAAGCCGACACAACAGAGAGGAATATCCATGCGTTTCACAATTAAGACTTCCGGCCTCATGTGCGGCCACTGCGACGCCACCGTCGAGACGGCGCTGCTCAACGTTGCCGGCGTGACCGATGCCGACGCCGATCACGAGACCCAGACTGTCCAGGTGGAGTGCGCCGACACCGTGACCGCCGAGCAGCTCGCCGCCGCCGTCGAGGGCGCCGGCGAGAAATTCCATGCCCTGTCCGTAACCGCCGCGTAGCAGGCGCCACCTGCCCCCCCCCTCAGAAGTTGCGGTGAAATACGGACTGTTGTGCCGCCCTAGGCCTTTAAACGGTCCGTATTTCACCGCAACTGACGGGGACATCCGGAAGATCGACCAGAAACGAGGACCCGCCATGATGGCAGACCATAAATCGGTGACCCGCATGCTCAAGACGGCACGCGGCCAGATCGACGGCATCCTACGGATGGTCGAGGAGGACCGTTACTGCGTCGACATCTCCACGCAGCTCATGGCAACACAGGCGCTCCTCGCGCGCATCAACGCCGACGTGCTCAAGGCGCATATCGAGGGCTGCGTGACTTCGGCAATCGAATCGGGCGACGAGGACCTCAAAGCCGCCAAGCTCGCCGAGATCGAACGCGTCGTCGACAAGCTCTCCAAGTAATTGGGGCATTGGGGACAGACTTCTTTGCACCGTCTTGGTATTCCGGGGACAGGTATGTTTGCACCACATTGGTGCAGATTAACCTGTCCCCCTTGCTCTAAATCGGGTATAAAGGCGTGCAGCATATCGAACGAAAGGCAATTTGCATGAATGACTTTATGAAGGGTCGCAATGGTGCCGATGAACTCACCATCGTGATGGGTTTTGCCGGCATCGTCATCGCGATGATCGGATCGATAGCCCGCATCCAGTGGCTCAGCTGGATCGCCATCGCCGTAATCGTGATTGGCGTGCTGCGCGGCCTGTCCAAAAATATCGACGCACGTCGCAAGGAGAACGAGGCCTTTGTCGCCGCGACTGCAAACGTACCCGGCTTGGGCAAGTTTGTAGCTAGCTTGGGCGGCGGAGCTGCAGCGGCCAGCACCTCACGCGCAGCCGGCACCAGTAAGGAAGACTTTGAGCGTGCCAAGCGCACGGCCAAGAAGATGTGGAAGGGGCGCAAGACCACGGCATACCTCAAGTGCCCCAACTGCGGCCAGATGCTCTCCGTCCCCAAGGGCAAGGGCAAGATCCGCGTCACCTGCCCCAAGTGCCACGCCAAGATGGAGACGCGCTCATAGCCGCCATACCATGGGACAAATAAAAGCCGAGGCCTCGCACTGGGACCTCGGCTTTTTCTGATTATGACAAAAGGATTGCCCCTTTGTCACACCTATGCCACGCCGTCGCGGGCGAGCTCCTCGGCCAACGCCTCGGCAGGCATGGCCATAATCGCGTCGAGCTCGTTATCAACCTCGGGAATGCGCTTCACCTTGAGCTTGCGCACCAAATCGCCACGGCACATCACGTGCGTCGGCTCACGCAGTGCGCACAGGTCATCGAGCGGGTTCTTGCGCGTCACCAAGATATCGGCGGCCTTGCCGCACTCGATTGTGCCAGTCTCGCCGTCCAGCCCCAGCAGCTCGGCGTTGACTTGCGTAGCCGTATGCAGTGCGAAGGCGTTGCTCACGCCGACATGCTTGGCAAAATAGGCCACCTCACGCCACATGTCGTACTGCGTCACGAACGGGCAGCTCGAGTCCGTGCCCAGGCCCACCTTAACGCCAGCTTCCAGTGCGGCACGGGCGCTCTCGATAATGCCCGAGCACACGATGTCGCCGTTCTTCTTTTGCGTATCGGTCGAATGGGTCTTTTTCGGGTCGAGCAATACAAACGGCAGCGCCGGGCTGATAGTGCAGGTAACGCTGGGCGCGCGATCCTCAAGCTGCGTGCCCGCGGCGCCGCGGTACAGTTCCAAGATCTCAGGAGTCATCGGGGCACCGTGCTCGATCGTGTCAACGCCGGCCTCAAGCGCGGCCTTCACGCCTTCGGTGCTCTCGACATGGGCCATAACCGGCAGGCCCACCTCGTGCGCAGCCTTGCACGCCGCCGCGGCAACCTCCACCGGCATACGCAGCACGCCCGGCTCGCCCACCTCGGTCGCGTCGAACACGCCGCCCGTTACGAACAGCTTAATGACGTCGGCACCGCGCGCATACAGGTCGCGCACCTGTTCGGCTGCCTCGGCGGGACTGTTTGCCACCTGGGCGAACAAGCCCGCACCATGGCCGCCCGGAACCGTGACGCCCGTTCCCGGCGCCACCAGGCGAGGACCTTGATACTTGCCGGCGTCGATGGCATTACGAACGGCGATGTCGGCAAACAGTGGGTCGCCCGCGCCGCGCACCGTGGTCACGCCGCTTGTCAGCTGCTGTTGGGCGCTGCCTTTGAGGATGTGGCGGACGATGGCGCGCCCCACGGGATTATCGAGCTTCTTCATCAGCGCGCCTGCATCGCCCGCCGAAACCGGCTTGCCCGAACCGCACAGATGCACATGCATATTGATGAGGCCTGGCATGAGATACGCACCTGCCAGGTCGATGACCTCGGCACCTGCAGGCGCCTGCGCCACAGCACTCGGCCCCATCCACGTGATGACACCGCGCTCAACGGCCACGGCCATGTCGGGCTGCGGCTCCATATGCTCCGAACCATCCAGGACGGTCGCATTGATAAACAACGTGGAACGATCGGCAGACGCCATATCGAGCTCCTCCCCCTCAGAAAACTTGAACATCTGTCCATTATTATCCAGTGTAGCCCGATTGCCACAGACATATCGGTTAACGGAGGGAAGAGGGGATGTGGGGGACGGAATACGCTGCAGTCCCACCCCAGCGACACCAGGGAAATGTCTCGATCTGTAACAGGTACAGGGTTATTGGGCCCCTTGATGTTACAGATCGGGACATTCGGTCGACGTTTCACCGGCTTGTCTCGATCTGTAACAATTACGAGCTCAAACGACCTCTAAACGTTACAGATCGAGACGAAACCTCTCAGCGCCCATACCACTGGCGTCTCCACTCCTCAGCCAATTCAGCCTGCCGAGGAATACCCGCCAGCCTCATTTTCTCGACCAGCTTCCCCAGGTCTTTGAGTTCGTTAAACGTAAACCGAAGCACCTTGTGCCCGAGCATTGTCAGATGGGACTCCCGTTGACGTTCTGCCACGAATGGGTCGACCGACTCCCGGCCCTCGCCGTTCTGCAAGGTGTACTGCCCCTTTCCGTCGAGCTCGCCGATGACACACGTCCCGTCCTCGAGCTGCCAAAAATAGTCGACGCGAAATACCTGGCTCGGATCGAGCGGGTCGCGAAACTCCACCTGCAGCTCCGGAACCGGAAAGCCGTACGCAATAAAGAACGCTCGGGACCGAGACTCGCCGCCGTTTTCGGACAGCCCGTCCGCATACGACGCAATCACCTGCGCTCTGCGATGCCCGTGCTTGCCTTCACAATCTATACGAAGCCGCTCACAAAAGTCATCGCGCGATACGCCTTTCGCCCGCAGTGCAGAATCAGCAATCGCCAACCCGTAGGAGAACGGCGCACGCAGCAAGCAATCCTCCACCGTGCGCCAAAACGACGTCACCTGCACGCCGTCGACTTGTTCAAGTACACCCGCCGCCTGCGGACGCAACAGCCGACACTCTGCACTCAGCGGCACCGAGCAACCCGTCTTAACAAGATATCGTGGCCCGAGCAGATCATTCGGCACCTCCAAACCCCACAAAAGCGCCGCGTCATAGCCCCAAAACGCCCAATCGGGATGAAATTCCGCAAGCCCTCTGATAGTCCTCAGTGCTCGCTCCGTCAACGTCAATGCATCCCAATCATGCTGAAAACAGAACAGGTACGGCTCGGGCTCCGCAATATCGTCGGTTCCAACATGGTGTCGCAGCCACATGAGCTCGGTATTGTCATGCGTTGCAAGCAGCGCACCTTGCTTGGCCGTCTCCGTGAGCCGCGCGAGCATCCTATTCCGCGCCAACGTGTTGCGAGTCGCACGTTTGTGCTTGAGAACGGTATTAGACACTTTCATCACCACCACGTCAGACAAATGGACCATCATCACCGTTGCCTCCGCTGACAAATGTCTTGATCTGTAACAGGAAGACAGTCTTTGAGCCTCTAGTTGTTACAGAACAAGATCTTTCGGCAGCCGCCAACCTTCCGTCTCAATCTGTAACAGTTACGGGCCCAAACAGCCGCCAAACGTTACAGATTGAGACAAAGTCAGGGCTGTAGGGCGGCACCAGTCACATCCCCTACTCCCATTCTTGTTCGTAGATGTTGAGGGACTTTACGTAGCGCCCCTGGGCGCCCATGATGTCGCGGACCAGGCGCAAAAAGAAGCTGACGCACGAGGTGTCAAAGCCGTCCTGCAGATCCTCGGGATGCACCGCACCCGGTCCATCGACCGCCGTGTCACTCAGGCGCGCGATGTCATACAGATAGAGCTGTCCCGCCGTCAGCCAGACATCGTCGACACAGGCGAGGCGCACCGCGATCGCGCCGTCGCTCCAATGCTCCTTTTGCACGATATGCGGGTCGTAGACATCAAAGCGAAGGTCGGTGCGCGTATCCTTCAGCGCAACCATGCCGTTCGCAGGATCCTTGTCCAAAATGCCAAAGCGCGAGAAATACTGTGTGTCGCGCACCTGCTCGAGCCGCTTAAGCGAGGCAGGCGAAAGCGATGCCGGCGGCTCGTCAACATACAGCTCGAGCAGCGTCTTGCCATGGCGATAGGAGCGCTCGAAGAGCAGCCAGTCGGTAAATGCCATGTTGTAGGCCATGATTTCGTTTTGCGAAGGCTCGGTGCGATAGCTGAGCCACGGGTCGACAATGATCTCAAACTGCTCGCGCGCCGGCTCCAAAAACTGAAACTTCCGCAGCATCCAAAAATGGGCCATGTCGGCAATATCGTTGCCGACGGCTTCAGCCAGATGCGCTCGATCTAAAGCGTGATCAGTCATGGCATCCTCCTCAAACTGATGGACCTCAATTTGAGCTTACGAGGAGGGCGGGCAGTCACGACCAGCGCGGGCAAAATAGGCCTCCGGCTGCAAACCAGATGCTGACCAAACACTTGACGAAAAGCTTGACCGAAAATGCGCACCGCAACAAAACAGCAGGTAAACATAGACGGCCAACCCGCCCTTTTGAGCCAGATACCCGCAGCCACCACAGAAACAACAGGTGACCACAGCCCAAGAAGTCGACAAATGAACACCCGTACGTCGGCAAACGAACAAATCGGTCGCAAACCCGCAAGGAGTGTCCCCGAATGCCGGCACATAAGGAACGTCCCCAGCTGCCGGCACTTGGGGACGTTCCATTTGGGCCGGCCGTTGGGGACAGCCCTTGTCGATTCAGCTGTGGACAGCCGCCTTACAGCTCCAGCGCCTCGGCGACTTCGGCAGCGCAGGCCAGGGCGTCGGCCATAGCGTTCACCACGAGCGAGCTGCCGTTGCGCGCATCACCGGCAACATACACCGGCGCGGCATCCGCGGCGACGCCGTCGACACGCGCCGCAAGATGCGAGCCCTCGGCGGCCATCACAGGCAGCGGACGACCAGCGGTGGCAACAGGCACGCTCACCGCATCGAACACACTGTGCTCCGGGCCCGTGAAGCCGCAGGCGATGAGCACCAGCTGCGCCGGTACCTCGTGCTCGGAGCCCGCGATGCGCTCGGGCTTTCCCGCCGACCAGTCCAGATCGACCACGCGCAGACCCGCAGCCGCACCCTTCTTGTCCAGCAGCACCTCGAGCGTATCCACGCCCCAAGCGCGCATCTCGCCACCCATCGCAGCGATAGCCTCCTGCTGGCCGTAGTCGGTCTTCTTAACGTTGGGCCACTGCGGCCAGGGGTTGCTCGCCGCGCGCACATCAGGCGCCGCCGGCAAGAACTCAAACTGGCGCACGCTGCGCGCACCCTGACGTACCGCGGTGCCCACGCAGTCGTTACCGGTATCGCCGCCGCCAATGACCACGACGTCCAGGCCGCGTGCATCGATGACAGGCTCGCCGCCATCGAGCACCGAGACGGTCGAGGCCGTCAGGTAGTCCACGGCATACACCACGCCGGGCGCGTCAATATTCTCAGCAGCCAGTCCACGCGGGGCGCGAGCACCGGCAGCCACCACGACAGCGTCAAAGCCATTGAGCTTGGCCGCCACCGCAGGGTTCGTAACGTCAGCACCCAGCTCAAACACAATGCCCAGCTCGCGCATGAGTGCCACGCGACGCTCGACCACAGACTTCTCGAGCTTCATGTTGGGAATGCCGTACATGAGCAGGCCGCCCGGGCGGTCGTCACGCTCAAATACCGTCACACGGGCACCGCGACGTGCAAGCTCCCATGCAGCCACCAGGCCAGCCGGGCCAGAGCCAATCACAGCGACCGTGGGTGCATCCTCCCCTGCCGGCTCAAAGCGGCGCGGACCGCCATTTGCCCACTCATGGTCGCTGATCGCACGCTCGTTGTCATGGATCGTCGTGGGTTGGCCATCGACCGAACCCAGGTTGCACGCGGCCTCGCACAACGCCGGGCACACGCGACTCGTAAACTCGGGCATGGGCGAGGTGAGCGACAGTCGCTCGGCAGCCTCATCCCAGCGGCCGCGGTACACCAGCTCATTCCACTCGGGAATCAGGTTGTGCAGCGGGCAGCCGCTCAGGCGTGCCTTGCCAAAGCTCGCGCCCATCTGGCAAAACGCCACGCCGCACATCATGCAGCGGCTCGCCTGGGCACGGCGCGCATCGTCGTCGAGCTCCACGAACAGCGGATCGAAATCGCGGCTGCGCTCCTCCACGGGGCGCAACTCATGGGCCACGCGATCGATATCAAGAAAAGCACCTGGCTTACCCATGGCACTTACGCCTCCTTCTTGGTCGAAGCAAAAGGGCTGGCAGCCACGGGCACAGCACCCGCAGTACCGCCCGCGACATCAAAGCGAGCGACATCCGCGGCGCTCGCGCGACCGGTCACAATGTCAAACGCCAGCTCCTCAGCCTGCGCATGCGTCTTGCCGGCAGCCTCGCCCGCAGCGACGATCGCCAGCACGCGCTCGTACTCGGTCGGAATGACCTTCACAAAGTGCTTGCTCATCGAGTCGAAGCTGTAGAGCAGCTTGATGCCGCGCGGGCTCTGCGTCGCGTCCACGTGCTCTTGGATGAGCTCGCGAATCTGCGCCAGCTCGCCGGCCGTCGGGGCCTTGAGCTCAACGCTCTCGTGGTTCACGCGGGCACTGAGCGTGCCGTACTGGTCAAAGACGTAGGCCACGCCGCCTGTCATGCCGGCGGCGAAGTTCTGTCCAACCTCGCCCAGGATGAGCGCCAGACCGCCCGTCATGTACTCGCAGCCATGGTTGCCGCAGCCCTCGACCACCACGGTGGCACCGGAGTTGCGCACGGCAAAACGCTGGCCGGCAAGACCGTTAATGAAGCCGCGGCCGCTCGTGGCACCAAAGAACGCAACGTTGCCCACGATGATGTTCTCGTCGAACTTGTAGGTCGCATGCGGGTTGGGGCGCACCGACACCTCGCCGCCCGAAAGGCCCTTGCCAAAGTAGTCGTTGGCGTCGCCGCACACGTTGAGCGTAATGCCGCGCGGCAGGAAGGCACCAAAGCTCTGACCGGCCGAACCATCGCAATCGATGGTGATGGAGCCGGCGGGCAGGCCCTCGGGATGTGCCTTGGTCACCGCGTTGCCCAAGATAGTGCCCACGCAGCGGTTGACGTTGGCGATATCGGCGCGGAAGCGAATCGGACGCAGGTGCGCACGGGCATCGGCCGTATAGGGCACAAACAACGTGGAATCAAGCGTCTTGTCGAGCTCGCTGTCCGCGGCCATCTGGGGCAGGAAGTGACGGCCGTCGGCGCCCGGGATGTGGGCACCAAACTCACAGGTCGCGCTTGCCAGCACGGGCGACAGATCGAGCAGGTTGGCCTTGCGGTTGCCCGGGACCTCGATCTGGCGCAGGCACTCGGGATGGCCGACCATCTCGTCGACGGTGCGGAAGCCCAGGCTCGCCATGACCTCGCGCAGCTGCTCGGCAACAAAGAGCATAAAGTGCTCAACGTGCTCGGGCTTGCCGCGGAAGCCGCGACGCAGGCGGCAGTTTTGCGTAGCGATGCCGGCCGGGCAGGTGTCCTGCTGGCAGTCGCGCTGCATGAGGCAGCCCATGGAGATGAGCGGCATGGTCGCAAAACCAAACTCCTCGGCACCCAGCAGGCAGGCGACGGCGACATCGGTGCCGTCCATGAGCTTGCCGTCGGCCTCGAGCACCACGCGTGAGCGCAGGCCGTTTTGCAGCAGCGTCTGCTGGGCCTCGGCAAGGCCAAGCTCCAGCGGCAGACCCGCATGCCAGATAGAGTCGCGCACAGCGGCACCCGAGCCGCCATTGTGACCGCTGATCAAGATCTTGTCGGCAGCACCCTTGGCCACACCGGTGGCGATGGTGCCGACGCCGGCCTCGCTGACCAGCTTGACCGACACGCGCGCGCCGGGGTTGGCGTTCTTAAGGTCAAAGATCAGCTCTGCCAGATCCTCGATAGAGTAAATATCGTGGTGCGGCGGAGGCGAGATCAGGCCGATGCCGGGCGTGGACTGACGGACCTCGGCAATCCAGGGGTAGACCTTCTTGCCGGGCAGGTGACCGCCCTCACCGGGCTTGGCGCCCTGGGCCATCTTGATCTGAATCTCGAAGGCGCTGCACAGGTAGCGGCTCGTCACGCCAAAGCGCGCGCTTGCCACCTGCTTGATGGCGGAATTCTTGGAGTCACCGTTGGCCAGCGGGGTCTCGCGACGCGGATCCTCGCCGCCCTCGCCCGAGTTGGAACGGCCGTGCAGGCGGTTCATGGCGATGGCCATGCACTCGTGTGCCTCTTTGCTGATGGAACCGTACGACATGGCGCCGGTGTTAAAGCGGCGGACGATGTTGAGCGCGGGCTCCACCTCGTCGAGCGAAACCGGCGTGCGGCCGCTGGCATTAAAGTCGAGCAGGTCGCGTAGGCGCACGGCACGACCGGTGCGGTGCAGGCGCTCGCTGTACTCCTTAAAGGTGTCGTAGCCGCCCTCGCGGCAGGCGGTCTGCAGCAGATAGACGGTCTGCGGATCGATAAGGTGATCCTCGCCGCCGAGCGGGCGCCACTTGGTCAGACCCAGTGTGGGCAGCTGATCGGGAGCCGGGCTCTTAAGGATAGCGAGCGCGGCGTCATAGCGCTCATTTTGCTCGCGTTCGACGTCCTCAACACCCATACCGCCCACACGGCTCACCGTGCCGGCGAAGTACGCATTGACGAACTCCGGCGTAAAGCCCACGGCCTCGAAGATCTGCGCCGAATGGTAGCTCTGCACCGTGGAGATGCCCATCTTGGACATGATGGAAACGATGCCGGCGGTCGCAGCCTTGTTGTAGTTGGCGATGCCCTGCTCGGCTGTCACGTCTAGATCGCCGTGCGCCGCCAAGTCGCGAATGCACGAATGCGCGTTGTACGGATAGATACCGCTCGCGGAGTAGCCCACCAGTGCAGCAAAGTCGTGCGGGGACACGGCGTCGCCGCACTCCACCACGATGTCGGCAAAGGTACGCACGCCGGCGCGAATCAGGTGGTTGTGCACGCAGCCCACGGCGAGCAGCGACGGTACGGGCACCTCGCCCGCAGCGGCACGATCGCTCAACACCACGATGTTCACGCCGTCGCGGACCGCGGCCTCAACGTCCTCTGCAAGCTGCTTGAGCGCAGCCTGCAGCGCACCCTCGCCGGCATCGCGGCGGTAGACGGCACGGAAACGGCGGGTCTTAAAGCCCACGCGGTCGATGGCGCAAATGCGGTCGAACTCCTCCTCGCTCAGCAGCGGACGCTCCAGGCGCACCAGCTGGCAGGCCGTACGGGAGTCCTCGAGCAGGTTGCCGTGGTTGCCCAGGTAGAGCGTGGTCGAGGTGACCATATGCTCGCGAAGAGCGTCGATCGGCGGGTTCGTGACCTGAGCGAACAGCTGATAGAAGTAGTCGAAGAACGAGCGCGTCTTCTTGGACAGGCAGGCCAGCGGCGCATCGATACCCATCGAGGCGAGCGGCGCCTTGCCCTGCTGGGCCATGGGACGCACGACTTCGTCAACATCATCCCAGTGATACCCGAGCTTGGCCATGCGCACGGCGGCGGGCACCTCGTCGTCCTCGGCGGGTGTTGCCGCAACGGGCTCATCGAGCGCGTCAACGGTCAGCGTCTCCTCGGCAATCCAATCACGGTAGGGCTTTTCCTTGGCATAGCGGGCGCGCAGCTCGTCGTTGTAGATCACGCGGCCGCGGGCAAAATCGACCTCGAGCATCTGGCCCGGCCCCAGACAGCCGCTCGTCAGGATGTTCTCGGGGCTCACCTCGATGGTGCCCACCTCGCTTGCCAGCATAAAGCGACCGTCGCGCGTCACATAGTAGCGGGCGGGACGCAGGCCGTTACGGTCGAGGGCGGCACCCAGCGTGCGACCGTCGGTAAAGGCGATGGCCGCCGGGCCATCCCACGGCTCCATGAGCATGGACTGGTAGGCGTCGTAGGCGCGACGCTCCTCGCTCAGACTGTCGTTGTGGTCCCACGGCTCGGGCAGCAGCATAGATGCGGCGCGCGTGAGCGGGCGACCGTTCATGACCAAAAACTCGAGCACGTTGTCCAGAATCGCGGAATCGGAGCCCTCGCGGTTGATGATGGGCATCACGCGCTCAAGATCATGCTGCAGCACGGGGCTGTACAGGTTGGGCTCGCGAGCGCGGATCCAGTTGACGTTGCCCTTGAGGGTATTGATCTCGCCGTTATGGATGATAAAGCGGTTGGGATGTGCGCGCTCCCAGCTGGGTGTAGTGTTGGTGGAGTAGCGCGAGTGGACGAGCGCCACGGCCGTTTTGACGGCGGCGTCGTTGAGATCGATGAAGAAGCGGCGCATCTGCGTGGCGACCAGCATACCCTTGTACACGATGGTGCGCGAGCTCATGGAGCACACATAGAAGATCTTGTCGCGCAGGGCAAACTCGGCGTCGGCCTTCTTTTCGATGGTGCGGCGGCACACGTACAGGCGGCGCTCGAAGGCGTCGCCGGCGGGCGTGTCGTCGGGACGGCCCAGGAAAGCCTGCAAGATGGTGGGCATGCAGGCGCGGGCTGTCTCGCCCAGGTCGTGCGGGTCGACCGGCACCTCGCGCCAAAAGAGCAGCGGCACGCCGGCCTCGGCGCAGCCCTCCTCAAACACGCGACGGGCATCCTCTACGCCTTTGTCGTCCTGCGGGAAGAACAGCATGGCCACGCCATAGTCGCCCTCTGCCGGCAGAATCTGGCCGCACTTTTGGGCCTCTTTACGGAAAAAGTGATGCGGAACCTGGAACAGGATGCCGGCGCCGTCGCCGGTGTTCTTCTCGAGTCCCGTGCCGCCGCGGTGCTCCAAGTTGACCAGAATGGACAGTGCGTCGTCCAGGATCTGGTGATGGCGCTCGCCGTTGATATCGGCAAGCGCGCCGATGCCACACGCATCGTGATCGAATTCGGGGCGATAAAGGCCCTGCTGCTGAGCGGAATCTGCCTGCATCGCGATCCTCCCCTAGATATTTAGACAGTCAGTTGAATAGGCATACTAGGAGCATCGCCGACCCGTTGTGTTTCCCGCCCGTTTCGAAACAATCGCGTAACGCACGCCCTACGAGTGGACACCGCCGACCTCAAGGACGGCAACAAGGGCCCAAGTTCGACCTGTAAACTCACCGCTTCAAACATCTCAATCTGTAACAGTAAGACCCAATTTCCATCCCTAGTTGTTACAGATCAAGACATTTCAGCAATCCCCTTTCACCATCCTATTCAAATACAACAATTTTGTTAGTTCTGGTTAACTTTTGAGCCTAAAATGGGTATCCTTTGCGGCGTCAAACATACGGCACGCAGGAGCGCACCATGCTCAACCATCTCAAACAACACTTTGGCTCCCGGCGCACCGGCGGTCACGGAGGTCTAGACATTGCACGGCATATCGGCCCCGGGTTGCTCGTGACCGTCGGCTTTATCGACCCGGGCAACTGGGCCTCCAATATGGCCGCCGGCTCGCAGTTTGGCTACGCGCTGCTGTGGATCGTCACGCTGTCCACGATCATGCTCATCGTGCTGCAGCACAACGCGGCGCACTTGGGCATCGCCACGGGCGCCTGCCTTGCCGAGGCCACGACCCGCTTTCTCCCCCGCATCATGGGACGCGCGGTGCTCGTCAGCGCCTATCTCGCTACGATCGCCACCGCCATGGCAGAGGTCCTGGGCGGTGCGATCGCGCTCCAGATGCTCTTTGGACTGCCCGTGCGCGCGGGCTGCGTCATCGTGGCAGCAGTATCGATGGCGATGCTCATGACGAACTCCTACAAGCATGCCGAACGCTGGATCATCGCCTTCGTAGGCGTGGTAGGACTCTCGTTTTTGGCCGAGCTTGCACTAGTCAAGGTCGACTGGCCGCAGGCCGCCGCAAGCTGGATCACACCCAGTATGCCCACCGGCTCGGCCGCGATTATCGTAAGTGTCCTGGGTGCGGTCGTTATGCCCCACAACCTCTTTCTACACTCCGAGGTCATCCAATCCATGCACTTCGAAGGCCAAGGCGAGCAGGTTATCGAAGAACGTCTGCGCTACGAGCTCTTTGACACGCTCTTTTCGATGGGCGTGGGCTGGGCAATCAACTCGACCATGGTCATCCTGGCCGCAACGACCTTCTTTGCGCACGGCATTGTCGTAGACGACCTCGCCGTCGCAGCGGACACGCTCTCCCCCATTCTGGGCCCAGCAAGCTCGACAATCTTTGCGGTGGCGCTGCTGTTTGCGGGCCTCTCGAGTAGTGTGACGGCAGGTATGGCGGCAGGCACAATCACCGCGGGCATGTTCGACGAGGAATACGACGTCCACGACCGACATTCCTCGATCGGGGTGGCGGCCTGTTTCGCCGGCGCAGTGGCGGCGTGCCTGGTCGTCCCAAATCCTTTTGAAGGTCTCATCTGGAGTCAGGCATTGTTGTCGCTTCAGTTGCCGATTACGGTCTTTGTGCTCATACGACTCACCAGTTCGCGCCGCGTCATGGGCAAATACGCCAACTCGCGCCCGCTCAACGCGCTGCTCGTAGGGATCGGCGTCATCGTGACGATTCTCGACATCGTGCTGCTAACGGGAATGTAATTGAGATGGCGTGACTGTCCAGATATAACGTCTTAATCTGTAACACGTGAGACCGTTTTAAACCGTCAGATAAATCAAAAGGGTCCCGGCCGAGAATTCGACCGGGACCCTTGGACAGAGCTATGTTCGGCTTTCGCCGTGTGCCTGCGAGTTACTCCTCGACGAGCTCAAACTGATCGGGACCGACGCCGCACACCGGGCACACGTAATCCTCGGGCAGCTCGGGCGTGTCGACCTCAACCTCGTAACCGCAAACGGTGCACACAAACTTATACGTCTTCTTTTCCTCAGCCATGATGTTCTCCTCTCGAACGTGACTGCTGGTGTACTTACTTATTAGTATATATTCTCAATAACATAATGCAAGTATTTTTAGAACATTTCTAGCCTTGATACGACGAGGCTTTGGGCGGCGTCTTGCCCTTTAGCACCTTGTGATAGTAGTCGTACGTCAGCGGCATCTCGTCGCTCAGGCGCTCGGCATCCTCGACCTCGCCAATAAACAGCAGATGCGTGCCCACATCCACAGTGTCGATCAAACGGCAGCTAAACAGGGCCGCCGCGTGCTCGGGCACATAGGGCATGCCCAGAGCCGTCTCGCGGGTCTCGTATTTGGCAAACTTGTCATAATCGCTGCTGGTGCGGAACCCAAAGTTACCGATGTAGAGCATGTCGGCCGTCTGATCGATCACGGTCAGCGCGAACGCTTTGGCCGATGCGATGATGCCCGAGGTGACATTGTCCTTGTTCACGGCAACCGAAATACGCGGCGGCATGGACGTCACCTGCACCGCAGTGTTGATGACGCAGCCGGCGCGCAGCCCGTCTGCCACAGCGCTCACCACGTACAGACCGCTCGGCATGGTAAAGAACGCAGTTTTGTCCATAACGATCACTCCCCTAGCTCGGGTTGGAACCTCATGAATGTATGTACCCACAAAAAAGGCGGCACCCATAACGGACGCCGCCTTTGAGACATATGTGTCAGAACAGTAAGAAAGATGAGACGCCCGCAGTTGCGGTGAAATAGGGACTGAATAGCCCCTCAAACAGGCAAAACAGTCCGTATTCCACCGCAACTTATACAGAGTGCCTAGCGGTTGCGTTCCTTAAGGGCGCGGTCGATCTCGCGTTGGACATCACGCTTGGCCATGTCCTCGCGCTTGTCGTAGAGCTTCTTGCCGCGACCCAGACCCAGCAGCAGCTTTACGCGGCCGTCGGTATTAAAGTAGAGTTCCAACGGAACCAGCGCATAACCACGGTTGCGAAGTTTGCCGTCAAGAAAGTCGATCTCCTTGCGGTGCAGCAGCAGACGACGCCGACGGTCGGGATCGCGATTCCACACGCCACCATGGCTATAAGGGTGGATATGCAGTCCGACGAGCCAGCACTCCCCGCCGCGGATCAGCGCGAAGGTATCGGTGATCTGGCAGGCGCGCTCGCGAATCGACTTGACCTCGGTGCCACTCAGTTCAATACCGCACTCAAATGTCTCATCGATAAAGTACTCGTGATGTGCCGAGCGATTCTTGGAAATGAGTTTGCGCTCGCGCTTACTGGGCATCGCCGGCCTCCTTGGCGCCGTCGGCGTTTGAGCCCGCAGCCTCGCGCTTTGCCTTGCGCTCGGCATTGAGCTCGGCGTCGCTCTCGCGCACCAGTTTGATAATCGCCGCGCAGGCCTCCTCGCCCACCAAGTCGCGAGCACGCACCGTCAGGCGCGTCGCCTCCTGCTTGTCGCCGTCACTTGCAGCATCGGTCGCGCACATAATCAGGCAGATGGCAATCTCGGCCGAAGGCGAGGTCGGCACGCCTTGCAGGGCCAGTTCACCCATCACGTGGTCGTCGCTCTCATCGGCGGCATCCGGATAGGTGGTATGGATCTTGTTGAGCAGGCGCGTCGTATGCGCATCGTTGGGCGCCAGGCGCAGTGCCAGACGCGCGCAGCCCACGGCAGCCGAAACGTTCTCAGTCTCGGGCTCCAAGAAGTACTGACCTAGATTGGCGTAAGCGCGGGCGGCGCACTTGCCATCGCTTGCACGCTCCAGCACCGAGAACGAGAGCGATGCCCATTCCTGCTTGTCCTCGAGTGCGCGGAACAGCTCGGCCAGATCCAGGCGATAGTTGCAGTTCATGGGGTCCCAACGCACAGCCTGCATCAGGGCATTACGAGCGCTCACATAATCCTGCTGGCGAATGTAAGCAAACGCCATATCAGAGTACAGGCGGTCAAACGGCACCTCGACCTGCACGAGCTCGCGCGGATCCTTCTCCACGCGGCGATAGGCCAAGCGCTCAAACTTGCTATCGAAGCTAAAGTATTGGCGCTTCTCCTCCGTCTTGCACTCAGCGTCGATATACTCCTCGGCGAGCTCCACCAGACGCTCCAGCAGCGGCGTCGCCGTAGCCAGGTCGCCCTGCGCCAGATAGTTCTCGGCATACGTGATGTCTTGCAAGCTGATGGGCAGATCCATGGCTACTCCTCGATCTGAGCGAAACACGGCAGGCGCCGTATATACGGTCAATACACAAAACCCGGGTCTCTTACGAGGCCCGGGCGTTCAATTTTGGTAGCCCGTACCAGATTCGAACTGGTGATCTCCGCCTTGAGAGGGCGGCGTCCTAAACCGCTAGACGAACGGGCCATATGTAGCAAATGCAATGGCTGGGATGGAGGGAGTCGAACCCCCATTGACGGAACCAGAATCCGCTGTCCTGCCATTAGACGACATCCCAATGACTGCATCGCTGCGCTCGGCTGTGCCTTTGCGCAAGAAAGAAATATACGGGAAGTCTCGCCGTGACGCAAGCCCCAATTTTGACTTTTTTGAAATTCAGTCAAATTGGCCTAATTTAGTCCAACCCGTGAAGGACCTGTGAAGCCAACCGCTGTACACGAAGGGCAAAACGCCGCGAACGGTAGCCGTCAACCGTTGGCAGATTCTACCGCGAAAACGATAGCACCAGGCAACACAATCAAAGTATCAATGATCGCGTAGATATCGAGGCGCCATGGACGAAGAGCTTGATTACCTATGGGAGACCCTGGGCCTCGAGATCACTGCCGACCTTTGGCCCGAACGGGACAAAATTCACCCCACGTTACGCCCCGCCATTACTGTGGTGCAGGCAAAATACCGCCGTGCATCCTTTTTGATCATGCGGATGTCATGGCACGCGGGACTCCCCGACCTTAAGCGAATCCAGGCAAGCCTCGTCGAGCTGTCCGGCATGCCGACCGTCATATCCGAGGCGCACCTGGAGCAGCGCCAGCGCGAGCGACTGCAACAGCAGCGGATTCCCTTTATCTGCCCCGGCGTTCAGGCATATCTGCCCTTTATGGACGAGGAGTACTGGAGCGGCAAGCCCAACAAACACGTAAAGGTCTACGATCCGCACGAATGGGCACAGCTGGCGGACTGACTGGGGCAGGCCCGCCGGCGGAAAGTGCGTCCCAGATTTCAAGCTCAAACTGGTCCCCACTTTCCCGTCGAGCCCTCAACCGGAAACCGTGTCCCACAATCGAAGCTCAGAATGGGACGTGCTTTCCGCAACCGGCCACTTTGGGAAAGCGCATCCCATTCTGGAAGCGAATTCCGGGTCGCACTTTCCGCAGCCGCTACAGCAACGCCTCGGCCCAAGCCGATTCCCTAAAGCCGAGAATCGCAAAGTCGTCGCCCACCAGCAGCGGACGCTTGACCAGCATGCCGTCGGTCGCCAGCAGCTCGTAGCACTCCCGATCCGTCATGCCCGCGTCCAGACGCGCCTTCAGGCCCAGCTCTCGATATTTCATGCCCGACGAATTAAAGAAACGCCGCACCGGCAGCCCCGAACGAGCAATCCAGGTCGCAAGCTCATCAGCCGTGGGATTGTCCAAAACGATATCGCGGTCGATATACTCAACCCCATGTTCGTCCAGCCATGCCTTGGCCTTCTTACAGGTCGAGCACTTGGGATATTCAACAAACAGTACGGTCATGGAAATCCTCCGAATATAGATCGGCCAACGCAGGCACACGCCACACGAGGCGCCTTCGTATGATGGGCCAATTGTAGCCCACGGGTCACACGCTAAACGAACCATACCCCGAATCCGCGTTTGATGAACGGCAGCAGCTCCATTGCCTCGGGCGTGATATGGCCCGCAACGTTCATGCGCTCGTCACCGGGAAGATCGACCCGCGCAATCTCAAGCTCGCCTTCGTAGCGCCCATATCCGCTATTGCTCACAGCGATCGACCCCGCCTTTCGCGGCAGGCCGGCTCCGGAATCCGTCGGCACGGAATCCGGCTTAAGCGTCGTACGTGACTCCTGAGACCTAAAGATGAGGACGCTCGAGTCGGGCCGGTCGTGATGAATCTGCCCGCGCACATAGGCATAACCGGGCTCAAGCTCGCATTGCAGGTCCACGTATCCGGCGGAAACTTGAGCAAACTGCGCCCAGCCCGCATCGGATAGATCGGGGTCGCCGACCAACACAATGTCGCAATCGGCGCCATGTGCAAGCTCAAGCATATTGAGAGCAACCTTTGACGCGCGACCGCGCTGCGCCTCGACCGTCGGCAGTCCCTCGAAAACCGGCCCGCGAACGTTAGCATCACCCGGCACAAAAGCCATGATTTCGAATCCAAGCGCCGCAAGACGAAGATTCGTCCGAGCAACATCTTCAAGAGCTAAACCGGTATAAGGCTTGGGGTAAAAATTGTGGCAGGCGGCAAAACGAGTCACATCGGCACCGGCCTCACGCCACGATGCGATTTCATCAGAACTCACCGTCGATGCATTGACCACAATGCGAAATACACCGGACAGCTCCGCGACCCGCTGGGCGCTAAAGCCATAGTCCAAACGAAGGTATTCCAACCCCAGATCGCGCAGGTCCTCAATGCGCTCAAGCCCGAGCAAATCGCACGTGCGAGGCCCCACATCGGCAATGAGCGCAATGCCGCGGGCGGAAAGCAGCGACAGCACATGACGGACCTTATCGGCATACGCCGCTCCCCCATCCTCGGGAATATGCAGCGAGGTGAACGCATAGCGCGCACCCGCCGCGGCACCACGCTCAATCGTCCGCTCAATATCCTGCAGAGGGCTGGAAAGATAAATCGAAATACCCGTTTTCACGCTTCAACGCTCCTTTAAAAAAGGCCGGCGGAGCAGTTAGCCCCGCCGGCACAACCATAGCATCAAGAAATCTGCCGCGCACCGCGAGCCCCGAGCAACACGGCTCGCGATATCAAACTACTCGCCAAAGAACTCGTTGATCTTCTGCTCGTCGACGCCAAAGAACCACGTCAGGACAAAGCCGGCGGCATAGGCAAGCAGCATAGCGGCAACGTAGCCGAGCTGCTGGCCAGGAACAACGATCAGCAGGCCAAACAGACCGGAAACGCCCTGAGAAACCGTGCCGATGTGAAGCAGCGCCGCGAGCGCGCCGCCAAATCCGGCACCCAGGCAGGCCGTCACAAACGGACGAACGAGCGGCAGCGTAACAGCATACATCAGAGGCTCGCCCACACCCAGGATTCCAACGGGAATGGACTCTGCGACGTACTTCTTGAGCTTGGCGTTCTTGGTCTTAAAGTACAGCGCCAAACCGGCACCGACCTGGCCGCCGCCAGCCATCATAAGGATGGGAAGCAGGTAATTGATACCCTTGGTAGCGCCGTCGGGATCGTTGAGCATAGCGTGGATCGGCGTGAGCGCCTGATGCAGGCCGACGGACACCAGCGGCAAGAAGCCTGCCGACAGGATATAGCCGCCCAGGACGCCCAGCTTCTCGAAGATAAAGGTCAAAACGCTAAAGATGGCAGTCGTCAGCCATGCGCCAACCGGCTGGATGACGAGCATCAGAGCAAAGGCGCCGATGATGAGCACCAGCAGCGGGGACAAGAACGTGTCGAGTGCGTTGGGCATAATCTTGCGAATCTGACGCTCCATCCAGGCAAAAAATGCGCCAGCGATGAGAGCCGCGATCATGCCGCCCGCTGCGGGGTTGTACTGCGCATTGGTGAGCGGCAGCAGAATGGCAGTGGCAGGATCAGCCGCGCCAGGCGCAAGCAGGGGCATGGCACTGTTGGCGATGCACATCATGCCGGCGATGCCGCCCAGCGCAGCGGAACCACCAAACTCACGTGCCGCGTTATAGCCCACCAAGATGGGCAGATAGGCAAACAGGGCCCAGCCCATGGAACGAATGCCCTGGTACCACCACTCGCCTGCAAGCGCGCCTGCCGTCGAAACGTTAATGACGTTGCAGATACCGTTGATGAGGCCAGCCGCAATGATGCCGGGAAGCAGGGCGACGAAGACATTGGAAATCTTCTTGAGGAAGGCCTGAACCGGCTTAGACTCGTACTTGGCCTTCTGCGCGGCCTTGTTTGTGGCCGCAGCGTCAACCACGCTCTCATCGGCAACGCCTTTCGCAAGGCCAGTGAGCTTGGAGAACTCCTCGAGCACCTTATTCACCTTGCCCGGACCCAGCACGATCTGCATCGTGTCGTCCTCGACCAGGCCCATCACGCCGTCGAGTGCCTTAATGCCCTCCGTGTCGACGTTGCCCGCGTCTTTGACGGTCACGCGCAGGCGCGTCATGCACGCCGCGTTTGCCAGCACGTTGTCTTTACCGCCCAAAAGGTCCAGCAGCTTTTGAGCCAGCTCTTTGTTTGTCATAACTCCTCCTTGTATTGGGTATCTCGTTTGGATGTCATATCAGCTCACGCCGCGCACCTATTGGGCGTCGGCATTGCTCTTCTCATGGCCACTCACCGCAGCACGGACATGGCCTCGCGCCCGCTCAAGAGCTACCGTAGCCTGCTCGACATCGCAGTCCAACAGTACCGAGACAATAGCGGTTTTTACGTGGCCGCCGGCATCTGCAAGCGCCTGAACGGCGCGCTCGCGCGTGCAGCCGGTCGCCTCCATCACGATGTTCTGGCCGCGCACCACCAACTTCTCGTTCGTCTGCTGCACATCGACCATCAGGTTTTGGTATACCTTGCCGATCTTGACCATGGCACCGGTCGAAATCATGTTGAGAATGAGCTTTTGAACCGTTCCCGCCTTGAGCCTCGTTGAGCCGGTCAGCACCTCGGGACCGGGCACGGGCTCAATGGCAAGATCTGCGCTCTCCCCGATCTTCGACCCTTGGTTGCAGGCAATTGCAATGGTCTTGCACCCAGTTGCCTTGGCGTACGCAAGGCCGCCCACCACATAAGGAGTACGGCCGCTTGCCGCCAGGCCAACGACAAGATCCTTGTCCGAGAGTCCACGCTCTCGCAGGTCGTTCGCGCCAAGCTCATCGCTGTCTTCGGCACCTTCGACAGCCTTGATAAACGCCGTCTCGCCTCCGGCAATGAGCCCGACAATCAGATCGGGTGACACGCCAAACGTGGGCGGACACTCCGAAGCGTCGAGTACGCCCAGACGACCGCTGGTGCCTGCGCCCATGTAAAAGACGCGCCCGCCGCGCTCGAGTGCCTCAGCAGCCCAGTCGATTGCTGTGGCAACCTGGGGCAACACTTTCGTGACCGACTGGACGGCACGAAGATCCTCATCGTTCATCGTCGTGACGATTTGCAGCGATGTCATCGTATCGAGGTCCATTGACCTTTGATTACGCTGTTCGGTCGTGAATTTTGTTAAATCGAGCATTTCATTCACCTCATCTTTCCTGTTTCTCGATGTAGTTTTGCTTAATGACATGCGTCGCCCGTTCGTAGTCGCTGGCAACGTAAGCAGCGTACAGGGCATCGACAACCATAAGCTGGGCCATACGCGAAGCCATGGCACCGCTGCGGACCAAGGGTTCACTCGCAGCAACGCCGAGCACGGCATCGGCCATGGTGGCAAGCTTGGATGATCCATCTACTTTGGTAACGGCCACAACGGGACAGTTGTGACGTTGAGCCTCGGCGGTGCAGTCCAGCACCTCTTGCGTCAAGCCCGAGTAGCTAAAGGCGATTGCCATATCGCCCTCATGCATGTTCTTGGCACATAAGAGCTGATCATGCCAGTCGTCGTACAGATGGCACTCTTTGTCGACACGCATGAGCTTTTGCGCCAGGTCGTGCGCGACCAAACGTGAGGCACCAATACCGAACAGATTGACCGCGCGTGCCCGCTTAAGACGGGCCGCGCATCGCTCCAAGACGGTGTAATCGAGCGTTCGCGCCGTCGCCTCGATCGTGCGCACGTTGCTTTTCATCACCTTCCCCACGATACGTTCGACGCTGTCATCCATGGAGATGTCCTCGAGGGCTACGTCTTTCTTGTCACCTAAGAGCGCCAGCTCGGCAATCAGTTCGCGCTGGAACTCCTTGTAGCCCGCAAAACCCAAACGCTTGCAAAAGCGCAAAATGCTCGAGGGCGAGGAGAACGTGACATCGGCAAGACCGCGGACGGACAGCCCGACCACCTCGTGCGGATGAGCGCTTACATATGCGATGACATTGCGTTCCGCCGGGCTCGCGCTGAGCTCACGCTCGCGAAGCCGCAAAAGCAATCCGTTTGCCATCTCAAACACCTCCGTTGAGAAGAATTAAAGACCAACGAACGATTCGTACCGGATACAAACAGCTTTTGCGGTACATTGTGCCGCATCGTGGCGCACAAAGGGCGAGCGTTCTACCGCTCGCCCCTCAAATCCGACCGCTCGGAAATACGCGCGACACAAAATAATTCAACGAGGCCGCATTATCAGAAACGGGTTTGTTACCGGCTAGCGCCTCGCATGGGCGCCGATCGGCCGAGTCGCATGGCGCACCAACGCCGCCGCCAGCAATACCAACAGCATGGCGGTGACATAGCCCGCAGCATCGAATCCTAAATCGATAACGTCGAAATGCCTGCCGGGAACAAAGATCTTATGTACCTGATCGCCAACGGAGCAGGCGGCGCAAAAGAGCAATACGGGCACGCAACGGGAGCATACGCTCCACGGACGCCTGGAAAAGCAAACCACGACCACGGAGGCGAACAATCCGACGAAGAAAAACTCTACGGTATGGGCAACGCGACGGACGTTCGTGCCCACCCACATGCGAATGGAAGCAAGTCGGCCAGACCGGACATTCGAGGCAGCCGAATCGGTGCCCCCGGTCATTCCGTTCTCCGCCTGAGCTTCACCCGTGGCATCGGCAGCCTGAACGCCCGTAGCCTGGCCCTCCACCACACGCGCGGTAGACTCGCTCAGCAACGACGTCTCCACCGCATTTTGCTCCGTCAGCACCCAGATGCCCGCCAGCGTTGCAACAAACAGAACAATTGCGGTCCATCCGATTATTTGTTTTACGCGCGCCAAGGGCCAACCTCCTTTTTTGAATATCAGCGAGTGTAGCCCCAAATGGCATCGTCACCGTATCAAAATTTGAATCGCAACAGGAAGCGACAAAGCGACGCAAACCCCTACCCCGCCTCGCGCATCCAGCGATCGAACGTCCCCACGCACACGCCCAGGCACTTTGCTGCCTGGCTGCGGGTAATATCGCCTGCCTCATAGCTATCGCGCACCAGCTCAAACTGAGGAGGGCACGGCTTGCGAGGTCGACCGAAACGAACCCCTCGCGCCCGCGCCGCTGCAATTCCCTCCGCCTGGCGCCGATGGATATTCTCGCGCTCCACCTGCGCCACGTAGCTCAGCAGTTGCAGCACAATATCGGCAATCAGGGTGTTGGTCACATCCGGCGCGCCGCTGGCCCTAGCGCGCGTGTCAAGCAATGGCATGTCCAACACCACAATGGCAACCCCGAGCTCCTTGGTAATGCGTCGCCATTCCTCAAGAATCTCGGAGTAATTACGGCCAAGTCGGTCGATAGAAAGCACCACCAGCACGTCCCCGTCTCCCAGGACGTGCAACAGCTCGCGATAATGCGGTCGATCGAAGTCCTTGCCGCTCGCATGGTCGGCATAAATATTCGCTGAGCCCACGCCATAGGCGCCCAGCGCATCCAGCTGCCGATTCAGATTCTGATCGCGCGAACTCACCCGCGCATACCCGTACACCGTCGCCATCTCATCCCCGCTTTCTTGTAAACCTGCCAAAAGGGACAGGTTTATTTTGGTAGGTTTTACCTCTCAAATAGCAGGTAAGCGGGCGGCCGAGCAGACGGCAAGGTAGCCACGATTCAAATGCGAAGGGCGGTCCCGAAAGGCCGCCCTCCGCTCCCCCACCATGAGTCGGGATTTGGCTAATGGATAAGCTTAAAGTCCAAGTGCCCACGCGTGGTATTGACGCGCGAGACCTCGATAATCACGCGCTGGCCCAGTTCATAGCGAGTCCCCGTGTCGGCGCCCGTCAGCGTAAGCGCGTCCTCGTCGAACTCGAACCACTCGTTGCCCAGGCTCTTAATTGAAACCAGGCCCTCGACCTGTGTTAGGTCCAAGCGCACAAAGAGGCCCATGCTGCTAACCCACGAGACGGTTCCGGCATAGCGCTCACCCAGACGGTCCTCATAGTACTGGGCAATCTTGATCTTTTGCGTCGCATGGCTGGCGGCATCTGCCGCGCGCTCGGCATCGCTGCATGCGCGGCAGATCTGCGGCAGAATGCGCGGCAGCGACTCGCGCCCCTTGCCGATCAGCCGCGGCGTACGGACCAAGGCGTCCTTGCCGCCGAGCTGCTCATAGGCCAACTGCAGCTTGAGCACGCGGTGCACCACCAGATCGGGGTAGCGACGGATGGGACTCGTAAAGTGGCAGTAGCACGGCGCGGCGAGCGCAAAGTGGCCCTCGTTGCGCGGCTTGTACAGCGCGCGCTGCATGCTGCGCAGAAGCAGCGTGTTGACGAGCGGTGCGTTGGCCGTACCGGCGGCAGCATCAACTGCAGCCTGCAGCTCATCGGGGCTCCCCAGGGCAATACCGGCAGCACGGCGATCGTCGATGATGCCCAGCTGCGCCAGCGCAACGGCGGCACCGTGCAGGCTATCGGGGCTCGGATCCTCATGCACGCGATAGCAGGCCTCGATATCACGGTCTGCCAGCCACTCTGCAACGCACTCGTTGGCGAGCAGCATGGCTTCCTCGATAAGCGACGTGGCACACGAACGCTCACGCGCCACAATCTGCACGGGCACTCCGTCCTCATCCAACAGAGCGCGAATCTCGGCCGTGTCAAAATCGACTGAGCCGCGGGCGCGACGAATACGACGGCGAAGTTCGGCGAGTTCGTTGGCGGCGACAAGGAAATCGCCGAGGTCGACATTGTAGCCGCGGGCGACCTCCTCGCACGCAAGACCGCGCTCAAGCGCTTCCTCGCGCGAGGCCTCAGCAGCCGCAACATCCTCAGCCGCGCCCTCCAGCACCGAATACTCAACCGCACCGGCACGCACCAGCAGCGCCTCGGCGCCGTCATAGTCCATACGCACACGCGAGCGAATCACGCTGGGGTACGGATCGTAATGCCGCACGCGACCCTGCGCATCGAGCTCAATGTCAACGGTAAACGCAAGACGGTCCTCGTCAGGGCGAAGCGAGCACAGGTCACAGGACAGGCGTTTGGGCAGCATGGGAAGCACGCGATCGGCCAGATACACCGATGTCGTGCGATGGCGAGCCTCAAGATCGATATGCCCGTCCCAAGCCACATAGTGTGAAACGTCGGCGATATGCACACCCAGCTTATAGCCGCCCTCGGGCGTGCGCTCCAGCGAAATGGCATCGTCAAAGTCGCGCGCGTCGACCGGGTCGATCGTGATGACAAAGCGGTCGCGCAGATCGCGGCGGAGCGGGTCCTTAAGCGCCGCGGACACATCGAGCGAAAGCCCCTCGGCCTCGTCTAGCGCGGCCTCGGGATAGCTATCGGTATAGCCGTAACGCGCCATCACATATTGAACGCCCAAATCGGGCGCGTCATCTCCGCCAATGCGGCGCTCGATCGTCACGGTGCCCGATTCCAGGCGCGTCGGGTAGGTCAAAATGCGCGCGACAACAGCATCACCCGGGTGAACGCCCAGACGATCCGCCGAGGTATCCTCGGGCAGAATGAAGAAGTCGGCCTTCAAACGCGAATCGAGCGGCTCAATCACACCGAGCGGACCGGCGGTCTGGTACGTACCCACTACGCTTATGGCTGCGCGCTCAACCACACCCTCGATCACGGCGCGCCGCTCACCGTGCGGGCTGTTCTTAATGCTCACGGCAACGGTATCGCCGTCCATGATCTCACGCTTGCCGCGACCCATGACCTTGTAGTCGCCATTCTCGGTTATGACATAGGCACTGTGCTCATGGAGCTGCACGCGCCCGGTCAGGCTCGGACGGCGTTCGCTGCGCACCGGCCCGCGCTTATTGCGAGCTCCACGCTTATGCTTGTTATTGCGCCCCATGGCGCCTCCTAACTATCGATTGCGAACTCCAAAGAGTCTACCCAAATGATTCGCTTTCCTGCCGTCCCCTAGGGATCAAAAAACGGGCCGCCCCATAAGAGACGACCCGTTGGAAGGGATGAGTTCCAGGCATGCCTACACGCGCAGGTAGCGGCGCATGGCGATGGCAGAACCAAAGAGACCGATAATCACGCCGACCAGAATCAGCGCAGCATAGGTCACCAGGTAGTACTGCATCGGCAGGGCAAACGACATCCAGCCGATGCTCTCCTGCAGACGCGGAATCATCAGATTGCGCAGCAGCTCAAGAACGCCGATGGAAAGCAGCGAGCCCAAAATGGCCTGCAGCACGCCCTCGGTGATAAACGGGCCGCGAATGAAGCCGTTGCTGGCGCCGACCAGACGCATAATCGCAATCTCACGACGACGCGCCGTGATGGACAGGCGAATCGTGTTGTTGATGAAGATGAATGCGATAAAGGTCAGAAGGCCAACGAGCACCACGGCGGCGATGCGGATGTAGTTGGTCACCTGGAACAGGCGGCTCACTTCCTCCTGGCCGTACAGCACGCTCGCGTTGACGTCGCCGTCATCCGCGATCTTCTGGAAATCGGCATCCTTCTTGAGCTTCTCGGCCGTGCTTTCGACCTTGGACGGATCGTCCATCTCAATAGCGAAGGAAGCCGGCAGCGGGTTCTGGCCATCGAGTGCGCTCATGGTGGCGTCGGCGTTGCCCGACATCTTGCTCGTATACTCGGCCAGCGCGTCGTCCTTGTCCTTATAGGTCACGGACTTGACGTTATTCCATGTCTTAAGCTCGGCCTCAAAAGCCTGAACATCGGCCTGATCGGCGTCATCGCTAATGAACGCGTTGATGACAACCTGATCCTCGACGGTGCCGATCACGGAGTTCAGCATCGCGGAGCCCATGATGAACAGGCCGATGATAAACAGCGAAAGGAAGATCGTGATGACGGCGCCGAGCGAGGTAGTCCAGTTACGGAAGAAGTGGCTGATTGCCTCTTTGAAGGAGTAGCCCACGTTAGTTGGTGCCATAGTTGCCGTAACCTCCCCTCTCCTGGTCGCGAATAACGTGGCCGCCCTCGAGGGCGATCACGCGACGGTGCATGCTATCGACCATCTCGCGGTCGTGCGTGGCGACGATCACGGTGGTGCCGGTGCGGTTAATACGCTCGAGCAGCTTCATGATGCCCAGCGAGATCGCCGGGTCGAGGTTGCCCGTCGGCTCGTCGCAGATCAGCAGCGGCGGACGGTTGACCATAGCGCGGGCGACGGCAACGCGCTGCTGCTCGCCACCGGAAAGCTGGTCGGGCAGCGAGTCCATCTGATCGGCCAGGCCGACCAGACGCAGCACCTCGGGCACCTGGCTGCGAATGACGCCCTTGGGCTTGCCGATGCACTGCAGGGCAAACGCCACGTTTTCGTAGGCGGTCTTTTGCGGCAGAAGCTTAAAGTCCTGGAACACGGCGCCAATCTGGCGGCGCAGGAACGGAACCTTGCGGTTCTTGATCTTCATGAGGTCCTGACCGGCAACCAGGATGCGGCCGCTCGTCGGCTTGACGTCACGGTTGAGCGTCGACAGCAGCGTGGTCTTACCCGAGCCGGAGTGACCGACCAGGAAGACGAACTCGCCCGGATAGATCTCGATGTTGATGTCGTCGAGTGCAGGCTTGTTGGGCTGTGCCGGATAGATCTTGGTGACATGCTCCATAAGGATGACGGGCTCGACACCGGCCTGCTTGGCCATCTTCTTGCGGCTGGCCTGCGGATCGATGGGCGCAAACACCGACGTAAAATCGGGGTTGTTGAGCGCGTTATCGAGGCTTGCGACCTCGGCTGCCTGATCGCTCTCGACCACCGGGGCAGCAGGCTGCGTGGGGTCGGGAATAGCGGCAAAGAGACCGGACTGCGCAGGCTGAGGAGCCGGCGTCGCAGGGGCCAAGGGGTCGGGAATGCCGGCCATGGTAGGCTGCGGCGTGGCGGCACCAGCCTGAGGCTGCTCCACGCGAGCGGTCACGGCCTGAACGGGCTCAAAACCCGCCGCACCGGAAAGCGCGACATCGCTGGTTGGATTGTAGGCAAAGGGATCGGATGCCGGCTGTGCCTGATCTGCCGGCTGAGCGGGGGCCTGAGCAACAGGCTGGCCCTCTGAATCCGGAGTGGCGAAACGACTGCCCTGGACGCCTGCCTGCGTCTTGGGGGCATCATCGCCCGCACCGGAGGTACGGAAGTGGTTACCCACTGGTGCTCCTTATCGTCGTGCGTTTAAACTACATGAGCGCTTTGTATTTTAGCAGCATTAGCTTTGCTGCACATAAGAAGCATGGCGTGCTTAGAGATCCCGTCGGCCGGGCACAGGGTTACTCTCCAAATCGTCCTCGGACGTGTCGGAGCCCCCGCTGCGCGCTTCGCGCGGCGGGGGCTCCTCCGTCCTGCGGAAAGATTTGGGAGGTAACCCTGTGCCCGGCCTGCGGCTACTAAGGGGCCGCCGCGTTTATCTTGGGGTGCTGCATATACAAAGTTGGAAGGGTCTGAATTGCACTTTGCCGATATATGCCCTTTTCCCTGATGGGACCGTGCTTGAGGGGCGTCTTCATAAGTTGCGGTGAAATAGGGACTGTTGAGCCTTTAAGCTGGCAAAACAGTCCCTATTTCACCGCAACTGAAACAGGGGCGCTCTCCAAGAGAGCGCCCCTGCCGGGTTTCCATAGTACTGGCGAAACAGTTTTATAGTTCTGACGAAGCAGTCCTTGAGATCCGTCTTGCCTTATGCCAAGAACTCCTTGGTGGTCGCCACGATGTTGGCGGCGTCCAGGCCATACTTGTGCAAGAGCTCGGCACCCGGGCCAGACTCACCGAAGGTGTCGTTGACGCCGATCTTCTTGAGCGACGTCGGGCACTGCTCGCACAGGACGTCGGCAACGGCGCTGCCCAGGCCACCGATCACAGAGTGCTCCTCGACGGTCACGACGTGACCGGTCTTGGTGGCGCTCTTGACGATCAGGTCGGCATCGATGGGCTTGATGGTGTGCATGTTGATGACCTCGGCGTCGATGCCCTCGGCAGCGAGCTGCTCGGCGGCCTCGAGAGCCTCGCCGACCATCAGGCCGCAGGCAATGATGGTCACATCGGCGCCCTCGCGCATGACAATGCCCTTACCCAACTCGAACTTGTAGGTCTCGGGGTCGTTGATAACCGGCGAGGCCAAACGAGCGAAGCGCATGTACACCGGACCGTCGCACTCGTAGGCGGCGCGCGTCACGGCGCGGGCCTCCACGTCGTCGGCAGGAACGATAACGGTCATGCCGGGGATGACGCGCATCAGGGCGATATCCTCGCAGCACTGGTGTGTGGCGCCGTCCTCGCCCACCGAGATACCGGCGTGCGTGGCGCCAATCTTAACGTTGAGATGCGGGTAGCCGATGGAGTTACGGACCTGCTCAAAGGCGCGGCCGGCGGCAAACATGGCAAAGGTGCTCGCGAAGGCAACGCGGCCGGTGGTCGCGATACCGGCGGCGACGCCCATCAGGTTGCTCTCGGCAATGCCCACATCGAAGAAACGATCGGGGCAGGCGGCCTTGAACTTGCCGGTCTGCGTGGCGGCGGCCAGGTCGGCGTCGAGGACCACAAAGTCATCGTGCTCGTTGGCGAGCTCGACGAGGGCCTCGCCGTAGCTTACGCGCGTGGCGATTTTTTTGACGTCTGCCATCCTAGAGCTCCTCTCCGGCGGCCGTGAGCTCTGCCATGGCCTGCTCAAACTGTTCATCGTTGGGGGCCTTGCCGTGCCAACCAACCTGGTTCTCCATAAAGGAAACGCCCTTGCCCTTCATGGTCTCGGCGATGATGGCGGTCGGCTGACCCTTGGTGGCGCGGGCCTCGGCAAAGGCGGCGCGGATCTGATCGAAATCGTTGCCGTCGGCAAGCTCCACCACGTGGAACTTAAAGGCGCGGAACTTGTCGGCGAGCGGCATGGGGTCGTTGACCTCCTCGACGGGGCCGTCGATCTGCAGGCCGTTGTGGTCGACGATCACGCAGAGGTTATCGAGCTGCTGGTTGCCGGCAAACATGGCTGCCTCCCAGACCTGGCCCTCCTCGCTCTCGCCATCACCCAGCAGGGCGTACGTGCGGTAAGTATCGCCCCAGTGCTTGGCGGCAACCGCCATGCCCACGGCGGCGGAGATGCCCTGGCCCAGCGAGCCGGTGGACATATCGACGCCCGGGGTGTCGTTCATGTTGGGATGACCTTGCAGGTGGCTGCCGATATGGCGCAGCGTCTCGAGATCCTCCTTGGGGAAGAACCCACGCTCGGCGAGCACGGCGTACAGGCCCGGAGCGCAATGGCCCTTGGAGAGCACAAAACGGTCGCGATCGGCCTTGCGGGGATCGGCCGGGTCGACGTTCATTTCCTCAAAGTACAGATAGGTCATGATGTCGGCAGCGCCGAGCGAACCGCCCGGATGGCCGGACTTGGCAGCGTGCACGCCGGTGACGATGCCCTTCCTTACCTCGTTGGCAACCTTTTTGAGCTCTTCGTCGCTCATTGTGCCTTCCTTTCATCCTCATTAGACAAAATGCGCACGGCACCGAAGGTAATCCCAACACAGCCGCAATGCACGTACGTCATTCATTATGCTGGAAACTGATGGCTTTACCAGAGTTTTTATCATTATTTGAACAATTTAGCAGGCAGAACCGCTGATGAAACGGTTTATCAATGTGAACGTCTTTTGGATGGAACGCGATCGACCCTACGCGCTAATGTCCTTGAATCCCTCGCCGAAGGCTTCCGTAACGTCAGCGACCGTCACAATGGCGTGAGGATCGCGCTCGCGCACGATCGTCTTGAGGGTATTGAGCTCTCGACGGCTCACGATGACCATAATCACCGGCTTCTCGGCACCCGAATACATGCCAGTCGCCTTAAACTTGGTACAACCACGACCCAGGCCATACATGATATCGGCAGCGATATCAGGGAACTTGTCCGAGATGATGAGTACCATACGGCGTTTGTTGCCACCATCGACCACGGCATCGATCACGTAGCCGCTAATGACCATCGAAAGGCCTGCATACAGTGCGTTTTCGATTGAAAAGACCGGAGCCGATAGCGCGCATACGGCAACATCGATCGCCATGACGGTCGAGCCCACCGGCAGCGAGGTGTTACGCGAGATGATTTGGCCAATCGTGTCCGAGCCGCCGGTGTTGGCGCCGGCGCGCAACACCATGCCGTAACCGATGCCCGTAATAATGCCGCCCCACATGGCAGGGAGCATCAGGTCCGCATCCGCCAGAGGTGCTACAAACGGGGCGAACAGATCGGTAAAGAAGCCCAGCAGCACAAAGCCCGTCGCGGTCTGCACCACGTAGAACATGCCGCCCTCGCGCATAACGACCAACAACAGCAAGGCGTTCATCACGATCGTCTGAATACCAACGGGAAGCGATAGGCCGCGCGCCGCGCCGACCGCCTGGATAATGGTGGCAAGGCCCGTAACGCCACCGGCGGCAAGACCGTTGGGAATCAAAAACAAGTCGGTCGCGATGGCGGCCAAGGCACACCCCAACATGATCTGGGGCAGGTCGTGAAAGAAGTTCATCGAAAGAATGCGCTTGATGTCCAGACGATATGCCATGCTGCCTCCCTCAAAAAAGCGCACCCAAACGGATGCGCTTTGAACTTCTTCTTGTATTCGATTCTACCGATTCGCCGGACAAAAACCACCCCTGCGCAGGGTTTATTCTGGATACAAACCCGTCCAACCGTTGGGCTTGGCATCGGCTTGAAGCCACCCGATGTTTTAGACCTCCGAGCCTTCTGCATCGGCGTTGCCGGTAGCCCAGCGATGGTAGCCAATAACAAACGGGTCCAGGTCGCCATCGTCAAGGACGGCCTCGACATTGCTGGTCTCCACGCCCGTGCGTAAGTCCTTGACCATCTGGTACGGGTAGAGCACGTAGCTGCGAATCTGGTTGCCAAAACCAATCGTGGTCTTGGGTCCGCGGATCTCATCGAGCGCCTCGGCGCGCTTCTCGAGCTCAATCTCGTACAGGCGAGCCTTGAGGATCTGCATGCACGCGGCCTTGTTCTGAATCTGGCTGCGCTCGTTTTGGCAGGTGACCACAATGCCGCTGGGAAAATGCGTCACGCGCACGGCGGAGTCGGTGGTGTTGACGCCCTGACCGCCCGGGCCGCTCGCGTGGTACACGTCCACGCGGATGTCATCGGGACTGATCTCGATGTCGATATCATCGGGTAGCACGGGGATGACCTCGACGCCGGCAAACGTGGTCTGGCGGCGCTTCTTGTCGTCGGTGGGGCTAATGCGAACCAAGCGGTGGACGCCGGCCTCGGCGCGCAGCATGCCAAATGCGTCCTTGCCCTCGACGGTAAAGGTCGCACGGTCAATGCCGATGACCTCGGCCGCGGGACAGTCGTTGATGGTGACCTTCCAGCCGCGACGCTGGCAGTACTTCATGTACATCTTAAAGAGCATGAAGGTCCAGTCCTGGGCCTCCAGACCACCCTGTCCGGGCTTGATGGTCACAATGGCATCGCCGTGATCGAACTCACCGGTAAACCAGCTCGAAAGCTCAAGCTCATCGATGGCACGGGCCAGGCGCTCAGCCGTGGCTGCAGCCTCCTCGCGAAGGGCGGCGGCGTCGGGGTCATCCCCCATCTCCTCGGCAAGCTCCAGCGCGGCGCGGGCATCGGAAAGCTCGCCGCGCGCGGTGTCCACGGCAGCGATATCTTCCTTGGTGCGCGCGATCTCCTCCATGGTGGCACGGGCGGCGTCGGCGTCATCCCAAAAGCCAGGGGCAACACTTTTGGCCTCGAGCTCGAACACGCGGGTACGCTTCTCGTCCAGGTGGAGATACGACTCGACCTCGCCGAGCCGGTCCGCAAACGCGTCCAGCTCGGCGGGCGTTACCTCTAAAGCCTCAGCCATTAACGATTCCTGCCGTGGCAGTACTTAAACTTCTTGCCGCTACCGCAGGGGCACGGGTCGTTGCGGCCCACGTTGACGTACGGATCGTCGCTCTCGGACTTGCGATAGGTGGTCACCTTGCCACCGTTGTTGACGGCAGCCGGACCACCCTGGACAGCCGTGCGGGCCTGCACCTGCGCCTGCTTGCGCAGCACCGAGCCGCCGTTGTCACCATCGACCTCGGCAGGACCGGAGAAGCGCGCGCCCTCGAGCGCGGGCTCCTCCTTGTGCTCCACGGCACGCGGGGCAGCCTTGATCTCGATGCGCAGAACCGTGCGCAGGTAATCCTCGTACATGGTGTCGACGAGCATCTGGAACGCGCCGTAGGCCTCGGTCTTGTACTCGACCAGCGGGTCGCGCTGGCCAAAGCCGCGCAGGCCGATGCCGGTCTTGAGGTAGTCCATCTCCTGCAGGTAGTTCATCCAGCGGGTATCGATGACGCGCAGCATGACCTGGGTGTTGAGCTCGCGCATCAGGTCCTCGCCCAAGCGCTCGGCCTTCATGTTGTAGCACTTCTCTACGTAAGCCAGGACATCGGCAGCCAGGGCCTCATAATCCTCGTCGGGGAACTTCGGCGTATCGATGTGGCCGGTGAGCTCCACAACCCACTTGCGCAGGCCCTCCAGGTCGCGCTCGCCATCGTGACTGTCCTTGGTGCAGAACTCCTGCACGCAACGGTAGACGGTATCGTGCATGACCTCGGTGATGTGGTCGGTCAGGTCCTTGCCGTCCAGAATCTTATTGCGCTCGGCGTAGATGACCTGGCGCTGCTTGTTCATGACGTCGTCGTACTCAAGGACGCTCTTACGCATGGAGAAGTTGATGCTCTCGACCTTGTGCTGGGCGCTCTCGACGGCCTTGGAGATGATCTTGTGCTGGATGGGCATGTCGTCGCCCATGTCGGCCGTGACCATCATCTTGGAGACGCGGTCCATCTTGTCGCCGCCGAACAGGCGCATGAGGTCGTCCTCGAGCGACAGGTAGAACTGGGTCTCGCCCGGATCGCCCTGACGACCGGAACGGCCGCGCAGCTGGTTGTCGATACGACGGGACTCATGGCGCTCGGTGCCGATAACGGTCAGGCCGCCGGCGGCAAGCACGCGCTCGCGCTCGGCCTTGCAGGTCTCCTTGGCCTCGGCGTTAAACTGCTCGAGCTGCTCGGGCGTCACGTCCTCCATGGTCAGGCCCTCGTACTCAAGGCGCTCGCGCACCAGCTCGTCGGGGTTGCCGCCCAGCAGGATGTCGGTACCACGACCGGCCATGTTGGTGGCGATGGTCACGGCGCCGTAGCGTCCGGCCTGGGCAACGATGTGGGCCTCGCGTTCATGGTGCTTGGCGTTGAGGACCTCGTGTGCGATGCCGCGCTTGGTAAGGGCGGCGGACAGCTTCTCGGAGCTCTCGATGGAGACGGTGCCCACCAGGACCGGTTGGCCCTTGGCGTGACGACGCTCAACGTCGTCGGCAACGGCGTTGTACTTGGCCTGAATGGTGCGGTAGACCAGGTCCTCGTGGTCCACGCGTTGCACGGGCTTGTTGGAGGGGATGACCTCGACGGGCAGCTTGTAGATCTCGCGGAACTCGGCATCCTCGGTGAGTGCCGTACCGGTCATGCCGGAGAGCTTGTCATACAGACGGAAGTAGTTCTGCAAGGTAATGGTGGCCAGCGTCTGGTTCTCCTCACGCACGAGCACGCCCTCTTTGGCCTCAATGGCCTGGTGCAGACCCTCGGAGTAGCGGCGGCCTTCCATAATGCGGCCGGTGAACTCGTCGACGATCTTGACCTCGCCGTTGGTGACCACGTACTGCTTGTCGCGGTGGAACATGTACTGGGCCTTCAGCGCCTGCTGCAGGTGGTTGACCAGCTGGCCGGAGAGATCGGCATAGATGTCATCGATACCCAAGCGGCGCTCGATCTTCTTAAGACCGCGCTCGGTGGCGGCAATGGTGTGCTTGGCCTCGTCCATGACATAGTCGCCCGTGGGCTCCACGTCCTCGGTGGCGGTGAGCATGTCGTGCGACACGTCCTCGCCGCGCTCAAGGCCACGCACGGCGCGCGCGAAGTCCTTGTAGGTGCTGGCGGACTTAGTGCCGGCGCCCGAGATAATGAGCGGCGTCCTGGCCTCATCGATCAGGATGGAGTCGACCTCGTCGACGATGGCGTAGTTGTGACCGCGCTGCACGCGCTGCTCGGGACGGGTGACCATGTTGTCGCGCAGGTAGTCGAAACCGAACTCGGAGTTGGTGCCGTAGGTGACGTCTGCCTGGTAGGCCGGACGCTTGAGCTCGAGCGGCATGTTGTTCTGGAGCAGACCGACGGTCATTCCCAGGTACTTGTAGATGCGGCCCATCCACTCGGAGTCGCGCTTGGCCAGGTAATCGTTGACGGTAACGACATGTACACCCTTGCCGGCAATAGCGTTGAGGTAGCCGGCCAGCGTGGAGACCAGGGTCTTGCCTTCGCCGGTCTTCATCTCGGCGATATGCCCCTCATGAAGCGCCATGGCGCCGATGAGCTGTACGTCAAAGTGACGCATGCCCGTGATGCGCTTGGAAGCCTCACGCACGGTGGCAAAAGCCTCGGGGAGCATGTCGTCGAGCGACTCGCCGTTGGCGTAACGCTCACGGAACTTATCGGTCTGGGCGCGGAGTTCCTCCTCGGTCATCTTCTCAAACTGGGGCTCAAGACCGTTGATCTGGTCGACGATCTTGTAGTAGCGCTTAAGGTCCTTATCGGATCCAAAGGACAGCAGCTTTGACATGAATCCCATGTGGTTTTCCTTTTTGGCCATCGCCCACGCCATGCAGCCTCGGGCGAGTTAAACACAGATAAATGTACTTTAGCCAAACAGGACGCGGCCTATACGGTCGACCTCGGCCGCCACGTAATAACTACGACCCGACCGACCTGCCAAAAAGGGACTGGTTTATTTTGGCAGGTTTTATCTGGGAAAACGCCGTCACTCTGCCATTTGGTGCAAACCAACCCGTCCCCTTCGCACCAATCTGGTGCAATGGGAACGGGTTAGCCTGCACCAATAAAAAGAAAAGGGCCGCGCACCCAAACGGATGCACGGCCCTTATGCCATGAATGCGAGCGATTCCGCGGCGAGCTATTTACTCAGCGGCCTCGGTGGTCTCGGCCTCGGCAGCGGCCTCCTCGACGGGAGCCTCTGCGGGAGCCTCGGCGGCCTGCTTGGCAGCCTCCTCGGCGAACTTAGCGGCACGCTTAGCCTTCTCGGCAGCCTTAGCCTCAGCGGCGGCCTTGCGAGCAGCCTCGGCCTCAGCAGCCTTGGCGGCCTTGGCAGCCTTGGCCTCCTCAGCCTTCTTGAGCTGGGCGGCAGCGGCGCCACCGAACTTGTCGGCGAAGCGCTGGACGCGTCCACCGGTGTCGACGAACTTCTGCTGGCCGGTGTAGAACGGGTGGCACTCGTTGCAAAGCTCGACCTTCATCTCGGACACGGTAGCGTGCGTCTTGAAGGTGTTGCCGCAGGAGCACGTCACCGTGCACTCGACATACTGGGGATGGATACCCTGCTTCATGGTAGGACTCCTTATTGGTCAGGCGCTGGTTACCGATCAGCGCATAAGGCGTCTTGGTTTCCGACCAAGACAACAAACTCGGCTATGGTACCACGGCGCCGCGTGTCCCACAAAAGGTTCACGGTCTTTTCGGAACGACACGAATCTGACCCATCGAAACATATCTCCACCGTTCCTTCAACTGGGAAAATGCCGTCCCCGGGGCCTGAGAAGGGCCCCGGGGACGTTCGACTGACTGCGGGAACGGCCTTTCCGCTCAATGTGTTCGGCTGAGATCGGAAATCAACCAAACTGAACTAGGTTCAGTTGACATGGTTAAAAACGAGGGGCGACGCTTTTGCGTCACCCCTCGTCCCGGCCGGGTTGCTTTAGTTGTACACACGGTAGTTACACTTGAACTGGGTTATGTGTCCATAGTTGGGGCCGTACCAACCCGATGTATAGCTGATTACTTTTGCGCCTAGATATTCGTATCTCTTGTTGTAGCGAAGCTCACGGTAGGTCGTGTCGTACTCTGCTACGTAAAACGCGTCTCCAGAGAAGGCTTTGTACCGGTCTTTAACCGTCGAAGCCATGTACGCGGGTTCGACATCGTCTTTCTCCCCGTTGAGCGCATAGACGGGTGCCGCGATTCCGCATAAAGCCGTTGCCACGAGGATGGCGTAGACAGCCATGCGCGACGCATTGGACTTCAGCTGTTCAAATAGTTTCATGTCATTCGCCTCCCTCGTATGTATCGAGGTATTCCTGCTTGAGCGTCTGCGAGGACGACTTGATCTTTTCCACGAGCGTGCCGGCCTCGATGAAGTAGAACGAGTTGGTAAGGTCTGCCAGGTCGTCGAGCAGATGGCTTGAAATGAGCACGCTTCGTCCCCGCGCCACCTCGCTGCGCATCGCGTCGCAGGAGGTTTTCCGCTTTCCCGGATCGAGGCCGTTCAGCGGTTCATCGAGGATGAGGTACGGGCAACCGGTCGATATCGCCATGGCAAGCTTTACCTGCTGCTTCATTCCTGTCGAGAGTTTACGGGTCGGCTTGTCGAGATATGGGGAGATTCCGAGGGAGTCGCAGAGCGAGTCGATGTCGGCGGCCGATTTCCACGCCTCCCTAACGAAAGCAAGGTGCTCGATGGCCGATAGCGTGGGATAGAGATCCGTGCCGCCTGAAGAGCTCAGGTAGACGAGTTCTGCGAATTCGGCTGATCGGCGTTGGCAGATTCCGTCTGCCGCCAGGCTTCCCGAGCGGATGCGGGTGGGAAATTGGCCCGACAGCGCTTCAAGAAGGGTGGTTTTCCCCGAGCCGTTGGGAGCAACGAGGCCCGCCGCCGTTCCCGGGCTCAGGAAAAGCGACCCGATTGAAAGTATCGTCGTGCTCCCGTATCCCACGCTCGCGTCCAGGAGCTCGAGCCCATGGTGCTTTTTCGCGGGTCCAGGCTGTTTGGGGGAACGTGCCGCAACGGCGCCGACCGCAAAAAAGACCGCGACGTATGCCAGGGCCACGGCAAGCATCGATGAGCTGCCTGAACCGGAGCCAATGAATTCCGTCGGGAAGCATCCCACGTAACCCGTTGCCTCGATAGGCGAGAACACGGCCAGCGGCAGGAGATTGAGCGCGGCGTTATGCCCTAGTGCCGAATCGGACAATAACGGGAATGCCGGGGCCGCGACAAGCAACGCGGAGGCAAGGGGGCCCGCGAAGACGCGTCTCGTTGCGGTCGATAGGACGACGGAACAAACGGATATCAAGGTTCCACCCGCGAGCAGCGCGAGAAGTATGGTCGTGAAGACGTTTCCCGCGGTCGTGGTAGTGAGCGCGCCGTCATGGAAGAAGGCGATCGGGTACCCGATCTGCCCGAAGCCGTTTAGGGCCAAGGCGTAAATACCCCCGGGCGCAAGGCCGGCGAGGAGCATCGCGGTCCCCGCGCCAATTATCGAAAACACGGTTTGGATAAGGCGCCGGAATTTGGGCACGGGCGCCTTTGCCGTCAGGGTCCCGGGCCTTGTGGCGCCGAGCACGAGTATCGACGAGAGAAGGAAGGGGATGAAGGGAAGGAAGGACGGCGCCGTGGCAATGGCGTAAGGCAGGAAGGAAAGGAATGGCAGGTCGCTTGCGGAGGCCGGGATATCCGTGATGCCGGAGCTGCTCAGGGCACGGCAATACGCGAGGTCTGCGTCATTGGTCTCTCGGTCTCCCACGATGGACCCGGATTGGAAGCCTTCGTCCATGAGCGCGTAGTAGCTCTCGGCAGAATCGAGAAAGGCGGCGTCGGTTTGGGCGGCGAGGGCGGCGTTCGCGTATCTTGCAAGCTCCGCGTCATTTTGCTGCTCTGGCGATAGGTCTGTGCCGCTGGCCTGGGGCGCGCGCGTATTGAATGCGTCGACAAAGCTCTGCATGCCCTGTTTCATAAAGAAGGGCCCGTAGATGGGTGAATTGAACGCAATGGGGATGGAGAAGGCTGCAGCGAGAACGAGCGTACAAATCCATACGGCCTTGTCTCTTAGGATTAGTTTGAGAAGAAGTCGACAGTACATTTAGAAGCACCTACGTTCCTCAAAGAATTGTTAGATTAAAAGTAACAGACCGGATGAAGATACGTGCGACGGGGGCGAGGCGAATGGCTGAGCGGTATCGATATGCGGGTTCAACGGTATCACATTGGCCACATAGATTTTTAACTTGCATTTCTACCCGCCCTTTTCGTAGAGTCGCCGATACGTGCTTAGCGCACCCTCGGCGCGTCCGGCAGGCTTTGCGAAATGGGATCCAGGAGACTTCGGCGCAGCATCATCTTGCGGAATGCTTCTAATGAGCCTCCCATCCTTCAAAAACAGAATCTCATCGCACAGCCTATCGACCGAATCCAAGATGTGGGATGACATGATGATGCACGTACCAGAATCGGCCAGCTTCCTGAGAATCTCGGAATGCAAGTCCACCCTGCTGGGGTCGAGCGCGTTCATGGGCTCATCTAATAGAAGGTACCGCGCGCCCGTCGCATACGCAATCGCCAGGGTAAGCTGCTGCTTCATGCCCTGGCTCAGAGTGCGGATCCTCATCTTCGCGAACTCGCCTATCTGCGTTTGTTCCACTATCTCTTCGATATCGCGAGCATGCGGCCACATATCGCAAACCATCTTGAGGTGATCTTCCGCACGCAATTCGGGATACAGCAGCGTCCCCTCACCAGGTGCATAGAAGATCATAGAACGGACCTCTCTCGCACCCGTACCCTGCACCTCATCCAGAACGATGCTCCCGTCCACGCGAGGACCCGGCAAACCTGCCATCGCACGCAGCAACGTCGTCTTTCCATGCCCGTTCGGAGCGACGAGACCGTAGACCGTACCCGGGGCAAACTCAGCGTTCACCGAATCTACGAGCACCTTCTTTCCATAAGAGATCGTCAGCGTTTGAAGGTCAATCATCGAGATCATCCCCTTTCGATCTTTGGAACACTCAGGCGCACCATCAACGGAGATACGGCGCCCAAGACCACCAGCAGAGCGCCCGATGCGCCGACGACCTCTCCAAAAGGCATCGCGTTCGTCCCGCGCCCAAGGAACCCAATCGTCCCCACCTGGGAAGCGGGATCAAACGAGGCGAATGGAGCCAGCAGCGCGACGCCCATGTCCACGCTTTCAACATGAGCGCTCAACGAACCCAACACCAAGAGAACCGCGCAAACCATTCCGGTGACAACGGGGTTGCGGCTAATCGCTGCTGTCAACGCAGCGACGACGGAAATCACGCCGTATCCCATGACCAGCAACGGAATACTGCACAACACCGCCTCCCCCACCATGGACGTTGTCGAAGCTCCCGCCCGAATGAGAGCGACGGGATACTCCGATCCACCCGCACCGTTCTTAATCACGGACACAACGACAGCGGGAACCATCGACACCAAAAGCAGCACCAAGCCAAGCAGGAGAGCCAGCGCAACAGCCGTCAGAAAACGCACATGCGCTGTTGCGGGGATCTGGAGAACCAGAAGGGAACGACACTGCAGGTGGGTGCACGCGAGCGATGTGACAACCACGGGCAACAGCAAAAATAAGGAGGGAAGCGCTGCCTGGAGATACGAAAGGAGGATTAATGGGGGCATCTTCGTACTTAACTCGTAAACCTTGGGGTCCGGCAAGCTCGCGATCGACTCAAGCAGAAGGGCGCGCGCCTCCGCACGAGAAGGAGTCTCCGGCTCGATTCCGATCGATTGCAGGAGAGTCGCATCTGCCGCGCCCAGCTCACCTCGAGCGCGCTCGTACGTCGCAAGGCTTCGAAACCCCTCCGCAGGCATAGGCGCGTACACGAAACCCGAAAGAGCATCCCGCATGTCTTCCAGGGCCGCTTTGCCCTCGACGTCCATATTCGCAGCGTTCTGCTCTAGATACCGATCTATTGAACGGAGCTCCCCATCCCTATACCGAACAGCGGAAACGTTATCAACGTCAGGAAACATCTCGACCAGAGCCGGGGCCAGCATCGTCGTCGACATTGCAATCGCGCATACGGCGAGGGTAGGAGAACGCAGGAGCAGTTTCCCCATCGTTCTTACGTATGCAACGGCGGAGGCACAAGCGCTCGAACGAGTTGCCGTTCTCGATGCAGTGAAGGAACCTCTCTCAAGACAAATCGGGGATATCGGGCACGCGCAGCCGCTCTTTCCAGCAACGCAAAGCAGGCTAATTGCCAGCACCTCGATCCCGATTGCGCATACGAGGGCAATCGCGCCACGCTCGAAGCAAAGTCCAGGCAGATTCACTATCTGCGTTGTCGGGTACGGGCTATAGGCGCCGACGGTCAACTCAGTGTTCGCATACGTAAGGGGATTCAACAGGGCGAACTCACGTAAAGCGATGGATCTTCCGTAATACCCGGGAACCATCGTCACCCCCATCAGGGCACATACGAACACGATTCCAAGCGTAGGGTTATTGGCAATCTTCACGGCAAGGTGAACGACAAGCGAGATGAACGCTGCCACCAAGAATTGCAAGATGGCCGTCTGCGCGAACACCAGCCAAGCCGGTTTGATAACCGGAGTCGCATATTGAATGTAGCCTATCGGATAGAACGGCGAGCCCGGGCCATTCTTCACAAGCGCGGCGATTATCCCTGGAAGATTGATGGCGAGGACGGCAAGCATTGCAAAAACACTCGCCCATACGCTCGATGCAACAAGTCTACCCAGCTCGCCCATCGGTGCCTGGATGATGAGCTTTTCACGTTTGTTAAGACGCGCGGCAAGGAACGAGACGGCAACGGCCGTTGCGACCCATAGCAAGTACTCCTTCGATCCGTCATAATAGGTGTACTCTCCATCCGATATCTGCAGAAACGGAAGTAGGGGAGAGAGCGGTGCCAAGATAAGACGTCCCGCGGCAAGAGGGTACAGAAGCGCGGGCATGCTTGATGAAGAGGTATAGACACCGTCCTCCCCCGCATTCACAAGCGCATCCGCATAGGATGCTGACAATTCCTGCTCAACACGGGTTATTCCCGACTCGAGGTATTCGACCCGTCCGTCGATGCCAGCCGCGCTCCTGAAGACGGGCAGAGCACAAAGAACCATCAACGCAACAACGACAACACAGAGCGACCTGGAGGAGAGAAGCGACCTAAAGATCGCCTTCGAGATTTTGAGCATATTCATCGCCAACCTTAACCTCATCCAGTCGGAACAGAGGGGCCGAACAAAATGCTCGGCCCTTATTACTTGCCGGCAAAGTCAATTTAACATAAACTGTTAAAAAGTAACCTGAGTTTTTTAAATTCTTCGGAGGTTATTATGAGTTCCGACAATCGCACTCCCCGGCTTCATTCCCTCCGCATCGCATGTGCGATAGCCTCTGCGACCCTTTGCGCCACCGCCATCGCACAAGTGGCGTTCTCCTTAAAGCCAGCAATCGAAGTGCTCGACAACCCTGTAATTGCAGACTCCCCCGCGTATCCAGCCCTTGCGATCTCGACATTGGTCCCTGCCGTCATCGGTATCGCTACGACCATCCTCAGCGCCGTTCTCGTGTGGACGATCAAGAGCGCAGACCCCTTCAAGAAAGGGTCTGCGACATGCTTGAAGGTGCTCGGCATTCTCTTCGTTGTTCAAGCTGCCACCAGCCTCTACGCCGGCTCACTCAAAACCTCCGTTTCGATGTTTGGCGGCGAGGGGGCCGTCGGCGCCCAAGAGATCGCTTCATCATTCGATTGGACCTCTCTGGTTCTCGGCATCGTCCTGTTCATGCTTTCCCAGCTCTTCTTGTACGCCCGAGAGCTGTACCTCGACTCCGACGAGATTGCGTAAGGAAACGCCATGCCCGTAATTGTTCGCCTCGACAAGATCATGGCCGAGCGAAAGATTTCCTCGAACGAACTTGCCGAAAGGATTGGAACCACGCCCGTGAACCTGTCCCGTATTAAAAAAGGGCATATTCGCGGCATTCGCTTCAACACACTCGAGCAGCTATGCCTCGCCCTTCGTTGCCAACCCGGAGACCTTCTCGAAGTCATGAGCGAAGAGGATGCCCGAAAGGAGTTCGGACTCGATTGGTCCGCCGAGGATTAGAGGGCGGTCGTACTCGCCCTGCACACGGGGATGCGAATCGGCGAGGTCTGCGGCCTTCGGTGGTGCGATGTGGATTTCGAGACGGGCCTGATCTCGATCAGACACTCGGTGGCGTACGCGAAGGGAATGGGTTCGTTCATCAAGGACACCAAGACCCATGACGCCAGGGGTATCCCCATCGACCCGGTCGGCCTACTCCCCTTCCTGAAGGAGACCCACGAGATCGACTGCGGAAAGCTGCGCTTGCGCGGCCTTACCGGGGCGGTCGAGATCGGGGACTGCTACATCCTGTCGGAGCCGGGCGCGACCTTCGCGACGACAAGCTATATCCGCAGGGCGTTCAAGACGTTCTCGGAGACCAACGGCCTCATGGGCACCAACGACGAGCTGATCACGTTCCACGGCCTTCGCCACACGTTCGCAACGCAGTGGATCCGCCAAGGCGGCGATATCAAGGCGTTCCAATCGATCCTCGGCCACAAGGACGCCATGGCGACGCTCAACGTCTACGCCGACATCGAGCCCATCTCCAAAATCCATAACATGCTGCGCGCCACGCCGTGCCTTTGGCGCGGGCACCTCGGGCCGAGGGTCGATCCGGGTCCCATGTTCCAACAGAGGATCCAGGAGTCCATCGAGACGCTCCAGGCGTTCGGCTACGGCATCACCGAGCCGGACGACCGAAATATCGCCATACGCGACGTGAAGATGAACAGTTGGCTCTAGCTCACCGAGTACGCGGCAGTGCTGGGCCCATCCCAACTGAGGTCACGGTGGTCCGATAGGGGCGCCGCCCGCGGCATGCGCCGCGGAGCGGTATCCCCTACCGAAGGGCGGGGATGCCCTCCGCTTCCAGTTCGGAATCAGCCGTCGGAGGCGTTCGGCTGACTGCGGGAACGGCCTGTCCGCTCAATGTGTTCGGCTGAGATCGGAAATCAACCCAACACGAGCCGGACACGCGCCAGACGGCTCTTCCCCGTACGGCCTTCCCCCTTACGCTCATGTTGCAGGCATGTAACGCCGCAGCGAGCGCGCCTTTTTTGCGCCAGACAGGTACAATGATGAACACTGTACCGTAGCGGAGCGCCCCGCGCGCGCCGCAATCACGCGAAAGGGTTTCCCATGGCCGAGATCTCGTCCTCCCGTATCGTCATCACCGTCCTTGGCAAGAACCGCCCCGGCATCGTCGCCGGCGTCACCCGTGTCCTAGGCGAGGCCAACGTCGACATCCGCGACATCACGCAGTCCATTATCGAGGACATCTTCACCATGACCATGCTGGCCGATACCGCCGAGTCCAAGCTCGACTTCGCCGAGCTGCAGAAGGCGCTGGCCGAGGCCGGCGAGCTTTCGGGCGTCAACGTGTCCATCCAGCGCGAGGACGTCTTCAACTTTATGTACCGCCTGTAGCGAGCAAGCCGCTGGGGATAGCCTGACGCGCGCATGCCCATGCAAGTCACCCCGATGCGGCCCGGAGAGGAGCGCGCATGGCCTACGACGCCAAGAAAATCTATTACCGCTTCGACGACCACCTGAGCCGCCTGGTCTTGGATTACGAAGCGAGCCGCCAGATTTCGCCCGAAAGCGAAAATCTCTACTATGGCCTGCCGACTGACCCTTATGACGAGGGCCTATTTGTTAAGCACAATGTCAAGCGCGGCCTGCGCAATGCCGACGGCTCGGGCGTGGTCGCGGGCCTCACTCGCATCTCGGACGTGCACGGCTACAACAAGGTCGACGGAAAGGTCGTGCCCGATCAGGGCAAGCTCACGCTTCGCGGCTACAGCATCGAGGATCTGGTCAACAATGCCCAGGCCGAGAATCGCTACGGCTACGAGGAAGTCGCCTATCTGCTTATCACGGGTTCGCTGCCCAACAAGGAAGAGCTCGACGGCTTTTGCGAGCGCCTGGGCGCCTTTAGACATCTGAGCGACGAATACGTCAAAGAGTTCCCTATGACCACGGTGTCGTCGAGCATCATGAACGTGCTCCAGCGCGCCGTGCTGCTGCTCTACGCCTTCGATGCCGAACCAGACGTGATCACGCCCGAGCACGAAATCGACGTCGCCATTTCCATGCTCGCGCGTCTCCCGCGCATCGCCGCCTTCGCCCACATGGCCTCGATCGCCAAGCTTCGCGGCTCCGAGGTTCACGTGCCGCACCCCACGCCCGGCCTCTCCACCGCCGAGACCATTCTGCAGGTCCTGCGCGGCGGCATGGCGTTCACCCGCGATGAGGCGATGCTGCTCGACGTGATGCTCATGCTGCATGCCGAGCACGGCGGCGGCAACAACTCCACGTTTGCCTGCCGCGTGCTGTCCTCCTCGGCCACCGACCCGTATTCCGCCTACGCCGCGGCCATCGGCTCGCTCAAGGGTCCGCGCCACGGCGGCGCCAACGCCAAGGTCGTGTCCATGCACGAGGACATCCGTGCGCATGTCTCCAATTGGGAGGACGAGGACGAGGTCGCAGCCTACCTGGGCAAGATCCTCGACAAGCAGGCCTTCGACGGCACGGGTCTCATCTACGGTATGGGCCACGCCGTCTACACGCTGAGCGACCCGCGCGCCGAGGTGTGCCGCCGATACGCGCGCACGCTTGCCGCCAAGAAGGACCTGGGCGAGGAGTTCGCGCTCATCGAGCGCATCGAGCGCCTGGCCCCGCAAGTGATGCGCGATCACGGCATGACCAAGCCTATCTGCGCCAACATCGACCTGTACACAGGCTTTATCTACAAGATGCTCGGCGTGCCCGAGACGCTTTTTACGCCGCTATTCGCCGTCGCCCGCATGGCCGGCTGGTCGGCGCACCGCATGGAAGAGCTCTTCTGCGCGCATCGCATCATCCGCCCGGCGTACCGTCCGGTGATCGAGCCGCTGGAGTACAAGCCGCTCGCCGACCGCTAGGACGCGGACCGTTATAGAACTCGAGCGTGGCCAGGGCATCACCGCCCTCGGCCACGCTTTTTATGCCAGCAGAAAGGGCTGCATCGAATGATTGTGTTTTCCGATATGGATGGAACGCTGTTGACGAGCGACAAGCAGATGAGCGACGTCACCTGGGCGATGCTCGACGAGCTCGCACGTCGCGGCATTGAGTTTGTACCGTGCACGGGGCGTCCGCTGTCGGGCATCTTTGAGCCTATCCTCGCCCATCCTGCCGTGCACTACGCGGTCTGTGCCAATGGTGCCAGCGTCTGGCAGCTCGACGAAGATGCGCCTACCGATGCCTCACGCGCCAAACGTATCTTGAGCCGACCGCTCGACCGTGGCATCGCCCATCGCATCCATCGCATCGCCGCCGGCCACGATGTGACCTTCGATATCTTCGCCGACGGCCAGTGCTTCCTCCCCCGCTCGCTCTATGAGCGCCTAGACGAGTTCTGCGGCGGCGACCCCCACATCGCGGCTTCGCTCAAGCGCACACGAACACCGATCGACATGGATATCGACAGTAAGATCGACGAGGTCGAGACACTCGAACGCATCGCCATGTACTGGCACGACCCGGCCGATCGCGACGCCATCGCGGCGGAGCTCGACACGCTCGGAGGCATTGAGGTCACGCGTTCGTACGCCATGAATATCGAGGTCATGGGCGAGGGCGCCACCAAGGGAACGGCCCTCACATGGCTATGCGAGCACCTGGGCGAGCGTCTCGCCGACGCCTGGGGCTTCGGCGACAACATCAACGACATTCCCATGCTGCAGGCAGCAGGCCACGGCATAGCCATGATCAACGGCGAGCCCGAAGACCGCGACGCCGCCGACGCCATCACCGAGTTCGACAACGACCACGACGGCGTCGCCCGCGCCATCATGGCCGCCCTCGCCTAGCCACTGGCCAGTCATTGGGGACGTTCTTGAATGACTAGTCGTTGGGGACACTCTTCGTGAAAAGCTGCAAGGACTGTCCCCCACTGCCGGCAGAACGGGAACGTCCCCAGCTGCCGGATTAAGCGAGGCCCTCTAGCACGCGACGGAGCTCATGCTGAACGGCGTGGTCGCGGTTGCAGCCTACGACGCGATCGGCCACCGCCTTGAGCGCGGGGCGCGCATTTTCCATCGCGCAGCCCGTGCCGACAAAGCGAATGATCTCGTAGTCGTTCATCGAGTCGCCAAACGCCATGACCTCGTCGCGTCCAATGCCGTAATGCTCCGCGAGCTGCGCGATACCCGAGGCCTTCGACACACCAGGCTGCATGGCATCGATCCACGCGTTGCCCGAAGGCGCAAAAGTAAAGAGCTGACCAAGTTCGCGCTGTAGCACGTACGCACTGTCCATAACCGCACTGTCGTCGCAAAAGATACTCGCTTTGATGATATTTACGCTGGGATCGGGCAGCTCCCAAATGCGCTCGGCATTGGGAAGGTCCTTATCGACCTCACGCACGAACTTGCACTCGTCATCGAGCAGGAAGGACTTGGTTCGGTCAAAGAGCGCAAGATGCAGATTGGGAAACGTCCTGACGGCTTGGGCGAGCCTTCGAATCGCCAGGTGGGAATACACCTCACGGTCTACCATCTTACCGCCGGCGTAGACTTGGGCGCCGTTAGCGGCGACAAAGTCCATCTTGTCGCGAACGGGCGCAAAGAACTCGCACAGGCGATCGTAGCGACGACCTGACGATGCGGCGAAATGCACGCCATGCTCGTGTAGCGCCAGAATCAGTTCATAGGTCTCGGGAGGCACCTGGCCGTTTTCGTCAAGCAGTGTGCCGTCCATATCGGATGCAATCAGTTTAAACATAGAAAAGCTCCCTTCGGGCTTGTTGGAATCAGACGCGTATCCGATTCCAACGTACCCAAAGGGAGCTCAAATAAGACTCCGCGGGCGTAAACGTTACAAGGACCTGGCAAATAGCTCACACATGCCAGAGGTCCTACGGTCGCGGCGTCAGGCAGCTCGCCAAAGAGTGTCCCCGATGACTAGTCGGCGTAGGTGAAGGTTGTGACGTCGAACATGCCCTCGGGGCGGATGCGGAGCGTCGGGATGACCGGCAGGGGCAGGAAGATGATGCCCATGATGGGGTCGAGCGGCGGCTCAATACCCATGGCGCGCGCCTTGACCATAAAGTCGTCGTGCTGCGTGGCAACATCCTCGGCCGTGCCCTCGCTCATAAGGCCACCGAGCGCCAGCGGAATGCGCGCCACGACCTCGCCGTTGCGCACCAGCACGTGGCCGCCCTGGCCCACGGCCTCAACGGCAGCCATCATATCCGCCGCATTGTCGCCCACCACGCACACGTTGTGCGAGTCGTGGCCGATCGTGGAGGCAATGGCACCGCCCGTGATGGTGAAGCCGCGCACCCAGCCGCGACCGATATGCTTGCCGACGAGCCCCATGCCGGCGGGACCGTCGCCGTCGACGCCCTCGGCCTGCAGCGACACGCCGCGGCCATGGCGCTCGATAAGCATAATGCGACGCAAGTCCTCGTCAGTCTCGGGACGAACCATGCCCGTGATAGCCATACCAGGGATCACATCAATAACCGCCTCGCCCGGCTTAAAGGCATAATCGAACACGTCAAGCGAAAGCTTCGGCAGCTTAACGGAAGCACGCAGCTCATCGGCAAGCGCTGCGACCTCAGCGGTCTCGGGCGCAACCTCGCCCACAAAGGCGCCGTCCTGTGCCACGAGCGCACCGGCGGCATACACGCGATGCGGGGCCGTGGCAAAGGTCAGGTCATCGAGCACCAGCAGGTCGGCGCGCTTGCCCGGAGCGATCGCGCCGCGGAGCTCATGCGGGTCACGACAGCCGTGGTCCAGGCCAAAGGCCTCGGCCGTGGAAAGAGACGCCATGGAGATGGCGACCACCGGGTCGATGCCGGCCTCGATGGCCACGCGGCAGGCGTTGTCGATCATGCCGGTCGAAAGCGCGTCGGAGGGAGCGCGGTCGTCGGTCGCAAAGCAGCAACGGCGAGCACGGGCGGGGTTTTCCAGCAGCATAGGCGACAGGTTGGCAAGGTCACGGCTGCAGGTGCCCTCGCGCAGCATGACATACATGCCGCGGGATAGCTTGTCGAGCGCTTCCTCGGGAATCGTCGACTCGTGGTCGGCGATAATACCCGCTGCGGCATAGGCGTTGAGATCCTTGCCGGCAACAAGCGGAGCATGGCCGTCGACCTGTTTGGACGGCGTCTGATTGGCAGCGTCAATGCGAGCGCAGGTCTCGGGATCGGCCATAAAGACGCCCGGCAGGTTCATCATTTCGCCCAGACCAAAGACATCGCCCGGATGCTCGGCAAAAAACGCCTGCATATCGGCAGCCGAAATAACGGCGCCGGCCTGCTCGTCGGGCAGCGCGGGCACGCACGAAGGCATCATGTACTTGATGGAGATGGGTGCGCGGCGGCCGTCCTCAATCATAAAGCGCAAGCCGTCGAGACCGGCAACATTGGCAATCTCGTGGCTGTCGGCAATGGCGGTGGTAGTACCGCGCGTCGCGGCCATGCGAGCATACTCGGCGGGACGGATGTTCGAAGACTCGATATGCAGATGCCCGTCAATAAAACCGGGACCGAGATAGCGACCCTGGCAGTCGATGACCTCAGTTGCCTCATAGGCGCCAGCGGCATCGTCGCGACCATCGTAGAGCACGCCGACGATCACACCGTCCTTGACGGCAACGCTACCGGGCGCCACACGCTGGCCATACACGTCGACAATCTGCGCATTGGTAAACAGCGTGTCGACGGGCACGCGCCCCCCGGCAGCATCGATCACAGACCTCATGACCTCAACGGACATACATACTCCTTTAACCGTAGAAAAAAGCTGCGGAGCGGACGGGCCTTCACCGCAGCAAGCTAATAGCCATTGTATGCCCAAACGATGGGCCAACAATACGCCCCTCCGCTTAACGGCACACGCCGCTCAGCGCAATGGGGGCAGGTTACTTTGCACCAATGGCAAGGAGTGTCCCAAAGTGCCGGCACAAAAGGAACGTCCCCAAATGCCAAAAAAGGGCCGCAGCCGGAATCGTTCCGGCTGCGGCCCTATTGCACATGTTAGGTTGACCTACTTGCTAGACCAACTTAAAGCCCTTGCGCTTGCCCACGGAGAGGGTGTCGCCCAGCTTGAGGGCGCCGGGGTCGATGTTGTAACTCTTGGGAGCCACGGCCTTGCCGTTGATCTTGACGCCACCGCCGTCGATATCGCGACGAGCCTGGCCGGCGCTCGCCGAAAGGCCCAAGTCCTTGAGCAGGCCGGCGAGGTAGATCTGGCCCTCGTCGTTGACGGTCAGCTCGACATGCTTCTCGGGGAAGTCGGCAAGCTGGCCCTCCTTGAACACGCGGTCGAACTCGGCCTGAGCCTCGTCTCCGGCGCCGGCGCCGTGGTAGGTGTCGCACAGGTCACGGCCCAGAGCGCGCTTGAGCTCGTAGGGGTCGGCAGAACCATCGGCCAGGGCGGCGTCGATCTTGTCGACCTCGGCCGGGGTGAGCGAGCTGGCCAGACGATAGTACTTGCCGATCATCTCGTCGGGGATGGACATGGTCTTGCCGAACATATCCTTGGGAGCGTCGGTCAGGCCGATGTAGTTGCCGTATGACTTGGACATCTTGCGCACGCCGTCGGTGCCCTCGAGCAGCGGCATGGTGAGCGCGATCTGCGGCTCCATGCCCATCTTCTCCATGAGCTCGCGGCCGGCGAGCAGGTTGAAGAGCTGGTCGGTGCCGCCCATCTCGACGTCGGCCTTGATCTGCACGGAGTCAAAGGCCTGCATCACGGGGTACAGGAACTCGTGCAGGGCGATCGGCGTCTGAGACTGGTAGCGCTTGGTAAAGTCGTCGCGCTCAAGGATGCGGGCGACGGTGAACTTGGAGCACACCTGCAGCAGGCCGGCCAGGTCCATCGAAAGGATCCAGTCACCGTTGTGCACAATGGTGGTCTTCTCGGGATCCAGGATCTTCATGGCCTGGCTCACGTAGGTCTCGGCATTGGCCTCGATCTGCTCCTGCGAAAGCTGCGGACGGGTGGAATTCTTGCCCGAAGGGTCGCCGATCAACGCGGTACCGTTGCCGATGATGAGGGTGACGTTGTGGCCCAGGTCCTGGAACTGACGCATCTTGCGCAGCGGCACGGCATGGCCCAGGTGCAGATCGGGGCTAGTGGGATCGACGCCGAGCTTGATGTTGAGGGGCTCGCCCTTCTCAAGCTTCTTGCGAAGGTCGGCCTCGGGGACGATCTGCGCTGCGCCCGAGGTGATGATACGCATTTGCTCGTCAACAGACAGCATTGGGTATCCTCCTTTTGCTATAGCACCCTCGCCGAAAACGGCGGTGCTGGAAGTCCATAAACTCTCTTATGATAACAAACTGACGCGACGCGGCACCTACGACAGGAAAATCCTCGTCCTGCCGCATGCGTCAATGGCAACTGGCAGACGTGTACCGTCACGCTCGACCAGATAGCGTGCCTGCCGACGACGCAAGCAGTCGCGGCAACGGACCTGTCCCGTCGCATCGGTGGCGCAGACGCCCTCGGCGGTCAGCAGGCAGTGCTCGCACACCATAAGCTCGGGACGGTCGGCGTCGACCGGACCCAAGACGCCGGGTTCAGCAGCCAGTTCGGCAATACGCTCCGCATCATTGCTGAGCAACTCGGCCGGCAAGTACACCCGCCCCGCACCGAGTCCTCGCAACCAGGCGAGCGTTGCCCGGTTCGCGCAGAACACCGGCGCCGCCACGTCAAACGCGACGCGCAGTTCGCGAGCTATCGCCACCTGTCCCAGGTTGCGGCAGACGACGCGCCCGGCACGCTGTATCAGTGAGCGGGTCCAGTCAGCGTCACTCGCGCGGCACACCTCGTCAAGCACCACGACGGCGTCGGACAAATCGAGTTCCCCGCGCGGGTCGGCATCCATCAGCTGCCAAGCAAAAACCATGCGAGTGGGAACCGCGCACTCCACCAACTCCGTCGATGCACCGCCATCCACCGCAACGCCCTCAAAGAGCAGTACCTCGACGGCACGCGCAACGGGCGCAATCGCATCCGCCTCGGCCCGCATGCGCTCCAACACCGCCGCCGTCTGATCCAACACGCCGGCGCTGCGAATCAGGTATACCTCGCAGCCCGCGTCGACCTTACGCTTGCAATGGACAACGATGCGCTCCCCCGCCGCGGCATCCACCGGGCAGGGAACTTGCGGCCAGCGTTTAGGTACATCGGGCCGAGCGTCGGCGCCCGGGTAAAACCTGATCTCGAGCGTATCGCCCGCCGCCACGGCGGCGTCGAGCTCAACGGTCACCTCTTCGTGGCCCACAGCGACCAAGCGCCCCACACGCACGCCCTGGTTGATCGCGCGTTCAAAACTCATAAGCTCCGCACCCGAGCGGCCTCGCAAATACGCGTCGGTAAACCCGCGGTTAAACGACCTTCCCAGCTCGCGCTCAAGCTCTTCCACGGCATCGGGGTCCCACGCGCCGTCGCACAGCATATCGAGTGCCCGGCGCCACACCCGCACCACGTTGAATACGTAATCGGGGTTCTTCATGCGCCCCTCGATCTTGAGCGACGCCACGCCGGCATCTACAAGCTCGGGCAGATGCGCAATACCCAGATAGTCGCGCGGACACAGCAGGCGATCTCCCTCGACGGCGGCAACACTCTGCCCAGCCTCGTCCACCAAGTCATAGGATAGACGGCACGGCTGCGTGCAATCACCGCGCATCGCAGAGCGGCCACGTCGAAGGGCAGAGAACTCGCACGCCCCCGAATAGCCGATGCAAATCGCACCGTGGCAGAATACCTCGATGGGCACACCCGTGGCACATAGCGCCGCAATCTCGTCGACCGTCAGCTCGCGTGCCGTCGTCACGCGCTCGACCCCCAGCTCATCGGCGGCAAGCCGCACGGCGCCTTCGCTATGAGCGCCCGCCTGCGTGGACAGGTGAATCTCGATCCCGGGAATCGCCGTGCGCAGTACACAAGCCAGCCCGGCATCGGCGACAATCAGAGCATCGGCGCCCAGCTCCAGTGCATGAGCTCCCAACGCCACCGCGTCGGACAACTCATCGTCAAACACGAACACGTTGAGCGTTACGTACACACGCACGCCATGGGCATGCGCCACGGCGCAGCCACGCGCAAACTCGTCATCCGTAAAGCCATGCGCGCTCACGCGGGCGTTAAAGCCGCCCAACCCCGCATAGATGGCATCGGCACCCGCGGCGATGGCCGCAAGCATCTGGTCGAGTCCGCCCGACGGCGCCAGCAGTTCGGGCAGCGCCGCACCGGCAGCATCCAATCCAGTCTCGTATTGTCCGCTCGGCCCCATCGCCCGAATCGCCATCGACAAACTCCTTACCAAGGTATGCATTCACTCTGAAAAATGCCGTCTTCCAGCATACACGAGGCCTCGCGCGCCCCGTTTGGTTTATCGTGTAATAACTTATGTCCATCCTGCCCCGACGGCACATCCACCGTCCGGCACGACATACCTGGAGGTCAATATATGGGTCCTCGCCAACGACAGGGACGCAGCCGTTCAAAGACGCATGCCCTGCCCATAATCCTGCTCTCGTTTTTGGGCTTTCTGCTGATTGCGGGCGTGGCATTTGGCATCGGCATGGCCGGCAACGTCAACCGCTGGCTGTCCGATCTGCCCGACTACACCGACGCCAACGCGTATCTGGTGAGCGAGCCCACCGAGATCGTCGACTGCAACGGCAACAAGATCGCAAGCTTCTACACGCAAAACCGCAAGTCCATCACCAAGGACGAGGTCTCCCCCTACGTGCTGCAGGGCACCGTTGACGTCGAGGACGAGCGCTTCTATGAGCACGGCGGTATCGACCTGTGGGGTATCGCGCGTGCTGCGGTGGCAACCCTCGGCGGCGGGCACGAAGGCGCCTCGACTATCACCCAGCAGCTGGTGCGCAACACCATCCTGCAGGAGGAGCAGTTCGACTCGACCATCGAGCGTAAGGTGCGCGAGGCCTACATCGCCGTCAAGATGGAGGACATGTACTCCAAAGACGAGATCCTCATGATGTACCTCAACACCATCTATTACGGCCACGGCGCCTACGGCATCGAGGCCGCAGCCGAGACCTATCTGTCCAAGAGCGCCGCCGACCTCACCCTGAGCGAGGCCGCGCTGCTCATCGGCCTTCCCAACTCGCCCTCGCAGTACGACCCCACGGTCAACCCCGACCTTGCGCTGTCCCGTCGCAACAAGGTCCTCGACAACATGTTGCGTCTGGGCCACATTACGCAGGAGGAGCACGATGCCGCACAGGCCGAGCCCATCACCCTCAACGTGACCGAAATCTCGGGCAGCGGCGTCGACGTATACTCGCAGCCCTACTTTGTCGCCTATGTTAAGCAGCTGCTGGAGCAGGAGTTCTCGACCGACGTGCTCTTTAAGGGCGGCCTGACCGTCAAGACCACCATCGACCCCACGATGCAGCAGGTGGCAGAGAATGCCGTTCGCGAGCAGCTCGACACGCTCTCGCTCGACGGCCTGGACATGGGCATGGTCGTCGTCGATCCCAAGACCGGCTACATCAAGTGCATGGTGGGCGGCTACGACTACAACGCCGACGAGAACCACGTAAACCATGCCACGGCCAAGCGTCCCGTCGGCTCCACCTTTAAGGCCTTTACGCTGGCAACTGCCATCCAAAACGGCATGAACCCCAACGTCACCCTCAACTGCAACTCGCCGCTCAAGGCCAAGGGCACCACGACCGAGGTCCAAAACTACGCCAACCATAGCTATGGCAACATCACGCTTAAGCAGGCGACGGCATACTCCTCCAACACCGGTTACATCCAGGTGGCGGAAGCCGTCGGCAACAGCAAGATCATCTCGCTCGTCAAAAAGCTCGGCATCGATCCCGCCAAAGACAACATCGAGGACGTTCCCGTCATGACCCTCGGCACCGGCTCGATCTCGCCGCTCGAGATGGCCGCCGCCTACGCGACGTTTGCCAACGGCGGCTACTATCGCCAGCCGATCGCCATCACCGAGATTGACTCTCGTACCGGTTCGGTGCTGTACCAGCACACCGACAATCCCTCACAGGTACTTACCGAGGGCGAGGCCGCCGCGGTCACCGATGTTCTGTCCGGCGTCATGCAGGGCGGCGGTACGGGTGCTGCTGGCGCCCTGAGCGTCAACCAGCCCTATGCCGGCAAAACGGGCACCACCGACAACACCACTAACCTGTGGTTCTGCGGCTATACCCCGCAGCTGGCGTGCGCCCTGTGGACCGGCTATTCCGCAGGTGAGATCCCCATCCAAAAATACGGCACGGACCTGCTGGGCGACAGCACCAACCTGCCTGTCTTTAAGCGGTTTATGAACACCGTTCTGACCGGTACCGAGCGCGAGGAGTTTGCGACCGGAACGGCGCCCACCTACAAGAACAACAGTGTCTGGAAGTTCTACGGCACCAACAACACCAAGAAGACGGAGAACGACGACAAGGACGAGAACGAGGACGAAGAGGAAACCACCACAACGACTACCACGACGACCACGACGACCGAGACCACGGGCGGCGACACCACCGGCGGCACCGGAACGACCGGTGGCTCGACGGGCGGCTCCACTGGTGGTTCGACCGGCGGCGATGGCGGCACGCCTACGCCCACGCCTACGCCCACTCCCGACCCCTCGCCCACGCCTGACGATACGGTCGGCTAGAAATTCATCCGGCCATTAGTAACAAGGCCCCCGAGCAGCTTATTAAAGTGCTCGGGGGCCTTTTAATTTAAAGTGACCTGGTGGACGGTCTTTATACCGGTAAACAAAAAGGGGGGTACCGACCAACGTCGATACCCCTTACAAGCCACCATGTCACGCGCACAGTGCCGAGCGCACGACCCGCACGCCTACTTGCGAGAATTGCTCAGCTTATTGATCAGCGCCTCGAGACGCTCGCCGTCCTCGGCCGTCTGGGCAATAACCAAAATCGTATCGTTGCCGGCAAGCGAGCCAAGCACATCGGGCAGCTCTGCCGCATCAACGGCGGCGGCGATGCCGGAAGCCGTGCCAGGCTGAGCCTTGATCATAACCAGATTATCGGTGCGCAGAACGCCCGTTACGAGCTCGGAAACCATACGCTGCAGGTGCAGGTCCTCTGCCAGAACATAGATGCCCTCAGGGAGCTTACGCAGCCCCATATCGGCAATATCGCGAGAGACTGTCGCCTGCGTGCAATCAAAGCCCATAGCGCGGAGCTCATCGACCAGCACGCGCTGCGTGCGGACGTCCTTATTGCGCACAATATCTCTAATGGCATCCTGGCGCCCATTGCGTTTTTTAGCCATACAAACCCTCTCTCCAAAAGATGGCGGAGACAATCAATCAGTGATTGAATAGTTTAACGCTATTTGAAGGCTTTTGTGTATAAGAACGCATTTCGAAACAATTCTATGCAAGTTTGTTTCGAAATGAGCCGTTTAGGCGGTTTTTGCGCCCGTCCGGTTAAGAAAAGCTGCCAGATGCGTACACATCACGCAGCGCGCGGGCTTGGCGCTGGCGATCGGCCCAAACAACAGACCGAGCCCCCGATGGTTATCCTTGAGCGCGGCGACCATCTGACGGGTTCGAGGCGCATCGAGCATATCACGCATGCGGGCGGAACGCTCGATTGACGACACCCCATGCGGGCTCAGACACAAATTCTCGATGCAGGCGACCAGACCGGCAAAGTAGAACTTTTGGCTTGCCAGCTTGAGCCGACCACCGCTATCTGCTTCCGAGAGTGAGTCCGCAAGCTCGTCGAGCGCTCGGGTGTCATCGGATACCTTGGCATACATGGTGGGATCAAAGGCATCTGTAAGCTTAGGTGCCGCCGCGTGGAAACAAGCATCGCCGCAGCCGGACACGCATCGTGTCTGCGAAAGCGCGCATGCCATAAACCCAACTGTGCGAAACACCTTGTCGCACAAAAGGCATGCCTCAAACAGCGAGCGGGTGTACATCACGCCAGAGGTCTGAACGACTAGGCCGCCTAAAATCAACTGAGGCAGCCCGGCCACCATCGAAGATTTGCTATCAATGGAAATATGAGCAGCATCCAAGACGCGCGAATGGCGCTCTCGATGTGCATCATAGCGGTCGAGCGACACCGTGGGGAGCACTATGTCTGCCGTAGTATCGCACGCGATATCGACCATCTTGGAAAGGGACTGCGGAGCAAACCACTCATCGGCGTTCATAGCGATGATTTGAGAGCCGCGCGAGGCAGCAAAACCGGCACGAAGACAAGCACCGCGCTTCGCGTCCTCGACGTCAATCAAATCAATATGGATGTCCCTGTCGGCAGCAACTTGAAGCGAATGGCGCACACCGGGCGCAGCATCGCGGCAGACAACGACAATCTGCAAATCGTAGAGGTCTTGGTTCTGGACGCTCTCGAGCGCGCGCATCGCATAGCTGGGCGAACCCTCAACAATAAGGATCACCGAAAGTCGCGGATGCGAACCACGTCGAACCAAGTTTTCCGTCCTCTCGACAGCGCCAAATCAAACCGTCGTTCATGGTACACCCGGGCTATAAAAGCAATGAGACACCGGTTGTATTGCACGCCAAGAACAGATGTTGCACACGCGCAGCCCACAGATGACAGGTGCCAACGCACGACGCGTCAAGCCCTCCCCTAGTCGAGCACGACAAGCTCGGCGGGATCGTAATCCACGCCCATAAACGTAAGGCCGCAGGCAGGAGCCGTGGGGCCCGCAGCGATACGGTCGCAAGCATCGATGACCTCGCGCATCCACTCGGGTTCACGGCGATGCATGCCAATCTCGACAAGCGTGCCCACGATCGTGCGGACCATCGAATGCAGAAACGCATTGCCCTCGATGGTAAACGTCAGGATGTCCTCGCCAAACGCAACCTCATGGCCAAACTCGGCACGCATCACGCAGCGATGCGTGGGCTTGCCAACGGCCGAGGCAACCTTGCAAAAGCTCTTAAAGTCCTGCTCACCCAAAAGCGCGGGACAGGCCGCAGACATGGCCTCGACGTCCAAGGGATAGCGATGCCACCACACGGCACCCCGTGAGAGCACGGGACGCGCGTCGCGATCGGCAATACGGTACGTATATGTACGTGAACGCGCATCAAAGCGTGCAGAAAAGCCTTTACGGGCCCTGTAGACCTCGTTTATGGCGATATCTTTGGGCAGCAGGGCATCCATAGCCCGCAGCCACCTACGGCGCGTCAAGGCGAGCTCAGCGTCCGTTACGGGCACGCTGATGTACTGAGCCACGGCATGTACGCCGGCATCGGTACGACCCGCGCACGTCAGATCGATCGGGCGGCGAAGCAGCGTCTCGATGGCTCGACGTAGCTCACCCGCAACCGTCGTCTGTCCCGGCTGCTCGGCAAATCCGCTATACGACGAGCCATCATAGGCCACGCGAAATACGAGCGTGGCGTCAAGCTCGGAAATCGAATTGAAATCAGACGGCGCAGTCATGGGCGCTCCCAACAAACAAGCAACGGTATCGCGACAAAAAAAGAGGGGTACGCGAACGTACCCCTCGAATATAGCCTATGCAGACGGAATGTCTACTCAGCGGTCTCCTCGGCAGCAGTCTCCTCGACAGCCTCGACCTTCTTGGGAGCAGCGGCCTTCTTGGGGGCCGGAGCAGCCTTCTTGGCCTTAGGCGTGCAAGGCTCGGTGACGAGCTCCATGATAACGATGGGAGCGTTGTCGCCCTTGCGGTTGCCGAGCTTCATGATGCGGGTGTAACCGCCGTTGCGGTCCTGCCACATACCCTGAGCAGCCTTGTCGAAGATCTCGGCAACGAGCTGCTTATCACCGAGCTTGGCGATAGCCAGACGACGAGAGTGCAGGTCGCCCTTCTTGGCCCAGGTGATGATCGGATCGACGACCGAACGCAGCGCCTTAGCGCGGGTCTCGGTGGTCTTGATGCGGTCGTTCTCGAAGAGGGCCTTAGCAAGGCTCTTCTTCATGGCCTTGGTGTGGCTCGCATCGGTGCCGAGCTTCAGGCCCTTCTTAACGTTGTGACGCATGGTCTAGTTTCTCCTCAAATATGCGAAGCATTAAGCCTTCAGGCTCAGGCCCATGGACTCAAGCTTGTCCTTCACTTCCTCGATCGACTTAACACCGAAGTTACGGATGTTGAGCAGATCGTTCTCCGAGAACTCAACGAGCTGACGGACCGAGTGAATGCTGGCGCGCTTAAGGCAGTTGTAGGAACGGACGGAAAGGTCCAGATCCTCGATCTGCTTGTCCAGCTCGGCGTTGTCGTTGGTGACCTCGGGAGCGAAGATCGAAGCCTCCTCCTCGACCTCGGGGGTCTCGGCAAGGTTCATAAAGGCGGCCATATGCTGGTTGATGATATTGGCAGCCTGGACCACGGCGTCGCGCGGGGCGATGGAGCCGTTGGTCTCGATCTCGAGGACAAGGCGGTCGTAGTCGGTGTGCTGACCGACACGGCAAGCCTCAACGAGCTTGGCGCAACGGGAAACCGGCGAGTACAGCGAGTCGACGTGGATCACACCGATGGGATCGTTGTCGCGCTTGTTGGCCTCGCCAGAAACATAGCCGCGGCCATAGCCGATGCGCATGCTCATGGTGAGATGGCCACCCTCGGTGAGCGTTGCGATGTGCTGCTCGGGGTTGACCAGCTCAAACTCGGACGGAATAAAGAAGTCCGCACCGGTGACCTCGCAGGGGCCGTCAACCGAGATGGTGGCGGTCGCCTCGTCGGTCGTGCCGAGAGCCCTGAAGACAAGACCCTTGACATTCAGGACGATGTCGGTGACATCCTCGACCATGTTAGGGATGGTCATGAACTCGTGCTGCGCGCCATCGATCTGAATAGCCTCGACGGCGGCACCCTCGAGCGAGGACAGAAGAACGCGACGAAGGGAGTTACCCAGCGTATCGCCGTAGCCACGCTCGAGCGGCTCGACGGAGACACGAGCAGACGTCTCGTTGATCTCTTCGACCTGAACCTGAGGCCTAATGAATTCTGACATGTATTACCTCCAGCCTCAGCAGCCCGGATGGACTACTTAGAGTAGAGCTCGACGATGAGCTGCTCGTTGATATCACCGCTGATCTGCTCACGCGTCGGCAGAGCGAGCACGTTACCAGACAGCTTCTCGATATCGACCTCGAGCCAGCCAGGGACCTCAAAACGCTCGGAGGAAATCAGGGCCTCCTTGATGGGGAGGAGGTCACGGAACTTCTCGCCGACAGCGACGACGTCGCCGGCCTTGACGCGGTAGGACGGGATGTCCACGCGCTTGCCGTTCACGGTGAAGTGACCGTGACGGACGGACTGACGAGCCTCTTTGCGGGTGCGGGCGAAGCCAAGACGGAAGACAACGTTGTCGAGGCGAGACTCAAGGATGATCATGAGGTTCTCACCGGTGACGCCGTTCATCTTACGGGCCTTGTTGAAGTAGCCGTGGAACTGCTTCTCCAGAACGCCATAAATAAACTTGACCTTCTGCTTCTCGCGCAGCTGCATGCCGTACTCAGATTCCTTGCGACGGCGCTTGGGCTGACGGATAGATTCCTTCTTGCTGCTGTAACCGAGCTCAGCGGGATCGATCCCGAGCTGACGGCAGCGCTTAAGAACAGGAGTCCTGTCGATTGCCATATTGATACGATCCTTTCAGTTACACGCGGCGACGCTTCTTGGGGCGGCAGCCGTTGTGCGGAATGGGGGTCTTGTCCTGGATGCTCGAGACCTCGAGGCCAGCAGCCTGGAGGGAGCGGATGGCGGTCTCACGACCGGAGCCGGGGCCCTTGACGAAGACGGAAACCTTCTTCATACCGTGCTCCATGGCCTGCTTGGCAGCAGCCTCGGCAGCCATCTGAGCAGCGAACGGCGTGGACTTACGGGAGCCCTTGAAGCCCACCTGGCCAGCCGACTTCCAGGAAATGACGTTGCCCTGGGGATCGGTGATCGAAACGATCGTGTTGTTGAACGTAGAATGAATGTGAGCCTGGCCCACGGAAATGTTCTTACGGTCCGCGCGCTTCAGACGGGCAGCGCGAACGTTCTTCTTAGCAGTAGCCATCTATCTAGCGCTCCTTATTTCTTCTTCTTAGCACCGATCTGACGCTTCGGGCCCTTGCGGGTACGAGCGTTAGTGTGGGTGCGCTGGCCGCGGACCGGGAGGCCCTTGCGGTGACGAAGGCCGCGGTTGCAGCCGATGTCCATAAGGCGCTTGACGTTCTGGTTGCGCTCACGGCGGAGGTCGCCCTCAACCATGATCTGGTTCTTATCGATATAATCGCGGATGGCGTTAACCTCATCCTCGGTGAGGTCCTTAACGCGCGTATCCACGTTAACGTTGCACTCGACGCAAATCTTCGTCGCAGTGGTGCGGCCGATGCCGTAAATGTAGGTCAGACCGATCTCAACGCGCTTCTCACGCGGGAGGTCGACACCATTAATACGGGCCAACGTAGTCTCCTCTCTTAACCCTGACGCTGCTTATGACGGGGGTTCTCGCAAATGACGAGGACCTTGCCATGGCGCCTAATGATTTTGCACTTATCGCACATCTTCTTGACCGAAGGACGTACCTTCATCGTTCTTCCTTTCGGTAGCGCTCAAACTACTTCCCTACTATCTACTCGCCCAGCCGCAGGCGTTTAAAACTATGGCTGGTCTTCACACACAATCCGACCGTAGGTTGAGCTAAGCCTGCAGTCGGAAATGGAGTGCGTGTATGCGTGCCGCTATTTGTAGCGATAGGTGATGCGGCCGCGGGTCAGGTCGTACGGGGAAAGCTCCACGACAACCCTGTCACCGGGGAGAATACGGATGTAATTCATTCGGATCTTGCCAGAAATGTTGCACAGAACCGAATGACCGTTCTCGAGCTCGACCTTAAACATGGCGTTGGGCAACGGTTCCTTTACCGTACCCTCGAGCTCAATTGCGTCTTCCTTCTTCACAAGCAAACATCTTTCTCTAGAAAACGACAGCGATTGAGTATTCTACAACACGTATGCACGCATCGTAATAACTTCGTAATGGCTCCACAACTAAGTGGAACTTGTTACATTTGAAATGTAAAACAAAGCCGCCCCCTGATGCCCAAGATCGCCTTGAAATGAGAAGGCATAGACCTTGGGGTCATGCCTTCGAAATTGAAAGGCGAGGTTGGGCATCAGGGGGCGGCGACTTTTACATTTCACCGCCTTGCAAGGAACACCAAGCACCTTGGGCATCCGTGGTGAGAATCACCGGACCGTCATTGGTAATGGCGACGGTGTTCTCGTAGTGCGCGGCGGGCAGGTGGTCGTTGGTCGTAACAATCCAACCGTCGGAGCCCGTGCTCACATGGTTGGAACCCATCGTAACCATCGGCTCGATGGCAATGACCATGCCGGCCTGGAGGCGAACGCCCCTCCCCTTCTTTCCATAGTTAGGAACGTTGGGGTCCTCGTGCATCACGCGGCCAATGCCATGGCCAACATAATCACGAAGTACGCCGTAACCGTGAGACTCGGCGAGGGACTGAACGGCATAACCGACGTCCCCGATATGGTTACCGGGAACAGCCTGCTCGATGGCAGCCTTAAGGCAATCGTGCGTGACCTCGCACAAAGCCTTGGCTTCGGGCGTGGGGGTGCCGACGAAAAACGTCCAAGCGTTATCGCCGACCCAACCGTCGACAACGGCTCCCGTATCGATGGAGATGATATCGCCATCGCGCAGGATCATGTCGGGGTTGGGAATACCGTGGACCACGGCATCGTTAATCGATGCACAGATGGTACCGGGGAACCCGCCGTAACCTTTAAAGGCCGGGGTGCCACCATGCATGCGGATAATCTGTTCCGCAAGCTGATCAAGCTCAAAGGTCGAAACACCAGGGCGAACCATGGCTCCAGCGTGGCGGAGCGCCATCTTAGATAGCGCTCCTGCCTTCTTCATCTGCTCGATTTGCGTCGCAGACTTAATCTTGATCATAGACCGAGAGCCTCTTTGACATCCCCGTACACGGTCTCGCGAGCCTGGTCACCGTTGACCGACTTGAGCAGACCCTGGCCACGATAGTAGTCGACGAGCGGGCTCGTGGACTTCTCGTAGACGTCGAGACGGTTCTTGATGGTCTCGGGCTTGTCGTCGTCGCGCTGATACATCTCGCCGCCACACTTGGGGCAGGTAGCATCGGCAGCGGTGCCGGTGTAACCGCATGCGCGGCAGGTGCGACGCGAAGACAGACGATCGATAATGACCTCGGGGGCCACATCGACCAGAAGGGCGCAGTCGATCTCGCGACCCATGGCGGAGAGCTCGGAATCGAGCGTCACAGCCTGGGCGGTGTTGCGCGGGAAGCCGTCGAGGATGAAGCCCTGCTGGGCGTCATCGGCGGCAAGGCGCTCCTTGACAAGGTCGATCACGAGCTGGTCGGGAACGAGCTCGCCAGCGTCCATGTACTTCTTAGCCTGAATACCAAGCTCGGTGCCACCCTTGACGGCAGCACGCAGCAGGTCGCCCGTGGAAATGTGGGCAACGCCAAACTCGGCGACGAGCTCCTGTGCGACGGTGCCCTTACCGGCACCCGGAGCTCCGAGCAATACGAGGTTCATGAGCAATCCTCCTCTAGCCTATTTAAAGAATCCATCGTAATCATACATCTTGATCTGGCCTTCGAGCTTATCGACCGTGTCGAGCACGACGCCGACCATGATGAGGATGGACGTGCCGCCAAATGCCTGGATCAGATGGTTACCCGTGAAGGAGAAGATGATCGAAGGCACGATGGCGATGAGCGCCAAAAAGACAGCGCTGGGAAGCGTGATCTTGTTGAGCGCGTTCTTGATGTAGGCCGCGGTAGCCCTACCCGGACGGACGCCCGGAATAAAGCCGCCCTGCTTCTTAAGGTTATCGGCCGTGTCATCGGGGTTGAACACCATGGAGGTGTAGAAGTACGCGAAGAACACGATGAGGACAACGTTAAGCACCCAGTTGAGCCAACCGGTCGAAAGCGCGGAGGCAACTGCCTGAATCCAGCCGATGCCGGGGAAGAACACGGCAATCTGAGCCGGGAAGTACAGCAGCGCCGAAGCGAAGATGATCGGCACGACACCCGCGGTGTTGACCTTGATGGGCAGGTAGGTGGTCTGGCCACCCATCATGCGACGGCCCACGACGCGCTTAGCGTAGGAGACCGGGATGCGGCGCTGGCCGCGCTCAAGGAAAACAATCAGCGGGATAACCAGCAGGATGATGGCGCAGATGATCACCATGGTGATGATGCCACCGGCATTGCCCTCGGTGCTGGAGAAGATAGCCTGCGGCAGACCGGCCATGATGTTCGCGAAGATGATCAGCGACATGCCATTGCCGATACCGCGCTGGGTGATGAGCTCACCAATCCACATGATCAGCATGGCGCCCGCGGTGAGCGTACCGACGATCATGAGGTCGAAGATGATCTCGGGAGCGCCGGCGCCATTGAAGCTGATGCCGAAGCTCTTAAAGAGGAAGAGGTAACCCACGGAGTTGAGGATTGCCAGAGCAAGGGTGAGGTAACGCGAATACTGCGTAATCTTGGTCTGACCGACCTCGCCCTCGCGGGCAAGCTCATGCAGGGAAGGCACGACGGCCTGGAGCATCTGGAGGATGATCGAGCTGGTGATGTAAGGCATGATGCCCAGCGAAAACACCGACACATAGCTCAACGCGCCGCCAGAGAAAAGATTCAGGAGGGCCATAGCACCTGCGGCGACCGAATTGTTATCGGTCGAGAAAAGGCCCAGCATCCCCTGGAAGGGAATGCCGGGCACAGGAACGTGCGCACCAATGCGGTACACGACGAGCATAGCTATGGTAAAAAGAATCTTTTCGCGCAATTCTTTGATGCGGAAAGCATTCTTAAGACCATTTAGCACGGCAGCTCGACCTTTCCGCCGGCGGCCTCGATCTTGGCCTGCGCAGAAGCGCTGACCTTGTCGACCTTGACCGTGAACTTCTTGGTGAGCTCACCATTGCCGAGCACCTTGACGGGCTCGAACTCGCTCTTGGTGATGCGAGCGGCCTTAAGAGCGGCACCGTCGATCACAGCGCCGTCCTCGAACTTGCGCTCGAGACGCTCAACGTTAACAGCGGTGTACTCGATACGACGGGGGTTACGGAAGCCCGGAAGCTTGGGCAGGCGCATAGCCAGCGGAGTCTGGCCACCCTCGAAGCCGGCACCCTTGGTGCCACCAGAGCGGGAACCCTGGCCCTTCTGACCGCGGCCAGAAGTGGTGCCGTGACCCGAAGAATTGCCACGGCCGACGCGCTTGCGGTTCTTGGTGGAACCGGGCGCGGGAGTAAGATCGTGAAGCTGCATTTGCTACTCCTCTACAATCTCGACAAGGTGCTTGACCTTGAAGATCATGCCGCGGACGGACTCGTTGTCAGCAATCTCGCGAACCTCGCGGATCCTGTGGAGACCGAGGGCACGGACAGTACGGACCTGGTCCTGCTTGCAACCGTTGGTGCTGCGGACCTGCTTGATCTTGATGGTGTCAGCCATGCTTAGTTCTCCTTACCGACGAACATCTCGGAGACCGTCAGGCCACGGCGAGCCGCGACGTCCTCAGGGCTGGAGAGCTCCTTGAGGCCCTCGACGGCAGCCTTGATGATGTTGAGGCCGTTGTCGGTACCGAGGGACTTGGACAGGACGTTCTTGATGCCAGCAAGCTCAAAGAGGGGACGCACAGCGCCGCCGGCGATAACGCCGGTACCCTCGACAGCGGGCTTGATGATGATGCGGCCGGCACCAAAGTGGCCGAGAACCTCGTGCGGGATGGTGCCCTGCTCGGTCACCGGCACGTGGAACATGTTCTTCTTGGCATCGAGAGATGCCTTGGAGATGGCCATGGGCACCTCAGCGGACTTGCCCATGCCAACGCCGACGTTGCCCTTGCCGTCGCCAACGACGACGAGAGCGACGAGGCTCATGCGACGACCACCCTTGACGGTCTTCGACACGCGGTTGATGTAAACGACGCGCTCCTCGAACTCGGAGGCCTCGCGCTGCTGCTTCTGATTACGAGCCATGTGCTACATACCTCCTAGAACTCGAGACCGGCGGCACGAGCACCGTCGGCGAGGGCCTTGACGCGGCCATGGTAGATACGGCCACCACGATCGAAGGCGACCTTGGTGATGCCGGCCTCGATGGCGCGCTTGCCAACGAGCTGACCGACCTTCTCCGCAGCCTCCTTGTTCGAGGTGTGGGTGCCCTTGAACTCGGCCTCGAGGGTCGAGGCAGAGACGAGCGTCAGGCTGGAGCCCTTGCTGTCGTCGATGATCTGGGCATAGATGTTGGCGTTAGTACGGGTCACGCGAAGACGCGGACGCTCGGCGGTACCCGAGACCTTGCCGCGAACACGACGCTGACGACGCTTGAGGCCTTCCAGCTTCGCCTTATGCTTGTTCATACGTAAACTCCTAAAAAGGTTGATCTTGCCAGCACCTGACGGGGTGCTGGTCTTATGCGAGTGAGTCGGTTACGACTACTTGGCGGCCTTACCCAGCTTGCGGCGGATGTGCTCGCCAACGTAGTGGATACCCTTGCCCTTGTAAGGCTCGGGAGGACGATGGCCGCGGATCTCAGCGGCGATCTGACCGACCTGCTGCTTGTTGATACCCTTGACATTCACGTGGGTGTTGTCAGGAACCTCGAAGGTGATGCCCTCAGGAGCCTCGACGATCACGGGGTGCGAGAAGCCCAGGGAGAACTCGAGGTTCTTGCCCTTCTGCTGCACGCGGTAACCGACGCCGGCGAGCTCAAGCTTCTTCTCGAAGCCCTCGGAAACGCCAACAACCATGTTGTGGATGAGGGCGCGGGTGAGGCCGTGGCGGGCACGGGTCTCACGCTCGTCGTCGGGACGGGAAACGGTGAGGACGTTGTCCTCGACGTTGATAGCGAGCTTCTCAAAGACATCGAGCTCGAGCTGGCCCTTGGGGCCCTTGACGACAACTTTGTTGCCGTTGACTGCCACTTCGACTCCGGCGGGAATCTGGACAGGCTTATTACCGATACGAGACACGGTGATCTCCTTTCCTTCTACCTACCGAGCGAATTACCAGACGTAAGCGATGATCTCGCCGCCGACGTTGTGCTTGCGAGCATCGCGGTCGGTCATGACGCCATGGCTGGTGGAAATAATGGCGGTACCAAGGCCACCGCGGACGCGGGGCATGTCGGCAACGCCGGTGTACTTACGCAGGCCCGGCTTGGAAATGCGGCGGATGCCGTTGATGACCTTAGCCTTCTTGGGACCATACTTAAGCGTGATGTGCAGAGTCTTCTGGGGAACGGTGTCCTCGACATCGTAGCCCTCGATGTAGCCCTCCTCGTGCAGAACACGAGCGATCTCGACGAGCTTCTTGCTGCTCGGCATGGAGACCGTGGCCTTGTTCACAGAGTTAGCGTTACGGATGCGCGTAAGCATATCTGCGATCGGGTCTGTAAGGTTCATACAGATTCTCCTTCGTTCTTGATGAACACGTGCTCTTGGTTCTTCGCCGCCCTTAACGGCAAAGCCTTTTTAGCGCGTTTTCCCTGTTCCAAACTGATGCTTGAAACGCTGGTAGTGACTTACCAGCTGGCCTTCTTAACGCCGGGAAGCTCGCCCTTGAGTGCAAGCTCGCGGAAGCAGACACGGCACAGGCCGAACTTGCGGTACACAGAGTGCGGACGGCCGCAGCGCTGGCAGCGCGTGTACTCACGAGTAGAGAACTTCTGCTTGCGATTGCACTTGACGATCATCGATGTCTTAGCCACTTATATCCTCCTCACATAGAGTATTGTTCGCCCCAAGCGCCGCCCCCTTGTGGGAACGGCGCTTATAGGGCAGGTGAACCTATTTCTTGAACGGGAAACCGAAGGCGTCCAGAAGGGCCTTGGCCTCCTCATCGGTGTTGGCGGTGGTCACGAAAGTGATGTCCATACCACGCTGGTGATCGACGGAATCGAAGTCGATCTCGGGGAAGATGAGCTGCTCGGTGACGCCCATGGAGAAGTTACCACGGCCGTCGAAGCTCTTGGCGGAGATGCCGCGGAAGTCGCGGATACGGGGGATCGCGACGGAGGTCAGACGATCGAAGAACTCCCACATACGGTCGCCACGCAGGGTAACCTTGCAGCCGATCGGCATACCAGCGCGCAGGCGGAAGGTAGCGATGGACTTGCGGGCACGGGTGATCATTGGCTGCTGGCCGGTGATGGCGCGCAGGTCGCGCACGGCACCGTCGATGGCCTTGGAATCGGTAGCGGCCTCGCCGACACCCATGTTCACGACGATCTTCTCAAACTTGGGGATCATCATGACGTTCTCGTACTGGAACTTGTCCTGAAGCTGCTGCTTGACCTCGTTGTTGTACTTGGTCTTCAGACGCGGCACATACTTCTCTTCTGCCATTGTTCACTCCTTCTTGGGGTTTTAAGCACGGGGCGTGGCCACGATGGGTTGTCCTCGTGCCTCCTGGCTGCATCCGCGCCGCTCATGGCATTTTGCGGTTTGGACTCGACACAGCAGGAGCCGACAAAACAATCGGTACTATACGCGCATCGGGAGTGTATTTCCAGAAAAACCTCGTCTGCCTGCACAACTCCACAACTCCCCCGCACAAATGGGTCCCAAAAAGCTGTTGCGGTGAAATAGGGACTGCTTGGCGGCCTAACAGGCTTAAACAATCCGTATTTCACCGCAACTTAATTGGTGGGGATGCGATTAGCGCTTGCGGGGGACGAGTTTGGTGCGGCGCAGGTGGATCATCTCGGCGGCGATGGAGATGGCGATCTCCTCGGGGTCCTCGGCCTCGATGGCAACGCCGATCGGAAGGTGCAGCTCGTCGATCTGGTCCTGCGTAAAACCTTCCTGCTCCAGGCGGGCCCGCACAAAGGCCGTCTTGCGACGCGAACCCAGACAGCCCAGATAGGCGGGCTTGGCATGCATGGCCTGAATCACCACGTCGATATCGGACTTGTGGCCCGCCGTGGCGACGACCACCAAGTCGCGCGGACCGATGGGACACAGCTCGCTCAGGTTCTTGTAATCGACCAGGCGACGATCGTAGACACCGGGCACCCATTCGGGCGTCAACGTGCCGGGGCGGTCATCGCAGGCCACGACGGCAAAGCCCACCGCCGTGAGCACGCGCGCCGTCGCGGCGCCCACGTGTCCGCAGCCAAAGATGTAGGTCAGGCCCTCGGGGCAGAGCGTCTCGATGTGCGCCGCGGGAATCTCAGAGGCAGCGTTGGTGTAGGTGACGTTACTCCCCTCCTCCACCAGTGAAAGCCCGGGGCAGCCCGCAATGGTATGGCGCGATGCCTCGCCATGGTACTCGGCCACATCGCCCTCGAGCGCGCTCGCGATAAACGGCTCAAAGTCGATGACGAAGTCGCCGATGCGCCGATAGACCAAGACGTCGGCAATTTCCTGGAACAACGGTGCCTGGGTCGCATCCAGATGTAGGTAGCACAGGCAAATGGCTCCGCCGCAGATCATGCCGGTATCGGAGTTCTCGCCGCCCATGGTGTAGCGGACCAGACGCGACTCCCCCGCGGCCAGCAGCTCGCGGGCCTCGCTCAGCGCAAAGAGCTCGATCTTGCCGCCACCGATGGTGCCCGCCTGACTGCCATCGGCAAAGACAGTCATCCAGGCGCCCACGCCGCGCGGCGACGACCCCGCCGTGCCGGCTACGACCACGAGCTCGCACGTCTCGCCAGCACGCAGGGCGACAAGCGCCGCATTCACAACATCGAGCTTTTCCATTGCCGCCTTCTATCCTCTAAAGATATCGGTGAGCATAGCGAGTGCCTCGAGCACGCCGCCGCCGACCGACGTCGCCTTGTCTGAAATGTAGTTGATATAGCTGGCATCGCCGCGCGGATCGACATCGGCGCATTTAAAGCCCTCAGTCACCTGCACGCCGTTCGCCAAAAGCCCGCGCAGGCAGCCATCGATCTGCGTGCACATGGGCGTATCGTCCGCGTAGCCAATCACGTCTCCGGCGCTCACGATGTCGCCGATTGCGCGGTCGGACCGAAACACGCCGGCGGCGGGGCTGTGGATAACACGCTCTTTGCCATAGCCAGCGATAATGCCCGGCACGCCCGTGTTGGGCTGGGGTGAACCTTGGGTAATGACACGGCCCAGGAAATGCCCGCGCATGGTTTCGACCACGACGTCGCAATCGACCGGCGCGGTAAAGCCCGGTCCCACGGCAATAACGGCAGGCGCCATGTCGCGCGTGGTACCCAGGTTGCGCTTGGCCAGAATCGCGTCGACCACAGCCGCGGGTTTAAGCTCATCGAGCATCTTGGCCTGAGGGTCCACCACCACGGCGACATCCCCCGCTTGGGTAATCTCGAGCGCCTCAGCCGGCGTCTGCGCCAAGCGAGCGCGAATGCCCTCAACCTCGATCTCGCCCAGGCGAATGGCCTCGCAAAAACTGATTGTGCGACGGATGCACGTGGGAACCGCGATATCGGCCATAACGACCGACACGCCGGCGCGCACCAAGCGAGCGGCGACACCCGTGGCGATATCGCCGGCGCCGCGAACATAAACGAGCATTCCCGGGGCACCTCCCTGTGCTACGGTTTGAGCAGAGCAAAAGCGGTTCGACCGCTACTCTGATGATTATTTATTATCACAGTATTATACGGCGGTGAACAGATGGAAACGGTTAGCGGCAATCTTGCCTCGGCGCTCAGGATCGAGCCGGGCATTACCGCGATTATCGGCAGCGGCGGCAAGTCGACGTTGCTCAAAACGCTGGGTCTTGAGCTCATGCGCGCTGGCGGCCGCGTGCTCCTCTGCACCACCACGCATATGCTTCCCGTTGCCGGCGTGCCATGGGACGGGTCGAATCGTCGCCTGGACGCCGCGCCTTGGAAGCCGGGCGCCTCGCATGTCCCCGGTTGCACCTGCGAGGCATGCGCGGGCATGAGCCGCGGAAGTATCTGCCAGGCGGGTGTTTTGGACCCGGAGACAGGCAAGCTCTCCGCCCCCGCCGAGCCACTCGGCGGGCTGGCACAGCGCTTTGACTATGTGTTGGCCGAGGCAGACGGTAGCAAGCGACTCCCGCTCAAGGCGCATGCCGCCTGGGAGCCGGTAATTCCCGCCGGCACGGCAAACGTTGTCTGGGTCGTCGGCGCCTCGGGACTCAGCAAGCCCATCAACGAAGCCGTCCACCGCCCCGAGCTCTTTTGCGAGCGTTGCGGCTGCGAGCTCACCGACATCGCCACGCCCGAGCGCGTCGCCCAGGTGCTCAATGCCGAGATGCAGGCGCTGAAACTCAGCACCGCACGCGTCATGCTCAACCAAGTCGACACGCTTGCCGACCCCACGATGGCCGACCGCTTCGAGGCAGCTCTCGACCGCCCCGTCGTCGCCAGCAGCCTCAAGTAGCCGGCCCCATCTCCTCAGTTGCGGTGAAATACGGACTGTTTGGCCGCCCGACGGCCGCAAACAGTCCGTATTTCACCGCAACTGAGGAGGGGACACGGCATCTTTGCTGCTAGCGAGGGACGTAGCGACCGGGTTGGGCTCCGGTGGGCTCGCCGTCGCGCGCAGCCAGCACGCCGTTCACAAACACAGCCTTGGCGCGGCCATGTGCCTCAAAACCCTCGAGCGGCGTGTAGTCCACGGCCTGATGCTGCGTCGCGGCACTGATCGTCCAGCGCGCCTTGGGATCCCACACGCACACATCGGCATCGGCACCCTCGGCAAGACAGCCCTTGCGCGGATACATGCCAAAAACGCGCGCCGGGTTCTCGCTCATCAAGCGGCACAGATCCTCGGGGCCCAGCTGGCCCTCAAAGCTCGTGGCAATCGCGACGGGACGATGTTCCACGCCGGGCCCGCCGTTGGGAATCGCGCGGAAATCGTCGCGCCCGCGGTCCTTTTGCCCGTGCAGGTTAAAGCTGCAATGATCGGTCGCAATCGTATCGATCTCGCCGGCCACAAGCGCCTCGCGCAGGGCCGCACGGTCGCCGGCATGGCGCAGCGGCGGGCTCATCACGTACTTGGCGCCCGCAAAGCCGTCCTCGCCCTGCTCCAAGTAGCAAGTATCGTCGAGCATCAGATACTGAGGGCAGGTCTCGACATAGATGTTCTTCTGCCCGCGCGCTTTGGCAGCGCGAATGGCCTCGAGCCCCAGCTTGGTCGAAAGGTGCACCACGTTGACTGGGGCGTCCCCGGCTAAGTGCGCCAGATACAGCAGACGACTCACGGCCTCGGCCTCGCACACGTCCGGACGGCTGAGTGCATGCCCCTCGGGCCCATGAATCCCCTGCTCGTACACGCGCTTCTGCAGCTCATTCACCAGCGTACCGTTCTCGCAATGCACGCACAGTATGCCGCCAATACGCTTGAGCTCCTCGAGCACCTCGAGCGTCTCGGCATCGTCCAGGCGCAGATGATCGTAGGCAAAGTAGGTCTTGAACGACGATACGCCCGCCTCGCGCATAGCCGAAAGATCGGCGCGGTTGCGTTCATTCCACTCGGCGAGTGCCATATGAAAGGCGTAGTTGGCCGTGCAGGTTCCGTCGGCACGGCGATGCCACTCGGCCAAGGCATCGGGCATGGTCACGCCGCGATCAGCCGTCGCGTAGTCCACGATGGTCGTCGTACCGCCGCAGGCAGCCGCACGCGTGCCGGTTTCAAAGCTATCGGCTGTCCAATCCATGCCAGTCCAGCACTGCATGTGCGTGTGGCCGTCGATAAAGCCGGGAAACACCCAGCAGCCCGCGGCGTCCTCGACGGTATCGTCGGCGCCCGGCTCAATCGCTGCGGCAATCCGCACAATCTTATCGCCCTCCATGGAAAGATCGGCGCGGCGAAGCCCCTGGGGCGTCACGAGCGCGCCGTTTTTGATGATGATCATAATTGCTCCTTATTGATTGATGCAGTTGGCCACGCGATCAAAATACGAGCAGGCGGCGATATGCTCCGTTATGCGTTGCTGTCCCTTGGCGGTATCGACGTCCCACAGCTCGTAGGCACGCGCCTCGACCAGCACCACGTCGGTACGGTCCTTGAGGATCGAACCGCCGCCGTCCTTGCCCTCAAGACACATAAGTGCATCGAACAGTTCCGCCGGAAAGAGCACCGGGCTCGAAGGCTCACCGTTGCACGCAAGACGCACCGGATGTTTGCGGCCACACTCGTCAAACGCACGAACCATAGCCTCAAAAGAACCCGAACTCACGAGCGGCTGGTCGCCCGGCAAAAAGAGGCAACCTTTCCAGTTGCGTTCGACTCCCCATGAAAGGCCCGCACGGACGCTTTCGCTGCGCAGCTCGCCATCGTGCAGCACACACGGGCAATGCTTGTCCTCGCAAATCTGAGCGACCTCGGGCCAACGCGTCGAAACCACGACGTCAAAGCCCCGGGGAACCGAATCGATAGTCCGGGCAATCAGCGGCTCGCCATAGATATCGGCGAGCATCTTGTTAGAGCCAAACCGCTTGCCCTCGCCCGAGGCCATAATCACGCAACCAAGTTTCATGGTGATACCTCCCCTGAAACCATCGTACCCATAACTCGCGCCGCGGGCATCCACATCGAAAGCGCTTATCCCGCACGCCCGCGATGCAAAAAAGGGGCACCCCGCCGGTTGGCAGAGCGCCCCCTTTACATGGCTTACCTCAACCCGGCTTTAGGCCTGGAGCCAACGGGCGGTGTTGCGCTCGTCGAGGGCCTTGAGGGTAGCGGCGGGATCGGCAACCTTCTGCAGGAACATCATGGCAGCGATGGCGTACGGCTTGTAGCTGGCCTCCTTGTACATGCCCACACGGTGCATGTCGAAGACGTCGGCGTTAACCTCGCCGTGCTCGCAGGAGACACCGGAGATGTCGGCGGGCAGCGGGTGCATAAAGATAGTGTCCTGGCCGTTGGCAGTCTTCTCCATGAGCTCGGTCGTGGAGCACCAGTCCTGATGGGTGGCGTTCTGGGCAAGCAGCTCCTTCTCGAGCGCAGCGATGCCGGCGTCGTCGCCCTCGGCGTACAGGTTGGTACGCTTCTCCATGGCGGCAAACGGAGCCCAGCTCTTGGGAATCACGATGTCGGCGCCCTCGAAGGCCTCGGCCATGGTGTTGACCTGCTTAAAGGTGGTGCCGGACTCGGCGGCATAGCCCTTGGCGCGCTCGACGACCTCGGGCATGAGGTCGTAGCCCTCGGGGTGGGCCAGGGTGACGTCCATGCCAAAACGGGGCAGCAGGCTGATCAGCGACTGCGGGCAGGACAGCGGCTTGCCGTAAGAGGGCGAATAGGCCCAGGTAACGGCGACCTTCTTGCCCTTGAGGTTCTCAAGACCGCCAAACTCGTTGATGAGGTAGAGCATGTCGGCAGAGGACTGCGTGGGGTGATCGGAATCGGACTGCAGGGAGATGAGCGTGGGACGGTGATCCAGAACGCCGTCCTCGTAGGCCTGCTGCACGGACTCGGAGACCTCGGCCATGTAGGCGTCGCCCTTACCGATGTACATGTCGTCGCGGATGCCGATGACGTCGGCCATGAAGGAGATCATGGTAGCGGTCTCGCGGACGGTCTCGCCGTGGGCGATCTGGGACTTCTTCTCGTCCAGGTCCTGCAGCTCAAGACCGAGCAGGTTGGCGGCCTTAGAGAAGGAGAAGCGCGTACGGGTGGAGTTGTCGCGGAACAGCGAGACGGCCAGGCCCGAATCGAAGATCTTGGACGAAACGTTGTTCTCGCGCAGCTCGCGCAGAGCGTCGGCGACGATGTAGAGCGCCTTGAGCTCATCGGTGGTCTTATCCCAGGTGTGCAGGAAGTCGCTGCCGTACATACCCTTAAAATCGAGGCCGTTCAGCTGCTCGACGAGCTCGGTAAACTTGGCGTCCATGTAAATGTCCTTTCTAAAGGTGAAACGATCGCAATGAGTAGATGCGCTCCGGCATGCGCGTGTGGCTAGAACATGCAGAGCGCTATGACGAGGACCCGCCACCGTCGAGGAAGCATGGGAGATAACGACCGCGGGCCCCAAGTCAATAGGAGGCGCCGGGGGCATAAACTGCCCCCGGCTCAACAAGATCGAGGAATGGGACTAGTCGATCTTGTTGTTGGTCAGACCGGCGCGGAACACGGTGGCATCGCCATCGGCCTGGCTCGGATCGTAGAGGTTCAGGGCAGCCACGTACATGGCGGCAGCGGTGACCAGGTCGTCCTTGTAGGTGACCTCGTTGGGAGCGTGTGCCTGAGACTCGGCACCCGGGCCAAAGCCCACGCAGGGGATGCCATAGCGGCCCTGGATGGAGACGCAGTTCGTGGAGAAGGTCCACTTGTCGCACAGCGGACGACCGGTGCGCTTGTCCATGCTGGGCTCGCAGCCGATGCGCTCGTCACCGAACATGGCCTTGTGGGCGTCGACGAGGGCCTTGACGTGCGGAGCGGTCTCCTTGTTGATCCACGTGGGGAAGTAAGCCTCGGTCTCGTAGACCTCGCCGGTCCAGGACGGACGGTCGTACATGTACATGGAGACCTTCACGTCGTCGCCGTACTTCTTGGCGGCCGGCAGGTTACGGATCTCGTCCAGGCAGGACTCCCAGGTCTCACCGGCGGTCATGCGACGGTCGATGGAGATGGCGCAGGAGTCAGCGACAGCGCAGCGGCTGGGGCTGGTGTAGAAGATCTGGCTGACGGTGCAGGTGCCGCGGCCCAGGAAGCGGGCGTCCTCGAAGTGCTCGGGGTTGTACTTGGGGTCGAGCATCTTGACGAGGCCCTTGATGTCGGTCGACTCGTCGCAGCCGTTGTTGTTGAGAGCGCGGACGTCGGCGATGATGTCGGCCATCTTGTAGATGGCGTTGTCGCCGCGGTCGGGAGCGGAGCCGTGGCAGGAGGTGCCGTGAACGTCGACGCGGATCTCCATGCGGCCGCGGTGACCGCGATAGATGCCACCGTCGGTGGGCTCGGTGGAAATGACGAACTCGGGCTTAATGCCGTCCTTGTTGTAGATGTACTGCCAGCACATGCCATCGCAGTCCTCTTCCTGGACGGTACCGACGACCATAATCTTGTAGCCCTCGGGGATGAGGCCCATGTCCTTCATCATCTTGGCAGCGTAGGTAGCAGAAGCCATGCCACCCTCCTGGTCGGAGCCACCGCGGCCGTAGATGATCTCGTCGGTCTCGTAACCCTCATAGGGATCGGCATCCCAGTTATCGATGTTGCCGATGCCGACGGTGTCGATGTGAGAGTCGATGGCGATAATCTTGTCGCCCTCGCCCATAAAGCCCATAACGTTGCCCAGGCCGTCGACCTTGACCTCGTCATAGCCAAGGCTCTCCATCTCGGCCTTGATGCAAGCGACAACCTCACCCTCCTCGCAGGACTCAGAGGGATGGCTGATCATAGCGCGCAGGAAGCGAGTCATATCAGCACGATGGGACTCAGCAGCAGCCTTGATAGCGTCGAAATCGAGTTCTTTAGCCATTGTTCATAACCTTTCAAACTAAGGAATCTACCTGTGAGGTGGCGGAGCGATACCTATTTACTCCGCCCCAACGATTAGCAAGTGGGGTATTCGCCTTCCCAGACGATGCGACGGTACTGATCCGGATCGGTGTCACCTTCCGTGGAGAAGCAGAGCACGGAGCTCGTCTTATCCAGGCCGATGAGCTCTTTGAGCTCGGCGTACTCAGGATCGAGCATGAGGGTCTCGACCAGGCCAGTGGTCACCGCGCCGGACTCGCCGGAGATGACGCGCGGGTCGCCCTTCTCGGGGGCGCCCAGGGTGCGCATGCCGCGAGCGGTGACCCAGTCGGGGCAGGACACGAAGGCGGTGGCATGGTTGCGCAGGATATCCCAGCCCAGGATGTTGGGCTCGCCGCAGCACAGACCGGCCATGATGGAGGGCATGTCACCGTCCACGATACGCGGATCGCCGTCGCCGGCGGCAGCGCCCTTGTACAGGCAGGCGGCCGGAGCGCACTCGACCACGACGAAGGTGGGCGGGTTATCGGGATACAGGTTGGTGAAGTAGCCCACCACGGCGCCGGCGAGCGAACCCACGCCAGCCTGGACAAACACGTGCGTCGGGCGGTTGATGGCCATCTCGCGCAGCTGCTCGGCAGCCTCGGAAGCCATGGTGCCGTAGCCCTCCATGATCCAAGACGGGATCTTCTCGTAGCCCTCCCAGGCGGTGTCCTGAACGATGACGCCGCGCTCGCAGGCGTCGGCCTCGGCGGCGGCCATGCGCACGCACTCGTCGTAGTTGACCTCTTCGATGGTCACCGTTGCGCCCTCGGCGGCGATGTTATCGAAGCGGGGCTTGGTGGAACCCTTGGGCATGTGAACGACGGCCTTCTGGCCCAGCTTGTTGGCAGCCCATGCCACGCCGCGGCCATGATTGCCGTCGGTAGCGGTAAAGAAGGTGGCCTGGCCAAAGTCCTTGGCAAGCTGATCGGAGGTCAGGTAATCGAAGGTGCACTCGGCAACGTCCTTGCCGGTCTCGTCGGCAATGTAGTTGGCCATGGCAAACGATCCGCCCAGAACCTTAAAGGCGTTGAGGCCAAAGCGATAGCTCTCGTCCTTAACGCACAGGTTGGACAGACCCAAGCGCGCAGCCTGACCGTCCAGGCGGGCAAGCGGGGTGACGGTATATTGAGGGAACGACTGGTGGAAGGCGCGGGCCTTCTTCACGTGGTCGAGGCTCATGATTCCCAAGTGCTTGTCATCGCTCTTGGGCATCGTGTTGCCCGCCCACTGGATCTTATCGGCCATACGGTGAACTCCTTAAGTCCTCTCTTGCCGGCCCCCGCATACGCGTTTCAGCCCATTCCCATTCATGCGACTGAACTTTTATGTGGATGCCAAACAAAAAGTTTGTTAGCACTGTTCTATCACACTTTTTGATTGGCAAACCTAACAAATTGTTTGTTGCCGTAATCGGTACTTTTTCGCCGCCGAACGGTCACACAACGCAGCGACGCTTTCGTTATTTGCGAACAGGTGTGGTTTATGGCACAGTGAGCCCAAACTAATTTTTAGGAAGGTACCCATGACCCCCGCACAGATTGAGTTTTACAAGCGCCTTGCACACGGCCTGGCGCTCCAATTTGGCCCCAACTGCGAAATCGTCGTCCACGATCTGGAGACCGAGGACGTGGACCACTCCATCGTAGTGATCGAAAACGGCCACGTCAGCGGACGCAAACTGGGTGACGGCCCCAGCCATATCGTGTTTGAGTCCATGCACGAGGGCGCCACCGACGTACACGACCGCGAGCCGTACCTCACTAAAACCACCGATGGCAAGCTGCTCAAGTCCTCGACCATCTTTATCCGCAACGACGAAGGCAAGCCCGTCGGCATTTTGGGCATCAACTTTGACATTACGCTTATGAAGGCTTTTGAGCGTTCGCTCGACGCCTTTACCGGCACCGGCGGCACGGGCTATACCGAGCCCGAGCCCATTACCAAGAACATCGGCGACCTGCTCGAGGACCTGCTGCACGAGTGCGAGCAGTTTGTGGGCAAGCCCGCGGCACTCATGACCAAAGACGAGCGCATTCGTGCCATTGGCTACCTCGACCGTCGCGGCGCCTTCCTCATTTCCAAGTCGAGCGAGCGCGCCTGCGAGTTCTTTGGCATCTCCAAGTACAGCTTCTATAGCTACCTCAATGAGGCCAAGGCGGCGGCCGGCGACAAGTAGGCACTCGCCTGGATTGCCCCTCCCCTTTTGGGTGCGAGTTCTGGAAAGCACGAATCCAAGACCGGGCCGCTTGGGAAGTTCCATATAATCGATGTCATTAGTATTTCGAAAGGATGGAACAGAATGGCGTTGAGCAAGGCATCATGCACCGGTCGCAGATTGATTCCGGCAATTGGTGGACATGTGCACCGCATGTTCGATGAGGGTGAAGACGACCTGTTTTCGCTAAGCCTTGACGACGTGATGGATGATCGCCCGTGGACCGCCGACGAACTCATGGGCGGCGGGGCTCGCCCGTCAAGCCCCGATCCCACACTTGCGCCTAAGCCCGCATCTGCGCCGACTCCTGCGCAGTCGCCTGTTTCGACGCCCGCGCCTACGCCCGCACCCACTTCGGCGCCCACGCCCGCTCCCCGCCCCGCAAGCGACCCGTCCGAGACGGCGGCATTTCTCGCTGCAGCGACGCAGGGCAAATCGGCCGACAGCACCGTTATGTACAGCGCCCAGCAGTTGCCTGTTCCTGCGGCACGCAAGCCTCCGGTCGCAAGGCTCGATGAGCCCGTTGCCCATCAGGTTGCCTACGATTCCTGGGCTGCAGCCGATCTGGATGAGACCTCTACCGGCATGCCGGCGCTCGACGTTCCAGTTAACCCGCTTTTTGCCGCCAACACGAGCGCCGCGGACTATGAGGGCGGTGCGGCATATTCCGATTATTCCGATGGCTATGCTGGCAACGGTCGCATCGAGACCGAGGATTATGGCACCGCATCGAGCGATTATCTCAACGATCCGTACGCTGCCACGCCCGCACCGGAATATGACTCGGAGGCCGCGTCCGCGCCGGCGTATACCAAAAGCACGGGCGAAGAGCGCTTCGCCGATTATTACGCCGAGGAAAAGGCGCTGCGTTTCTCGGAATTTCCGCAGGCAGTCAAGGTTGCCTTTATCGCCATTATCATTGCCCTGCTCGGTGTCATTGCGTTTGAAGGATTCCAGCTGTTCCGCGGCCCCACCCAAGCGGAGTCGGAAACCCAGCAAAAAGAGGACGATAACCAGTACCTGGACATCAACACCCTCAAGGGCGACCCCAACGACGGAGACGACGAGTAGCGAGGGCTGAAGGCAGCCGCAGGATCCCGCATCCAGCATCGGCTTCTAAGTGCTGTTTTGTCATCCAACTACACTTTTCCGAAGTTTTAAGGTGCCTATTTCGACACTTTTCCGGATTTTATACTCTGTCCCTCCAGATGCGCTTTACGGTGCAGGCGTTGGAAGAAGGGCCATGTGCCGCTGGCGGCCCACATGTTCTGCAGATCAAGCTGCTCGGAGACGGCTCGCGCGAGCCGTCCAGCTGGAAGCTCTTTGCCGACGGTGCGTGCGTTGCGGACGGATCCGGCGCCTTCGCCCGCGAGTGCTTCTACGAGGGGGGCGAAGTGTTCTTGGACCTGTGCCGTGACACCGTGCGCGCGGCCGAGCTGCGCCAGTGGAGCCAGAGAGAGTACGAGCTGCTGAGTGCGGCCCGCAGGATCGTAAGGGTGTAGACGGGCGGACGAGCCATCGACGATTTTGAGCTGGCAAGGGCCGGGAACTAGATTCCCGGCCTTCAACCTAGCACTGCTTTATAAGATCGAGTACCGCGGGAATGTCATCAGCATTCCGAAGGGCAACATAGGTTGGTAGGCCCGGGCCAAATCCACCCTGCGTGCGTTTGTCCTGGCATATGTCCTCTGGATCCGTTAGATCATCCACACTCTTTGCCAGGCCGACGGCAATCCAACCACCGTTGCTGGTCCTGCCTTCTAGCACGGCATGCAACTTTCGCTTGCCCGACCTGAAGCCTACATAGTACTTAGCTATGTAGGACTCCCACGAAGGGTTACCACTCAGAACGGACTCGCGCACCTCATCGAAAAGCTTCTGATTGAGCCCACCTTCGGCAAAGGTGGGGTGGTTCTCCTGCAGAGTCCAGACAGGAGCCTCGTCAGACTCCCCACGAGAAGGACGGTACTTGTCGACGACGTCTGCCGGAAGGTCGGGATACTTCCATATCTCGCACGCTTCTTTCGCCAGCTCGTCCGCGCGCTGCCCAATCTCTTCCTCACCCCATTTTTCATGCGAGACAATCGATTTGTTTAGGTAGAGCGGGCTGCACTTAAATCCGACGTCAGGCAGATTGAGCTTGTCCGAGAACGACCGGTTTGAGTACTCCTGGTTGTAGCCCGTCAGCGTAAGATTTCCCAAGTTGTTGCACAGCCTGTCGTGGACGTCTTCCCAGTTCTCACCAAGCGATTCCTTCCAGCCGTGCTCATCATCGATCGTCTGGGGCATGATGTGCTCGATCTGGTAATCGTCGGCTGAGATGGACTCCTTCGGGTGGTGCCAGTTCTCCATGCGTTCCAGGTAATAGCGCTTTTTAGAGAAGCGGTTGTAGCAGTCACGCGTCTTAAACTCCTCGACAAAATGCTCGTCTGTCGGAAAGTATGCGGTCATACCGCTGCTGTGGATAAGGAGCATCGCCGTAACGTACTCCTCGATATCGTCCTGCTGCTCGAGATTGCGATACATGCCGGCAAAGAAATTATTTAGACCCGTGGTAAGCCTGCCGCAAACCGCCCGCCTGAACAGGAACGACTCGATGGTCTCGCAGATACGGAGAAACGCATTGCGGTCTAGTCCATTCCCCTCGTAAACCGAATAAAGCAACATTAAGAGGGGCCTTATCTGCTTCACGTCGAGGCTTACGATTCTGCCGAACACTCGGCGCAGTCCGTCGTCCTTCTCCTTACCAAGGAACAGACTGGCGTATCTATGTGCATACCCGCGCAGCTCCTTAAGCAGACCCTCGGTGTCACCATCGTAGTCGTCGGCGAAATAGCGCTTAAACTCGTAGTAGGCCTCGTTCTCCTTCGGCATCCTATTGGGAACTTTAAGCCACAGCCAGTACCAGATAAATGCATTGAACTCTTCTTCGCCGCCTTTTCCGAACAAACACTCGAGCGGATGCCAGTAGCCCTCGTAAAGCTTGGTCTGCTCGTCGTTGGGAAGCGACATAAGAACGTAGTTGCGAATGAGGTCGATAGGCGTGAGCGGCTTGCCCTTGGAGTTCATGGACTCAAATATGAGCTGGGCATTGTCAACGCCAGCGGTGAGCTTAGTGTCGATGACCTGTACGCGGTTTAGCCCCGCCCAAAGCCTTGCAGGGTCGAATGATTTCCCGTGCATCTTCTCGCGGAAGAACGCATGGTTCTCGACGATCCGATCCGATTTTTCATCTGGCACGGGAGATCTAGATACGATGGAGAACAGCGTCTCTTTATCGTCCTGCGAGAGCACCAATTTGTAGCGCGCTAGACCGTTATAGTCGTCATCGTTAAAGAGGTAGTTCTTCCGCAGCGCTGAGATCTTGAGATCGCCAAGGAAGCCAGCCTTGTCGGGATTACTCTCCAGATAGTCAGCCAAGGCAGCAATCATCAACGAAAACGTCGTCAGACGCTGCTGTCCGTCAATCAGAAGCACTCGCGAGATACTCGTGGCAGAGCTCTCGGACTCGGGGATATAGAGCATCGACCCCACGAAGTGCGATGCGCCATCACGGCCAGCGCGCATGACGTCATCCCAAAGCACCTCGCACTCTTTCACACTCCACGAGTAAACTCGCTGGTACACGGGAATGACGAACTGCATCTTCGCCACGCCCATAAGGTCGAGTAGATTTGCCTCGGTTGCCTTCATTTTCGGTTGCCCCCTTTCTTGTTTACGCCGCTTGCGGTCAGTCCCCCACTGAACGAAAGGCGCTAAAGACCAGAGCATCGAAGCGCTAGAGCAACCGGGATGCTCGTCTCACTAGATTTTACAACGCTTGTCGCGAATACAGTTGAAAGCCAATCCGGTTCCGATGGCTCCCCCTATGAGAAGAAGGTGGATGCCAAGGGTCGCGTGACTAGCGATAAGTGCATCGCGAACGAAGTGCCGTTTGAGGAGC
>CABRDE010000059.1:0-42384 GCA_902469665.1 uncultured Collinsella sp. | reverse complement strand
GCTCGATTGGGACAGGCAAGCCTTCGAGGCCGAGCGCAAAATGGATTCTAAAAAACACCTTGCCAAATAGGAGCGTCAGACCAGAAGTGCCCCCGCCGCACGAAGTGCGCAGCGGAGGTTTCTTGCATGTCCGAGGACGTTCTGAAAAGTAACACCAGGGCGGGCCCGGACAAGAACAACCGACTACAGGTCGATGTGCGACTCCTTGATCGGGAACGGCTCCGCGAAGTGGCACGCGCAGCAGTGGCCCGGGGCAACTTCCTTAAACTCGGGAAGCTTCTCGGAGCAGATGCCCTGCGCGATCGGGCAGCGCGTGTGGAAACGGCAGCCGGTCGGCGGATCCAGCGGCGACGGCGGATCGCCGGCGAGGATGATGCGCTTGCGGGTCTTCTGGATATCAGGATCGGGAACCGGCACGGCAGACAGCAGCGACTGCGTGTACGGATGGTGAGGCTCACTGTAGAGTGTCTTCCAGTCCGAAACCTCGACCATCTTACCCAGATACATAACGGCAACGCGATCGGAGATGTGCTGCACGACAGACAGGTCGTGAGCGATAAACAGATACGCGGTACCGAACTTGTCCTGCAGTTCCTTAAGCAGGTTCAAAACCTGAGCCTGAATGGACACATCCAGAGCGGAAACCGGCTCGTCGCAGATAATCAGCTTTGGCTTCAGCGCAAATGCGCGGGCAATGCCGACACGCTGACGCTGACCGCCGGAGAACTCATGAGGATAACGGTTGATGTGCTCGGGGTTCAGTCCGACAACGTCGAGAAGCTCGCGGACACGCTCAATGCGCTCTTCCTTGGTGCCCACGCCGTGAATGGTCATGGGCTCGGAGACGATCTCGCCGATGGTCATACGGGGATTCAGCGAAGCATAAGGATCCTGGAAGATAAACTGCATCTCGCGACGCATGTCCTTGATCTCATGCTTGCTCATCTCGGCAACATCTTTACCCTGGAAGAACACCTTACCGGCGGTCGGCTTGGTCAGGCGCATGATGGTGCGGCCCGTCGTGGACTTACCGCAACCAGACTCACCGACCAGACCAAAGGTCTCGCCAGGATAAATCTCAAAAGAGATGTCGTTTACGGCAGAGACGACGCGCTTGGAAAAACGCTTGGCGAACATGCCGGACTCAGCGGGGAACTCCTTAGAGAGGTGCTCGACCTTCAGCAGCGGAGTACGCTCGTTGGTATCTGCCATTACGCCTCGCCTCCCTTCTTGGAATCCTTGCGCGTACGGGACGTCTCAGGAGCGTTCTTGAGGAACTCGGGGTCGCCGGAGTAGTGGCACGCAGAGTAATGACCAGACTCGGTGACAACGCGCTCGGGGCGCTGCTTGCGGCACTTGTCCGTCGCATAGGGGCAACGAGGAGAGAAGACGCAGCCCTCAGGCAGGTTCATGAGCGAAGGCGGGTTGCCGTGAATCGGCGTAAGCGGCTTCTTCTCTTCGATGGCCTGCTCCGGGATGGAGCGGATAAGGCCCCAGGTGTAGGGGTGGCGACTCTCGTAGAAGATTTCCTCAGCAGTACCGAACTCGACGGGACGGCCGGCGTACATAACCATGATCTTATCGGCCATATCGGCAACGACGCCCAGGTCATGGGTAATCATGATGATGGCGTTACCGTTCTTCTCCTGCATTTCCTGCATGAGCTCGATAATCTGAGCCTGAATGGTAACGTCCAGAGCCGTCGTGGGCTCGTCGGCAATCAGGATATCGGGATCGCAGGCAAGAGCCATAGCGATCATGACACGCTGACGCATACCGCCGGAGAACTGGTGCGGATACTCATTGACGCGCTTCTCGGGCTCGGGGATACCCACGAGGTCCAAAAGCTCGGTAGCGCGCTTGAGCGCCTCCTGCTTGGAGTAGCCACGGTGCAGACGAAGGCCCTCGCCCACCTGCTTGCCGATCTTATAGACCGGGTTCAAGGAGGTCATAGGATCCTGGAAGATCATCGCGATGTCGTTGCCGCGAATGTGCTGCATCTCCTCCTCGGTCATCTCGAGGATAGAACGACCGCGATAGCGAACGTCGCCGCCCTCGATCTTTCCCGGAGGCATCGAGATAAGACCCATGATGGTCATGGCGGTCACGGACTTACCGGAGCCGGACTCACCGACGACGCCCAGGGTCTCGCCGCGATCGAGCGTGTAGGAGACACCGTCGACAGCGCGAACAACGCCGTCCTCGGTGTGGAAATACATCTTAAGGTCATCGACCTCGAGCAGATGCTGGCCCTCGGGAACAGGCTGGTCCTTCAGGTCCACATAGTTCTTGTTCTTCTTCATCCTTATGCGTCCTTCATCTTGACGTCGAGGGCGTCGCGCAGACCGTCACCCAGCAGGGTGAAGGCGAGCACCGTCGAGAGAATTGCCAGACCGGGCATGATCATCATCCAGGGAGCAGTCAGAAGATACTGCTGACCGTCCTGAATCATGGAGCCCCACGAAGGCGTAGGCGGAATTACGCCCATGCCGAGGAAGGACAGAGCGGACTCGGTCAGAATGGCGCCACCAATGTTCATGGTCGCGTAGACCACGATGGAGGCGACGGAGTTCGGGAAGATGTGACGTACAACGATACGAGCATCAGATGCACCCATCGCGCGCGCAGCATCAACATAGTCGTTTTCCTTGACGGTCAAGATCGCAGAGCGGAAGACGCGCGCAATCGAAGGCCAGCCGAGAATACCGATGGCGATAAAGACGTTCTGAAGACCACGGCCGATAACGGCGATCATGGCGACAACGAACAGCACGTACGGGAACGCCAGGAAGATGTCCGCACAGCGCATGATGATCGTATCCCAGATGCCGCCGTAGAAACCGGCCAGAGCACCCATGACCAGACCAATCAGCGTGGAGATCGCGGTGGCCATAATTCCGACGGACAGCGAAACGCGCGCACCGTAGATAACGCGGACAAGAATGTCACGACCAAGGGCGTCGGTGCCAAACGGATGCTCTGCACACGGAGCCAGCAGCGACGTCTCGGCCATAGTGGTCGAGTCGGAAGCCGTCGGAGAACCGAGCCAGGGCTTAGCCCACAGATCTGCGGTCAGGGCAACCACAACGACGATGATGATCCAGCAGACACCGATAACGGCGAGCTTGTTCTTACGAAGACGCTTAAAAGCGTCGCCCCACAGCGTGCGGGACTTGGCGGGAGCAGATGCGACCTTGGTGGCGGTAGCCTGCTCCTGAGACTGAGAATCAGTTTCCTGCATGAGACGTACCTCCCTTAGGCCTTATCCGACGGACCGCCAAGGCGGATGCGCGGGTCGAGGAATGCATAGCTAATGTCGACGAGCAGGTTGATCACCATGACGACGACAACGATGAGCGTAACGCCGCCCATAACGATGGGCCAGTCACGCATGCTAATGGCGCGATAGACCTCATAGCCGATACCGGGCCAGTTAAAGACCGTCTCGGTCAGGATGGCGCCCGAAAGCATGCCACCAAAGTCGACACCAATATAGGTAACGACGGGGATGAGTGCATTCTTAAGCGCATGCTTGATGATGATCGCACGATTGGAGAGACCCTTGGCCTTTGCCGTACGGATGTAATCCTGGTTCATGACGTCAAGCAGCTGCGAGCGCATAATGCGGGCAGCGTAAGCGGTCGAAACCGAAGCCAGCGTAATGGTCGGAAGCACATAGTGCATCCAATCCTGATACTGAGAGCTGGAACCACCGGCACCCGAGATCGGCATGGAGAATGCACCGCCCGTGGCGTCCTTGAGGATGACGCCAAAGAACAGCTGCAACAACATACCGAGCCAGAAGGCCGGGACCGCAACGAGGATCGACGTGGTGAGCGTTACCAAAATATCCCAGAAGGAATAACGCTTTACCGCCGAAATGATACCCGCACCGATACCCATGATCGCCTCGAGTACGATGGCGCACGCGGCAAGTTTGACCGTATACGGATACTTCTGGGCGAAGATTTCCGTAACCGGCAGCTTGCGCTGATACGAATTGCCCAGATCGCCATGAAGCAGGCCGTTCATGTAATACAAGTAACGGTCCACGAGCGACGTTTGAACGGGGTCGCCGTTCTCGTCAAGGATCGCGTTGCCGTCCTCGTCCGTCTGGACCAGGTGATAGCGAACACGAAGCTGAAGCTCCACCTCGGGGGACAGAGCCTTGTCTCCACCGATCAGCTTGATCGGATCTCCCGGCACGATATTCTGGAGGGCGAACAGAATCAGCGTAACGCCCAAAAACACCGGGATGAACTGAAGCACACGTTTAACGATGTACTTACCCATACCACTCCCCTATCTAGGGATTAACCTAAATGGGATGCCGATCGCCAGACCGGCATCCCAAAATTACCATCAGCCAGTTTACCCCAGGTTAGGGAGAACTGTATGTTTCCCATGAGGTCTACGTAAATACTTGACCCTCACGGAAGCTGCAAACTCTTAAGCGAGCTCAGCGGTACCCAGATCGGCGTGCTTCTGCGGATCGACATAGAGGTGCTTGATGCGATCGGAGCCGGCGATGGTGTGCGTGTAGAACATCACCGGGATGACCGGGCAGTCGGCAGCGACCATTGCGTCGGCCTCCTGCATCTTAGCGACGCGCTCCTTGTCGTCAACCGTAGTGCGAGCCTCGTCGACCTTGGCGTCGAACTCGGGGTTGTTGTAACCAGAGCGGTTGTCGCCACCGAGGGAGTCGGAGTGGAACAGCGGATACAGGAAGTTGTCCATGATCGGGTAGTCGGCAATCCAGCCCAGACGACCGAACTGATAGTTAAAGTTCTGATACTGCTCGAGCAGGGCAGACCACTCGGGGGTATCGGAGACAGCGGTAACGCCAACCTTGGCGAGGTCGCCGATGATGGACTCCATGATCTCCTTGTGGCCACCGTCCTGGTTGTAGGAAAGGGTCACACTAATGCCACGATCGCCGTTGGCACCGGCAGGAGCAACCTTGTCGAGGTACTCGTTAGCCTTGTCGACGTCGTAGGCGCAGAACTCCCATGCGCCCTCCTTGTAGCCATCGATGCCCGGAGGAACAATGCCGTCGGCGGGGGTACGGGTACCCTTGAAGATGGTCTTGCAGATGGCCTCACGGTTAATGGCCAGGGAGATACCCCTACGCAGGTCGGCGTTGTTGAACGGCTCGGCCGTGTTGTTGCAGGTCAGGTAGTAGGTGGAAGGCTCGGCACCGAGCAGCATGCGCTCGCCGTCACCCATGGTGTAGCCGTCCTTGGACACGCCGCGATCCTTCTTGGCGGCATCGATCTGAGCGACGGGAACGTCGCAGACATCGAGGTTACCGGCCTGGAACTCCTTGTAAGCGGTCTCCATGTCCTTGATGACCTGGAAGTGGATGCCATCGATCTTGGCCTTGTCGCCATAGTAATCGTCGAACTTCTTGACGTTGATCTCCTGGCCATCCTCCCACTTGCCGTCCATCATGAACGGGCCGTTACCGACCGGGGCAAGGTAGAAGCTCTTGACATCGGACTCGGCGCACTCGGGAACCGGGGCCAGAGCCGGGTGAGAGGCGACGAAGGGGAAGTCGGCGTAAGCGGAAGACAGCTTGACGACGAGGGTCTCATCGTCAGGGCACGTAACACCGCTGAGCTCGGTGGCGTTACCGGCAAGCAGATCGTCATAGCCCTCGACCATGGAAAGGTGATAGGAGACCTCGGAAGGGCCATACTCGGTAGCGATGGCCGACTTGGTGTTGACCAGACGCTCCCAACCGAGCTTGAAGGACTTAGAGGTAACGTCGTCACCGTTGTGGAACTTGGCCTTCTTGATCTTGAAGGTAAACTCGGTGGCGTCGTCGTTGGACTCAAAGGACTCGCAAGCCAGCGGAACGATCTCGCCCTTCTCGGCGTCGTAAGAGGTCAGAGCGTCAAAGAGCTGATACTCGACCTGAGTACCCTGGTCCTCCTGGACGTTGTAGGGGTCGATGCAGACCGGGTTGTTGATGTAGAAGTTCAGCGTCGAACCGGACTCAGAACCGGAAGCGTCGCCGCCCTTCTTGCCACATGCGGCAAGAAAAGCCATGGAGCTCGCAGCAAGGGTGCCGCCAACAAAGGCGCGACGACCCATAACGGGCTGGTGGAACATAGAATCAGCCATGCCATCCTCCTTATGAGATAGGACAAAGAAATGTTCAGTCGGACACATGTCGAGACAATCCGATCCGAACCATTAAAACGCCGCCCGTTGCTATGGCTGGTTATGCACAACGGACCAACGTTTCGCAATACAGTAGCGCATTTTATGCACGATTTGGGGCTAATTCCGGTCAACGGTCAAGAATTTCTTTAGTTGGGCGAAGTATGTGGGGATATTTTGACTCTGTTACAAATATGTAAACAAAAAGGGTCCCACACTTGCGGAACCCTTTTCAATTATTTTATGCGGCTCGTGTTTAGTAGCCCACGATGCCTTGCGGGAAGAAGAACATGCACAGCACGACGCACACGGCAAACACGACAGCCATGATGACGGTCAGGCGATCGAGGTTCTGCTCCATAACGCCTGTGGCAGAGCTGGAGTTATACAGCGAGCTAGCGATCATATCCGAAACGCCGGTGCCCTTACCGGAATGCATCAGGACGAGAATCGTCAGCGCCACGGCAGAGACAGCCCAAACGACAAACAGAAGAATCTGGAACGGACCCATAGATAAGCTCCTTAATAGAACAATTCAAACTCCAGTACTGTACCACAATCCCCCGCTCTCCCCTACCTGCCACTCAAGGACGAGGTGGAAATGGCAGAAATACCAAAAAGGGGATTGTCCGGTTGTGGACAACCCCCTTACTAGAAAACGGTATTTGTTTTCTCTTAGGCCTCGGTGGCGAGCACGCGTCCCGTCATCTCGGCGGAAGGCTCAATACCAGCCATGGTGAGCATGGTCGGAGCGATATCGGAAAGACGGCCGTCCTCGATACCGGTGAGCTTGGCCTTCTCATCAACGATAATGAACGGCACACGGTTGGTGGTGTGAGCCGTGAACGGATGCTTGGAACCGTCGGAAGCAACGTCAAACATGTGGTCGGCGTTGCCGTGGTCGGCGGTGATCAGCGCAAAGCCACCCTTGGCGAGAATCGCCGGGACAACCTTGGACAAGGCATCGTCAACAGCCTCGACGGCCTTAACGGCGGCGTCGAAGACACCGGTGTGACCAACCATGTCGCAGTTCGCGAAGTTCACGATGTAGAAATCAGCGCGATCCTCGTTAATAGCGGCGACGAGCTTCTCGGTAACCTCGGGAGCGCTCATCTCAGGCTGCAGATCGTAGGTAGCGACCTTGGGGGAAGCGACGAGCACGCGCTCCTCGCCCTCCTTGGGCTCCTCGATGCCGCCGTTGAGGAAGAACGTCACGTGGGCGTACTTCTCGGTCTCGGCGGTGTGCAGCTGCTTCAGGCCGTTGGCGGCGATAACGTCGGCCAGGACGTTCTCGGGGAACGTCTTGGGGAAGGCGACCTCGACGTCAAACGTCGGATCGTACTCGGTCATCGTCACAAAGTGTGAAAGCTTGATCTGCTCGCGCTCAAAGCCGTCGAACTCCTTGTCCGTGAACACGCGGGTCATCTGACGAGCGCGGTCGGGACGGAAGTTGAAGAAGATGGCCGCGTCGCCCTCGTGGATGCCCTCGTTGTGGGCAGCGAAGGGCTCGACGAACTCGTCGCCGCGCGGATCCTTCTCGTAGTAGGCCTTGATACCGGCAACAGGGTCGACATCGGCATCGGACGCGTTGACCATGACGTCGTAGGCGCGCTGGATGCGCTCCCAACGGTTGTCGCGGTCCATGGCCCAATAGCGGCCCGAGACAGTGGCGACGCGAGCGTCGCAACCGGTCTCCTCGGAGATCTTAGCCAGGAAAGCGCAGAACTCACTCATGTAGCCAGCGCCGGACTGCGGGTCAACGTCGCGGCCATCCATGAAGGCGTGGACGCGAACGGTCTTGACACCGTGCTCGGCAGCCATCTTGACCAGAGCCTCGACGTGGTTCATGTGAGAATGAACACCGCCAGGGCTCATAAGGCCCATGAGGTGGAGAGTCTTGCCGTCAGCCTTGACGTCGTCCATAGCCTTGACGAAGACCTCGTTCTTGGCGATGGAGCCGTCCTTGATGGCATTGTTGATGCGCGAAAGCTCCTGGAACACGATGCGGCCGGCACCGATGTTGAGGTGGCCTACCTCGGAGTTGCCCATCTGGCCGTCGGGAAGGCCCACGTCCTCGCCCGAAGCACCGAGCGTGGTGTGAGGATACTTCTCGTATAGGCTATCAAGGAAGGGCGTCTTGGCAGCGGCGACGGCGTTCTCACCATCGGCCGGAGCCAGGCCGCAGCCGTCCATGATAATCAGGAGTGCAGGAAGATGACGCTGTGCCATATGTCCTACTCGCCTGCCTTGACGACCATAGAGGCGAAGTCGGCAGCCTTGAGCGAAGCGCCGCCCACGAGGGCGCCGTCAACGTCGGGCTTGGCGACGAGCTCAGCGATGTTGCCGGGCTTGGCAGAGCCACCATAGAGAACGCGGATGCCGTTAGCGAGCTCCTCGCCGAACATCTCCTTGAGGGTCTCACGGATAGCGCCGCAGACCTCCTGAGCATCCTCGGCGGTAGCGGTCTTGCCGGTGCCAATGGCCCAGATGGGCTCGTAGGCGACGACGACCTGCTTGGGGCAGGTGATCTCAAGACCAGCAAGGCCAGCTTTGACCTGGTTCACGACGTGCTCGGCATAGGTGCCAGCCTCGCGGACCTCGAGGGACTCGCCGCAGCAGAAGACGGGAACAAGACCGGCGGCAACGAGAGCCTTGGCCTTCTTGTTCTGGTCCTCGTCGGTCTCGTGGAAGTAGTCACGACGCTCGGAGTGACCGATGATGCAGTAGGTGCAGCCAGCGGACTTGAGCATGTCGCAAGAGGACTCACCGGTGAAGGCACCCTTGGCCTCCCAGTACACGTTCTGTGCACCGAGGGCGATGGGGGCAGCCTGAATGCGGTCATGAACCGTGGTGATGTCGATGGTCGGAGGGCAGACGAGCACCTCGACGCCAGCCGGAACCTCGGGCAGAGCCTGAGCCAGCTCGTCGGCGAGCTTGGCGGCCTCGGCGACGTCGTTGTTCATCTTCCAGTTACCAGCGATGAGAAGGGTGCGATTAGGCATCGAGAAGCGCCTCCACTCCGGGCAGGGCCTTACCCTCGACGAGCTCCATGGAAGCGCCACCACCGGTGGAGATCCAGCTCATCTTGTCGGCCAGGTTGAACTTGTTGACAGCCGCGACAGAGTCGCCACCGCCGATGATCGAGGTGCAGTCGGCCTCGGCGACAGCCTCGGCGATAGCCTGGGTGCCGTGAGCGAAGTTGTCGAACTCGAAGACGCCCATGGGGCCGTTCCAGAACACGGTCTTGGCGCCCTTGACGGCCTCGGCGTAAAGCTCCTCGGTCTTGGGGCCGATGTCCATACCCTCGCGGTCGTCGGGGATAGCGTCGGAAGCGACAACCTCGGGGACAGCGTCCTCGCCAAAGTGATCGGCAACGCGGTTGTCGATGGGGAGCAGGATCTTGACGCCCTTCTCCTCGGCCTTCTTGAGCATCTCACCGGCGCGCTCGACCCAGTCCTCTTCCTTGAGGGACTGACCGACGGACAGGCCCTGAGCCAGGAAGAAAGTGTAGGCCATGCCGCCACCGATGATCAGGGTATCAGCGGAGTCGATGAGGTGATCGAGAACGCCGATCTTGGAGGAAACCTTGGAACCGCCGACGATGGCGACGAAGGGGCGCTCGGGCTCGGCGAAGATGCCGGTCAGCGTGTCGACCTCCTTCTCGAGCAGGAAGCCGGCGACGGCAGGCAGGTAAGCGGCGGGGCCCACGACGGAACCCTGGGCGCGGTGAGCGGTGCCGAAGGCATCGAGAACGAAGACGTCACCATAGGAAGCGAGCTTCTTGGCGATCTCGGGATCGTTCTTCTTCTCACGCTTGTCAAAACGGACGTTCTCGAGAACGAGGACCTTGCCCGGCTCGACGGCGGCGACAGCCTCGGCGGCCTTCTCGCCATACGTGTCGGCAACAAAAGCAACGTCAAGGCCAGAGAGCTCAGCGAGCTTCTTGGCGACAGGCTCGAGGGAAAGCTCGGGCTGGAAGCCAGTGCCCTCAGGACGGCCGAGGTGGCTCATGAGGATGACGCGAGCGTTGTGCTCAACGAGGTAGTTGATGGTGGGCAGGGCAGCCTTAATACGGGTGGTGTCGCCAACGACGCCATCCTTGATAGGCACGTTGAAGTCAACGCGGACGAGAACGCGCTTGCCGTCGACATCGATGTCGCGGACGGTCTTCTTGGTAAAGGCCATGTTTGCTTCTACCTTTCGTACGTGTCTGCCTTCCATTACGGCAGACGATTTCTTATAAAAAGGACGCGACCCTAGGGTGTAAGCCCTATAAGGCCGCGCCCTTCTTTAGACGCTCAACGAGCTATTCGCTAAAAGCTAAATTAAGCAACGAACTTCTCGAAGTACTTGATGGTGCGGACCATCTGAGAGGTGTAGGAGTTCTCGTTGTCGTACCAAGAGGTGACCTGAACGAGGGTCTGGCCGTTGCCGAGGTCAGAGCACATGGTCTGCGTGGCGTCGAAGATGGAGCCGTGGGTCTCGCCGACGATGTCGCGGGAGACGATCTGGTCCTCGTTGTAGGCGAAGGTATCGGGGATGGTCTCGGCGTAGGCCTTCATGGCAGCGTTGACCTCGTCGACGGTGACCTTCTTGTCAACGACGGCGTAGAGGTTGGTCAGCGAGCCGGTCGGCGTCGGGACGCGCTGGGCGGCACCGATGAGCTTGCCGTTGAGCTCGGGGAGAACCAGGCCGATGGCCTTGGCAGCGCCCGTGGTGTTCGGGACGATGTTCTCGGAGCAGGCGCGGGAGCGACGGAAGTTGCCCTTGCGCTGCGGGCCGTCGAGCGGCATCTGGTCGCCGGTGAAGGCGTGGATGGTGGTCATGATGCCGGACACGATGGGAGCGAAGTCGTTGAGACCCTTGGCCATCGGGGCAAGGCAGTTGGTGGTGCAGGAAGCAGCGGAGATGATGTTGTCCTCAGCGGTCAGCGTCTCATGGTTGACGTTGTACACGATGGTGGGCAGATCGCTGCCGGCCGGAGCGGAGATGACGACCTTCTTGGCGCCAGCGTTGATGTGGGCCTGAGCCTTAGCCTTGCTGGTGTAGAAGCCGGTGCACTCGAGAACGACGTCGACGTCGAGGTCGCCCCAAGGCAGGTTGTTGGCGTCGGCCTCCTTGTAGATCTTGATCTCCTTGCCGTCAACGGTGATGGAATCCTCGCCAGCAACGACCTCGTGATCGCGAGCGTAGTTGCCCTGCGTGGAGTCGTACTTCAGCAGGTAAGCGAGCATATCGGGAGAGGTGAGGTCGTTGATAGCGACGATCTCGGAGCCCTCATGACCGAACATCTGACGGAAAGCCAGACGACCGATGCGACCGAAGCCGTTAATAGCAACCTTTACTGCCATTGTGTCTCCTTTCGTAAGGCCCCCGCGAGCTACAGCGCCCGCCGTTGAGGCCCACAAACTAACCACTCGCCTAATATACCTTTTTTTTGACTTGAATTTCACGAGAATGCTCGAAATTGAAAATCAAATTTACGTTAAAACGTTTTAAAGAATAAAATAGCAGCTAAATCCGTATATAAGTCGATACTTCAAACTACTTGTTTGCTTCAATGAGCTTTTCAAGCCTCAAAACGCGATGGTACAGGGCAGACTTCGACAAGGGAGGGTCAGCCATCTCGCCCAGATCGCGCAGCGACAGATCGGGATAGCGCTCGCGCAGGTCGCAAAAGACTGCCAAGGCGTCCGGAAGCGTGTCGCGCAAACCCCGCTGTTCGAGCTCATCGATCAACGCAAGCTGATGCTGGGCGGCACCCGCACTTCTGGTCTGATTGGCCAGTTCGGCATTCACGCGACGGTTTACGTCGTTCTTAACCAATTTGACCGCGCGCGCTTCCTCGATCTCGGCAACGCTGCGCTTGGCGCCAATCAGCTTTAGGAGCTGCTCGATCTCCTCGGCGCTCTTAATGTAGACAGCAAAGGATCCGCGCCGCGCGTTAACGCGCGCATGGACCCCAATCTGCTCCAATAGATCGCAAAGTCCCCGGGCATACTGCTCGCCTTGCACCGCGATCTCCAAATGAAAGTCGCCGCGGGGGTCGGCCACGAAACCGCCGGCGATGAGCGCGCCGCGGATGTAGGCAAGCCTGCAGCAGGGACGGGCAACGATGTGCCGGGGAACACCAGCGACGAGCCCTCCCCTGCGGTCGAGAATGCCCAGCAGCACCAGAGCCTTGTCCAGGTCGGGTTGATCGGGCAGGGTAATGAGATAGTTACGGACCTTATGCAAGACCGATTTACGAACGGTGAATTCCGTTTTGAGCTTAAGGATGCGATGCGTCAGTGTGATCATCGTGCGCGCGACGGCACCCGTCTCGGTCGCGACCGTCAAACGATACCGCCCGGAGCCGGCCAGCGAAAGTGTACCGCTCACACGCGTCAGGGCGGCAAGCGTCGACAAATCGCAGTATTCACATTCGGGTTCGCAGCGCGCGAGCTCGTCACGCACCTCGGCGGTAAACGACATGCAGACCTATGCTTTCGTGTTGGCGCGCGACAGGTCGCGATGGGAAATGCTCACGTGATATTGGGCGCCTTCCAAATAACGTGCCGTGGCCTCGGCGATGGCAACGCTGCGATGTTGACCGCCCGTGCAGCCGATGGCAATAGAAAGCTGTGGCTTGCCCTCCGCGATATAGCCCGGCATCACCGTATCGAGCAGCTGCGTCCAGGCCTTCCAGAACTCCTGGGTCTTGGGATGGTCCAGAACAAAGTCAGAGACTTTCTTATCGAGACCGGTCATGGTGCGCATCTCGGGATCGTAGAACGGATTGGGCAGGAAGCGAACGTCGATCATAATGTCCGCCTCGACGGGCATGCCGTGCTTAAAGCCAAACGAGAACACGTGAACGTCCATGAGCTGCTGGTCGGACAGTTCGGAGAACGCCATGCGCAATTTGTTGCGCAGGGCAGAGGTGCGCAGACGGCTCGTGTCGATGATCATATCGGCTCGATCGCGCACACCCTGCAGCTGTAGGCGCTCGCGCTGAATCGCATCGGCCGTAGTCTCCCCCGGCTTGGCAATGGGGTGGCGGCGGCGGTTTTCGCTATAACGACGGATCAGCACCTCGTCAGAGGCCTCGAGAAACACGATGTCACAGCTCATCTCGCGCTCCTCGAGCGCGGCAACGGCATCGAGCAGCTCATCGAACAAGCCCTGGCTGCGCAGGTCGCAGGTGACGGCAAGATGCCTGCCCACGCCCGTATTGATGCCGACGAGTTCGGCAAGCTGGGCGATCAGACGCGGGGGCAAGTTGTCGATGCAAAAATAGCCCATGTCCTCGAACACATGCATGGCCTGCGTTCGGCCCGATCCGGACATTCCGGTGATGATGACGATATCGGGGATGCGCTCCGAGCGCTCCGCCGCATCCATGGCATCTCCCTTTTGCATGTGTGCCTCCTAAAACAAGCGCGGGACCCGGCCAGCGGATCCCGCGCGATCAATTGCCTTTATTGAGTATACCGCCCCAAGCGGATACGAGGCCTGTCTTACGCCTCAAGCGCAGCCTTGAACCAACTTGTAATACTCGTGGGGTGCGTGATGGCGGTGCCGACGACAACGGCCCAGGCGCCCGCATCAATCGCGGCGCGGGCCTCCTCGGGCGTGTGCACGCGGCCCTCGCAGATGATGGGAAGACCGGGGAATTCCTCGGTCGCCTGACGCAGAAGCGGCAGATCGGGGCCATCGGCCATGGTGCAGTCGATAGCGGCAACGCCATGAGAAAGCGTGGTGGACACCAGGTCGAAGCCCATGTCGACAGCACGACGAATATCCTCGATGGTGGCACAGTCGGCCATCAGGAGCACGCCCTCCTCGTGCAGCGGACGGAAGGTGTCCTCGACGGTCTTGCCATCGGGACGCGGGCGATCAGTGGCGTCAATCGCCACGATATCGGCACCCGCAGCAACGCAGGCGCGAGCGTGACGCAGCGTCGGCGTGATGTAAACGCCCTCGTGCCCATCCTTCCACAAGCCGATGACGGGGACCTCGCAGCGGCCCTTAATGGCGGCGATGTCGGCAAGGCCCTGGCAGCGAATGGCGGCGGCGCCGCCGAGCTCGCAAGCGCGAGACATTTGAGCCATGGTCTCGGGCGTGCGAAGCGGCTCGCCCATATACGCCTGAACGCTCACGACGAGCTTGCCCTTCAGGGATTGAATCAAAGGATCGACGGTCATGTTCGACTCAACCTTTCTCAAAACAGCCTTCTGAGACACCGCACCTTGACGTTCAAACCGTCGCTCACGTACCGAAGTACGCTTCGCTCCTCTTTCACGTCAATCTGCGGCACCTCAGAAGGCGCACTTGGTAGTTATGTTTACTTCAACGATGCAAGAAGGTGTTCGGCGGCACCGATGAGCGGAGCATCACCCTCCAGAGAACCGATAAGGATCGGCGTGTCCTGAAGCGGATCGAGCGCCTGGCTGGCATAGCCCTCGTGCACCGAATCCTTCCACGTCTGCGAACGCCAATCGGGACCTTGGTGAATCACGCCGCCCGAAAGCACGATGACCTCAGGGTCCAGAATGTTAGCGAGCGAGCCCAAGCTGGCACCCAGCGCAAAGCCGGCGTCATGGATGACCTCGGTCGCCTTTGCGTCGCCCGCACGGCACAGGTCGTTCACATCGCGACCGACCGAAGGACGGCTGGGGTCGACGCGACCAAAGCGCTCATCGTACATACGACCAATGGAAGTGCCCGAAGCAACCGACTCTAGATGGCCAGAACGGCCGCAGGCGCAGGGAATGCCGGCGGCAGCCGAGCACTCGATGTGGCCCATATGACCGGCAGCGCCATGGAAGCCCTGCATCACGCGGCCGTTCTCGACATATGCGCCGCCGATGCCCGTGCCGATGCCCAGGCACAAGACGGAGAACTTGCCCTTGCCGACGCCCCAGTGGGCCTCGCCCAGAGCATGAGCCTGCACGTCGCCCACAACGGCAACGGGGAGACCAAGGTCCTCGCGCAGACGCGGCCCCAACTGAACGCCGGACCAGCCGGGCATAATCTCGTTGGCATACGCGATGGCGCCCGTCTTGGGATCGACGACGCCTGCGGCACCGATACCGACACCGAGGACCTCGACATCGGGATTCGCCTCAAGAGCGGCCTTGATGGACGCCTCGATACGTTGGAAGACGGCCTCGCCGCCCTCCTGGGCCTCGGTAGGAACCTCGGCCTCAAAAACGGGATGGGGCACGCTGCCGTCAGCCGGGTACTCCATAATGGCGGTCGCGATCTTAGTTCCGCCGATATCGACAGAGCAGACGTACTTGTTCTCCATGTCGTTCTCCTTAGGAGATAAAAACAACTACAGGAAATGCGCCGTCAGGCTAGCCGTCACAGCGCGGTAAAGGTTTTCCAGGTGCCCGAGGTTGGGGTGAAAGTGGTCGGGCGTTGACCTAATGGGTCACGCCCGACCACTTGAGCCCCAAGATCGGGTGCCTGGGGGAAGCTTTACAGGAGACCGTTGTCCTGGAGGACCTTCTTAATCGCCTCGACGTTCTCGCCGGTCATGGCCTTCACCGGGCGCGGCATGGTCGGGCTGTCGAAGATGCCCATGAGGTTCATAGCGGTCTTGAAGGCGCCGACACCACCGGCATAGCCCTGGACGCCCGAGGTGACATCCCAAATGTGGGAGATCTCGTTGAGGCGATCCTGCTCGGCCTTGACGGTAGCCCAGTCGCCGGCCTGAGCGGCCTTCCACTGGCGCACGTAGCCCTCGGGCTCAACGTTGGCGAGACCCGGAACGGAGCCGTCGGCGCCACCGAGATAGGCACCGTCAACGACGACCTCGTGGCCGGTAAGGATGCTCATCGGATGACCATTCTTCTCGTTCTCCTGAACGAGGTAGCGGAACGAGATGTCATCGCCCGAGGAATCCTTGACGCCGGCCAGGACGCCCTCGGCGCCGAGCTTGGCAAGGAGCTTCCAAGGGAGCTTGGTGTGGACGCACACGGGGATGTCGTAGGCGAAGATGGGCAGGTCGAGTTCCTCGTGCAGGATGCGGAAGTGCTCCTCGACCTCGGTCATGCCCTGCAGGGCATAGAACGGGCAGGTGGCGACAAGCGCATCGGCGCCCAGCTCCTGGGCGACCTTACCGTGCTCGATCATGCGCTCGGTCTCGGTGTCGATGATGCCGACCAGAACAGGCACGCGGTGGTCGACGATGCGCACGGCCTCGGCGACAATCTGGCGACGGCGCTCGTCGGTGGAGAAGACGACCTCGCCCGAGGAGCCCAGGAAGAACAGGCCATCGACGCCGGCATCGATCATGCGGTTGATGCTGCGCTCAAAGGAGGCAACGTCGAGCTGGTGGTCTTCGGTATCGGGAACAACGACGGGAGGGATAACGCCGGTGAATTTCTGAGTTGCCACAAGAATCTCCTTAGTTGTCTGGCGGGCGGCCCTATGCCACCCACTCTTGTTGGCAGTGTCCAGGCCGTCTAGGCCAAAGAACACGGGTAGAACGTTTGGTTAAAGAAGTCGACGACTTCGTTTTCGAACGCATTGATGCGCTCGTGAGCGTATTTGGCATAAATGATATGCCTTCGGTCACACTCAAGACCGTTGAATACGGCAAACTGGCCCTTGGGATCGCTCACGGCATCCATGAGCGATGTGCCCATGAGCACCGATCCGCGCACCCGAGACGACAGAGCCTCGAGGCCACCGGGGATTGGATTGGCAACCGCCGTGCAGGCAAGGCCCCGCTCGTCCAGAGCGGAAACCGCCAGCGCAACACCGCCGCCAAGGCCCTCGCCCCACGCAAAAATGCGATCGGAGTCCATGCCGTCAAGATTGCGCGCGACCTTCGCCAACGCGCAGCCCCAACGGACGCGCTCGACAAAAGCGGGCGAAGCAATTCCCCGCTGCAGGTCGTCCGCACCAGCAACATCATCGTCCAGTGCAAGCACGGCATATCCCATGGCGGCAAATCTCGTCATGTGATGCCAGCCGCGCACAGGCCGATCGATGTCGTGGAACATCAGGCACAGCGGCACGCGCTCAGATACTCGGGCACGACCAACAGGCTCAATCAAACGAGCGTGGACCGCATGGTCACCGAGCTCAAAGGAAACCTCCGAGTAACGGGCGCAGGGGTTAACAAAGTCAATCGCCGTAATGGCCAGGCCTTGAATCTCAAGATTCGAAGCGCATGTCTCTAAATCAGAAACATCTGCTTGGACATCACCGTGCCAGTCCCGATAGTCTGCGAGCCTTGACGAAACCGTTCCAGGAATTCCCACGAGCCCGGGGACTATCAGCTCATCGATATTGCTCTCGCACTTAGACATGAGCCTCCCCTCCCTCACAGAAAAACGGAATGATCAGATCGTCAAAGTCCTGAATCTCCTCGTGGCCAAAGCCTTCAAAGAACTCATGACGCTTGTCGCAGGACAGGTTGTTGTACACCGCAAACTGCGTTGCCGGCGGACAGACGATATCGGCCGTGCCCGTGCCAAACAGCACGGGGCACTTGACCATGGGGGCAAAATTCTTGGAATCGAAGTACGCCAGCTTGGCATAGGCTTCCTCGATACGAGTCGAGTCCTCGTCAAACCAACGCGACCAATAGCGCAGACCCTCGTAGGCAATATCGTCGGCGTCCAGATCCCAAACCAGGCGGAAGTCCGACAGGAAGGGATAGAGGATGGCGGCGCGATTGATAAGCTCACTGTTAAGCGCGCAAGTTGCAATACCCAAACCGCCGCCCTGCGATGCGCCGTTCACATACACGCGGATAAGATCGATGCCCTCGAGCTCGCGAACGATACGGCACAGAATGCGGATATCCTGATGTAGGCGGACATAGTAGAGGTTGGCCGGGTCGCCGTCGATACCGGCGACGATATGGCCCGCGACCGTCGTGCCCTCAAATCCACCAATGTCCTCGGAGGGGCCTCCTTGGCCAGGACAATCGAGAGCAATGAGCGCCATGCCCATGCCCGCAAACGACGCCTGCTCAAACCAGCTGCGGCTTGCACCCGGATACCCATGGAACTGAAGTACCAATGGCACAGGCTCGTCCGAGACGGGTTTAAGGTACTTGGCATGCAGGCGTGCACCACACATGCCGGTATACCAGAGGTCGAAAAACCGACAGGTCGCGGAATCCGCAACCGAAGCCGCCTCAATCTCGTAGTCGAGCTCGACAGCGTCGGCCTCGGCCATGCGGTCCTTCCAAAAGAGATCGAAATCCGATGGACGGGGCATAGCGCCTCGATATTCACCAAATTGCTGTTGTAGCTCCTGAGCACTTGGCATGGCTCGTGAACCCAGCCTTTCGAAATCGCAACGGAGGTGCGCCCGGCAAGGGAACCGGGCGCACGGGAGGGAAAGCGAGGCTACTCGCCGAGCTTGGGATGCAGCAGCGACGGCGCAGCGCCGAGCAGCATCTTGGTGTAGGGGTCCTGAGGGTGCTGGAAGACCTGCTTGGCCTCGCCCTGCTCGACAATCTTGCCGCCATTCATAACGATGATGTCGTCAGAGATATAGCGGACCGTCTGGATGTCATGGCTGATGAACACCATGGCCAGGCCGAGCTCCTTCTTAAGGTCGGTCAGCAGGTTCAGAATCTGCGCGCGGACCGAAACGTCCAGAGCCGAGGTGGGCTCGTCGGCGATGATGGCATCGGGGTTCAGCGACAGGGCACGGGCAATTGCGACGCGCTGGCGCTGGCCGCCCGAAAGCTGGCCGGGAAGAACCTCGGCGGCGGAGCTGGGCAGACCGGTGAGCTCCAAGAGCTCCTTGACGCGCTTCTCCTGCTCGGCCTCGGTACCCAGGTTGTGGACGCGCATGGGGTCGAGCAGTTGCTCGCGAACGACCATGCGGGGGTTGAGCGCCGTGGCTGGGTTCTGGAACACGACCGAGATGACGCGGCCCATGTGGCGACGGTCCTCGGCGGTACGCTTGGTAACGTCCTTGCCCTTAAAGTAGACCTTGCCGCTCGTGGGGGCCTGCAGGCCGCACATGACGTTAGCGGTGGTGGACTTTCCGCAACCGGACTCGCCGACGATGCCGATCGTCTGGCCGGGCATGAGCTTAATCGTTACACCCTGGACGGCGTGAACCAGGTTGGGGTGCAGAATCGAGCCGGTACGGGTCCTAAAGGTGACGTGGACGTCATCAAGGAAGATGATCGGCTCGACGCCGTTGACTGCGGTCTCGCTCATCTACATCACCTCCGCGTGAGGGGTCAAACCATTTGCCTTGAGCACCTCATCGGGGAGCTCGGAATAGAAGTGCTCGGTGCCGGGCACGCGCTTGAAGACCGGACGGGTGTCCAGGCCAATGCGCGGATGGCTCGAGCGGGGTGCGAAGCGATCGCCCTTGGGGAAATCGCGCGGGCTCGGAACGGCGCCGGGCACCTGGTGCAGGCGGCCCGAACCGCTCTCGATGGACAGGACGGAACCCAGAAGACCGCGAGTGTACTCGTGGATCGGGTTGGTGAGCAGCTCCTTGGTGGGCGCCTGCTCGATAACCTGACCGGCGTACATAACCGTGATGTTATGAGCGACCTCGGCGACCAGTGCCAGGTCGTGCGAAACGAAGATCATGGCAAAGCCGAGCTTGGCCTGAAGGTCGTTAAGCAGCTTGATGACCTGCTTCTGGACGGTAACGTCCAGAGCGGTCGTGGGCTCGTCGCAGATGACCAGCTTGGGGTCGCGGGTAAGGGCCATAGCGATCAGAACGCGCTGACGCTGACCACCGGAAAGCTCATGCGGATAGCTCTCGAGCGTACGCTTGGGGTCGAGGCCCACGAGCTCCAGGAGCTCCTCGGCGCTACGGGTGCCGCCACGCTTGGTGAGCTGCTTCATCTGGGCGGAAATGAGCATGGAGGGGTTGAGCGAGGACAGGGCGTCCTGATAGACCATGGCGATATCGGTACCGCGCAGGCCGAACCACTCCTTCTTGCTCATCTTGAGCAGGTCGCGGCCCTCCCAGAGAACCTCACCGGAAAGATGCTCGTCATCGTCGGTCAGGCCCATGATGGCCAGCGTGGTGATGGACTTACCGCAGCCGGACTCGCCTACCAGGCCCATGGTCTGGCCGGGACGGACGTCAAAGTTAACGTGGTCGACGACGTTGATGTCACCGTGGTGCTCAAACTGGATGCAGAAATCGCGGACCGAAAGGATCGGCTCAACGGACTCATCGGGCACATGGCGGTCGTTACGCTTGAGTTCGACATCACGCAGAGCGCCAAGACGGGCGGACAGGGACTGAGCCTGCTCCTTGTAGGCACGAACGGGGTCAGAGACCAGCAGGTCGGCCTCGCGGCGCTTGGAGGAGTCGGTCGGATCCAGGGCGGCGGAGGGAGCGGCGGCCATGGCGTCGGTAATGCCCTCGGAGAGGATGTTGAGTGCCAGGCAGGTGATCATAATGGCCAGGCCCGGGAACAGCGCCTGCCACCAACGGCCAGCGAGCACGCCGCCGCGGGCGTCAGCGAGGATGTTGCCCCAGGTAGCGGTGGGCTCCTGGATACCAGCGCCGATAAAGGTCAGCGAGGCCTCGAAGATGATGGCGTCGGCGACCAGGGTAACGGTGAAGACCATGATCGGGGCGATGCAGTTACGCAGAACATGCTTGATCAAAATCCACGGAGCCTTGGCGCCGGAAACGATGACCGCGCGGACATAGTCCTCGCCGTACTCGGACACGATGTTGGCGCGCACGATACGGGCAATCTGCGGAGTGTACATAAAGCCGATGGCGAAGATGATCGACGGCACGGAGTTGCCCAGGATGGAGACGAAGACGGCAGCAAGGGCGATGCCCGGGATGGACATGATGATGTCCAGGATGCGCATGATCGCCTCGGAAACGGACTTGCGCGAAACCGCCGCGAGGGCGCCCACGACCGAGCCGCAGACCAGAGCCATGGCAGTGGCACCAAAGCCGATGATCAGCGAGTAACGACCACCGTAGAGCATGCGCGACAGAATGTCGCGACCCTTATCGTCGGTACCGAAGATAAATCCATTGCCGGGAGCCTGGCGAGCCGTAAAGATCTCGACCGGGCTATAGGGGGCAAGAAGGGGTGCCAGAATCGCGGTCAGGGCGACCAGCACCAGCACGACGGCGGCGATCTTAGAAGACAGCGTCATCTTCTTCCAGCCACCGAGCTTGAGCCCCTTGGAGGCAGCTTTCTCGAGCTGCTCGGTTTGCTTCTCTCGAATCTTTACCATAATCTACACCGTCCTGATGCGCGGGTTGATGAGCAGGTAGAGCATGTCAACCACGATGTTGATGATGATGAAGGCAAGAGCAACGACGATGACGACGCCCTGAACCAGGTTCGCCTCGTTGCCCTGAACGCCCTGCAGAATCGCAGTACCCATGCCGGGGAGGTTGAAGATGACCTCGATGACGACGGCGCCGCCCATAAGGTAACCGATCTTAAGACCGAGGGTGGTGACCGGGGTGATCAGCGCGTTGCGAAGAACGTTGATGCCGACGACGACCTTCTCGGGAACGCCGGCGCCACGGGCCATACGGACGTAGTCCTTATCGAGCTCCTCGACCATGGCCGTACGCACGATACGAGTCATCTGGCCCGTCAGCGGGAATGCCAGAGCGATAGCGGGCATGATCATACGTCCCAGATAGCCAGCCGGGTTGGTGGTGAAGTGAGGCAGAGCACCGGACGCCGGGAGCACCTTAAGGTAGGAAGAGAACAGCAGGATCAACAGAACGGCAAGCCAGAACGACGGGGTTGCCAAGCCGGCGATGGAGAAGACGCGGATCACTTGGTCCGGCCATTTATCGCGATACAGTGCCGCGATGACGCCGAGCAAAAACGAGACGACCGCGCCGATGGCTAGACCGATGAAGGTCAGCTGCATCGTGACGGGCAGGGCCGTGGAGATGCGCTTGGCAACAGAGTTGCGAGCAGCACCATAGGTGCCCATGTCACCATGGATCAGATCGCCCATGTAGCGCACGTAGCGCACGGGCCAGGGGTCGTCCAGACCATACTTCTCATGGTACTCGGCAACCGCCTCGGGCGAGGCACCGTCACCCAACGCCGTATAGGCGGGGTCGGTCTTGGAGAACGACATAAGGAAGAACACCAGGACGGTGACGCCCAATGCCATGATCGGCAGCGCCACGAGACGCCTTCCAATCAAACGTAGAAAGTTGTTCACGTTCTCTCCCCTTTCTTTTGTCGGTAGGACCAACTGGTATATGAGTATGGATACTCATTACAAGACCCGAGCGACATCGAGGCCGCCCGGGTCTTTGTTTCAACTATGAGGACGTTGCCTTACGACCGACGCCCCACATATGACTCAAGCGAGTCTTAGGCCTTGACGGTCGCGACGCCCCTGAAGGACATGCTCGTCGTGCCGATGCCCTTGAAGCCATCGAGGGCCTCGCCGTTGGGCGCGGTGGACGGATCGTCCCAGGAAGCGGAGACGGTCTTGACGTGGACAACGGGGTACAGAACAGCGTTGTCGGCGATGATGTCGAAGCACTCGTTCCACTTCTTCTGCTGCTCGTCGCCCTCGGCGGCAAGAGCCTCGTCCATGAGACCGTGGAGCTTCCCCCACTCAGCGGAATCCTTCCACGGGCAACGGGTCTGCATCCAGACGTTGTCACCGTACCACCAGTTGAGCAGCAGGTCAGGATCGGCGCCGAAGCAGGACGGATCGCCAGGAGCGAGAAGGATATCGTAGGCCTCGCCGCCGTCGATGGCAGCGTAGGTGGCCGGCGAGGTATCGGTCTGGATGGTCACATCGAAGCCGAGAGCGTCGAGGTCGTTCTTGACCTGGGCGGCCATGCCCTTGATCTGCTCGTTGTCGGTGGTGCGCAGGGTGATGGCGCCCGGGGTGATGCCAGACTCTTCGATGAGCTTCTTGGCCTTCTTGGCGTCAGTCTTGTACACCGTGGAAGCCTCATGATAGTTGGTGAAGCTCTTGGGCAGGTAGCAGCTGGCAGCGGTGGCAAGGCCGGCGAAGGTGTTGGTGATCATCTTCTCGGTGTCGAGCGCGTACATGACGGCCTGACGGACCTTGACGTTGTTCCAAGGCTCCTTGGCGACGTTGAACATGATGAAGCGGGTGCCGAAACCCTGAACGTTATCGATCTTGCAGCCAGCGCTCTCGAGCTGGTCGACGGCGTCAGCGGTGACGAGCTCCATAACGAGCGTGGAGCCCTCCTGCTGAGCAGTAACGCGAGCGGTGGGGTCGGTCAGGATGCTGTACTGGATCTTCTTATCCTCGGCAGCATACTCACCGTTGTACTCGGGGTTGGGAACCAGGGTGATCTCGGTATCGGAGATAGAGTCGTACATCCAGGGGCCGGAACCGATCGGCTGCTTGGCGCGATCCTCCTCGGCCTGGGTAGCCGGGGTAACGCGGATGATGGCCAGACGATCCTTGAGCAGGGAGAAGTTGGGGACCTTGGTCTTGACCGTTACGGTGCTGGCGTCCTTGGCCTCGATGGACTCGAAGGGCTGGAAGAACGGAGCATAGGTAGCGGAAGCAGCGCAAGCAGTGTAGGAGGCAACGACGTCGTCAGCAGTGACCTCGGTACCATCGGAGAACTTGGCTCCCTTGCGGATGGTGACCTCGAAGGTAGTGTCGTCCACGGACTTGGGATCGTCGGTGGCAAGCTCGTTGAAGGTGCTGTAGTCGTGGTAATCGATGCCGTAGAGGCCCTCGATGACGTGCCAGTTAGCGCCCAGGCCCACAGCGGAGCCGGTGCTGGCGGGGTCGAAGCTGGACGGAGCGTAAGCGGAACCAGCGGTGATCACGCCGCCGCCACGGTTGGCGGAATCAGTGGAACCGGAAGCGGAACCTTCGTCGCTAGAGCTGCCACCGCAGCCGGTGAGACCAAGCCCTGCGACAGCAGCGACGCTGCCGGTGAGGCCGAGGAACGAACGCCTGGACATACCCTTGTTGATGATGGCCATGTCTTCTCCTATCAATAGAGAATCTTACCCGGGGGCACCTAGACTTGCCCCCGCGCAACTTGCGGACGATATATACCTTACCTACCGACGAACCCAACTGAGGTGCCGCGCTCGGTGACCGATACATACATACGCTTGAACGGTATTTACTACCGTTCACCGAATTCATTGACAAACGATTCGCCAGACAGTATGTATCGACGAGGTGAGATATCAGTCTTCGTCAACCCGCAGGATAGCAGGGTTATTCACCATGGCTAGTCAAACGTTTTAGCGTTAATAAAACCCGAAATCAGTAGGTAATCGCCGCGAAATAAATGATTGAAAATCGGCAAATCATGTATACCAGTTGTTTAGAAGCGCGTTTAGTTTTCGGAACGGTTGGCCGATGCCTGGGCGCGCTCGGCATTCCATGCAACAAGTGCCTCGTGGACCGCTTTGGCGACATCGGCCGGAACGCCTCGAACTTCTGCAATCTCCTGCTCGCTGGCCGCGCGCAAGCGCTTCATCGAGCCAAAATGGCGCATGATGGCACGTTTTCTAGTGGGTCCCACGCCCGGAACGTCGTCAAGCACCGAAACCGTCATAGCCTTATCGCGCAACTCGCGGTGGAACGTAATCGCAAATCGGTGGGATTCATCGCGGACCTGCTTGATCAGATAAAGCGAAGCGGAGCCGGTCGGCAGCACGACGGGAGTCTCGTCCCACGGCACGAAAACCTCCTCATCGGCCTTTGCCAAGCCACAAACTGGTATATCGAGGCCAAGCGCCTCAAGTTGCTTAATTGCAGCGGTCAATTGCGGCTTGCCGCCATCGACAACGAGCAAATCGGGGCGTGAGCCAAAGCGCTCGTCCGCCATGCGCTCGGGAGCATAGCGACGCCCCAGAACCTCGGACATCGATACGAAGTCGTTCGCCTCGTCCAATTCGGCCTGAATTTTAAAGCGACGATACTGGCCCTTGTCGGCACGGCCGTTGGTAAATACCACCATCGAAGCGACGGTAAAGGTACCATGCAACGTCGAGATATCGAAGCACTCGATGCGCAACGGCGGCGCAGGCAGCGCCAGCGCACTTTCGAGCTCCAGGAGCGCCCGATTGGTGCGATCGTCAGCATACCCCGTGCGCATCATGTAGCGCATGAGGGCATGGCGCGCATTTTTGGAAGCCATATCGAGCAGACGGTGCTTTTCGCCGCGCTGCGGCCTATGGAGATGGCAAGAGCGTTCGCGCTTGGCCGCAAGCCACTCCCCCAACGCTTCGGCATCCTCAAGCTCGACAGAGAGATTGATCTCGGCTGGAATATCAGCCGTCTCGTCGTAATAGCGCTTAAGAAAGCCCGATTGAAGCTCTTCCTCGTCGACATCCAGGCCTTTATCGAGGATGAACTCACAAGTTCGAACCGTTCGGCCCTCGCGAACGACAAAGACACAGGCGGCAGAGATAGTCTCTTCGCGATAGAAGCCGATGACGTCGATATCGACGCTCGATGGAAAAACGACCTGTTGGCGATCGTCCAAGCCCCTAATGACTTCCAGACGACGCTTGACGCGCGCCGCACGCTCAAAATCGAGTGCCTCGGCTGCCTCCGTCATCTCGGACGTAAGCTCGTCGACGACATCCTTGCGATGGCCCGACAAGAAACGTTCGACACGCTTGACGTTCTTGGCATAGTCGGCAGGGGAAATCGCGCCGACGCATGCGCCCGGCCCGCGCCCGACATGGTAGTCAAAGCAGGGACGCCCGTTTTGCGCGCAAATCATATTGACGATGTCTTCTTCGCCCTTATGAGATTCGACGATGCGTCGGCAGCGGCGCCATTCCGCACAGGATGCCGAGCAAATAGGAATGACCTTGCGTAGCGTATCGATGGTCTCACGCGCCGCACGGCTATCGGTATAGGGGCCAAAATAGCGCGTTCCCGGTTTATGACGCTCTCGCGTGTATTTAATAGCCGGAAACAAGTCGCTCTTGGTAATGGCGATAAAGGGATAGCTTTTATCGTCTTTGAGATCGACGTTAAAGTACGGATGGTACTGGCCAATCAGATTGCGCTCGAGCACCAATGCCTCGTGCTCGGTCTCCACCACGATATAGTCGAAGCTCGCCACCAGCTGCATCATGAGCGGAATCTTTTGACGCTCGTCCTGCAGCGTCACGTATTGACGCATACGGGCACGCAGGTTTTTTGCCTTGCCCACATAGATGACATCGCCCTTGGCATCTTTCCAAAGGTAGCAGCCGGGTTGCGTGGGAACGCGCGAAACCTGCTCGGCAAGTGTTGGAATGTTGTCGTGACCTGCCACGCGCACCTACTTGCGACGAAGCAGCGCCGAGACCTCGGGCATCTTAAAGACGAAGGCAAGACCAAAAGTTACAGCGAGCGAGACAACGCCTGCAACACAAACGTAGCCCAGGGTAATGAGGATCGAGCTGCCAAGCACTCCGACAAAGTGCTCAAGTGCCCACATGACGCCGGCGCCCGCGGCAGCGCCCAAGCCACCGAACAGTAGGCCGAAGAAACCGCCGTGCAGGATAGACTTGACCTGCAGGCCATGCAGACGACGGCGCAGCCACCACAGTGAGCATCCGACCAAGACCACGTAGTCAACGACGTACGAAAGCGCAATTGCCGGCATACCGTAGCCCAGCACCACGCCAAACAGCAGCACCGAACCGGCCTGACCGATAGCGGAGTACAGGCAATAGCGGCTATAAGGTTTCATATCGAGCAGGGCCGAGAAGCTCTTCTGCATCAGCACGACCACGCCGTAGAGCGGCAGGGAAAGCGCCAGATAGATAAGGAACTCCGACACCAGCGCCACACCGGATTCATCGAACTTGCCGGCGCAGTAGATCATGTTGAGCGGACGGGCGAAGACGATCAGATACATCGCAAACGGAATCAGGAAGAAGAGCATCTGGGCGACACCGCGCGAAATACCCGTGCGGACGCTGTCGTAATCCTTCTCCTGCGCATCGTGAGAGAGCTCGGTATAGAGTGCCGTCGAAAGCGAGGCAGCGATCAGCGCATAGGGCAATGTGTACCACAGGCGCGCATACGCGATGACGGAAGGGCCGGTCTCGGGCTGCACCACCAGCGCGGCGGCATTGGTAATGGAGGTCGAGACAAACATGCACACCGTGGCGAGCAGCGTCGGGATACCAAGCGCGATCGTCTGTCGCAGCGCGGGATCCTTAAAGTCGATATGGATATGAGGATGCACGCCATGCTTGCCAAGCGCGGGAATCTGGCAGGCCATCTGGACAAAGACGCCGAGGGTCGTACCAGCTGCGATCAAGATAATACCGGCCTGCCCGCCAAATTGTGCAGACACGGGAGCAAAGCCCATAAAGCTGGCGATGACGATGACATTGTTGAGAACCGGGGCAAACGTCGACCAGAAGTAGTCGCGGTGTGCGTTGAGAACGCCCGAGAACACCGAGCCCAAGCCATAAAACAGAATTTGGATAGCAAAGAAGCGGAACATGAACGCAGCGATATCCATGCTGCCGCCATCGCCCGAAAGGAACGACTGCGTCCAAATAAAGCCGGGAGCAAACACGGTGCCCAGCAGCGAGATACCGCCCAGTAGCAGAAGCAGAATACCGAGCAGGTTACCGACATACTCGTTCGATGCCTCGCGGCCCTGCTCGCGCCTCACGCCCATATACACCGGCAAAAACGCCGTAACGAGCATGCCGCCCATCACGAGCTCGTAGAGCATGTTGGGCAGGTTGTTGGCAACCTGATAGGAGGACGAGAGCAGCGACATGCCGATGGCGGCCGCCATGGCCCACGTGCGGATAAACCCGGTGACGCGCGACACGATGGTCAGCACGGTCATGAGGCCAGCAGAACGACCAACCGTGGAGTAGTCCGACGAACCCATATCGTCTACGTCGTCCTGAGAGTCCTCATGAACCTCATCTTGTGGCAGTAAATCGTCCGCGACGGCAAAGGAGCCGGTCATCGCAAAGGGGTCGTCAACCAAAACGGCGTCATCAGCAGGTGCGACGTCATCGCTGTTCGGCATGTTGTTTCCGGATACGGCATCATCATCGAATATGGCATGGTCGCCAAACACCGTGTCAACTTCTTTGGCGGCGACGGTTCGGGCAGAAAACGACAGAGGGTCCCAGTCGTCATCACCGTCGATGGCCACGCCCTCGACGGGATCGGTCGAACCAAGCGGCGACCATTCGTCATCCGAAAGAAGCGGTTCGCCATCATCATGAACCGCGGGCTTGGCGGAACGAGCGGCAGGAGCGCTCTGCGGTGTGCTCTTTCCCTGGGCTGCCATCAAAAACACCGCCGTCTCATCGGGACGCAGCGCACGAGGAGTCTCGGAGGCGATCGGCTTCACGCTGGCGCTCGATTGAGCGGCGGCCAAAAAGACAGCCGTCTCATCGGGACGAGCCGAAGAAAGAACCGTACGGGGAAGTGCCGTGCCGGCACCGGCGGCACGCAAGTACACGGCCGTCTCGCCCGGGTCAGCGGCAGCGGACCAGGCGTTTCGAATCTCGTTATCGAACGAAGCGGCCTCGGGCGCGGGCGTCTGAGGAGCCGACCCTTTTGCAAAGTGAGCTCCGCGCTTTGATTCTTCCTGCGGCATCGCTCAGTCCTCTCTCGTGATCGGGGCAACCGTCGCCCCGCAAAATGCAACTAAGTCATCGGGAGCAAGCTCAAGCTGATAGCCGCGCTTGCCACCCGAGATAAAAATGGTATCCCAAAGGACGCATGTCTCATCGATCAGCGTCCGGAAGCGTTTTTTCATACCGACCGGGCTGCAACCGCCGCGGACATACCCCGTCGCGGCAAGCAAATCTTTGACATGCATCATGGTCAGCGACTTTTCGCCTGCGGCGCGCGCGGCGGCCTTGAGGTCGAGCTCGTCGGCAACGGGAATGCAGCACACGACATGGTCGTTGGACGGCGTCGTGCAGACCAGGGTCTTAAATCCCTGACCGGGCTCCTCGCCAAGCTGCTCGGAAATCGCGACGCCCAGCCCCGACGATTCGTCGCCATCGTCTTCGTACGTATGGAGAACATAGGAGATGCCGGCGCTTTCCAGCTCGCGCATCGCATTGGTTTTTGGCGTCTTAACAGCCTTTGCCATGGCACATCCTTTCCCTCGCAGAGCGACGCAAGGATTAAGTATAGGGCCAATTCCGTCGCATATGCCATCTCGACACACAGAAGCGCCACCGAATCAGAAGGAATCGGTGGCGCGTCGGTACTACAACGTCTCTTTACTGCGCGTCGAGCTGCGCCTGACGCTCACGGTCACGCTTGAGCAGCGGCGCCAAGAACTTGCCCGTGTAGCTCTGCGAACATGCCGCGACTTGCTCCGGCGTGCCCGAGACCACGACGGTTCCGCCGCCATTGCCGCCCTCGGGGCCCATATCGATCAGGCGGTCGGCAACCTTGATGACATCAAGGTTGTGCTCGATCACCAGAACCGTGTTGCCCGCATCGACCAGGCGCTGCAAAACGTCGAGCAGCTGACGAACATCCTCAAAATGGAGGCCGGTTGTGGGCTCGTCCAAAATGTAGAACGTCTTGCCTGTCTGACGACGATGAAGCTCCTTGGCGAGCTTCACGCGCTGCGCCTCGCCGCCCGAAAGCGTCGTAGCGGGCTGGCCCAAGCTCACGTAGCCCAGACCCACGTCATATAGGGTCTGCAGTTTGCGCTTAATCTGCGGGATATTCCCAAAGAAAGCCAGTGCCTCGGTGACACTCATGTCGAGCACATCCGAGATCGTCTTGCCGCGGTAGGTAACCTCGAGCGTCTCGCGGTTATAACGCTTGCCGCCACATACCTCACAGGGGACATAGATATCGGGAAGGAAGTGCATCTCGATCTTAATCTGTCCATCACCCTTGCACGCCTCGCAGCGACCGCCGCTTACGTTAAAGGAGAAACGTCCCGGCGAGTAGCCGCGCGCCTTCGACTCCGGCGTGCTTGCAAATAGCGCACGCAGATCATCCCACAGGCCAATATAGGTCGCAGGGTTCGAGCGCGGCGTGCGACCGATCGGTGACTGGTCGATATCGATTACTTTATCGATGCACTCAATGCCCTCAATCTTCTTGTACGGCCCCACGGGACGCGTCGAACGATGGATGGCATTCGTAAGCGCGGGCGCAATCGTATCGGTGACCAGGGAGCTCTTGCCCGATCCCGAAACACCGGTAACGACCGTGAGCGTACCGAACTCAATCTTGGCGGTAACGTTTTTGAGGTTATTAGCGCGGGCACCCGTGATCTTAAGACAGCCGCGGCCGGGCTTGCGGCGCTCATCGGGCACGCGGATCATCCGCTTGCCGGTCAAATAGGCACCCGTCATGGAATCGGGGCATGCCATGATATCGGCAGGCGTTCCCGCGGCGACCACGTGTCCGCCGTTAACGCCCGCACCGGGACCCATATCGATCACGTAGTCTGCAGCGCGAATTGTATCTTCGTCGTGCTCGACGACGATAACGGTATTACCGATATCGCGCAAGCGCTCGAGCGTCTTGATCAGGCGCTCGTTGTCGCGTTGGTGAAGGCCAATCGACGGCTCGTCCAGAATGTACAGAACGCCCATGAGGCCGGCACCGATCTGCGTTGCCAGGCGAATGCGCTGCGCCTCGCCGCCGGAAAGCGTCGCCGAGGCGCGATCGAGCGTCAGATAGTCGAGTCCGACATCGACCAGAAAACGCAGGCGCTCCAGGATTTCCTTGACAATGCGCCCGCCGATAAACTGCTGACGCTCGGTAAGCTCCAGGCCCTCAAAAAACTCGAGCGACTCGCGACACGACAGGCAGCAGACATCGTAAATGGACTTGCCGCCCACGGTGACGGCAAGCATCTCGGGACGCAGGCGAGCACCGTGACAGCTCGAGCATGGCTCTTCGCGAATGTATTTCTCCAAGCGAGCCCTGGTGTTCTCGTTCGTCGTCTCGCTGTAGCGCTCGTACAGGATGTTGCGCACGCCCGAGAACTTAGTGTCCCACTGGCTGCGACGCCCATCGAGCTTTTGATAGTCGACCGAAATCTTCGTGTCGCCCATGCCATCCAAAAACGCACGACGCACCCGCGGGGGCAGGTCCTCCCATGGCGTATCGGCACTCACCTTAAAGTGTTTGCAGACCGCAGCAAAAATCTGCGGATAATAGTTGGAATTGCCGAACAGGCTGCCAAAGACTCCATCGGCAATCGACTTTGAGGGGTCTTCAATCAGCGCCTCGGCATCGACCGTCTTTTTAAAGCCCAAGCCATCGCACTCGGGACATGCACCATAGGGCGCGTTGAACGAGAAATCGCGCGGCTGCAGGTCGTCGATGGAATGCCCATGTTCCGGGCACGCCAGTGCCAGCGAATACTCCAGCAGCTCGCCCTCGGTTCCCTCGGGAGCGTCGCGGTCGGGCAGCATGTACACGTTCACGTTACCGTGCGCCAGTGCCGTCGCCTGCTCAACGGACTCGGCAATGCGACCCAGGGAGTTCTCTCGAATCACGATACGGTCGACCACGACCTCAATGTCGTGTTTGAACTTCTTGTCCAGGTCGATAGGGTCGTCAAGCGAGCGCACCTCGCCGTCGACGCGCACACGGCTAAAGCCCTCCGCACGCAGGTCCTCAAACAGCTTGGCGTATTCGCCCTTGCGTCCACGAACCACCGGCGCCAACACAAACGCGCGGCGGCCCTCCCCCGCCGCCAGCACCTTGTCGGCGACCTGATCGGTCGTCTGACGCTCAATGACACGACCGCACTCAGGACAGTGCGGCGTTCCCACGCGAGCAAACAGCAGACGCAGATAGTCATAAATCTCGGTTACGGTGCCCACCGTCGAGCGTGGGTTTTTGGACGTCGTCTTCTGATCGATCGACACAGCCGGCGACAGACCGTCAATCGAGTCCAGATCGGGCTTGTCCATCTGGCCCAAAAACTGACGCGCATAGCTCGAAAGGCTCTCGACGTAACGGCGCTGGCCCTCGGCATAGATGGTATCGAACGCCAGTGAGCTCTTGCCCGATCCGGAAAGACCGGTTATGACCACGAGCTGGTCACGCGGAATGGAAACATCGATATCGCGCAGGTTATGCTCGCGCGCGCCGCGAATAACGATAGAAGAATCAGACATGGAAGCTCCTTGCCTCCTACAACTTCAAATCACACTGACGATGAGTTTAGCGCACTCGACGCGCACAGATGTTCGTAATACAAGATTCGCAGACGTTTTGCTTTGCGTATCGGGTGCTTTGTTTCTCGAAATGCCGGGAAAAGGTTACAGTAATCTAATACTGAACTTAATTTGCTGTAACAGAGGAACGTCCATGACCGAAGATATCCCCCTTGAAATCACTTCGAGTGACATGGCCAATCTGCCCATATTCATCGCCGTCCTTATCGTGGCCGCTGTCATCGCACGCATATGCGTTTCAGTCAAACGAAAGGAACAGCCGCCTGTTTTTCGCGCCCTTTGGTGCGCGACGCTCCTCATCCCGCTCGGCATGGTAGCTGCATGGATTACGAATCAATTGCTCGTAAATGAGGACAGTTCCCTATGGGTCCTTTCTTATTCGGCACTCGGTGCTGCCGCCGTCATACTTCTTGTCGAGCCCTTGGTTTCGGGACTTATCGACCAAACCGATCTTGCGACGGGAACGGTTGCCTGTATTTGCCGTGACATCCTTGTCATCGCCGCTGTTTCAGCGCTCTCGTTCGTTTCACTCGAAATTGCCTGCAACGAAACGTTCTATCGCATTCCCGCCAACTCATTCGGGTTTTCCGTCGGGCTGCTCGCGACGGTTCTACTCTCCCTTTATTTGCTGGGACAGCGTCATGGAGGCGTCATGACCCTCGTGCCCATCATCTGTTGCATCCTTGGCATTGCCGAGCACTTCGTCATAACGTTTAAAGGCGAAGCCATCCTGCCAAGCGATATCTTGGCCCTTGGCACCGCAATGGAGGTGAGCGAGGGATACGAGTTTACCTTTACCGCCGGAATCGTAACCTCTCTCGCCCTGCTGGAGATTTCCCTGGGGCTTCTTTCGCTTATCCGACCGCGAAAGCTCCGTACGTCCACCCATGTCTTCCCCGCAATCGCCGCTAACCTCTGCGCTTTTCTGCTAGTGACCGTTGTGGGGCTCTCGGGCTTTTCCAGCATCGACTTGGAGCAGGCGCTGGATTTTGGATTTGACCGTTGGCAGCCCATCACCACATATGCGTCTCAGGGTTTTATCACTTCGTTCACCGAAATGGTCAACGAGTTGCCCATTGAGAAGCCCGAAGACTATACGCCCGATGAGGCGCAGAGCATCGAGCAGGAGCTCGCCGCCGCCTACGACAGCACGTATGGCTCGAGCGAGCAGCGCGCGGCTGCCGTTGCCCAGTTCAATGAAATCAAGCCAACGATTGTTGCCATCATGAACGAGAGTTTTAGCGACCTTTCGTGCTTTGAGCAGCTCCAGGCGGCCGGGTACACCGGCCCCGCATTCTACAACTCGCTTCCCGACACACTTGTTCGCGGCACCATGCTCGCTTCGGTCACCGGTGGCGGAACGGCAAACTCCGAATTCGAATTTTTGACCGGAGCGACAACGGCCTTTGTCGGATTAGGCAAGATCCCCTATCAGCTGTATCAGATGAATGGCGTCAACAGCCTGGCAAAGGACCTTAAAGAGCTTGGGTATACCGCTACCGCTATGCACCCGCAAAACCCCGTCAACTACCATCGAGATAAAATCTATCAGCAGTTGGGCTTTGGAGACTTTCTTTCAATCGGCGATTTCGAAGGTGCGCCCTGTTACCATGCCGGCGTATGCGACTACGCCACCTACGACAAGATACTCGACCTGCTTAGAACCGACGAAGCGCCGCAGTTCATCTTTGACGTCACGATGCAAAATCACGGCGGCTACGACTATGGCACCGTTCCCGCCGAAGAGCTGACAAACTATTGGGTCGAGGGAGCCAGTGAGGGCGCCAATAGCGCGCTCAACACCTATCTCACCTGCATCAACGCATCCGACCGGGACCTCGAGTACTTTATCAACGAGCTCCGCAATATCGGCAGACCGGTTGTTCTTGTCTTTTTTGGCGACCATCAGCCGAGCGCCGCAACGACTCTCAACGACGAGCTGTACCCTCAGGAAGACACGGCAAGCCACGCTTTCCGTGTCTATCAGTCGACCTATTTCGTCTGGGCTAACTATGAAATCGCCGGCAATACCGAGCTCAACGTCTACGACACCGTCGGGGCAAACGAGATTGCAGCCATTACCCTAAATAAGATCGGCGCCCCGCTCACCGACTATCAAAAGGCCCTGCTTGCAACAAGGTCAGATGTGCCCACCATCAATGTCGCCGGCTATCTCGGTGCCGACGGGCTGCGCTACGACTTGGAATCTGAAGACAGCCCCTACACCTCGACGATCGACAAGCTGCAGCGCATGCAATACCTCGAGTTCGCCAGCAAAGTTCAGTAAGCCCGCCCATTCGCTTGGGTCCATCGTATTGCAAGCACGCTCGGCCCAAATGCATCGCAAATGACTCCCGCTCGCAAACGAGGGTACAATGACGCTCGTGTCACACCGCGGGGCTCAGGCCCCAACATATACAAAGGAGTCAAACATGGGTTGCGAGCACGCACAGGCAGCCGGCGGGCAAACGTCGCCGTCGCAATTTGAGGAGAATACGCTGTCCGAGGTCAAGCGCGTTATCGCCGTGCTTTCCGGTAAGGGCGGCGTCGGCAAGTCATTCGTCACCGGCGCCATCGCCACCGAGCTTGCCCGCCACGGTCACAAGGTCGGCGTCCTCGATGCCGATATTACCGGCCCCTCTATCCCTAAGATGTTCGGCATGAGCGGACGTCACGTCCATGCTCTCGGCAACCTTATGCTGCCCGAAATCTCCGAGCACGGCGTCAAGGTTATGAGCTCTAACCTGCTGCTCCAAAACGAAACCGACCCCGTCCTCTGGCGCGGTCCGGTTATCGCGGGTGCCATCAGGCAGTTCTGGAGCGAAACCTCATGGGGCCCCATCGACTACCTGCTGGTCGACATGCCTCCGGGAACGGGCGACGTTGCCCTCACTGTCTTCCAGTCGCTGCCCGTCGATGGCATCGTCATCGTCACGAGCCCGCAAGATCTAGTCTCGATGATCGTCGCCAAGGCGGTCAACATGGCCGAGAAGATGAACGTTCCCATTCTGGGAATCGTCGAAAACATGAGCTATATCGAGTGCCCCGATTGCGGCAAGAAGATTGAAGTCTTTGGCAAGAGCAAGCTCCCCGAGGTCGCCGAGCGCTACAACCTCGAGATCCTGGGGCAGCTTCCCATCAATCCGGCACTCGCCGAAGCTTGCGATAAGGGCGAGGTTGAGACCGCACTGCCCGACGGTATGCTGCCCCAGGCCGTCTCTGCCGTCGAGGCCATTGCCCCGCACGAGACCGCCGAGGCCTAAGTGAACACAAACGCCTCCTATGACGTCTTGGTAATCGGCGGCGGGGCCTCGGGTCTCGCCGCCGCCATTACTGCCGCACGCGCAGGCAAAAGCACCTGCATCGTTGAGCGCGATGTTGCCTGCGGCCTTAAACTCCTTGCGACCGGCAACGGCCGCTGCAACCTTTCCAACGAATCAATTGATTTCCAACGGTACAACCACCCCGCATTCGTCGAATCCGTCATGGGTCCCCAGCCCGAGCAAGAGCTCGGCAGTTTCTTCTCCTCGCTGGGCATCATGACGACCTCCGAGGAGGGCCGGCTGTATCCGCGCTCCCTTCGTGCCGAATCGGTGCGCGACGCACTTCTCAACGCTTGCAATCACCTGGATATCACCTTGATCTGTGGAGCAAACGTCGCCTCGGCATTCAAAGCCCCCGAGGGCTGGGCACTCCAAATAGACCGTCCCGCGCGAGCACTCAAGGCAAAAAAGCACGACGACCGAAAATCCGAACTACGCTCGCTTCGGAAGGCGCTCGCCGACACTCCTCGCACGAACGAGACGCTGCAGGCAAAGGCCGTAATTATCGCTACGGGCGGCAACCCTGCCGACATCGCGAGGACGTTCAATCTTTCCCTCACACCGCAGCGCCCCGTCCTCTGCCCCGTGTCGGCATCGGTCTTCGGCGACCAGACTGCGCTCAAGACGCTGGATGGCCTGCGCGTCCGCGCCCGTTTGACGCTCACCCGCAATCACGAGGAGCTCTGGCGCGAAGACGGCGAAGTGCTCTTCCGAACCTTTGGCATCTCGGGCGTTGCCGCCTTTAACCTCTCCCGTCGCGTCCAACGCGGCGACACGATTCTGCTCGACGTTTTCCCCGACCTCTCCAAAGACGAGTTGCTCGATATGCTTAACCAGCGAGTTGCGTTGCTCGGCGGCTTTTCGCCCCGCGACCCCCGCTGGCTCGACGGCTTGCTCGCCCCGCAGTTCTCTCACGTTGTCTGCACCGCATTCGAACAGTGCCACCCCGGGTCGCACGACGTCATCCATCTGGTCTCAATCCTCAAGCACTTTAAGCTGCTCGTCGAGGGAACGACAGAGGAGCGTTCGGCCCAGGTTACGCGCGGCGGCGTGCCCATCGAGAGCGTCTCGGTTCCCAGCCTCTGCGTGAGCAACGCGGCAGGCGCCCCACTTTACATCTGTGGCGAGGCGCTCGACATCGATGCCGATTGCGGTGGTTTCAACCTTGCGTGGGCTTGGAGCTCGGGCATTCGCGCTGCAAGCAGCCTATAGCCGCGCAGTCTATAATCAAAACGCATTCGGGCCGTCTGGGACACCGGGCGGCCTCTTTCTTGCATCTAAGGAGACCTCGATGATCGAAATCACCCAAGTCCACGCGTCACTCGATGAGGCCGGCGACGAAACCGCCTGCCTTGCTATTGGCAGACGCGCCGTCAAACGAGCCCTGCGATGCGAGGATTCCCAGATTAAAACCATTGAGCTCCATCGCAAGTCAATCGACGCCCGTAAAAAGCGAGATGTCCATTTTATTTTGAGCTTTCGAGTTGAGCTGACAAGCTCTCGACTCGAGCAGGAGGTGGTCGACCGCGTCGCCGAGCGCGACCGCTCGCGCATCCGCATAGTAGACGGCGAGGCTCCTTCGTTCCCCAACCCTGTCCCGAATGCACCCAAGGGGCGTCCCGTCGTTGTCGGCGCCGGTTGCGCCGGTCTCTTCGCCGCCCTCACCCTTGCCGAAGCGGGCCTTAAACCCCTGCTCATCGAGCGAGGCGACCCCGCACTTCGCCGCTCGGAAGTGATTGATCTCTTTCTTAAGGAGCGTACCCTCGACCCCGAAAGCAATATCCAATTTGGCCTGGGCGGCGCAGGGACCTTCTCGGACGGCAAGCTCAACACGGGAACCAAGAATCCCGCACACCGACTGATTCTTGAGACCTTCGTCGAAGCGGGCTCACCTCGCGACATCCTGTGGGACGCCAAGCCGCACATTGGCTCCGACATCCTCCCCACCGTCGTCACCAACATTTCCCAGCGCATCGAGCAGCTCGGTGGAACCGTCCGCTATCGAACAAAGCTCGTCGATATTCGAACCGATGGATCTGGCGCCATCACCGGCGTCGATGTCCAACCGCCCCAAGAAACCACAAGCGAGACAATCGCCACAAAGCACCTCATTCTCGCCTGCGGCCATTCCGCCCGCGACGTATTCGAGCTTCTCAAAGAACATAACGTTGCCCTCGCGCAAAAGACCTTTGCCATGGGTGTGCGCATCGAGCATCCACAGCGCGACATCGACCGTGCCCAATATGGCCCTTCGGCGGGACACCCGGCACTCGGAGCAGCCCCCTACAAGCTTGTCGCCCATCTCCCCAACGGCCGCAGCGTGTTCTCGTTTTGCATGTGCCCCGGCGGACAGGTTGTCGCGGCTTCTTCCGAGCAGGGCCATCTGTGCGTCAACGGTGCCAGCCTCAATGCCCGCGACGGGCGCAACGCAAATGCCGCCCTACTCGTCAACGTCACACCTGACGACCTTCCCGACGATGACCCGCTCGCAGGCATTGAACTCCAGCGCGCCTGCGAGCGAGCCGCCTATCGCCTGGGTGGCTCCAACTGGAACGCGCCGGCACAGCTCGTCGGGGATTTCCTTGCGGGACGCGCCAGCAAGGCTCCCGGAAAGGTAAAGCCCACCTATCCGCTCGGTGTGACCTGGACGGCAATTGACGAAGCCCTGCCGCAGCATATCGTCGAGTCGCTCCGCCTGGGACTTCCCCTACTCGGAAAAAAGCTACGAGGCTACGACCGCCCCGATGCCGTTCTTACCGGCGTGGAGACGCGTTCGAGCTCACCGGTCACTGTCACCCGAGACCGAGCGTGCCATGCCGTGTCGACCCCGGGCCTTTACCCTTGCGGCGAGGGCGCCGGATATGCCGGCGGCATCATGAGCGCCGCCACCGACGGTATCCGTTGCGCCGAGGCGCTGATAGCAGACCTCTAGTGCACGAACTCCCGCGTCCGAACGGCACAGGCCCCGAGCTCCACAGGGAACTCGGGGCCTGTTCGCTACTTCTTGAATCGTGCACCCTGGCGCTTTCTGCCCGAAGCAAAGGTAGAGCCTTTGCGAGCCTGCGAACGCAAACGCTCGATCGTTTCGTCCTCAGATGCGCCCTCAAGCATCGCCCGAATCTGAACGACAGCATCGCGCAGACGCGCCGCCTCCTCAAAGTCCATGGCGGCGGAAGCGTTACGCATGTCTTCCTCCATGGTCTCGACAATCCGCACGAGCTCGTCATGCGGTAGTTCTTCCAACTGCTCCGCAAGTGTCTGCTCGGGCGCCACCGTTTCCGGCACGCCGCCCTCGCCCGACTTATCGGGCGTATAGAATGCGCCATGGCCAAGAGAGTCGCCCTTCGAGCGCCCCTTGGAACCCACAGTCTTTTCGGCCTCGGCAATAAAGCTCGAAATGTCGTTAATGGCCTTGCGGACCGTCTTGGGCACAATGCCATGCTCTTCGTTATATGCCATCTGAATCTCGCGACGGCGCTGCGTCTCCTCGATGGCTTCTTTCATCGAATCGGTCACAACGTCTGCATACATGATGACCTCGCCGTCGGCATTACGGGCCGCACGGCCAATCGTCTGAATCAACGAGCGGCGATTGCGCAAGAAACCTTCCTTGTCGGCGTCGAGAATTGCCACCAGCGAGACCTCGGGAAGGTCTAGACCCTCGCGGAGCAGGTTGATGCCAACGAGAACATCGATCTTTCCCTCGCGCAGCGTTCGCAGGATCTCGACACGGTCCATCGTAGCTGTATCGGAATGCATGTAGTTGACCTTAATGCCAGCGTCGAGCAGGTGATCGGTCAGATCCTCGGCCATGCGCTTGGTGAGCGTGGTCACCAGCACGCGCTCCTTGCGGGCCACGCGCTCGCGAATCTCGTCCTCAAGATCGTCAATCTGCCCACGAACCGGACGCACATCGATCTTGGGGTCGAGCAGGCCAGTCGGACGAATAATCTGCTCAACGTCGTTCTGGCTAACCCGCAGCTCATAGTCGCCCGGCGTGGCCGAAACGTAGATGAACTGGGGAATCCTCGCCTCAAACTCATCGAAACGAAGCGGGCGGTTATCGAGTGCCGAAGGCAGACGAAAACCATGCTCCACCAGCGTCACCTTACGCGAGCGGTCGCCTTCGTGCATGCCGCGGATCTGCGGCACCGTTACATGACTCTCGTCGATGATACAGAGCATGTCCTTAGGAAAGTAATCGATCAGGGTAAACGGCGGCTCGCCCGGTTTTCGACCGTCCAGATGACGCGAGTAGTTCTCGATACCGTTGCAAAAACCCATGGTCTCGAGCATCTCGAGATCATAGTCGGTGCGCTGCTGCAGACGCTGTGCCTCGAGCAGCTTATCAGTCGCCTTGAGCTCGGCCACACGTTTCTCGCACTCTTCGCTGATTGATTTCAGAGCCGCTTTGACCTTAGGCTTCTCAGTCACGTAGTGCGAGGCCGGCCACACGGGAATGGCCTCGTACTCACGCAGCATCTCGCCGGTGACCTCGTCGATCTCGGCAATCAGCTCGACCTCGTCGCCAAAGAACTCAAACCGCAACGGATGCTCGGCATAGGGCGGATACACGTCGACGACATCGCCGCGCACGCGGAAGGTGCCACGTGCCAAATCATAGTCATTGCGATCGTACTGGATATCGATAAGCGCATGGATAAAGTCGTCGCGCTCGAGCGGCACCTTCTTGTCGACGTTCGGAGCTAGGCCCGCATAGTCCTCGGGGGAGCCAATGCCATAGATACACGAGACCGATGCGACGACGATCACATCGCGTCGAGATAGCAGCGATGCGGTCGCCTGATGTCGCAGCATCTCGACCTCTTCGTTAATCGAGGAATCCTTCTCGATATACGTATCGCTTTGCGGCACATATGCCTCGGGCTGATAGTAATCGTAGTACGACACAAAATAGACCACGGCGTTGTTAGGGAAGAATTCCTTGAGCTCGCTCGCGAGCTGAGCGGCAAGCGTTTTATTGGGAGCCATGACCAGCGTCGGCTTCCCCAGGGCCTCAATAGTCTTAGCCATCGTGAAGGTCTTGCCCGAACCAGTCACGCCCAGCAAAACCTGATAGCGATCTCCATCCCTCACGCCCTGCACAAGCGACTCAATGGCCTTAGGCTGGGAACCAGCGGGCTCGTATGGAGACACGACCTCAAACGGCACCTCAGAGCCCTCAACGCCAAAACGTTTGAGCTCTCCTCCAACACGCTCAACTTCAAATTCCGCCATGGATACTCCTAACTCATATATCTGCAGTATACGCAGGCGGCAGGCATAGTCCTATACGAACCGATCGGGATAGAGAGTCTTGTAGCGAACCCAGGCATTATTGACACGAATCAGATACGCCTGCGTCTCGGGAAAGGTGATTGCATTATGAAGCGACGTGCTCTGCTGCGCCCATCCGTCGACATTGCCCATGCCGGCGTTATAGGCGGCAATGGCACTGTCAGTCGACCCGTTAAAATACGTCAGAAGATACGAAAGATACGCACAGCCAAACTCGATGTTCGTAGCGGGATCGTTAAGGTCGTCGGCTGAATACTCGCTGCCATCGACAAGACCCTTGGCAATCATATCCTGGGCAGTCTCGGGCATCAGCTGCATCAAGCCCTGTGCGCCTTGATTCGACTCGGCCTCGGGATCCCAATTCGATTCCGACTTTATGACGGCACACACCAGATACGGATCAAGATTGTGCGAAATGCTCGATTGCTTTACGTACGCCTCGTAGTCAATTGGATACAAAGGCTTAAAGAAGGCGGCGGGAGCATACGAGTAGACGAGCGAAATAAGGCCGAAGACGAACATAACGGCAAGTGGCGCCACGCGATACCACGTAAAGAAATGTGTCTTAGGCATCGGTCTCCTCCCTATCCACTACATCCCCGAAGCCATGACGCGCAAGCCATGCGTCCAGTTGTTCAAAGAGCGAGTTATCGCCTGCCTCATTATCGATTACCGTCGTAGCGAGATTGCAAAGCGAAGCCTCATCAGGTTGGCATGCTGAGCGCGCATCAAAATCAGAGGACTCCATACCACGATGAATGGCACGCTCGCGACGAACTGCTAAAGGAGCGCTGATAACCAGAATTTCATCAGCCAGGCCAAAAGCATCCTCAAAACCAGTCGGGGCAGAAACTTCGACAACCGCAAAGGGATAACGGGGGGACGAAACCGTGCAGCAAACCGGATCGAGAATCCTCAGTGACAGCTGTTCGATGAGAACCGGATGAACGATGTCGTTGAGCCGCGCAACTGTATCAGGAGAGGCGAAAGCTCGAGCAGCGAGGACATTGCGGCGAATGCCGCCCTCCCCGTCCAGAATGTCCCAACCGAATTCTTCAGCGAGGGCATTGACGATATCGGAGCCCGGCACATACAGCGATTTGGCAAGCTCATCAAGATCGATAAGCATGGCGCCATGAGATTCGAGGTAGCGGCAGGCAGTCGACTTTCCCGAAGCAATATTGCCCAAGACAAAAACGGTAAACATCAAGTCCTCCCTAACGCCAATGGGAGTAATTATCGCGCAAATACAAAAGAAGAACTCAAAATACAGCCAAACAGTAAGACAAGCCAAACGAAGGCGAGATCTTGTATTACAGCTCTCTATCAAACGCAAAAAAGGGGGAGGCCGCGAGGCCTCCCCCTTTTTCAGTCCGTTGCGACGGCTCGGTGCCGTCCACCGGTCAGCGGCGCCCTGGCCTCCCACGGGCTGACCCCGCAGTACTCTCGGCGCGATGGGGCTTAGCTTCCGGGTTC
>CABRDE010000058.1:0-18608 GCA_902469665.1 uncultured Collinsella sp. | reverse complement strand
CCTTCCTGGCCTCGACATCATGCTTCACCCTCAAATCAACGCGCATAAAGAAAGCCTCCCATTTCTCATGTCCAAGAAATGGGAGGCAGTTCAAACGTGAGGCGGGCCGTTTTCGTTTGAGCAATCATGCAGCGACGTGATGGGGCAAATTAATCCACGCGCTTGTCGCCCATAAAGAAGAGCGCCACCGTACCAGGTCCGGTATGCGAGCCAATCAGAGTACCGATGTCATTGATCTCAATCTTGCCTTTAAGCTGCGGAACCTGTTCCTCAATCAGCGCCGCGACCGCCTCAGCATCCTCGCGGCACGCCGACTGCGACATGATGCACTTACCCGAATAATCTGCACCGTCCTGTACGTGTGCCATCATGGTCTTAGCCATCTCGGAAATCGCGCGCTTCTTAGTGCGAATCTTCTCACGTGGCGACAGCTTACCTTCGCAATCGACCGTCATAAGCGGGCAAATCTTAAGCGCCGTGCCGATGATCGCGCTCGCGGCCGAAATGCGACCGCCGCGCAGGTAGCTCGACAGATCGGTCGAGAAGAACCAGTGGTGCAGGTTGAGCTTGTGCTCCTCGATCCAGGCAGCCGTCTCGTCGAGTGAAGCCCCGCTATCGCGCACATCGGCGGCATATTCCGACAACAGGCCAAAGCCCGAAGACGCCGCCAGCGAATCGATGACGCGCACCTTGCCGCCCTCGGGATAGCGATCCGCAAGCATCTGCGCCGCGACGCAGGCCGATCCATACGTGCCCGAAATACCCGACGACAACGTCAGGTGCAGCACGTCTTTACCCTCGGCAACAAACGGCTCCCAAAACTCCTCGTACTCACCCACGCTCACCTGAGACGTCTTGGGCATGGCGCCCGCGGCAATCTGGGCAAAAAACTCGTCCGGCGTAATCGACTGATACAGATCGTCCGTATAGACAACATCGTCGATCTCGTAATGAAAATACGCGACGGGAATATTGCGCGATTCAAAGAACTCACGGGTTCGGTCGGCGGCGGATTCACAGGTCAGGACAAAATCACTCATATGAGGCTCCTTACTCATTGCTGCGCAAATTATCGCACAGTGAGCCTACATGCGGTACATATGTCCACTATTTACCAAATCGAACCAAATATAGTGAACATCTTTACCACCATCGTCTCCACCGGCCCCACGCATAAATATCTGAGAAAACACCCTCTGTCGTCTCCACCCAACCGCCATATCTACCTCAACTAAATCGATTTACCAAACCGTTCAGCCGACAATTCAGCCGCTGGCGCAAAATCGAAACAAAAGCGGCGCATACTGATAAACGTTTGACGCTGTTTATCAGTTTTACCAGCCCCATCGGAAGGTGTTTCATGGTCGCATTCGATCGCAACCCGCAAGACTTCAAGTATCTGCGCCTGCTGTCGAGACAGTTCCCCACCGAACAATCCGCATTTACCGAAATTATCAACCTCTCGGCCATCCTCAACCTACCCAAGGGCACCGAGCATTTTATGAGCGACGTGCATGGTGAGTACGAAGCCTTTATGCACATCCTCAACAACTGCTCGGGCGTCGTGCGCGAACATGTCGACGAGATCTTTGGCGACACGCTCTCCTTTGACGAAAAGGGCGAGCTGTGTACGCTCATCTACTACCCGCGCGAGAAGATCGACCTGGTCCGCAGCCGGCGCGAGGACTCGCCAACCTGGTACAAGACGATGCTTGACCAGCTCATCATGGTCGCTCGCTCACTTTCAAGCCGCTACACGCGCTCCAAGGTGCGTAAGGCCATCCCGCGCGACTACGCCTACATCATCGACGAGTTGTTGCACACGCACCCGGACGAGAACAACTATCGCGTGCGCTATCACGAGCGCATCGTGGAGTCCATCCTGGAGACCGCCAGCGCCGACGACTTTATCGAGTCGCTCGCCTCGCTCATCAAGCGCCTGGCCGTCGACCACCTGCACCTGGTGGGCGACATCTTCGACCGCGGCGGCGGCGCTGCCAAGATTATGGACCGCCTGCTCACCTACCATTCACTCGACATCCAGTGGGGCAACCACGACCTGCTATGGATGGGCGCTGCGGCCGGTGAGCCCGCCTGCATCGCCACGGTGTTGCGCAACAACCTACGCTACGACAACTACGAGATCCTGGAGAACGACTACGGCATCTCGCTGCGTGAGCTTGTCGCCTTTGCCGATGCCACCTACACCGCCGGTGAGTCCATCACCCCGCTGATCAAGGCCATCAACGTGCTGCTCTTTAAGCTCGAGGGCCAGATTATCCAGCGCCACCCCGAGTTCGATATGACCGACCGCCTGTTACTCGACAAGATCGAGCACGGCACCGGCACGGTCACGCTCGCCGACGGCAGCGTGTGGCCGCTCACGACCAACGACTTCCCCACCGTCGACCCGGCGGACCCCTATACGCTCACGCCCCAGGAGCAGCACATCATCGACAAGCTCGTGTCCGAGTTTGTCACCGCCGATCACCTGCATCGCCATATCGATTTCCTCTATTCCCACGGCTCGATGTACAAGGTCGCCAACGGCAACCTGCTCTTCCACGGCTGCGTTCCGCTCAACGAAGACGGCACCTTTAGCAGCATGAACTGCCTGGGCACCTGGCACGCCGGCCGCGATTATCTCGATTTTTGCGACCACATCGCCCGCCGCGCGTGGCGCGTGGGCGACCGCGATGCCCTCGACTGGATGTGGTACCTGTGGATTGGCTTCAATTCACCCGCCAGCGGACGCCTGGTGCGTACCTTTGAGCGCGCCTATATCGCCGATAAGAGCACCTGGGTCGAGCCGATGGACCCGTACTTTACGCTTACCAAGTCGCCCTCGGTCTGCGACGACATCATGCGCGAGTTTGGCGTCGCGCCCATGGCATGTTCGCCGACCGGCCACATCATCAACGGCCACACGCCCGTTAAAACCACCAAGGGCGAGCAGCCCATCCGCGCCAACGGCAAGCTGCTGGTCATCGATGGCGGCTTCTGCCGCGCTTACCATCCCAAGACGGGTATCGCCGGCTATACGCTCATCTCGAGCTCGCGCGGCTGCCGCCTCAAGTCGCACCGGGCCTTTACGACGGTTGCCGAGGCACTCACGCGCAACGTGGACATCGAGAGCGAGACCAACCGTTTTGACCAAGCGGACCGTCGCCGCATGGTGAGCGACACCGATACTGGCGCCAAAATTCGCAGCCAGATCCAGGACCTGCGCCAGCTGCTCGATGCATATAGAAACGGTGCTATCGAAGAGCGCGTCTAGCCCCACCCGCGGGGATTGGCTAAACTTGCTGAGTTTGTCATCCCCATGGCGTCCCCGCGCCACCCTAAGGCAGGTACCATGCAAAAGCTCCTTGCGCAGATCATGAAATTTGGCGTCGTCGGTGTCATTGCCACGGTTATCGACTTTGGCATTATGAATCTGCTCCACTACGGTCTGGGCCTCAACATCCTAATCGCCAACACCAGCGGCTTTATCATCTCACTCATCTTTAACTACCTCGCAAGCATGAAGTACGTGTTTGCGCACAAGGAAGGCATGAGCCGCCGCCGCGAGTTCATCATCTTTGTCGTGCTGTCCGTGATCGGTTTGGTGCTCAACGACGGCATCGTGCTGGCGCTCAACGCCGGCCTGGGACTCGAGGCCAATATCGCCAAGATCTGCGCCACCGCGCTTGTCATGGTCTACAACTTTGTGACCCGAAAAATCTTCCTGGAGGGCGACGAGACAAAATAGCTCGAAACCCCTGCAGCATTACGGCGCCCACGGACGACGCGCACTCAGCGCAGTATCGTCCGTGGGTGTCGCTCGTTTACGGGCAAATTTTCAACGTTTGCGGATTAGCTCTTGAAAATTTGGCGAGTTCATATAGTTCTTGGCAAAGACCTTACGTTTCCCTTGTAAAAGCTCTAAAGTATCCTCTGCTCGATTCATCAACGCATTGGATGTGATTACGTGCGCAAGGCGCTGGCACAACCTCATACCAAGCAGTTCCTCAAGTTTGCTGTCGTGGGTCTTATCTCCTTTGGCATCGACTGGGGCATGCTCATTGCGCTCGTCGAGCTGTTCCACCTCGACTTTTTGATGAGCACCACGGTTTCGTTTATCACGTCCGTCGTGGTCAACTACTGGCTCAGCATGAAGTACGTGTTCGACCACCGCGAAGGCATGAGCCGCAAGCGCGAGTTCACGATCTTCACCATCCTGTCGGTGATCGGCCTGGGCCTCAACGACCTGTACATGTTTGTGGGCGTCACGTTTTTGAGCATCGGCTACCAGGCCATGAAGGCCATCGCCACGTTCCTCGTCACCTGGTACAACTACTTCAGCCGCCGCTTCTTCCTCGAGGGCGCACGGTCGTAGTCGATTCACTATTTGCTTGAATGTATAACCGGTTGGAATTCCCGTTCCAACCGGTTTTTTGTTTGCCGAGAGACCCGGCGACCCAGTCCAATTCGCACGAAAAACGGGCGGCCCGGATGTTTGTCCGAACCGCCCGTCTGGCGCGCTATGTCGAGGCCTCTAGCCCGTTACGTAATACCAAACGACGTTGTCGCCATTGGAGAGAACGTAGTTACTGCAGGCCGTCATGGGCGTTGTGCCGTTTACGGAGTACATCCAGCCGCTCGTGCCGCCGTACTGTTTTTCGGCCAAACCACCAATCGCAGAAACATACGTGCCGTACGACGAGCCGTGTGCGTTGACAGAAAGGCCCAGCGCGCACAGGGCATCGTAGACGGTAGCGCCTTCGTTAAAGGTAAAGGTGCCACCAGAGGACACAGGATTGCCCACAGCGCTCGATGTGACCGAAACCGTCACTGTTACGTAGTTGGACTCCTGCGAGCCGCCCTGGCCGCCCGAGGAAGCGCTTCCGCCATTAGAGCTGGAGACTCCATCAGACGACTGACCGCCGCCCGAAGAAGCACCGCCAGACGCATTGGAAGTATCGCCGGCTCCTGTATTCTGGGCAGCGGATTTATCTCCAGACTTCTTGCCGTCCTGACCATCGGACTTCTTGCCATCCGAGCTTTTATCCGATCCCTTGTCCGAGGACTCGGAATCGTCCTTGAACTTGGACTCATCAGAATCCTTGGACTTGTCTTTTGCATCATTCGATGACTTGGAGCCCTCGGAACTGGCCTCGCCCGAAGTCGTAGTCGAGCCAGACGCCTTGGTGTCCTTGGTGACGACGCTCTCCCCCGTCACGGTCTGAACGATCCAGTCGATGGACCAGGCGCCGCTCTCGGAAGGATGGACGAAGCCCAGCGAGACGACGATCAGAATGGTGCACGCGGCGGTCAGGACGCCAGCAAGCGCCTTCCGCCGAGGGGCGGACGCCGCCGAAACGGCGCCCTGTTGCTTTGCATCGTCGAACTGAATGAACGAGGAATCTGGTTGCTTGGGGTCAGCGTCCTTGGATTTATTGGACACAGCCCTCACCTACCGACGTTTGGTGAACACGAACACGCCGACGATGGCGAGTCCGATGACGCCGGCGGCAACGCCAACAATGGCGAGCGGATTGGTGCCAGTCTCCTGCTCGGAAGCACTAGAGGACTTCTTAGCAGTGATCGTAGAAGCAGCACCCGTATCGGACTTGGAATCGGACTTCTTGTCGGACTTCTTGTCGGACTTCTTGTCGGACTTCTTGTCGGACTTGCTGTCCTTCTTGTCAGACTTCTTGTCAGACTTCTTCTCGTCCTTCTTATCGGACTTATCGGAGTCCTTCTTGTCGGACTTGTTGTCCTTGGTCTCGGTCTTGGTCGACACCGTCGTCTTGGTCGTCGGCTTATAACCCGGGGCGACAGCGCCGCCCTTCGAGCCGGAGCCGGAACCCGTGCCAGTGCCAGCGCCAGTGCCGGAACCAGTACCGGTACCAGAACCGCCGCCGCCATTCGAACCAGCGCCGCCATTACCGCCAGGGTTAACGGCATTCTTGGTCCACTTGGCATACAGCGTCAGATCGGCCGTCACCGGCGTGCTAAAGTCATACGCCTGCGTGCAAGCCTCATCGGTATACCAACCGCCGAAAGTGTAGCCATCGCGCGTCGGATCGGCTGGCTTGACCAGCTTGCCATCGGCCGTAGCAACAAACTTAGTGTCGCAAGCAGACCCGCCGTTGGAGTTAAAGGCAACCGTCCAAGACTCGACAGCTCCAAGTTTAAACAGCGTGCCCGAATCATTAATGTAGTAGAGATTGCCAGAAGCATCGGCAATGACCGGAGAGTCACAGTACTGGTAATGGCCAGCCGCATCATAAATCTGCGTCGCCTCTGCATCGCCGAGCGTATAGCGATACACGCCACCACCAGCAGAGTAGTTGACGTAATCCTTGCTATCCGCGCTGTTTACGGTGAAGTACACATAGGTCTTGCCGCCCCGAACACTCACCAGCGGAGTAGCAGCAATACCGTTGAGGCCAGCCGGCAGCGCCTTGCCGTCGGCAGCAGCGACCATCGTGGTCTTACCCGTCTTCAGGTTATAGAGAACCAGAGCAGAGCCAGTAGCCGTCTGTCCGCCGACAATCAGATTGTCACCGGACACCGCAGGGGCGCTCAGATTATTCGTAAGGCCCAGATCAACCGTCTTCTGTTCACTCAGCACGCCCTTCGACGAAAGCGAAATCACATGGAGCTTTCCGTCGTGCGTCATCTGATAGAAGGTCGAGCCATTGGACGGATCGGCAATGCAATCGGCATTTGCGACAGCGCCGAGCTTCATGGTCGAAACGACATCGCCCGTCGTCTTATCAATGCACTTAAGCGTACCCGCGCTCGTAGGAACGATGGCATACTTATCCGTCAAAGCCGCACCAGTCCAGTAATAGCCCTCGGCAGGGTCGATGTTCTGCCAAGAAACTTCGCCCGTGGCAATCTTAATGCGCGCAAAGGAGCCGTTGCCGTAGGTCGCGTTGTAATTCTCGTCATACGAAATATCGACCGAGCCTACATAGACGTACTCGCCGTCCGAAACGACGGTGCAGGAGCTCTGCGTCAAGTCCGTCAAACCAGGCGTCAGCCACTTGCAGATCAGCTTGTCTGCAGTAATCGCCTGGACCGCACCGCCGTTGAGCGGAACGATGATAAGGCCATTGGTATAGATCGGACGAGAGGTATAGCTCACCTTGGAGGCAAGCGGCACAGAGGCAACCTTTTTGCCCGTGGACGAATCGATCTTAATGAGCTCGTTCTCGGTCGCGATGTACACAAAGCCGTTAGCAATGACAGGCTCGCTGCAGTTGGCATACTGCTGACCAGACTCGGCCTTCCAATCGAAGGCCCACTTAAGACCGGCGGCCTGCGCAGGCGTCTTGGCATCCGTTACGGTCGAACCGTTGCCACTGTTGCCGTAGCCGGCCCACTCGGCATCCCAATCAGGAGTCGTCGCGCTCGGATCCACGACAATCTTGTCGGGATCGGGCATGGGCGAATTATCGGTGGTATAGGCAAGCGTGACCTTATCGCCGCTCTTGAGCGTAATCTGATTGGCGCAGAGTAAGGAGGGCTCTCCGTTGATATACAGATGCCAATATTTATTGGTCGCAGCATCCCAACCATACGGCTTGTGATCGAACGGCGAAGTAATGGAATTCAGGAACCAGTACTCACCACTCTGGGAGCCGTTGTACGCAACGCCCTTGGCCTTCAGAACTGCCTCAATAAGGTTCTGGGCCGTGGAGCCTTCGGGCAGAGAAACATTGCTTGCAGTGCCCCAACGCGTATTGTTCCCGTTGACATCGGGACCGATAACATCGGCGGATCCAAGCACCTGACCGGGGAGGGCATCGGCGTCAGCACCATACATAAAGGTGACGGCGTCACCCTCCTGGAGCTTGTAGGCACCGGCGCCAACGTCGGCGAATTTGCCATTTACGTAGAAGCGCCAATAGCTATTGGTCGCAGCATCATAGCCACAATAGGACTTACCATCGAAGGGCGAATAAATGCCGTTGAGGAACCAGCCCCAAGACGATTCGCCAGCATCGAGAGTAAGGCCGACCTGCTCAAGGAGATCCTTGGCAGTAGAGCCCGCCTTGAGACTCGTCTGACCCGTCGAAGCCCAAACCTGCTGCTTGCCGTCCTTGTCCTTACCGAGAACCTGAACAGAAGCATGGACAGAATCGGACGGCAACTGGTCGCCCCAGCCACCGTAGAACCACGTGACGGTATCGCCGGCATGGATGGTGACATTGTCCGCCGTATAGTCACTCGACTTGCCGTTGATAAACAGCTGCCAATAGGTCGAATAATCTTGGGGCGTACCCAGCTCAACACCGTTGTACTTAAGGCTCAGAATGAAGGAGCCCGCAGCAACGGCGTCAATGTCGTTCGCCTCGAGTGCGACCTTCGTAAGATCAAGCGCGCTCGAACCGGACGTCACCACATACTGCGCATTATCGACCCAAGTCTGAGTCTTGCCCTGGGCATCGCGACCAATGACGGTCACATTTGCGGCAACCTGGTCTTTAACGACAGGGGACGAGCTACCAGCCGTATAGGCAAACTCAATCTTCTGCCCCTGGGTGAGCTTGACGCTGCTCGCGCCAACCGAGGAAGACGCGCCGTCGACGAACAGCTGCCAGAAGGCATAAGTCGTCGGATCGTAGGCAAGCGTGCGACCATCGCTCGGGGATGTGATGCTTTCGAGGTAGAAACCGTATGCCGTGTTCGGTTCGTACTTCGCCTTGAAGCCCGTCTTCTCCTGCAGCTTAATGAAGGCATCCGCAGCCGTCGCGCCCTCGTCGAGCTTGAGCTGCGTAGGTGCCACCCAGGTCTGAGCCTTGCCGTCGGCATCGGTGCCGATAATCGAGAACGAGACCTCGACCTGCTTCTTGGCGACATCGCCGGTTTCTGTCGGGTTCTCTGTCTGGACGGCAGCCGCGGCGGCAGATCCCGCTTGGCCAGCGGATGCCGTCGAAGACTGCTCGCTCGTGGCAGGGCTCTCCCCCGTCGCCGAGCCTTCGTCGCCAGTTGCTGCCTCTGTTATGGCTGCACTAGCTGCAGGCGCGCTCCCGGAATCCGAAACCTCGGCCTTGCCCTGGTCGGCAGTACCGTCCGCGGCCCCCGCGCCCTCACTCGGCGTCGTAGCCTGAGCCACAGCCTCGGCAATGCCCTCGGCTCCCTCGGCCCACAGCTGAGCCGGTGTGGTGCCAAAGGCCATCGCGAAGGCCAGGAATGCCACCAGGCCGCGCTTGGCTACACCGCGTGCAATCGCGCCACGGCGATGCGAGACGCGCTGGCGCTCGTCCTCAAACATATCCATTTGTCTCCTACTGTCTGTACTTGGAGCGTTGCCTTGAGACTGCCCCACGTCATCGCGCATGTTGCGCTCGAGTTCCCCCATCGGGGACCCCCTTCCCTCCAGAGCCCTATGCACACCGGCGGCAAAAGCCGCAGCCGCATGCAAGACGGGAGGCGATCCGACTTAACCTTAACGACTCGGGCACGTCGTCCGATCTGCGACGCAAGCATCCCGAGCCAAGAGGAATTACGGTTACTGGTACAGCCGGGGACTTGCACCCCGATTCTCCTAAATGCGCAGGATAACCGCGCGTTCGTGCGTCTCCGCACCACCATCTAGGCCATCGATTATTACCGTCAAAATGGTATCACGCAAAAGGGCCTCGCACGCAGGCGAAGCCCAAGGTAAAAGCTATTGTTTGCGATAGGAAAATGCGGTGACGGCCGCAGCCTCTAGTGCTTGCCGCCGTGACTGTTGAGCCAGATATTGCGGCCCAGCATAAGCGCCAGCACCAGCGCGCTCACGTAGCCCATAAAGCCAATGACCGGGATACCAAACACAACCGGCTCGATGCGCGCGTAGTACACCACCGACGAACCGATAAACAGACCGGCGATCACAATTGCCATCGACATGCGGTCGATAATCCCACCTAGCTGTCGCAGCGCCTTATCGCTACTCATGATCTGCGTGTTCACCTTAAGCTGGCCGCGTGTGAGCATGCGCGAAGCCAAGCCCAGATACTCGGCCGCCTCGAGCGAGCCCTTCGCCGCGCGATAGCTGCTCGCGGCAAAGTCGCGGCTCATCTCGCGCATGCGCGCATAGGTGCTTTTCTCGTTTTTAATATGTGTCTGGATGATCTGGATCATGTTGACGTCGGGCATGTACTCGGTCAGCAGGCCCTCGAGCGTCACCATGCCGCGGGCGAACATCGTCACCACGCTCGGCAGCTCAACGTCATTTTTGCGCGCGAGGTTTAACAGCGAAGTCAAAAACTCGCCGATATCCAGGTCTTTAAGGTCGAGCCCGGCAAAGTCGGCAACAATAAAGTCCAAGTCGGACAAAAAGGCCGAATGGTCAAGCTCGGCCGAGTCGCCACGCGTCACGGCGAAGCGCATGAGCGAATCCTTGAGCTTGGGCACGTCACCCTCGGCCACGGCGAAAATCATGTCTTTGACGATACCGCGGTCATGGCTCGACATACGTCCGACCATACCCAAGTCGATAAAGTAGACAATACCGTCCTTGAGGATGATGTTTCCCGCATGCGGGTCGGCATGGAAAAAGCCGTCGTCGAGCACCTGCGTCGAGTAGTCCTCAACAATCGCGGCACCGATCTTTTCCAAGTCATAGCCCTCGGCCACTAAGCGTTCAGGATCGGCGATCGAAATGCCGTCGACGTAGTCCATAACCACCACGTGTTCGGTGCACAGGTCCAGATAGGATTTAGGGCACGTCACGCCATGAACGCTCTTATGGAACTCGTAAAAGTCATTGAGGTTTTTGGCCTCGGCCAAAAAGTTGGTCTCCTCGCGAAACGAGGTCCACAGCTCCTCGACCACGCCGTGCAGGTCAACGAATTGATCGGTGTTGACGAACTTGGAAACGATACGTACCACCGAGCGGATGATATCGATGTCCTGCGCCATAACCTGCTGCGCACCGGGGCGCTGCACCTTGACGGCCACGTCCTCGCCCGTCACCAGACGAGCGCGGTGCACCTGCGCGAGCGATGCGCTACCAAGCGGATTAGGGTCGATCGCATCGAACATCTCCCCCAGGCGCAAGCCGTATTCCTCTTCCAAGCAGCGGAGCACTACCTCGTACGGCACCGGCTCCACGTCGGAGCGCAGACGACGCAGCTCGTCGCAAAAGCGTTGCGGCAGAATCTCGGACCGGTTGGCCAGAATCTGCCCCATCTTGACGAACATGGGGCCGAGCTCCTCGAGCAGGCGGCGCAAGCGAACCGGCGTGAGGTTATCCCACACGCGGTACTTTTTGACCAGGCGAACAATCTGCCCGATGCGTTCGCGACGACCCGCCGGCGTGAGCTGGTATTCCTCGTCCGGCGCCATCGCGTCGGGCTCCTCGGGGACCATATCGACAGCGCGCGGCTTTTTGCGAGCGCCCGAGACGGCGGCATCGACCTCATCGACAACCGCCGCCTCGTCACCCAGAGGATCTAGATTGTTGTAATCGGTGGTGGAATCTGCCATCTGCGCTGCTACTCGGCCTCTTCGGTATCCTTCGCATCGTCGGGCTCAACAGACTCGACGGGCACCGAGGTCACGTTGTCCTCGACCGAATCGACGATGTCGCGCACATGAGCCAGGAAGGCCGTGCGCTCGGGCGCGGTCATAACGCGGACGCGAGCCAGAATGAGCTCGTCGAGCACGCGTTGGGCCGCGGTCTCGCCCTGCATGCCCAGACGCTCGGTCAGGTCGGAGATGGTGCCGCCGGCCTGCTCGAACATGTCGGACACGCTACGGGCGATATCGGGGGTGCCGGCGTCCTTGCGAACCTGCTCGCCCTTGGTATTAAGGTCGTCGAGGACCTTCTTGCCGCCTTCGACAGCAACGGCGGCAGCGCCAAAGCCCACGTTAATGGCGCCGTTAACAAGCTGATCGAGTTTCATAACCATGGTTGTCTCCAATCACAAACAACTGCATTGGCGTTCTTGTACCCAAGATTGAGCGAAAGCGACAAAGCGTTTTAGCACTATTCGATCGACGAGAAATCCCTACCTCACGTTGTCGTTCATCGCGAAAGAGTTCTTCATGGCGCAGCTCGTGGTGTAGAGCACCTTGCCCAGCAGGGCATCGGTCTCCACGCGAACACGCTCGGCGAAGGCCTCGTTGGCGCGGGCAAGCTCGGCGGGCACCTCGGCCTCGGGCAGCGCGGCAACAGCGGCATCGACGTCATGGATCTGCTTGTGGCCCATGCCACCGACCTTCTCCTGATAGTCCTCCACAGCGCGGCCGCACTCATGGAAGCGGACGTCGGCCAGAGCGCCGATCAGGCGGTTGGCCCAGTAGAAGTTTTCGGACGTCACGCGAGCCTGCGTGTCGGCATAGTACTCGGGCATGGTCTCGACGTTGGCGTACAGCGGGACCAGCGCGTTAAACGAGTTGGAGCCAAAGGCCATCCACTGCACGGCGCGATAGGCCGGCTGCGCATAGGGACGCAGCTGCAACACGGCGAGCTGGCTGTTGCGGTTGATGCCGATGGGGCGATAGGCGCCGCGCGTGGCGGGCGTGCCCTTGCTGCCGTAGCAGTCGTACTCCGTACCCTGGTAGTGGCTCGAGAGTACGTACTTGATGTCCTCGATGGTCACCTTACGCTCGGGCACGCGGCTCCAGGGGATATCGTCGCTCTCGGGCGTGTAGTCGGCCTCGGGACCATCCCACACGTCGCTGGGGTTGAGGCAGCGCTGCATGTACCAGGCGCGCGGCGTGTTGTAGACATGGTCGCTGTCGCTGTGCGAGCCAAAGGCCTCGCGCGGGTTAAAGACCGCAGCCGGTCCGTCGCCCTCGACGCCCAGCGTCAGGTCCAGATGCCACTCGGCCATCCAGGCGCGCAGGTCGGCGGAGCACATGTGGTCGGCCTGGGCGCCCTCAGCGTCATCCAGGTCAAAGCTGTCGATACCCAGTTGGTTGGGCATGGTCACATAGGCGTCGTCGGGCACGCGCTTGGCGATCCAGTGGTGGCCGCCGATGGTCTCGAGCCACCAGATCTCGTCCACGTCGCTAAAGGCGATGCCGTTGTTCTCGTAGGTGCCGTAGCGCTCGAGCAGGTCGCCCAAGATACGCACGCCGTCGCGGGCGGACTTGGCATACGGCAGCACCAGGGTCACCATGTCCTCCTCGCCCAGGCCACCGGGCTGCGCCGGCACATAGCCGTCCTCACCCTCGTTGCCCTTGGCGGGCACGTAGTCCACAAGCGGGTCGGCACCGCGAACGCGCTCGTTGGTGGTGAGCGTCTCGGTTGCGGACATGCCCACATTGAGCTCGTTGAAACCGGCCTCGGCCCAGATGCCGTGGCCCAGGACAACATCGGGGACGCTCGTGTAGCGCATGGGGTTATCGGGCAGTTCAACGGTCAGGTGACTCAGGACGCTCGTGTAGACTCGCGGCTGCTCGTCGGGATGCACCACGCGCATACGCTTGGGCTCAAACACCCCGTTGGACGAGTCCTCGTTACGCGCGACCAGGGTCGACCCGTCGCAGCTCGCGTTCTTACCAACCAAAATCGTTGTGCACGGCATGCGCATCCTCCTTGAGCGAAGAAATCAAACGGCAACAGTGTATCGCTTCGACGCAAAAAGGGCGAAACCACGGCGCTGGCAACCCCTGTGGTCAAAAAATGCCAAATATGAGTACTGTCACTAATTTAGTAACAGCAATTTTGCTACGCATGGGTGTCGAAAGTCTACATTTGTTCAAAAATTAGATGATGTACTTCCCCATAGGTCCAATAAAATAGGCTCTCTATCGATAATAAATATCGTTAGAGAGCCAAATTAACCTAAAATATATGTGACTATCTTGGCAACAGTACTCATATTTGGCATTTTTTGTCCACGGGGTATAGAACTAACCCCTCAAACAGCCCAAAACGCCTATTTCAATGCGCGCTCGGCCGTTTCGATCACGTGTTTGGCGAGAATCGCCGTCGTCACAGCTCCCACGCCGCCCGGCACGGGCGTGATGGTGTCAACAACCGGCTCTGCAGCATCAAAATCAACGTCCCCGACCAGCTTGCCAGCGGCCTCGTCCCAATTAATGCCAGCATCGATGATCGTCTGGCCCTCGCGAACGGCATCCGCGCCAATCGTGCTCGCGCGTCCAACGGCCGCAACAACGATATCGGCAGAACGGCACTCGGCAGCAAGATCGCGTGTATGCGTATGGCACGTCGTCACGGTCGCATTGCGCGCCGTAAGCATGGCGGCAACAGGACGCCCGATCACCAGCGAACGCCCGGCCACAGCAACCTTAGCTCCATCCAGCTCAACACCGTAATGGTCCAGCAACGCTAACACTGCCTCGGCCGTGCAGGGAGCAAAACCCTCGCCGCGCCCCGAAAGCGTGGAGAGCAGCGAAGCCGGCGTCATGGAGTCAACGTCCTTGGCGGGATCGAGCGCTGCGGCGACGGCGTTCTCGTCAAGGCCGGCGGGCAGCGGGCGGAACATCAGGCAGCCATGAACAGCCGAATCGGTATTGATGTCCTCGATGGCCGTCAACAGCTCGTCCTGAGAAACATCGGCAGAAAGCAAAACGCGACGAGCCTCAATCCCCACTTTTTCGCAGCGCTTGAGCGCACCGCGCTCGTAGGATAGGTCGTCCTCGCGTTCACCTACACGCACGATAGCCAACGTCGGAACAACGCCCCGCTCGCGCAGGGCTACGCAGCGAGCAGCAAGTTCCTCGGTCAAAGCGCGGGCAACAGGGGCCCCTTTGAGCAGCTCGGCCATGGCTATCCCCTCTTCCTGGCGGCATCGGCGGCACGGCGCGCCAGCGCATCGGCGCGTGGCAGCCACGTATCCAGCAGCTCATCGCACGCCGCCTCGAGCTCCTCAGCGCGTGCCCGATCTTTCATAGACGTAGTATTGGCAAAGAGCGTCAGGCTCGCGCCCTGCATGGCGGCGCGGCAGAATACGGCGCCGCACGCCACGTCGGACAGCAGCTGTCGGGAGCCCTTGTCCGCCATGTCCTCGAGCAGCGCCAGCGCGCGCCCGCAGGCATCCATAATGCGATACGGTGGCATAGCGGCCACATGCAGCGCATCCTGAATCGCGGTCGCTCGAGCCGGATCGTCACGCGGAATACCGTACGCCGCGGACACCTGCCCGTAGGCACGAACGTCCTCGGCAACCAACTCGACAAGCTCCTGGGACAGCTCATCAGCCTGAGCAAACGCGCGCGCCAGGTCATCCGCACGATCAGCAAGCGCGGGATTGGTCGCACCGTAGCGGGCAACCATTCCGCACAGCGAGGCGCCCAGCGCGCCCACAAAGGCGCTCGCGCTGCCACCGCCGGGAACCGGCTCGCGCGCGGCAAGCGCCTCGGCAAACCCGCGGCAGGTCTTGTCCATCATCTCTTGGCTCATACGCATGCACCTTCAAGTCATATACATCGGTCGGGTGGCAACCACCGACCGACCGCATCGATCACATAATGGTGCTAAGTCTAGCCCATAAGTACTCGAGCGTCAGCGCACCTGGCCATCGCGGATTTCTATGGCACACGATAGACCATGCCAACGCAAGCATGGGACACATGGCCCACCTTTCGAGACTTCCGGACGTCACAAACTGGGACATATCTATAAACAAGGAACCTGTTGGGGCAACGCCCGCGTACACGCGCCCCTTTAAAACAACGGGTGCCCAACCCCGGGGAGGGCCGACAGCATCGGCCCTCCCCTCTTTTGCGACCGCACATATTGCCACTTGTCGGCGCAATTCCAGCCCCCAGAATGGGACACATGGCCCACCCTAGCGAGCCGTCCACGCGTACAGTAAAGGCAGGTAATCCGTGGGCGGTTACAGATCGAGGAGGACACGACCATGAAAAAGAAGGCCTTTGCGATTCTCACCCTCTGCATAAGCCTCTTTGCCGCAGTTGCCCTAGTGGGCTGCGGTGGCAGCGGCGGCGCTACCGGAAGTGGCGGTGGCGGTGGAGCAGAAAAGCCAGCCGTGGATATGAGGACCGACTTCATTTGGTTTAAGGTCGAGGTCCCCGAGGGCGTCGAGATCACCAACGTCGCAGGCGACACCGCCGACAGGGCCCAGTTTAAGTTCACCGAGAGCGAGCACGCCAGCGACCGCTTCATCCCCGTCTTCGATCCTGACAAGAACGCCGACGAGCTGTTCGACTACGAGGCAAAGTGGAAGGCCAACTCTGGATGGACCGAGAGCGATCCCGTTAAGTACAACGGCAAGACCTGGCGCAGTGCCTACTTCACGCACTCGGGCGGCGTAACGACCGAATACTTCACCGACGTTGACGGGGGCAGTGTGTATGTGCGTATCGACAACGTCGAGGAGCACAAGGACGCCGTCGAGACCATGATGAAGTCTCTGGAATTTGCCGACGACATCGCCGAGGCCAAGACCGAGGCCATGGACGTCAAGCTCGACGATATCGAGATCAAGCGCTAAGCGACTGGCGAGTGCAACGGAAAACACGGTCGCAGTGCAAACAAGCGACGGTACCCCAGTGCTTCGTACCCAGGGAGGGCCGGTAAACCGACCCTCCCTTTCTTATGCCTGTAGCCGACGAACGCGAGGATGCCGGACGTCGGAACCGCCCCAAATGTGGCAACAGTACGAAAACGACAAACGCCCCAACACGTCCGCCCGCCGATTTATTGTGCCGCGCAGGCAATTAAACCAGCATCTTTAAACATCTGAGCAGTATAGTGACCAAAACTATCGCATAACCGCACTCTGCGAATGGAGAAGTTATGACCGAACACCACGCCATCAGCCGCCGAGCATTTACGTTGGGCCTTGGACTCGCGGCGTTGTCGCCACTTGCAAGCCTGCCCGAAACCGCCATGCTGGGCATTAGCCCGCGGGCAGCCTTTGCGGACAGCACGGCCGGGCCAGCAGTCAGCCTCGACAATTTCGTCATTCGCCTTCGCCCCGCGGGCTATTTTCGTACCGCAAGCGTTAACGAAGACGGCAACGTCATCGGCAACGTCTGCCATCTGTTTAATGACGGCACGTCCAGCAAGCTCATCCTTGAGAACGTAACGACCAAGAATGACGATACAAACTGGTATGCTATCCGCACCTTGCTCAATTTCGAAGAGCATAAAAAGACGGGCTACAGCATTTGGTCGGTCGATGGCGACTCGGACAAAGACGGAAAGGTCATCCACGTATGGAGCGGCGAGTATGACAACAAGCCCAGCCGCGCTTTTGCGTTCGAGCGGCAATCAAACGGAACCTATATCATCCGAGACCGCACGGTCGAGAAAGAAACCGAGAAAAAAGACATTAAGTACCTGGCAATAGAATCGAACGGCGAAGACCAGGACAACAATAAGATCTGCCATAAGAGTAAGAGCATTCCGTGGGAGCTCGAACTTATCGGTTACGACATGAAAAAGAACGATGCCACGGTTAGCAGCCTCGACTGGATCACGTACAGCAGCTACGTCGATGGGCCATGTTGGATGAAATACGTCGACGACAACAAGTTCCTCGACGAGCTGAGCATCCCGGGTACGCACGATTCGGGCACCTGCAGCGTGGACAACGACACTGAGCCCCAATCCTCGCAAGTAAAATGCCAGCAGGATTACATTCCCACGCAGTTGCTCGAAGGCATTCGCTATTTTGATATCCGGCTCGGAAAGGGCGACAACCCCGGTATCGACCACGGGGATTACTACCTGCTCAAAAAAGACGCGTACTTTATGCATCTTTCCGATGTCATAGGCTACTTCAAAACGTTTTTGAACGAAAACCCGACAGAAGCGCTCATCATGCTTGTATCACGAGGCAACGACGAGGCTACCGACGAAAGTGTTACGACGGCTTTCGCCAAGGTTTTGGACGACAACCCCAAACTGTTCTATACGTCGAGCCGAATCCCCACGCTACACGAGGTGCGCGGAAAGATCGTTCTGCTGCGTCGATTTAGGCTCGCCGGCAACAGTGTAAGCGGCCACACGTGGGGCCTCGACCTTACCGAATGGGATGACAAGATCAAGGCTCACTCCGACAGCGCCACTATGTGTCTCGTCCAAGACGCGCGGGGCTTTGAAGCCGCGGGGGAAACAGGCGACAAAGAGCCCTATTGCACCAAGGTATACGCCCAGGACAAGTACAAACTCACGGGAACCGACAAGCTCAGCTGGGTCGATAATGCGCTGAAGGAAACGTCCGGGCGCACGCGCAACGAGGTAGATGTCGAGGACGATAACGGGGCCAAGGAGAAAGTCCTGGAGCGTTGCTGGTCTATCAACTACACCAGCTGCACGGGCTTGTCGCACGGAGGCAATCCTTTTACCTCGGCACGAGTAGTCAACGAGCATCTGTATAAGAGCCCGTACATCAATCCCAGCGGCATCGAGGATACAAAGTCAGATTACCTCAAGCACATTGGCATCATCGCATCCGACTTTGTTGATGCGGCGCTGGCCCGGAGCATCTATCAGCGCAATTACGATACGGAGCACAAGCAGACGGCTTCGTACTATCTCCCGTACTATCTCCCGACCCGCATGCGCATGACGTACGGCGACTCGCTCATATGACCCAATCCGCTGTCAAGAGCCACAATGGCCCCGCCGACCGCTTGCAATCGGTCGGCGGGGCCTGCCGTTAACCCGTCCCGGT
>CABRDE010000057.1:0-23437 GCA_902469665.1 uncultured Collinsella sp. | reverse complement strand
TCATCGCGAGTTCCGCACGCAAAGAAGGCCACTTAATGTGGCCTTCGTCTTGCGCAGGACTGTAGAGCAGGGAACTTCGTGCCCCGACGCCCGGGAGGACGTTTCATTTAGAAAGATGGACCGACCGCCGTCAGCGATGGGAGCTACTCCCCCAGCACGGCCTTTTTGGCGGCTGCAGCCATGTTGTCCAGATCTTCCTTGGTGGGATGGTCCTTCGCGGCAACCCAGTTGTCGAGCAGCATCTTAAATCGGGCGTTTTCGGGATCCTGCTCAAGCATTGCCTCGTAGCGCTGCTTGACGGCGGGACCCATCTTGCCTTGGCACATCGCCCAGCCCGCAAGCTCGGCATCGTTGGCCAAATTGGAGGTCACGCGGTCGATAATCTGCTGGTAATAGCTCTGGTCGGCACCAAAACCGCAGGTGCCAAACAAGAAGACGCGCTTGCCGTGCAAGGCGGAGAGCAACGCCGCGACCGAAGGCGTGCACGCACCCTTGTCGCACCAAAAACCGACGAGCACCGTGTCGGCCGCGCAGGCGCCCTGCGCCTCGAGCGCAACCTGATCTGCATCCGCATCGTCGCTCAACGCCGCGGCATGGACAAAATCAACACCCGCAGCCTGCAGAGCGCGCTTGATCGCGCCCGAAACCATCCTGGTATTACCGCTCTTGCTGTTAACCACCAAAGAGCACGTCATAGTCACGTTGCCTCGTTTCCCCCAAAACTAAAACCACTAATGCAATTTATTAGATGAATATCTTAGTACTTACGTGACAGATGTAAACCACCGTCTGTCGATTGATTAATTTGCCCCACGGGCTTGCTCACTGGGCAAACTGGCTGCGGTAGAGTTCGGCGTAGAAGCCGCCTGCCGCTAGCAGCTCGTCGTGCGTGCCGTGCTCGATAATCTGGCCGTCGCGCATGACCAGAATGCAGTCGGCGTTGCGGATCGTCGACAGGCGGTGCGCCACCACAAAGCTTGTGCGGCCGGCCATAAGCTCGTCGAATGCCGCCTGCACCTGCAGCTCGGTGCGCGTATCGATGCTCGAGGTCGCCTCGTCCAGCAGCAGAATCGCCGGGTCGGTGAGCATGACGCGCGCGATGCACAGCAGCTGCTTTTGACCCTGGCTAAACGTGCCGCCGTCCTCGCCGATCACCGTATCGTAGCCGCTTGGCAGCTGCACGATAAACTTGTGCGCGTGCGCGCGCTTGGCGGCTTCGATAACCTGTTCGCGCGTGGCATCCGGGCAACCGTAAGCGATGTTTTCCGCCACCGTGCCCTCGAACAGCCACGTATCCTGCAGCACCATGCCAAAGGCGCGGCGCAGGCTTGCGCGCGTGTAGTCACGCGAAGACCGGCCATCGACCATGATGCGTCCGGCATCGATATCGTAAAACCGCAGCAGCAAGTTGATGAGCGTTGTCTTGCCGCAGCCCGTGGGGCCGACCAGGGCAAAGCGCATGCCGGGCTTGGCCTCGATGCAGATGTCCTGCAGCAGCTTGCGGTCGGTCACATAGCTAAAGTCCACATGCTCAAAGGTCACCTCGCCCTGCGGGACGGCAAGTTCCACGGCATCCTCCGCATCGGGCTCCTGCTCGCGCGCATCGAGCAGCGCAAACATACGGCGCGCCGAGGCATACGCCGTCTGGATCTGCGTAATGACGTTGGTGACCTCGTTGAACGGCTTGGTGTACTGGTTGGCATAGGACAGGAAAATCTGCACACCGCCCACCGTAAGCGCCGCGGGCACGCCCGTGATCACGCCCACGCAGCCGATCACAGCGACCACGGCATAGATGATGTTATTGATAAAGCGCGTGCCGGGGTTGGAGAGCGAACCCATAAACTGCGCGCGCTCGCCCGCGGTGTAGAGCTCGGCATTGAGGGCATCGAAGCGTTGCTGAGCGTTCGAGCCATAGGCAAAGGCGTCGACAAGCTTCTGCTCGCCCACGTACTCCTCGATATGGCCGCCAAGCTGACCCTGAATACGCTGCTGCGCCGTAAAGCTCTTGTTGGAGAGTTTGGCGATGGCGCTGGCCGCAAAGATGGAGAGCGGCGTGACGAGCACCACTACGAGCGTCATGGTCAGGTTGATGGAAAGCATAAACGCAAGCGTGCCAACGATGGTGATAACGCCGGTGAAAAGCTGGGTAAAGCCCTGCAGCAGACCGTCGCCTACCTGGTCGACGTCGTTGACCACGCGGCTCATAAGGTCGCCGTGGGCATGGCTGTCGATAAAGCTGAGCGGCATACGGCTGAGCTTGTCGCTCGCCTCCACGCGCATGTCGCGCACCGTTTCGTAGGACAGGCGGTTGACGCAATAGCCCTGCAGCCACTGGAAGGACGCCGTGCCCACCACGACGAGCGCGAGTTTGGTAACGAGCGGCAGCAGCGCATCGAAGTCCACCTGCCCGGCGGCGGCGATAAGGTCGATGCCCTCGCCGATGAGAATGGGCGTGTAGAGCTGCAGAATCACGGAGATGGCGGCACTCACAAACGACGCTACAAACGAAATGCGATGCGGGCGGACATAGCCCAGCAGGCGGCGGGTCACCGCGCCCACGGGATAGCGCTCGGGATCGCCGGGCTGGCGCGGACCGTCGCCCAGGTCGTTGAGGTTATCGTTACCGGACACGTTGGCCGTCATCGTGGCGACCGAACCGGAGGAAGTGTACGGATTCATTTAGCAGCCCTCCTTTGCGCAGACGGATGCGGGGGCGGTCGGAGCGGACGCGGGCGTCGTGCTCCCCTGCTGGCCCTCGAGCTCCTCGCGGCGCAGCTGCGACTGGCAAATCTCGCGATAGAGCTGACAGGCCGCGTACAGCTCATCGTGCGTGCCCAGGCCCGCGACCGAGCCGTGATTGAGCACGCAGATCATGTCGGCGTCGCGCACGGTCGAGACGCGCTGGCTCACAATGACCGTAGTCAGCGGCAGACCGCCCTCGGCGGCACCGCGCACGCTGCGCTCGCGAATGGCATGACGAAGCGCCGCATCGGTCTTAAAGTCGAGCGCCGAGGCAGAGTCATCCATGATTAGGACCTGCGGAGAGCCCACCAGAGCACGTGCGATGGTCAGGCGCTGGCGCTGGCCACCGCTAAAGTTCTTGCCACCCGCCTCGACCGGCGCGTCCTGACCCTGAGGTTTTTTGCGCACGAACTCGCTCGCCTGCGCCATATCGAGCGCCGCCCAAAGCTCATCGTCGGTTGCCGCATCGTCGCGCCAGGTTAGGTTGCTGCGAATCGTGCCGCTCACGAGCGACGCGCGCTGCGGAACAGTCGCGACCACACGGCGCAGCTGATCGAGCGGCCAGGCGCGCACGTCGGCACCCATTACGCTCACGCTGCCGATGCTCGCGTCGTACAGGCGCGAGATAAGCGAGACGAGCGTGGACTTGCCGCTGCCCGTGCCGCCGATAATACCGAGCGTTTTGCCCACCGGCAGTTCCAGGGTCACATCGCTCACGGCATTTGCCGCGCCCGCGCCAAACGAAAAGCTCGCATGGTCAAAGCTCAGCGCAGGGACTGGAGCAGCGCCACCCGCCAGTTCGCTCGGCTTGGGCAGCTCGACCGGCTGGTTGCCCTCGTCGGTGATGCTCGGCACGCAATTGAGCACCTCGTTGATACGCGACGCACTGGCGCTCGCCTTGGTAAAGACCACGACCAGGTTGGCGACGTAGACGATGGAGGTAAGGGTCTGCGTCATGTAGTTCACAAACGCCATGACCTGGCCCTGCGTAAGCTCGCCCACGTTGACCTGGATGCCGCCCACCCACAGGATGGCGCACACACCAAGGTTCATCACCAAAAACGTTACGGGGTTAAGGATCGACGAGAGCTTGCCCACCGCGATGGCGGTATGAGCCTGGTCGTCGGCGGCTTGGGCAAAGCGCTCGCGCTCGTGGTCCTCGCGCACAAACGCACGGACCACGCGGGCGCCCGAAAGCCCCTCGCGGCAAATGAGCGCGATGCGGTCGAGCTTTGCCTGCAGCTGCTTGTAATACGGAATGCAGCGCGCCATGACAAACCAAAACACCAGGCCGATAGCGGGCGTGCAAATCAAAAAGATGATGCCGAGCTTAAGGTCGATGGCAAGGGCCGCGACCATGGAGCCCACCGCTAGGAAGGGCCAGCGGATGAGCATGCGCACGCCCAGCGCCACAGCGAGCTGCACCTGGTTGACGTCGTTGGTGATACGCGTGATGAGCGACGGCGTGCCAAAACGGTCGAGTTCGGCATAGCTCAGCTTGTTGATATGCTGGTAGAGCGCGCCACGAATGTCGGTGCCCATGCCCTGCGAGGTGAGCGCCGCCATCTTTTGGCAGACGAGCGTAAACGAGATGCCGATCACAGCCATGGCGGCAAGCAGCATACCGTAGTGGATAACGGCGTTCACGTCGTGCGCCCCAATGCCCTTATCGATCATCTGGGCAATCACCAGCGGCGTCAGCAGGTCAAAGATCACTTCGATTAGCTTGCACGCAGGGCCGATCACCATATATCGGCGAAACTTACCACCAAAACGCCTGAGCAGCTCAATCATGTATAGGCGCTCCCTATCATCATCCACATTCAATTCGAACCATGATAGTACCGCCACCCCAAAAGAAGCGTAAGCAACTCGTCATTTCTAACGGGATTCAGTTTTCAGGGGGGGGGTATACGCGCACACCCAGCCAGTGTCGGGTCAACTAGCATGGTATATTTACATTAGTGCTACCAAGTTAGTCGCCGACCCTTGAAATGAGGTGCCGAGATGAACGACATTCTCGCAAGAAGAGCAAGACGAGCAACTGTGGGCATCGCCCTTTCCGCGGCACTTGTCGCGGGAATCGCCCCCGTAGCGGCGATCGCGGCAGAAACCAGCGCCCCCACCGGTGCAGTTGCCTTGCAGACGGAAGACGCGGCCGCCGCAAAAGAAAAAGCGTATGCAGCCATGCAGGAAGCGCTCAAAACCCTCGAGGCCGCAAAAGACGCCGCAAGTCCCGAGAAAATTGCGGAAATCGATGATGACATTGCCGCATTTCAAGAACTCTACGACATGGTGGTGGCGGAAGCCGCCAAACGGAGGGAACCCCTTCCCGCCATGCAAGCGAACGTCGATGCAGCCCAAGCCAAATACGATGAGGCCCACAACCGGACAAGCGGCCTTCAGGCAGAATTAGATAAGGCACTTGAAGCACTCGGCGGCGAGGAGCCCAGCACAGCTATTAAGGAGCATATTAAGCAGTTGCGCATGGAGATCATGACGGCAGAAAGGCGAGAAGAATCTTGTGAAGATGATCTTCACCGCTACCAACGCCGGCTCGAAAGCCAGGAAAAACAGGTTCAGTATTTCGAAAGTGAGGCAAAGGAAGCTAAAGCCCACATCGACGAGGACATAGCCAAGCGAAATGCGCTCCTCGGCGATTTGGAAAAGGCGCAAGCGGCCTATGACGACGCCTGCAAGGCATACGAAGAGGCGAAAGCCGCGGCAGACAAGGCCGCCTCGCCCGAGATAACGAAACCGACCGAGACGACGCCTCCCTCCAACTCGGCGCAACCGGCCGAGGCAACACAGCCCGCCAGCTCGCCCGCGACCGGCAAAAATACCCCGCCAAGCTCCACCAAGCAGGCGAACTCGAGCAGCAGCAAGCAAGCAAATATGACCGCCGGCAAGCTCGCAAACACGGGCGACACAGCACCGAGCGCAATCGCACTCGCAGCAGTCGCCGCCGCAGGCCTCGGAATAACCGCCACAGCCACACGCCGCATCAGGAACTCAAAATAGCTACCAGAGCATACCACCTTCGCCAATCCACAAACCCAGAGAGGAAAGAGGCCCGTTTCCCCAACCCAGGGAAACGGGCCTCTTTAACTGCAAAAATTCAAGCAACAGCACCGCCGCCTCTTGAACCACATAGCCATCAATGCCCAGACAACACCAGCAAGCCGCATTCCACAAGGGATAGATTTAAATTAGATAAACGCGCCTTTACGGATGATTTTTGGACGACGGGGCCCGGTCGGCGGCGAGGTGTTTGGTAGTCGAGCGATCCCGCAGGCGAAGCCGAGGACCAGCGAGACACCAAACACCTCTCCGCCGGCCGGGCCATGTCGCGGCACCAAAAAACGCCCGTGCGCTCGATGGATTCGGATGCCCGACAGAGGCTCCTTATGGCTGCTTCCTTCCGGACCTGACCAGATTCGGAACATGTCGTCATCCGAACCCATCGAACGCGCTAGGCGCTCGGTATATCTTACCTGCTCCCGCCCGCCAGAGCAAGGTAGCTAATTTGGGACGGAGCTTTTTTGACTACTTTTGCAGCCCGATTGCCAGAGCAGCCAATGAGTAGTCAAAATAGTCCCATCCCAAAATGACCGGCTTGGTGCCGCACCACAGAAAGGGCCCATCTACTACGTTTAGGCCACAGGGGTCGACCATAGCCGACTTTTTCGAAAATCGGCAAGCTTTCTACCTGCGGTTTTGTTTTTGCAAATTCCGGGATGGTCGAGGGTGGCCGGCTTAACGTAGTAGATGGTCGCATTTCGTGGCAAACGGTCCGACCCAAGACCTAAGGCAGCCAACCTCGAATGGTCATTCTCGAAGTTGCGGTGGAATACGGACTGAATTGGCACCTTAAAGGCAAAAACACTCCGTATTCCACCGCAACTTATCGAGGGGATGGGTTTTAGAGGCGAGCGAGGTCGTAGGCTTGGGCGGCTGACTCACCGGCGAAGATGAGGTTGGTTGTGGCTTCCTGAGGATTGAGCGCCTGGTCGAGAGGCATGGGCTTGCGGCAGATCGGCAGTACCAAGTCGATACCTTGCTCATATACCGCGTTCAGGTTGTCAGCACGGCCGCCCACGACGGCGACCACCGGCTTGCCATATCGCCTGGCGCGGCGAGCCACACCCACCGGCGCCTTACCGGCGGCGGACTGCTCGTCCATATTGCCCTCGCCTGTTATGACCAGGTCGACATCGCGCACGCGCTCGTCAAACCCCACGAGATCGAGCACCGTCTCTACACCCGAGCGCAGCTCCGCACCGAGCGCCAGCAACGCGGCGCCCAAGCCACCGGCAGCGCCCGCGCCGGGCACGCCGAGCACCGAGCCAAATGTCCGTGCGCCCTCGGGTGTGCGCAACAACCCCTGGGCTCGCGCCTCGAAAATTGCCGCATCGAGCAGGCGACCGTAGCCGACCATCCAGCTGTCGTACCTGCGCAGCGCCTCAGCGTCATCCGTCGGCAGGCCCTTCTGCCCGCCAAACACCGCCAGCGCACCGCGGCGTCCCACGAGCGGATTCTCGACATCCGAAAGCACAACGATACGAGCGCCGCTCAGTGCACGAAGCGCTAACGTCAAATCGATACTCGACACGTGTTCAAGGCCCGCAAGACCGGGGGCGACATCGCAGTCCTGATCATCGACCACACGCGCGCCCAGCGCCTGCAGCATGCCGGCGCCACCGTCGTTGGTGGCGCTGCCGCCCAGACCAATATAGATAGTCTTTACCCCGACACGAGCTGCACGGAGCATCAGCTCGCCCACGCCATAGGTTGTAGCAGCCAGCGCCGCCGATTCCGTGCAAGGTGAGTACCCGATGCCTGCTGCTTCGGCCATCTCAATAACAACCGACTCGTGCTCGCCGTCCACTAACATCCGGGCAGGCACACCATCGCCAAAGGGTCCCGCAACCTCGCAGGTCACAATCTCACCGCCGCATGCGGCAACGGCATCGAGCGTTCCCTCGCCACCATCTGCCAGCGGCAATGCGCGCACCTCGGCATCGGGCCAAACGCGGCGCACGCCTTCGGCAACCGCCGCCTCCGCCTGCGCACTCGACACGCTGCCCTTAAAGGAGTCGATCGCCAACAGCACACGGCGAGGCCGGCGGCACGCAGGGCCAAAGTCAACCGCCGTGCCAGCATCCTCACCGGCACCTGCAAGCGCTGCGGCGTGAGCGGCGTGTGCTTCAAGATCGGCACCGCAACCGCAATCAGCGCCACCCGCTCCGCGCAGACCGCCAAAATAGCTACTCAGCAGCTCGCGGCATTCATCCGCCAGGACCCCAGCCGTCACGTTAAACCGATGATTCAGGCGCGAGTCGGCATTCAAATCGTATAGGGATCCCAACGCGCCCGCCTTGGCATCACTCGCGCCATACACGCAGCGCCCCACGCGCGCGTTAACCATAAGGCCTGCGCACATGCAGCAGGGTTCCAACGTCACATAGACCGTACAGTCGGAAAGGCGCCAGCGACCGAGCGACCGAGCGGCAGCGCACAGGGCCGCGAACTCTGCATGAGCCGAAGGATCCTGATCGAGCTCGCGCCGATTGTGCGCCCTCGCGACGATCTCGCCGTCGCGCACCACTACGGCTCCGATGGGCACCTCGCCCACCGCCGCGGCGGCTCGCGCCTCCGCCAGCGCCTCGCGCATGAACTTCTCGTCGATTTCGGTGATCGTCATCGTTCGCCTTCCCTGTTGCAAATTCAAAACGATGCTATCATTACGACTCACGGAGAGATGGCAGAGCGGTTGAATGCGGCGGTCTTGAAAACCGTTGAGCGCGAGAGCGTTCCGGGGGTTCGAATCCCCCTCTCTCCGCCACTTTAGTGATGCACCGGTGTCATGGTCCGCTCAAACAGCGCATCGACCACGTCGGCTATCTCAGGTCGACGCTCAAGATCGTGGCCTGATTCCCACCATATCGTGAAAAGACGAATAATACCGCCGGCGACAAACTCAGACGTCGTCTCGAGTGACACGGGGGCCAGGGCATCCTCGGCAAGCACGTTCATCACACGCTCGCGGATGGAGCGGGCAATGCGGTCGCAAATAACGTTGGTCAACATGCCCGACATGCTGCTTGCCAAAATGTTGTCCATGAGCCGCTCGTGCGTCAGAATCAAATCCATGGCATCGTCCAAAATCGCGTGCCGAAGCGCGCGCACGTCCTCGGCAGACACCGCGCCGGCCTCATCGGGCTGTTTTTGCGGCAAGCCCGACATGAGCTCATCGATATAAAAGGCAAAGTAATCGTTCTTGTCGCGAAAGTGCTTGTAGAACGTCGTGCGGCGAATCATGGCCCGGTCGCACAGCATGGCGACCGTCAGGTCCTCAAACCGATGCTCCTCGAGAAGCTCGGTAAAGGCATCGAACAGGGCGCGGTAGGTTTTCTTGATGCGAAGGTCCACTGGTATCGCCATCCTCAGGGCAAAGACAACACTCGTCAATCTGTCGCATATCTTACACCTGTACCTCGCGCGCTTTGCCCCGGTGCCGGCCCCGCCGAAAACACAACGCTTACCGGAAAGTTCGGCACGGCAAAACGTTGCGGGTATACTAGTAGCGTTATACCAACGGCAGCTGGCGCATGCCGCCGCGGCCATTCGAAACGGAGACATCATGATTACCGTCATCATCGGCATCGTTGTTGTCATTGTGATTGTCTGCGCCATCGCCGGCATCTACAACAACATGGTCACCAAGCGTAACCGCATCGATAACGCCTGGCAGAACATCGATACGCAGCTGCAGCGCCGCAACGACCTGATCCCCAACCTGGTCGAAACCGTCAAGGGCTACGCCAAGCACGAGCAGGAGACGCTCTCCGCCGTGATCAGCGCGCGTAACACCGCCGTCAAGGCCACCACGCCCGAGGCCAAGATGGAAGCCGACAACGTGCTGACCGGTGCGCTGCGCCAGCTCTTCGCTGTGGCCGAGGCCTATCCCGATCTTAAGGCAAACACCAACTTTACGCAGCTGCAGGCATCGCTCGAGGACACCGAGAACAAGATTAGCTATGCACGCCAGAGCTACAACGACTGCGTGCTCAGCTACAACAACGCCATTCAGACGTTCCCGGCTGTCATCTTTGCTGGCATCTTCCAGTTTAAGGAGCGCCAGGGCTTCGAGGCCGCCGAAGCAGCCCGTCAGGCCCCGACCGTCAAGTTCTAGTAGTTTGGCAGCGCATCCTTAATCGGCCAAATGCATAAACCGCCCCGTCGAATGCATACTTCGACGGGGCGGTTTCCTTTTTCGCGAAGGTCCCCCTCTAAGCGCCGTGCATTTTTAGGAGTATTCAACATAACCAAGAGCTTCGGGCGCCACGATAAATGCCAAAGACCGCGAATATCCCTGCAAATCAAACGCTGTCAGCCCGTAACCCCACCCATCATTCGTAGAAAACATCGAGAACTCCCGATTTTTTTGCCCGAAGCCGGTATGCAGGGGCCTTCGATTGCAGAATACTCGCAAAAATGCACGTCGCCACCGCCCCCACATGGCGCGAAGCAAAACAAAAGGGCGACCTTCCTTTCCGGCGCACTCCGCAGGACGAAAGAACCCCCGCCGCACGTAGTGCGCAGCGGGGGTTCTTTCATGTCCGAGGACGCGCCGGAAAGGAAGGTCGCCCTCGGGCCGGACAGCTAAGACAGCTTACGCGACGGTGTAAACCCAGTTGTGCTTGTCCTCGACAGCACCAGACTGGATACCAGTCAGGGTCTCGCGGAGCTTCTTCATCACAGGGCCAATCTCGGTGTAGCCAGCCGGGAAGGTCACGGTCTCGTCGGCACCGTAAACCTTGTTGTCGATCTCGCCAACCGGAGAGATGACAGCAGCGGTGCCGCACAGGCCGCACTCGACAAAGGTGCCGGCCTTGACCTCGGCCCACTCGACGGGGCGCTGGTCAACGGTCATGCCCAGGTCCTGAGCAACCTGGACGAGCGAACGACGGGTGATAGAGGGCAGGATGGAGTCGGTGTGTGACTGAGGAACGACGAGGGTGCCGTCCTCCTTCACGAACAGAACGTTGGCGCCACCGGTCTCCTCGACATAGGTGCGGGACTCGGAGTCGAGATACAGGTTCTCGGCATAGCCCTCGCGATGGGCCTCCATCGTGGGCTTGAGGGACATGGCATAGTTGAGGCCGGCCTTGATGTTGCCGGTGCCGTGCGGTGCGGCACGGTCATACTCGGAAACGCGCAGCTTGACGGGCTTGAGGCCACCCTTAAAGTACGGACCGACCGGGGTCACGAGAATGCGGAACGTGTACTCAGGAGCGGGAGCCACGCCGATCACGTCACCGGAGCCGATCATAAACGGACGCACGTACAGGGTCGCGCCGGAACCGAAGGGCGGAACCCAGGCGGCATTGGCAGAAACGACCTGCTTGACGGCCTCAACGAACTTGTCCTTGGGGAACGGGGGCATCTCGAGGCGCTGCGCAGAGTTATACATGCGCTCGGCGTTCATGTCGGGACGGAAGCAGACGATGCTGCCGTCCTCGGCGGTGTAGGCCTTCAGGCCCTCAAAGACCTCCTGGCAGTAATGGAAGATGCCGCCGCACTCGGAGACATGCAGGGTGTGGTCGGTGGTCAGGCCACCCTCGTCCCACTCGCCGTCCTTCCAATGGGCCTCGTAGCTGTAATCGGTCTTCATGTAGCCAAAGCCGAGGCTACCCCAATCGATATCCTTCTTCTCGACAGTCATATGTCGCTCCTTACATACACAGTTGCATACTCGCGAACCCGCACGCAAGGACCGAGGCCGACCGCGTCGCAACGTCGCACGCCCGGAGCGTAGAGCCGGACGGGACACGCGAGCAGCATCAAAGCCGATGGCACGTCGATTCGCATGCACGAGATTGTACTCCGCACGCGCGTCTGATAAAACGCTTTTCTTTAACTAAGTAAAGTATTTTCATTTGACCGAAGCTGAAGAGGCCCGCCACCGTAAGCGGTGACGGGCCTCAACTGCACGGTTTGCGCGCTGGCTCGAGCTATGCGTTCTTTTTGCCCAGCTTAGCCTTGACCAGACCGACCACGGTCGGGATGATCGACACGGCAACGATGCCAACGATTAGCAGCTCAAAGTGCTCCTGTACAAAGGGAATGCCACCAAAGAAGTAGCCCAGCAGTGTAAAGAGCGTTGACCAGGTAATGCCACCCAGCACGTTAAAGATGACAAAGTTGCGCCAGTGCATGCCGCCCATACCGGCAATAAAGGGCACAAAGGTGCGGATAAACGGGAAGAAGCGACCCAGGAAGATGGCCAGGTGGCCCCACTTGTCCAAGAAATCCTCGGACTTTTTGATGCGCTCGGGCGTCATAGCCTTGACCTTGCCCGAAGCGATGATCTTTTTGCCAAAGAAGTGACCGATCATAAAGTTGCACTGATCGCCCAAAATGGCAGCGGCCCATGCGGTGGCCAGAAGCGCCACAATGTTAAAGCCGCCATTGTGGGCAAAGAAACCCGAGGCGAACAGCAGCGAATCACCGGGAAGGAACGGGAAGAACACCACGCCCGTCTCGATAAAGATGATCAGGAACACGCAGCCGTAGGCCATAAGCGGGCCGGCGGCGATCCAGCTGGCGATCGCGGTGCGCGGGTCCTTAAGCAGCTCGGCAATAAAATTGATGAAACCCATGAAGTAAAACCTCTCAGTTGTGGGCGCGGATACGTCCAAGTTGACCAGTATACGGTTGCGGTGCCCCCTCGTGCGCAACCCCACAAAAGCATGACTCCATTACCAGCAAGTTTGCATAACTGACACCTGTCGCGCAATGCCGCCAAGATTGTCCTTCCTAATCCCTAGCGAATCGCTATACTTTATTGAATCGCATTGCCATGGCGCTAAGGGAGGGCGGCCGGTGAGCTTTATCAATACCATTCGCGAGGACATCAAGACCGTCCAAGCGCAGGACCCCGCCGCGCAAAACGGTCTGGTCATCTTCCTTTCCTATCCTGGCCTGCACGCCAAGTGGAACCACGTGCCCGAGCACTGGCTGTGGGAGCATGGACATCGCTCGCTCGCCCGCGTGCTCTCGCAAATCACCCGCCACATCACCGGCGTCGAGATTCACCCCGCGGCACAGATCGGCAAGCGTTTCTTTATCGACCACGCCATGGGCGTCGTCATCGGCGAGACCACCATTGTGGGCGACAACTGTGTGCTCTACCAGGGCGTCACGCTCGGCGGCACCGGCAACGAGACCGGCAAGCGTCACCCCACCCTGGGCAACAATGTCACGGTGGGCACGGGCGCCAAGGTGCTCGGCAACATCCGCATCGGCAACAACGTCAAGATCGGCGGCAACTCGGTCGTCGTTAAGGACGTCCCCGACAACTGCACCGTCGTGGGCGTGCCGGGACGCATCATCAAGCGCAACGGCTGCCGTGTGTTCGAGGAGAGTTTCGACGCCAAGCAGCATCGCGAGTACATGCCCGATGACGCCGCCGAGCAGTCCGCCCTCAACCGCCAGGGCATCACCGAGAATGCCCGCCGCGTCAAGGAACTCGAGCGAGAGGTGGCCGAGCTCAAGGCCCTCGTCGCCAAGCTCGTGGACGAACGCTAGGAACGCAAGCGGCACAAAACGACATCGGCATCAACGCAAAGGCGCGCCAGGGAATTCACCCCCGGCGCGCCTTATTTGTGATGTGACATGCGGGACTGTCCCTTTGTCACATTATGCGAACTGACTCAGATAGAGGTCGGCATAAGCGCCCTCGGCTGCGAGCAGCTCCTTATGCGTGCCCTGCTCGATAATGTTGCCGTGGTCCATGACCAAGATCAGGTCGGCGTCCACGATCGTCGACAGGCGGTGCGCGATCACAAAGCTCGTGCGCCCGCGCATGAGCGCGTCCATGGCACGACCGATGGCAAGCTCGGTACGCGTATCCACGCTTGAGGTCGCCTCGTCCAGGATGAGAATCGCCGGGTTATTGAGCAGCACGCGTGCGATGGTCAGCAGCTGACGCTGGCCCTGGCTGATGCTCTCGGCATCGTTGGCCACGCGCGTGTCGTAGCCCTGCGGCATGGTGCGCACGAAGAAGTCGACCTGGGCGGCGCGCGCAGCCGCAACAATCTCCTCGCGCGTTGCCTCGGGACAGCCGTAGGCGATGTTCTCGGCAATCGTGCCGTCGAACAGCCAGGCGTCCTGCAGCACCATGCCAAACTGCTGACGTAGCTCGCCGCGGTTCATAAGGCGCGTATCCACACCGTCGAGCGTAATGCGGCCACCGTCGATCTCGTAAAAGCGCATGAGCAAGTTGATGAGCGTCGTCTTGCCTGCGCCCGTGGTTCCCACCACGGCAATCTTCTGGCCCGGTTCGGCGGTAAACGACACGTCGCGCATAAGCGGCTTGTCGGGCGAATAACCAAAGCGCACGTGCTCAAAGGAGACGCGGCCCTCCACGCGACCCGGCAGCTTGGCGGCCTCGTCCGGCAGCGGATCGGCTTCCATCTCGGGCTCATCAAGCAGGTCGAACACGCGCTCTGCACTCGCCAGCGCGCTCTGCAGCGAGTTGAAGGTAAACGACAACTGCGTCATGGGCTCGGACGCCTCGTAGATAAACTGGAAGAACGCCTGGAACACGCCGACGGTCATGTGACCGGCAACCAGCATGCTGCAGCCCACAAGCGCAATAACGATCTGCGCCAAACGGCCGATAAAGCGCACTGCGGGGCCGACAGCATTGATCATAAAGTCGGCCTTGGTGCTCACACGAGCCAGTTCCTTCGAAGCCTCGCGCACCTCAGCGGAGCTCTGACGTTCGCGGTTAAACGCGCGGATCACCAGACGGCCCGAATAGCCTTCCTCGACCGCACTCGTAATCTTGGACACCCACTCCTGGCGCTCGCCCGTCACATCGTGTGTGCGGCGCGAGACGACCTTCGTCACCAGCAGCGACAGTGCCGTAAAGAACAGAAAGACGAGCGTAAGCTGCACGCTGAACACGAACATCACGCTCACAGCACCAACAACCGTGCCGATCGACACGAGCAGCTGCAGCAATCCGCGCTGCATGCTCTCGGACATCTTGTCCAAGTCGTTGGTCGCGCGGCTGACGACCTCGCCGGGACGATGCGCGTCAAAATAGGCGAGCGGCAGACGGTTGAGCTTTTGCGCGATGCGGTTGCGCAGGCGCAGATTGAGGCGTTCGGCCACGCTCGACATCAAAAAGCTCTGGAGCGCGTAGAACGAAGCGGCGGCCGTCCAAATCAAAAAGTAGATGAAGATAGTCCTGCCGCAGTTCTCCCAGGTGATGCTGAAGGTGGCGTTGTTGACAAACGCTACCTGAATGTGGCTCCACAGCTCATCGATCACGCGGGCGCTATATGCCGGCGCGGCAGTGTTAAAGATGACATAGAACACAATGCTCGCGAACACGATATAGAAGCGCCAATGGTCGCCGGCGGCCTCACTCCACAGGCGGCGCACCGTCGCCCAGGTATCCCGAGGCGTCTCGTCCTCGTCTTCGTCGTCCACGTCGCGCATACGCTCAGCCTCGGCGCGGGCGCGCTCGTCCTCGGCACGTTCGTTTTCCTCGTAGAGCGCTTGGCGGCGAGCCTCGCGCTCGGCTGCAGCCTTGGCGGCGTCATCCAGCTCGGTCGACGCGGCAGCCGTTTCCTCGACCAGTCCCGCGGCAGCGGCGTCATCAACGCCGCCCTGCTTCTTGAGCTCCTTGGTCATGCTACTCACCTCCCTTCATCTGCGATTCCGCGATGGCGCGGTACACCTCGCAGGTTTCCATAAGCTCGCTATGCGTGCCCAAGCCCACAATCTCGCCGTCCTTGAGCACGACAATCTGGTCGGCATGCAAAATCGTCGAGATGCGCTGCGCGATGATGAGCACCGCAGCGTCACGCGTCTCGTCTTGCAACGCATGGCGCAGGGCGGCATCGGTCTTAAAGTCCAGGGCCGAAAAACTGTCATCGAAGATGTACAGATCGGCCTGCTTCATGAGCGCGCGAGCAATGGCCAGGCGCTGGCGCTGGCCGCCTGAAAAGTTCGTGCCGCCCTGCGCCACCGGGGTATCGAGCCCCTGCGGCTGATCGAGTACAAAGGTGCTCTGGGCAACCTCAAGCGCGTGAAGCATGTCGGTCTCGGTCGCGTCCTCGTTGCCAAAGCGCAGATTACTTGCCACGGTGCCCGAGAACAGCCACGCCTTCTGCGGCACATAGGCGATGTGTCCACGGATCTCATCTTGCGAAAGCTCGCGCAGGTCGACGCCGTCCAGACGAATGGCGCCCTTGGTGGCATCGTGGAAGCGCAGCAAGAGCTTGGCCACCGTCGACTTGCCCGAACCCGTCGAGCCGACGATTGCGGTCGTCTGACCGCGACGACAAGTAAAGTTCAAATTGCACAGCGTGTCCTCGTCGGCGTCGTCAAAGCGAAACGACATATGATCGAACACGGCGACCGCATCGGCCCCGTCCTTTGAGTCGGACGCGGCCGCATCAAGCGTGCGCTCACCATCGACGATGCTCGGCTCAATCTCCATCACCTGCTGCGCACGGTTCAGGCACGCGGCAGCACGCGGAAGCGTCAGCACCACCATCTGGGCCATCATCACAAAGAACAGGATCAGAATTGCATACTCCAGCACCGCCGAGATACTCGCAATCTGCATGGCGTGGGCGCCTACGCGGTTGCCGCCCACCCACAGCACCGCCACCTCGGCGATGTTCATCAAAAAGAAGCTTGAGCTGTCGAGGCCCACAAACAGGTGGTTGACTTTGATAGCGTTGACGGCGTATTCGCTAAACACCTCGTCCAGACGCCGTTCCTCGTGGCGCTCCTTGTTAAACGCACGGATGACGCGCACGCCCACAATATTCTCGCGCAGCACCACGTTCATGCGGTCGATAAAGCCCTGTAGGCGCATAAAAATCGGCGCCGCGTTGGCAACCGTAAAGACCGCCGCCACCAGCACAATCGCAACGACTACGCCCAGAAGCGTGCCCATGGCGGGATCGATAAACCAGGCGAAGATGATGCCCGCCACAGCTAAAAACGGCACGGGCAGCACCAGCTGAATCGTCTGCAGAATCGCCTGCTGAATCACGTTGATGTCGTTGAGCGAGCGCGTGATCATCGATCCGGTGCCAAAGCGCTCAAAATCGCTGGCCGCGAGCTCGAGCGATTTGTCGTACACGGCATTGCGGATATCGCAAGCCACGTTGGCGGCCAGGCGCGCCGAAAGATAGCAGCCCAGCACCGTGCCGCCGCTAGCCATGCTGGTCGCGATAAACATGTATAGGCCGTTGCGTAAAATGTAGTCGACATCGCCCGTGGTAATACCGGTGTTGACCATGTTCGCCAGCATCGTGGGAACCAACAGCGTACCGACGTTATCCACCAGCAGCACCAGCAGTGTCACTGCGACAAGCCCTCGATATGGCTTTAGAAACCTCATCAACAGTCGCACGACTCCCCCTCACGTCGATCTTGCATCTGGCTTGCGGCTGCCACCTGCTGTTTAAATGTCTCGCACTCGTCGCCGAGCACCTGAGAGAATTTGCCGATCAAGCGCATAATCTCGCGCTGCTCACACGGCTCAAGCGCGCCAAAGGCTCGCTGCTCGGCCTTGAGTGCCGGCAGCGCATAACGCTCGGCAAATCGCCTGCCCTCTTCGGTCAGGCTCACAACCTTGTTCTTACGACTGCCTTCGGCAAACTCCAACGTTGCGAAGCCCCGCGCCGTCAAGGTTTTAATTGCCGAGTTGATGGTCTGCTTGCTGTAGAACCATTCGCTTGTCAGACGGCTTACGGCAATACTGCCGCCCGTCGTGCTGGTGTCGACGAGCATCCAATAGGCGCAGTCCGAAAGGCCGCAGGCGCGCGAGAACTCCGAATAGATATGGTCGAGTCCATTGAGCAACCGATCGAAGTCGACCAGCGTAACCGCACTATTCATCTATCCCACCATTCAATTGTCCGATTTTTGACCAATTATGTGTCTCTAGATTAGTCCGAGTTTTGACTATCGTCAACAGGCTCTCCGCAAATGCGTGCACTTTTATGGCCTATCGGCAGAAAAAGACCGCCGGCGCGGGGGCGGCGCCAGCGGTCACGTGAAAATCGGGTTTTATTGCCTGTTAAGCGGCGACGGCCTCATAGACCGTAGCGCCCGAGAAGCTGTCATGCAGGCTTTTGCCGGCAATCCACGGCAGCTCGACGACCTCGCAGACCGTGTTGACCAGCTCGGAGCAGTCAGTAAAGTGGCCCTTGTCATTGAGGGCCTCGCAATCCTGAACACGCCAATAGCCATCGGTGTGCGTGATGTAGTACTCGTGATCGTTGATCGACACGAAAGCGCGCGTCTTGGAACGCAGCAGCTTCAGAAATCCTTCGAAATCGGTCTCGACGACATCTCCAGCCTGGAACATGATGTTACCTCCTGGCCCGGCGCCACCACGGCGCATTGATAAACGTTGGTACTCCTTTAGTAAAACCTTTATCAGAGGTTATGCGTTCGTCATTTAGGCAAGTGGTAAAAAACCGCAGGGTAGACGGGATAAAACGTTTAACCATCCCATTTGATTATCACATTCTGAAGGTACTTTTATGCAAACCTACTTTCCCAATTGGAATCTATCCTTTTGGCCGGGCAATTGACCGTCTATCGTTTGAGCCCGACGGGTATGAACGGGGCATCTGCAACGCCACCGCAAGGAGACACCATGGAGACTATCGAAGCACTCATTCACCGTCGCAGCTGCCGCAACTACAGCGATCGTCCCGTCGAGGCCGAAAAGCTTGGACGTATTATCGAAGCCGGCCAATATGCACCGAGCGGCATGGGCCGCCAGCCGGTGACGTTTGTCGCCGTCACCGACCCCGCGACCGTCGAGCGTCTCTCACAGCTCAACGCCCAGGTCATGGACAGCAACAGCGACCCCTTCTATGGCGCCAAGACCGTTGTGGTGGTGCTGGTTGACCGCAGCGTGCCCACACATCTGGAAGACGGCTCGCTCGCCATGGGCAACTTGTTCAACGCCGCCTATGCACTGGGTGTCGATTCGTGCTGGATTCATCGCGCGCATGAGGTCTTTGACTCGCCCGAGGGCCTGGAGCTGCTGGCCAGCTGGGGCCTGCCCGCCGACGGCAGCCTGCGCGGTGTCGGTAACTGCATTCTGGGCTACGCCGAGGACACGCTACCCGAGGCAAAACCGCGCCGCGACAACGTCGTCTACGTAAGGTAATTAGTTCCGCCGTTCTACCGAACGGCGGGCTCGTTGACGCTGCGCGGGCCGCATTCACGCCAATCTGACGTTCAATTTCGAGGGCGCGACCAGAAGGTCAGCGCCCTCTCATTTCACGTCACCTTGGCGCAAATGCGGCTCGCTCGCTTTTGGCGACTGACATCGAATGAGCCACTGTCTTGGGCAGCTAAAAAAGCCCCGTCCCAAATTAGCTACCCCACTCGTAACTTATATTGACGTCGCCGTTGTCGTCGTTTCGTTCGTCTGGGTCGTTTCGGCGTCGTTACCTTGCTCGCCTTCGTCCTTTTGAGCATCTGCGATGGTGGAGGCCGCCGCAACGATACCGCGCTGGGGCGCGACGCCTGTCTGGGTCTGTGCGCCCTCGACAACTTCTGTGCCTGCATGCACGAGCTCGGGCGATTTAAACATTGCGCCCAAGTTGGCGCCACCGCCGGCATATCCGAGCGCAGCGAGCGCGATGACGATCACTGCAACGGCGGTCACGATCGGCACGTAGCGATGCCAGCCGGCGGGATTGAGCCCGCTGCGGCGAGCCGCCCCGCGGCTGATGTAGCCGAGCGTTCCGTCGTGCTTGAGCTTTGAGCCCACCACGCGTTTGCGGCCCCACAGCGAGGACTCTGCCTGCATTGCCAAGCGGGCGCTTGCCGAAGGATAGCCGTATTTAGTGCGCTTGAACGAGCCATCAAACCCCGAGGCGTGTTTACCCCACGTCACCGATGTTGTGCGTCGGTTGACCGGCGCGGCACTCCGCCTTCTGCGGCTCGGTTTTGAAGTCTCAGCCATATGCCCTCGCACGCCGTAACCAAATCGAAACAATAACGCTTTGGACTGTAGCACACGCGTCGCGCGCGGTCACGGACGCCTCGCTCAACGGTCATCGTCCTTCAGCAAGCGCCACAGCGTCGTACGGCTTATACCCAGCACCTCCGCCGCACGGGTTCGGTTGCCGTGGAGATGATCTACAACCAGATGCGCGATATCTCGCTCGGTATCTGCCAGCGGTCGCAGGATATACAGGTCGCTTTCGAGTGTCGGGGCGCCAAAGGTTGCGGTCTTAATCACGTCCTCTTGGGCGAGCACTTCCTCCGCCACAGCGCGGTCCACCGTGCCCGTCCCCACCAATATATACAGTCGTTCCGAGACCTCGCGGAGCTGCAGATAGTTGCGCGGCCAGCGGTAAGCATCGAGCGTCTTCGTCGCCGCGGCAGACAGCGTGGGCGCTGCCGTCCCAAATGCATCAGCGAGATATTCCAAATAGCGCGCGACCTTCGTCGACGCGGCTCCCTGCTCGGCGATTGCCGGCGCGACGCTCACCGCACAGGCGAAGCGCTCGGTCACAAAGGCGGCTTGATCACTTTCGCCGCCGCCCGGCATGTCATTCGCCGTCAGCACCACATGGCAGCGCGTCGCCAACGCGGTGTCGGTCATCGTGGAGACCAGCTCGCGGAGGCGCTGGGGGCCAACCGCATTCCAGCCCTCAATGCAAAGGGTCAGCCCCGTTTGGAACAACGGCGATTCGGCGCTTTTGAGCACATGGCGCCAACCGCGCTCGGTGAGTTCATCAAGCGCAAGGGAAACAAAGGGCTGATCGGCAAAAGGACCGTCCAGATAGAGGCGCTTGGCGATCTCGATCTGACCCGCTCCCAGCTCGCCCTCGAGCATAAGGGGCACACCGCGCGCGTAGCTCTCGGCAACCGGCGCAGCCACCGAGGCCGCCCCCTCAACGATGCCGTACGCGCTCGATTCGTAGCGGGCCTCAACCTCGTCGGCGTTGAGCCACTCGATGCCCGCATGCGCCGCGGCGCCGCGCACCTCGCGGACCACGACGACCCAAAGGCCCCCGCCCTCTTTGTCGGTGGGGCGAACGGTCAGGCTCAGGCGCGTACCCGCACGCCCCATAACCAGACGCGCGCCGTCTCCTATACGGTCGAGGCGCTCAGCGACAAAAGCCGCCACATCCCGCTCGAGCGCCGCGTCATTCATGGTCGAGATCGCGACGTCTCCACGCGCATCGATTGCCAATGCCGATGCCCCGGCAGCAGCCAGGGCATCGGTCAAGATGTTCAGCTTGGCATCGCTATCCATGATTTGCCCCTGTCTGCAGCGACGTGCAATCGCCGGCGGTCGCACGACCGAGTGTTTCAAAATTGAACGATATTGCTCACCAAACACTATAGGGCAGAAAGCGCCGTCCTGCGAGTATAGGTGTTGCCCCGCATCGCCATCCTGGCGGGGCGATAAGAGCTCTTCGGGACTTATAAACCTGCGGACAAGCCATACCCGCAAGAGCTCCTATCGCTCCACCGTGAGAATGCGCTCACCAGCACGCAGCACGCAAATAAGCTACTTCTCTACCAGATTCCCAGCACGTGTTGCATTCCCAAACTCATGCACGCAATGCCAATCCAGCAGCAAAAGCCCAGCGCGATGGGCTTGCCGCCCTTTTTGACCAGCTCGACGATATCGGTATTAAAACCAATAGCCGCCATGGCCATCACAATAAAGAACTTCGACAGCTCCTTGATGGGCGCCGTAAAGGACGTGGGAAGCTGAAACACCGTAGTGATCACGCTCGCCAGCACAAAGAACAGCACAAACATGGGAAACGCGCGTTTGAGGGAGAACGTGCTTTTGGCGTCGCCGCCGGCCTTGCGCGCCAGATGCATCTGCCAGCAAGCAAGCGCCAGCGTGATGGGAATGATGGCCAGCGTCCTGGTGAGCTTGACCACTGTGGCGCTCTCGAGCACATTGGCGCCGGGATGCATACTGTCCCAGGCACTCGCCGCAGCCGTTACGGACGAGGTGTCGTTGATGGCGGTGCCGGCAAACAGGCCAAAGCCCTCGTTGGTCAGCCCGAGCATGCCGCCGAGCGTCGGAAACACGAGCGCCGCGATAACGTTAAACAGGAAGATGACCGAAATGGCCTGGGCAATCTCGCGATCGTCGGCATCGATGACGGGTGCGGTCGCGGCGATGGCAGAACCGCCGCAAATCGACGAACCCACACCCACAAGCGTCGCGATCTTGCCCGGCACGTTCATGACGCGGCAGAGCACAAAGGCGATGACAAGCGAGGTCGAAATTGTCGCCACGATAATCGGCAGCGACTGGGCGCCCTTGGACAGAATCTGGGAGAGGTTCATGCCAAAGCCAAGCAGGATAACCGCGTACTGCAAGACTTTTTTGGACGTATAGGTGACGCCGGCGGCGAGCTGTTCGCGACGATTCTTGGGAAAGACGAGTGCCAGGACCATGCCAAAGAGGATGGCAAACACCGGCCCACCGACCACCTCAATCTGTTTGCCGAGCAACGTCGCGGGGATAGCGATGATCAGGCAGAACAAGACGCCTTTCCAGCGCTCGCGTACGATATTTGCCAGTTGCATATGGGACTCCTTCTTTCTATTTCACGTTTGCGACGGCTTATGATACGGCAACATTGAGCGCAGCCTTGCGCAAACACAGACTAAGATGCCGCAATAGTTCTCAGGCAACAGCCGAATTACCCACCGCGGAGAGCTGATTCGCGGCATAATTAACAACTGACATATGAGTTTGATAGAACAGTTGCGAGGCGCTATGGAAGAATCGATGCACGTCGGCGAGCAGGAAACGAGCCTACAGGACCAGTCCTACCACACCATTCGACGCAAAATCGTCTACCTGGACTACAAGCCGGGCGAAAAGCTGGGCGTCAAGCAACTTTGCGACGACCTGGATATGGGGCGCACCCCTGTGCGCGAGGCACTGGTGCGTCTGGCGCAGGAAGGCCTGGTGCGCACCGTGCCCCAAAGCGGCACCTACGTCTCACCCATCAACCTCACCCTTGCCGAGAGTGCCTGTTACATCCGCGAACATCTGGAAAAGCAGGTAATCGTGGAATGCTGTGCACGCGCCACGTCGGCTGGCATCGAGCAGCTCGACCGCGCCATCGCGCTGCAGGAAAAGGCCATGGCCGACGAGGATCGCATCGGCTTCTTTTTGAGCGATAACCTCATGCACCACATGATCTTTAGCATCGCATGTCGCAGCACCGTGTGGTCGTGGCTCGAAGAGACCAATGCCGACCTAGAGCGCTTCCGCTGGCTGCGCGCTGCCACGCAAGTTCTCGACAATCAGGACATCGTGAACGAGCACAAGCAGATTCGCCGCGCTATCGCCGGTCGCGACCCCATCGAAGCGAGCTTTTTGGTCAGCAAGCACCTGCATATGATGTTCCGCAACCAGACCGAGGTTCTGGACCAGTTCCCCGAGTACTTCGAGACCAGCAAGCTCCGCTAACCTGCCAAAAAGGGACAGGTTTATTTTGGCAGGTTTTATCCGGGCAAATGAAACAAGGCCCGGCTCCGTCTTTGAACTGCCTCCCATTTCTTGGACATGAGAAATGGGAGGCTTTCTTTATGCGCGTTGATTTGAGGGTGAAGCATGATGTCGAGGCCAGGAAGG
>CABRDE010000056.1:0-9836 GCA_902469665.1 uncultured Collinsella sp. | reverse complement strand
AGACACTCACCATTGTCGGCCTAATCCGCGGTCTTTCATGCAGCAGGGGCTCTCAATGTTTTTATGTCCTGCTCATATCGTCTCTGCCGGCAGTTAAGGAACGTCCCTAAGTGCCGGGTTTTGAGGAGGTTGGCATGCTCAATGCGATGATTTGGGCGCTTGCCTGTTTTGGTGTTGTTGCTGCCGATATTGCCCTGAGCATGGTTCTGTTTTCAGTTCTCGATGCCGTGTCGGTGCTGACGGGCTATCCGATCGACAATCTCGATATCCAATGGTTCCAGGCCGTCGCGCAGACGGCGTCGTTTTTGATGGCGCTGCTGTGGTGGCGCTATCTGTGGCCCCGCTCCTTCATGGCGCGCCGGCAAGGCGAACGCCCACTCGGCGGAGGAGCAGGCGCGGCATGGAAGCGCATTGTCTGCATTGTTGTGATCGGCCTATCCATGCAGGTGGTCATTAGCTACCTATGCGACGGCGTACTGTCGCTGCTGCCCGAGGCCGCGGCAGACTATAGCGAGCTCGTCGAGGAGACGGGCATGGGCGATACCAGCCTTCTTGCTGTCTTGACCACAGTGCTCGGCGCTCCGTTTTGCGAAGAGCTCCTGGTGCGCGGCATCATCTTTGAGTTTTCGCTGCGTGCGTTTAATCCACAGTGCCGTCCGCTCTGGAAGCGCCGGCGCCGCGCGAACGCGCAAGACGGCGCCATGGTGCCCTGGGCGGCCCCAAGCACGTGGGGTATCGCCGCGGCAATCGTGCTGCAGGCGGCCATCTTTGGCTTTATGCATATGAACTGGGTGCAGGGCTGCTATGCGGGCGCTGCCGCCCTCATTTTTGGTTGGGTGCTCGTGACCACCGGAAAGCTCCGCTACACGATCTTGCTGCACTTTGCCTTTAATGCCGGGTCGTATCTCATGACGTTGCTCTGGTTTGTGAACACGCCGTTCGACGTTGTGGTCACGGTTGGCATCGCCGGCTTTGTGCTGGTAGAGGCGATGCACTCGCTGCTTCGATTGTGCATTCCCGTGTCGCGCGAAGCTGATCGGTCTGAGTAATAACGCCTTTAATTAGACCGATGCGTCCTGAACGCACCTGGCGTTTCGCCGAATGCTTCTTTGAATTTTGAGTAAAAGAATGACATGTTGGAGATGCCGACTTTTCGGGCTACATACTGCACGCTGCGCTCGGTGTTATTGAGAAGATATGCCGCCTCTGTGAGCTGCTGGTTGAGCTTGATTTGCGAAAACGTTTTGCCGGTTTTTTGCTTGATCAAGCTGCTGAGATAGCTGGTGCTATAACCCGTATCGCTCGCAATGCTTTCGAGTGTGCAGTCGCCGTAGCTTCGCTCAATATGATTCAGAATCGACACGATGCGTTCGTCCGACATGATCGCCTGGTTATCAGTTGCGGAGCGTCGGTACAGTCCTCGAATGAGAACAAGGAATAGGCTGACGGCGAGGTGCCTCATGAGTTCATTGGAATAGGCATCTTTAAAGTGATATTCGATAAAGAGCATCTCGATGAGGCGTCGCGCATGTCGGGCGTATTCCTCTGGAAGAATGAGATATTTTCGGGCCTCGCGGTTTTTGGACACAAAATCAAATAGAAGATTCGTTAATGGTGACGCGCCGGGTAGCTGGCTCAGGAACAACGAATCGAACATTTCTTTTTTGAAGACGATCGAAATGACGATATCATGCTCGCCCTTAACGTATGGAACGCTTCTGACTACGCCGGTGTTGCAAATGAGCACGTCGCCCTTTTTAAGGAGTAGTCGCCGTCCGTTGACGATAAACGTGCAGACGCCGTCGTACACGTAGTTAAGCTCCATATCCCGATTGATATGAGGAGGAATATCGGTAAAGCGCGATTCCTTGATAAGGCCCACGGGGTTTTCGTCGAGAGTTTCTTTCCAATCAAACAGATAGACCTCTTCGCCGTTAATGGTTGTGGTTTCCACCCTGTTATATCGCGGGCTGAGCTCTCCCGGATGTGCGCGATGCCACTCTTCGGTCTCGGTATGCGTATAGAGCAGCTGTTTGAGATTCGAATCCATGGGGTGCTCCAGGGGTGAACGGTAGAATCGATGCCTTAAACGGTATTATATCTAAAAAAATGTTATAAACCCACGCTTTCTATGCGATATCTTATGCATCTTGTTCTTCCTAGTATTGGGTTATTCGCTGGAGCATCCGATCAAGGAGGGCAAATGAGTAAGTTAAAACATGGGTTTGACTCCGACTTTTTATGGGGCGGAGCCATATCGTGCTCGCAGGCCGATGGCGCCTGGAATGAGGGCGGAAAGGGAAAGTCGACGCAGGATTGTCGATGGCTGGATGGTACCTGGACTCATGACCAGATTGAGGACAAGCATCAAAACAACCCCTTCTGCCATGACGAACTAATGAACGCTCTCGCAGATGATGGTGTTGAGTTCTACCCGTTTAGGCGTGGCAACGACTTCTATCATCACTATCATGAGGACATCGCGCTTTTTGCGGAGATGGGTCTCAAGCTGTTCCGCACCTCTATTTGCTGGAGCCGAATCTATCCTAACGGAGATGACCTTGAGCCTAACCGCGAAGGCATCGAGTGGTATCGAAGCATGCTGGGTGAGTGCAAAAAGCACGGCATTAAGACCTTCGTCACCATGCTCCACTATGACATCCCGGTAAATCTTGTCACCACATATGGGGGATGGAAGAATCGTAAGACGATTGATTTCTTCGCCCGCTATGTCGAGACAATCGTTACGGAATTGGGCGATCTGGTCGATTTCTGGCTGCCTTTTAACGAGTTCAATGCAGCGCGTTTTTCGCCTTGGGACGGGGTCTGTCTGGTCAAAGACGAAGAGGGGGAGAACTTCGATCGAGCCATCTTCCAGTGCCTGCACCACGAGTTCGTTGCCAATGCGCGTGCCGTCGAGATTGTCCACCGTCTTTCGCCCGATACTCCCGTTGGCGGCATGATCGCTCGATTCTGTACGTATCCCGCCACCTGCCGTCCCGAAGATAACATGCAGGCTATTCACGACGACCAGTATTCCAACTGGTTCTATACGGACGTGATGGCTCGTGGAAAATACCCCGCTTATATGAATCGCTATTTCGATGCGTGCGATATCGAGATTCAAATGGAACCGGGCGATGAAGAGCTCATCGCTCGCAACACGGTCGACTTCCTGGCCTTTTCGTACTACTTTTCCCAGGTATCCACCTGCGATCAGGGATGGGAGAAGACTGCGGGTAATCTGGTCATGGCAAACAAGAACCCTTATCTCGAGACGAGTGAGTGGGGCTGGCAGCTCGATCCCATTGGTCTGAGGGTTACCCTTAACCAGATGTATGACCGCTATGGGCTGCCCCTGTATATCGCCGAGAACGGCCTCGGTACATCTGATGTAGTCGAGGAGGATGGCAGCATCCACGACGAGTATCGAATCGATTATTTGCGCCAGCACATAAAGTGCCTTAAGGAAGCAGTGATCGATGGCGTTGACGTGCGCGGATATATGATCTGGGGATTCATTGACCTTGTTGCCTGCGGTCCTCTTACGATGGACAAGCGCTACGGGCTTATCTATGTCGATTTGGATAATTGCGGCAACGGCACTGCGGAGCGCTCGCGTAAAGACTCTTTCTATTGGTATCAGAAATGTATCGCCACTAATGGCGAGGATCTTGGGTAGGAGTGATTGTCGTGGCAGACAAGAAGGAACTGGCCGCTCGCGTCCTCGAGCTCGTGGGCGGCGCCGATAACGTTGTTATGGCAACGCACTGCATTACAAGGCTCAGATTCAACCTGAAGGACGATAGCAAGGCAGATCTGGAGGCCCTTAAGACGCTTGACGGCGCCTTGGGCGCGCAGGTTAAAGACGGGCAGTGGCAGGTTATCATCGGCGCCAGCGTGGGGTCGGTATATGACGAATTGGAGCCCATGCTAGGTGACAGGATGGGTGGCGAGGTCTCCGCCGACGCCGAGCAGCCTGAGCTCCAAAAAGGTTCGGCTCGCGTATTCGATATCATCACCGGCATCTTCTCCGCTATCATTCCCGCACTGGTGGCGGGAGGCATCGTAAAGGGCATCCTGGCTGCTATCGCGGCTTTTGGAATCGACACGGGTGCCGGCGACTTTGCGATATTCAATATGATTTCGGATATCCCGTTCTACTTCTTGCCGTTTTTGCTGGCAATGTCTACAGCTGATAAGTTCCGGGTCAACCGTTCGCTTGCGCTTTGTGTTGCCGGATCGCTGATGTACCCGACCATTGTCAACGCTGTCGGTACGGGCGAGACGCCCCTTGCGCTGTTCGGTTTTGCGGTACCGATTTTTAGCTACGCCGATTCCGTGTTCCCGGTCATCTTTGGCGTCATTGGCTTGTCCTTTGTATATCGCGCAATCGACAAGGTCGTGCCGGATCTTTTTAAGCTCGTTATCGTCCCGGCACTCTCCCTTGCTATCGTGATTACGGTCAACCTGTTTGTGCTCGCTCCGATTGGTACCTGGTGCGGTCTTGGTCTCGCCAACGGTATCGTTTGGCTATTCTCGACGTTGGGCCCCGTTGCCGGTTTTCTGCTGGGCTTCTTTATGCCGCTTATCGTGCTCTTCGGCATGCATCAGTCAACGAGCCCTATCCAGATTTCCAATATCGCAACGCTTGGGTATGACTATCTGCTCCCGATCTCTTTCTGCCATAACCTCGCCGAAAGCGGTGCGTCTTTTGGTGCGGCCCTGCGCATGACCGACGAAAAGCTCAAGTCCGCTGCAATGACGTGCGCCTTCTCAGCATTTATGGGAATTTCCGAGCCCGCCTTGTTTACCGTTCAGGTTCCTAACAGGACTCCGCTTATCGCTGCGATGATCGCGGATGGTATTGGCGGTGCGCTCACCGTTGTTCTGGGCGCTAAGTGCTTCGGCTTTGTTATGCCCGGCATTACCTCGTTGCCCGTTTATGCCGATCCAAGCGGCAATCCCATGAACCTGATCATGATTGTCGTCTGCATCGCTTTGACTTGGGTTATCTCTGCGGCGCTCTCGTTTGCGCTCTATGGTCGTTTCGACAAAAAGTAACGACGTTTTGAGATAGACAATATTAATCGGCCGCTCGCCGGGGAATCGTTCTGCGACGCCCCGGCGAGCGGCATTTTATTGGTGGGGCGTGTCGTGTCGCCAACGGCGGCATGCCGCCTCGCCGCGCTAGTTGCGTCTGCCGCCTCCGTTGGCGCCCTGACGCCCCTGTGCCGCGCGATTGCGACCGGCAGTGTTCTGCGCGCGGGACATACCGCCGTGACCCTTGCTGCCCTTGGGCCCCTTGCCGGCGGCGCCACCGTGGGCCTTGCCGCCCTTCTTGCCGGTGCCATGCCCACCGCCGGCAGACGTCTCGCCCGGGCGTGGCGGCACGGGGCGGATCAGGCAATGCTTGGTATAGCCGATCAGGTCACGACGCCCGGCTTTCTCTAGCGCCTCGCGCACCAGCTTGTAGTTCTCGGGCTTGCGATACTGGATGAGCGCGCGCTGCATGGCCTTCTCATGCGGGTCGCGCGCCACGTAGATCGGCTGCATGGTGCGCGGATCTACACCGGTGTAGTACATGCAGGTCGACATGGTGGACGGGGTGGGGTAGAAGTCCTGTACCTGCTCGGGCATGTAGCCCATGTCGCGCACGGCTTCGGCAAGGTCCACGGCTTCCTTCATGGTTGAACCGGGGTGGCTCGAGATCAGATACGGCACCACGTACTGCTTGAGTCCGTATTCGCGATTCAAGCGTTCAAATTTACGGCAGAATGCGTCGTAGACAGCTCGGCTCGGCTTGCCCATCACGGACAGCACCGCGTCGCTCACGTGCTCGGGCGCTACGCGCAGCTGGCCCGAGACATGGTGTTCCAGCAGCTCGCGTAAAAACTCGTCCGAGGCATCGGCCATGGTGTAGTCAAAACGGATGCCGCTGCGCACGAAGACCTTTTTGACGCCCGGCAGCTGGCGCAGGTCGCGCAACAGCTGCGTGTAGCCGCTTTCGTCGACCACCATGTTCTTGCATACGCTCGGCCACAGACAGCGCTTGTTCTTGCACACACCGTGCTTGAGCTGCTTGTCGCAGGCGGGGCGGCTAAAGTTGGCCGTTGGTCCACCCACGTCGTTGATGTAGCCCTTAAACTCGGGATCTCGCGTGAGCAGCTCGGCCTCGCGCATGATCGAGTCGTGGCTGCGCATCTGCAACACGCGGCCCTGGTGGAAGGTGAGCGCGCAAAACGAGCACTCGCCAAAACAGCCGCGGTTGGAGCTAATGGAAAACTTGATCTCAGCAAAGGCCGGCACGCCGCCTGCCGCGTCGTAGTCGGGATGCCAATCGCGTGCGTAGGGGAGTTCGGCAACCTCGTCCATCTCGTCGGTGGTGAGTGTTGCCGACGGCGGGTTCTGCACCACGTACACGCTGTTGGGATATGGCTCTACCAGGCGATGCCCGGTGATGGGGTCCATATTCTGCTGCTGCACGTTAAAGCTGCGCGCGTAGTTGAGCTTGTCGGCGGCAAGGTCATCCCAGCTGGGCAGCAGGTCGTAGTCGTAGACCTCGTCGAGCGAGCTGGTGCGGTAGACGGTGCCGTTGATATAGGTAATCTGATCGACGGGCAGTCCCGCGTCGAGCGCGTCGGCGATCTCGACGATCGCGTGCTCGCCCATGCCGTAGATGAGGATGTCGGCGCCCGAGTCGAGCAGTACCGAGCGCTTGAGTTTGTCCTGCCAGTAGTCGTAGTGGGCCAGGCGGCGCAGGCTTGCCTCGATGCCGCCGATAATGATGGGAGCGTCCTTGAACGTCTGGCGAATGAGGTTGCCGTAGACCGTGACGGCACGATTGGGACGGCGCCCCTCCTCGCCGCCGGGGGTATAGGCGTCGGTGTGGCGGCGGTGCTTGGTCACCGAATAGTGGTTGACCATGGAGTCCATGTTGCCGGCACTGACGAGAAAGCCCAGGCGCGGCTCGCCGAGCACGGTGATGCTGGTGGGGTCGGTCCAGTCGGGTTGGCAGATGATGCCCACTTTGTAGCCGTGCGCGTCGAGGACGCGGCTGATGATGGCCATGCCAAAGCTGGGATGGTCCACATAGGCGTCGCCGCAGATGTAGACAAAGTCGCACTGGTCCCAGCCGCGTGCATCCATGTCGGCTCGACTGACGGGGAGGAATTTATCGCGGCCCGGGCGCCAAGGACGCGAGGGCGCTGCTGAGGCATGCGTGGGTCGCGAGCCCTGCGCCTTACCGCCGCGCTTTTGCTGCTGGCCCTGTTTGCCCTGCTGACTGCGCTGGTTGTTCTGAGCGTGCTGAGGCTTTTTTGCCACGATCCCTCCCGGTGTTTGTATGCTGCACGTAATTGTAACCAGTCTTTTTTGGGACGGCGCTAAAAAGACTGGTGGAGTACACGGGGCGTCGGGTGTCGGCGTCGCGCCCGCCGTTTGTTTCCAGACTGTGTATCTGCGCGTTGGGGAACCCTTCTCGCGCGCACGCCATGTTGTCAATGGGTTACAGTATGAACGGCGGCTATGTGTCCGCCAACGCACGAGAGAGTCGTCAACAAGGAGGATACACGACGATGCAGCGTGCCAAACAGATATCGGAGTCCATCGAGCTGGGCATCATCTTGGCTCTCGCCGGTGGCTTTATGGATGTGTATTCGTACATTGGGCGCGACCATGTTTTCGCAAACGCGCAGACGGGCAACATCCTGCTCGTGGGCGTGAGCATCTCCGAGGGCAACTGGGCGCTCGCGGGGCGCTATTTCTTCCCTGTGGTGTCGTTTGCCGTGGGCATTATGCTTGCCGACCTGGTTCACGAGCGGTTTGGCAGCGTGATTCACTGGCGCCAAGTGACGGTGTTCTTTGAAGCCGTCATCTTGCTGGGCGTGAGCTTTATCCCCGGTGGCGGTTACAACCTGCTCGCCAACTGCCTCACCTCGTTTGCCTGCGGCATGCAGGTCGAGAGCTTCCGCAAGATACATGGTCACGGCATCGCCACGACCATGTGCATCGGTAACCTGCGCAATGCGCTGCAAAACGTGGACGACTACATCATCACTCACAAGCGCGGCTTTTTGGAAAACGGCGTGCTGTACTTTGGCGTGATCTTTACCTTTGTGTTTGGCGCCGTGCTGGGCAACTGGTGTATTGAGCGCATGGGCCTGCACGCCATCGTCGTGGCGAGCTTGCTGCTGTTTGTCGCGTTTGCCATCATGTTCATCGACCGCGAGCGCGATTTGCGCTCCCGCTGGAAGCGCGCCTGCGAAGATTGGAAAGACGCCTGCCAAAAATAGCGGCAAGATGTGACAAGGGGGCAGTCCCCTTGTCAGATAGATCGATAATGGGGAGGGGACGGCCATCTCGGTCGCCCCTTTTTTGTTTAGTGGTCGGGTAGTGACGATACCAGTTGTTGAAACGCTTTAACACCTTTGACGTTCTCACGCGTTTTTTGTTTCAAAAGCGTTAGGATGGGACTTATAGCGCGGGGCGTAATGGGTGCCCCGCACACGATGGGAGGCTATCAATGGCTAATCGTTTCGTTCTCAACACCATTTCTTATCATGGTTCCGGCGCCATCAAGGAGATCCCCGGCGAGCTCCAGCGTCGCGGCTACAAAAAGATCTTCGTCTGCTCCGACCCCGATCTGGTTAAGTTTGGCGTTACCGCTAAGGTGACCGACGAGCTCGACGCTGCCGGCATCGCTTGGAGCCTCTACTCCGAGATCAAGCCCAACCCCACGATTCAGAACGTCAAGGACGGCGTCGAGGCCTTTAAGGCCGCCGAGGCTGACGCTATCGTGACCATCGGTGGCGGTTCCTCCATGGACACCGCTAAGGCCATCGGCATCATCATCAACAACCCCGAGTTCGCCGATGTCCGCAGCCTCGAGGGCGTTGCTCCCACTAAGAACCACGCCGTGTTCACCATCGCTGTGCCGACGACTGCCGGTACCGCCGCCGAGGTGACCATCAACTATGTCATCACCGACCCCGAGAAGGTCCGCAAGTTCGTGTGCGTCGACACCAACGACGCCCCCGAGGTCGCCGTCGTCGACCCCGATATGATGGCTTCCATGCCCGCCGGCCTGACCGCCTCTACTGGCATGGACGCTCTGACCCACGCCATCGAGGGCTACACCACCAAGGGCGCTTGGGAGCTCTCCGACATGTTCCACTTTGAGGCTATTAAGCTGATCAGCGAGAACCTGCGCGACTCTGTCGCCGAAGCCAAGTCCGGTCAGCCCGGCTCCGGCCGCGAGGGCATGGCTCTTGGCCAGTATGTCGCCGGCATGGGCTTCTCCAACGTCGGCCTGGGCATCGACCACGCCATGGCTCACACCCTGTCCGCTCACTACGATACCCCGCACGGTGTCGCCTGCGCCATGCTGCTGCCGATCGCCATGGAGTTCAACAAGCCGGTTTGCACCGAGCGCCTGGCCAAGGTTGCCGTTGCCATGGGCGTTGACACCACGGGCATGAGCACCGACGAGGCTGCCGACGCCGCCATCGCCGCCGTCAAGCAGCTTTCCGCCGACGTGAACATCCCGCACGTCTGCGAGGCCATGAAGGCTGACGAGATCGAGGTCCTGGCCAAGGACGCCATGGCCGACGCCTGCTTCCCGGGTAACCCGCGCGAGGCGACGCTCGACGACGTCATCGAGCTCTTCAAGAAGATCTGCCCGGCTGCCTAACTTGGTTCGGCGGGCCCCTGCCCGTTAGCCCCACAATCGTCCTCGGACATGTCGGAAGCCCCCGCTGCGCACTTCGTGCGGCGGGGGCTTCCTCCGTCCTGCGGAAAGATTGTGGGGCTAACGGGCAGGGGCCCGCCGGCTCGTT
>CABRDE010000055.1:0-47111 GCA_902469665.1 uncultured Collinsella sp. | reverse complement strand
AGACACTCACCATTGTCGGCCTAATCCGCGGTCTTTCATGCAGCAGGGGCTCTCAATGTTTTTATGTCCTGCTCATATCGTCTCTGCCGGCAGTTGGGGACACTCCTTGTGCCAGCGTTGCATCGAGTGCTTGGGAAACCGCGACCCGGTTTTTGCCCGAATAGTGGGTCGCATTTTCCGGATGGGGTGGGTTACGGAAAGTGCGACCCGGAATATTACTCTGAAACGGGATGCGGTTTCCCTGATGCGCCTCAAACGGAAAGCGCATCCCATTCCGGAGCTCCAAAACGGGATGCGCTTTCCGCGCGGAAGAATTGTCGCAGCTGCGTTAAGCAGTGTCGCTCGTTACTCGCCCAGGATTAGCGCTGCGAGCTCGCCCTGGGTGTCCACCACGTAGTCGGCGCCGGCGGCTTCCAGCTCTGCGCGGCCGCGGAAACCCCAGCTGACGCCCGCACTCTTAAGGCCGGCGTTGTGGCCGGTCAGGATATCGACATTGGAATCGCCTACGTAGAGCGTGGTCGCCGGGTCGGCGCCTAGCTCTTCCATCACATGCAGCGTGACGGGTGCTTCGGGCTTGGGCGGAAACGCATCGACACGGCCCTGCACCAGCGCAAAGCGCTCGGAACCAAAATACTTTTCGATAAGCGGAGCCGCCGAGACGTGGTCCTTGTTAGTGAGCACGGCAAGCTGAACGCCCGCGGCGCGCAAGCGGTCGAGCATCTCGATCGTGCCGGCATAGGGAGCGGTGTGGTCTTCCTTGTGCTCGCCGTAGTAAGCCCTAAACTCGGCAAGCGTCTGCTCAAACATGCGGCCGTCGCCTGCGTACTCGGCGGGCATAAAGCGCTCAACCAGCCTGAGCATGCCGTTTCCCACCTTGTAGCGGTACTCGTCAACGGCAAACGTGGGCCAGCCGTGCGCCTCGCAGGTATGGTTGCCGGCGGCCGCCAGGTCCTCGAGCGTGTTGAGAATGGTGCCGTCCAGGTCAAAGATCACATGGGAAAAAGCTGCTGCCATGGGTGCTCCTGCCGCTTGAGTTGTAAAACGCACCCCATGATACTGGGCATGCGTGCCGGGCATGTTTGGAATCTGAATATCTTTAATAGCCCTGAGCCTTTGTCGTTAGCAAATTCTCGGCAGCTGCTCTCCTACGAGCATGTCGAGGATGCGGGTCGAGCCCCAGCCGGTGCGCACGCGCACGGCGGGATGGGCGCCCTCGGCAAGTGGCAGCACGCGGCCGATGATGGCGGCATTCTCGCCGTAGCGGGCGGCGCGCATGGCGCTCAGCGCGGCATCGGCTTGCTCGGCCGGCACGACGGCAACCATCTTGCCCTCGTTTGCCACCTGCAGCACATCGTAGCCGAGCATCTCGCAGGCGGCCTGCACGTCGGGACGCACGGGCACGGCATCCTCGTCGATCTCCATGGCAACGCCGCTGGCCTGCGCAAACTCGTTGAGCGTCGAGGCCAGGCCACCGCGCGTGGGGTCGCGGAAGCAGCGTGTGTCGGGTGCTGCGGAAAGCACATCGGCAATCAGGTGGTTGAGCGGCGCGGCGTCGCTTTCGATGGTGCTCGAAAACGCCAGACCCTCGCGTTGGCTCATGATAGCGATGCCGTGGTCGCCCAGTGTACCCGAGACCAGGATGACATCGCCGGGCTGGCAGTTTGCGCCGCTGAGCGCCACGCCCGCAGGCACCTCGCCCACGCCGGCGGTATTGATGTAGACGCCGTCGGCCCCGCCGCGCTCGACCACCTTGGTGTCGCCCGTGATTATGGACACGCCCGCCTCGCGTGCCGTCTCGGCCATCGTCTGCACAATCTGGCGGAGCCTATCCATGGGATAGCCCTCTTCGAGGATAAAGCCGCACGATAGGTAGCGCACGTTGGCGCCCGAGGTCGCGACGTCGTTGACGGTTCCGCACACGGCGAGGCGGCCGATGTTGCCACCGGGGAAGAACTGCGGCGAGACTACAAAGCTGTCGGTCGACATGGCGATGCGCCCGCTCGCGGGCAGCGCGGCGACGCCGGCGTCGTTGCCTTCGAGCAGCTCGGGCGACCCAAAGGCATCCAAAAAGACCTCATCGATGATGCGTTTCATCATCTGGCCGCCGGAGCCGTGGCCCAGCAGGACGGTGCTATCGGTAACGCTATGGGACATATCGAAAACTCCAATCGTGGGTGGTGCCGGTGTGCGGGTGTGTCCGGGCTAGTCGCGGTAGCGGTAGTACGCCGCGCAGCTGCCCTCGGAGCTCACCATGCACGGGCCGACGGGGTGCTCGGGCGTGCAGGTGCGGCCAAAGAGCGGGCAGTTGCTCGGCGTAATGGCCCCGCGCAGCACGTCGCCGCAGCGGCACCCGCGCGGCTCGACCGTCGCCTCAACGGGCGCGTCAAAGCGAGCGCGGGCATCAAAGCGCGAGAACTCGGGGCGGATGGAAAGGCCCGAGTTGGCAATCAGCCCCAGCCCGCGCCACGTGGTATCGCACGGCTCAAATACCTGCTCGACCAGCTGGCGCGCCACAGGATTGCCGTCGGCATTGACGCCGCGACGGTAGGCGTTGTCGATCGCGGGCTGCCCCTCAACAACCATCTGGACCAGCATGCAGATACCCTGCAAGATGTCGACCGGCTCAAATCCCGTTACCACGCCTGGAGTCTTAAACTCGTCGACCAAAAAGCCAAAGGGGGCTAAGCCCGTGATGGTGGCGACGTGGCCCGGCAGGATAAAGCCGTCGATGGTGGTCTCGGGATCGTTGGCGATGGCGCGCAACGCCGGCGGCGTGGTCTTGTGGGCGCAATAGACCGAGAAGTTCAAAAGCCCGCGCGCCTCGGCCTCCAAGATGGCGGCGGCGATGGTGGGCGTCGTAGTCTCAAACCCCACGCCCATAAAAATGACCGGGCGATCAGGGTTTTGCTCGGCAATGTCGAGCGCGTCGAGCGGGGAATAGACGATGCGGATATCGCGCCCCGCCGCCTTTTGCGCAGCGAGCGAGGTGGATGATCCGGGCACGCGCATCATGTCGCCAAAGGTGGTGATGATGGCGCCGTCTATGTTGGCGAGCGCGATTGCGTGGTCGATGTCGCGGTTGGCGGTGACGCAGACGGGGCAGCCCGGGCCGCTCAGCAGCTTGAGCCCGGCCGGCATAATGGAGCGAAAGCCATAGCGCCCGATGCTCACGGTATGCGTGCCGCAGACTTCCATAAGGTTGATGGTGCGGTCGCCGACAAGCTCATGAATGCGCTCGATGAGCTCGCGAGCCAGCTTGGGATCGCGGAATGCCGAGAAATCGATACCGGAGCGAGCCGGCTGCTCGGGCGCCACTAGTAAGCCTCCGCCGGGTTGGTGGCCAGCTGGTCTTCTTCGACCAGCTCGGACATGGCATTAACAAGCTCGAGCGTTTCCTGTGCTTCCTGCTCGTCGACAATCTGGATGCCAAAGCCGGCGTGTACGAGAATATAGTCGCCAACCTGCGCCGTCGGCACGAGTCTCAGCGAAACAGGGCGCTCGATGCCCATCATGTCGACGGTGGCCTTGAGGTCATCGTCGCGTTTGACTACTTTACCGGGAACGGCAAGGCACATAATGTTCCTCTTTTATACGCTTTGCGCTGGATGGGCGCTGGATAATCCATCGTTTGATGGTAGCGCTCGCGGGGGCTGCGGGCAAACGCGCTACACCTGTGAGACGGCGGCTTGCGGGTTGGCCAAACAGCCTATTGCGGTGCGACCTGTGCGAGGCGAGTGCGTGCGACTGCCGCCTGACCGTAGGCGATGCAGCCGTCGTTAACGGGCACGGTTTGGGGAACCAAGACCGTAAGGCCTGCGTCTTTAAGCTCGCGGGTGAGGAGCTGAAGCAAAAGTTGGTTCATGAACACGCCGCCCGAGAGCGCGACGGTATCGATGTCTTCGCGCGCGCAGATTTCGCGTGCGATTCGTGCCGAAGAGCGCGCGACGGCGACATGGAAGTCGAGTGCGAGCCTGTCGGCGGGCGCTCCGGCTTCAATTCCTCCCAAAAGTGCCTCAAAGAGTGCTTTCTGGTCCAGAACATAGGGGCCGTCCAGCCACGATGGGCCAGATGCGAAATAGCCGGCGTTGTCGTCGGGAAAATGGGCGATTTCGTTGTCGAGCGCGCGCCAGGCGGCAGCCTCAAGCTCGATGGCGGGTTCGCCCTCGTAGGTTGCCTTGTCGCAGATGCCCAGAATTGCTGCCGCGGCATCAAAGAGACGCCCCATGCTGCTGGTACGCGGGCTGTTGATGCCGCGCTCGATCATGGTGGCTGTCACGCTGCGCGTTTGTTCGTCGAGGCTGTCCAAAAGCCGAGCGGCACCTGGGTGCTCGAGCAGGCCGAGCTCACTGAGCAGGGCGAAGGCGTTGCGGCGGGCGTCGCGCACGGAGGCCGCCCCACCGGGGAGCGCCCAGGTGCGCAAATGCGCGGCGCGCTCAAAGCCGCCAAGGCTGGCAACAAGAAGCTCGCCGCCCCAAATGGTCCCATCGGTGCCGGCGCCGGTGCCGTCAAAGGCGATGCCAAGGACGCGCGCGTCGGTTGTAAGCTGGCCCGCGGCGATGGCTTCGGCCATTACGCTCGCGATATGCGCATGATGGTGCTGCACCTCGACGAGCGGCAGATTGCATTTTCGCGCCTGCTCGCGCGCCCACTGGCCCGATAGATAACTGGGGTGTACATCGCAAGCCAAGGCGGCGGGCGCCAAGTCAAAGAGATCTTCCAAGCGCGTGCGCGCGGCGTTCCAGGCATCGAAGGTCCCGCCGTTTTCAACATCGCCGATATGCTGCGACACAAAACAGGTCGCCTCGCCGTTCGTCCCTTCACGCGTGAGCGCAATCGTGGCCTTTTGTTGTGGCCCGCAGGCAAGCACGCAGGACGGAGCGCGGTCGAGCGCCGGCAACGGCAGCGGCTGGGGTGCATATCCGCGAGCGCGGCGCACGGGCATAACGGTGCCGTCAACCACGCGCACCACGGAATCGTCATAGCGCGAGAGGATCGCGCGGTCGTTACCGAGCAACGCGTCGGCGATGCCGGCAGCAACGAGGTGTTCCCAGGCAAGGTCGTCGTCGGTCTCGATGGGTTCTTCGCTCAGGTTTCCGCTGGTCATGACGAGCGCGTGCATACCGCAGACTTCTGCCGCGGCAAGCAACAGATGCTGAAGCGGGGTATAGGGGAGCATGACGCCGAGCTCGGGCAGGCCGTGCGCGACAGATGGCGCGAGGGCGAGGATGTCGGGGGAACCGTCGTTGTCCTCGCTAACAGTGCGCCGGCGCAGCAGCACGATGGGGCGGATACTGCCAGCGAGCAGATCGCGTTCAGCATCGTCGATATGACACAGGCGCTCGGTATCAGCAAGACTGCGTACCATGACGGCAAGTGGTTTGTTGCTGCGGCGTTTGCGACGGCGCAACTCGGCCACCGCCTGCTCGTTGGCAGCGTCACAGGCTAGATGGAATCCGCCCAGGCCCTTGATGGCGACGATGCCACCGCTGGCCAGCAGCTCAACGCAGCGCTCGATGATAGCGTCGCTGGCCTCGCGTGTGGTGCCGACGGCCGGTGTCGCGGACGAATTCCCGCACGCATTGCCGTTTACAGCCTCGCGCCACGTAATATGCGGCCCGCAATCAAAGCAGGCATCGGGCTGCGCGTGAAAACGCCGGTCGAGTGGGTCGACATACTCCGCAGCGCACTTGGGACACATGGGAAAACAATCCATCGACGTGGCCGCTCGGTCATAAGGCAGCGATCGGATGATGGTAAAGCGTGGGCCGCAGTTAGTGCAGTTGATAAAGGGGTAGTGATAGCGTCGGTCGGCGGGATCGAACAACTCGCGCAGGCAATCGTCACAGGTGGCGATATCGGGAGAGACGAGCGTCGTGTGCGCGGTCTGGTCCTGCGACGCCACAATGTGAAAGCCCTGCTCATCGGCAGCGCTCCAGCCGCCAGGCTCCAAATCCGCAATATCGACTCGCTCAACGCGAGCTGCCGCAGGCGCATGCTCAGAAAGCGCGGCAACAAAAGCATCGAGCGCATCGGCCGGAGCGTGCGCCTCGATATGCACGCCGTCGCCCGCATTGAGCACCCATCCGCAAATGCCATGCGTCATGGCCTCGCGATACACAAACGGTCGCATGCCAACGCCCTGCACAATGCCCGTCACATGAATATGCACATGCCGCATGCGACACCCCTCATCAAAACCGACCAAAAAGGGACAGGTTTATTTTGGTAGGTAAAACTTCTAAACCTGCCAAAACAAACCTGTCCCTTTTTGGCAGGTGCGCTGCGGGAAATCCCGCTACAGCCCCAGGCTCTGCTTGGTGGCGGCGCACGTGAGCTCGCCGTGCTTAACGCCGCGCAGGCCCAGCAGACGGTCGGCTAGTTCGTAGACGCGCTCGCCGCGACCCTTGAGCGCCAGAATCTCCAAGCAGTTGTGGTGATCCAGATGCACGTGCATGGTCGATACGATCTCGTCGGTGTAGTCGTGCTGCACCTCGTCCAGACGGCGCGTCAGATCGCCGGTGTGATGGTCGTAGATCATGGTGAGCGACCCGATAACGTGCTCATCGGGCGTGCGCATCTGCTCCTTGGCGATCGAGGCGCGAATCAGGTCGCGCACGGCCTCGGATCGGTTGGCCACGTCGCCGCGGCGTGCGATCTGCTCGTCAAAACGGCGCAGCAGGTCGTCGGGTGCGGTAACCGAAAAACGGACCAGCTCGGAGCCGGAACCACTACAGTGGCAGCCCGCGTCACCGTCCGCCCCGTGCGGATGCTCGTGCTCGTACCCGCAGCTGTGCTCGTGTTCGGCCACCTTACACCAGCTTCACGGAGCCGACGGAGTTGTGGTCGGCCTCGATGGCTTCCTCGTAGCCCTCGAGCGCGTCATGCGCCTCGTGCAGCGCGGCCATGGCGGCCTCGAGCTTGGCGCCGATGCGCTCCATGTCAAAATTCTCGGTCGCATGCAGCAGCTGATGGCTCCACTCGTGAGCGAGCTCGATGGTGTCGTCGACCTGCTTGACGCTCATGGCAAGCTGGCTCATGTTCATTCCAACATCATGCATGGGAAATCTCCTTTTGTATGGGGCAGTTCAGTGGTTCAGATTTTACTACGCCCGCTCTGCGCGCAGTTGCATAAGAAAACGGGTACGAGTCTGTGCGACCCGCACCCGTTCACTGGGGGCTGTTTGTGACTACCATACTATCCGTGGTTGCACTCAGTGCATCCAGAAGTCCGGCGAGCGGTGCAAAAGCGCTCATAGACGGCGAGTAAGTAACAAGCGTATTACAGATGCTTCTCCAGCAGCGCCTGCAGCCTCGCCTTGGGTAGAGCGCCAACCGAGCGGTCAATCTCCTCGCCGTTCTTAAACACAATCAGCGTGGGGATGCTCATGACGCCATACTTCATGGCCAGGTCCTGGTTGTCGTCGACGTTGCATTTGGCAACGGCAAGCTTGCCCGCCAGCTCATCGGCAACCTCGTCAACGATGGGCGAGAGGGATCGACAGGGCCCGCACCACGGTGCCCAAAAATCGACCAGCACGGGCAGGGTGTCGTTAACGATGGAATCGAAGTTCTCGGGGGTAATCTGATTAATGTCAGCCATGGTGACCTCCATAATGCGACGCGGCTCGGCCGCGTAAAACTCAGTACGACCGTGCTTATACCCAGCCGCCCGCAAAGCAACCACTCGCGGGCAGCTCTTTTATATAATGGTGGGCACGCAAACGATTGGAGAGCGCATGTCCACGTCACAAAGCCAGAAAAAAGAAGCCATCGCCCAGGCGGCCGAGCAGGAGCTCACATCGCTTGCGGTCCGTGGCGTGCGTATCGCGGGCAACGCGTGCTCGCCGATCGTGCTGGTCAAAGGCGATTTGGACGAGGCCGAGCGTTCGGGTGGCGAGCTTGCCGCCGGCCCGGATGGCGCGGCGTTGCGCAAGGCGCTTGGGGCCATCGGCTACGCACCCGAGGATTTTTGCGTGCTGGCAAGCGTCGCCGGCGTGGGTGACGGAGCGGTCGCGGTGGGCGAGACTCTGCCGTGCGAGCTGTTCCGCGAGGCGCTTGAGGCCTTGGACCCCGAGGCGGTGCTACTGCTCGACAACAACGCGGCTGATGCCATGCGCGAGACCTATGCCGATATGCTCGTGGCGATTGATGACTTCGACACCGCCATGCTCAAGCCCGGCCTGGTCGCCCATGTGCAGGGTCGCCGCGTGCTCGCGCTCGACGGTTTTGAGGCGGCGCTCACTGACAAAGCCGCCAAGCAGCGCATGTGGGCATACATTAAGCAGCTGACCCCGGCGGCTGCACCGCTGTAGCGGATTGGCACCGGCGAGCGATTGCCTGGCGGGCAAGGCGCGCCTCGAGATCGGCACCGCACTTCTACATCACAGCGCGCAGCTCAAACCGATCGCCGTTAATGCGGAACTGGCAGTTGCCGTTCATGCGCTCCACGGCAAGTTTGATGCTCCTGGTGCCAAAGCCGTGGCCCGCATGCCGGGTCACGGGCATGCCGTCGACCATGCGCGGTGCGCGGTCAAACGTGTTGGAAACTAACAGCAGCAGCTGGCCGTCCTCTAATCGCAGGTCAAAGTCGACGAATCGCTTTCCTTGGGGTGCGGCGCTTGCGGCGGTGATAGCGTTTTCCAAGGCATTTGAGAGCACGCTAAACAGGTCGGCGTCACCTACATGGATGGTTTCGGGCACGGCGGCGCGCAGGTTGGCGGTAATGCCGTTTCTATTGATTTCCGAGTTAAATGACGAAAGCGCGATGTTTACCGTCTCGTTGGCGCAGAAGCGGCGTACGGCGGTGCGGTCGCCGGCTTCGCAGAGTTCGTCGATGCGTTTGAGCGCCTCGTCGGTGTGCCCCTCCTCAATTAAAGCGGCCAGGCCGCGTAGGAAGTGGCGCATGTCGTGGCGAAGAATCGACAGCTCGCGCCCAGATTGACGCCAGGCCTCGAGCTCTTTAATGGCGGCGCTGTCGCGGGTTTCGAGCATCCAGCGCTCTCGCTCGGCGGTTTCCTTTTCTTCGTATTCGCGCAGGTAAACGGCAAGAAACATAAGATAGAAGGCACAGAGCGCAAATGCCAAAAACTCAACCGTCACCACCGAGCCCGAGTGGAACAGCGTGGTGTAGACGTTGGTGGCATAGTCAAAGACGTAATAGACGAGCGGCAGGATTAAAAGGATGCCCAGCTCGGTGGTGCTTTTAATCGCCAAGCGTGGACCGATGTCGCCGGCCCAATGCAACAGGACGGCAAAGACGGCGAGTGTGGTCGCGATGCGCGCCAGATAGTACGCGATCTGAGAATCGGTTGCGGCAAATGCGGCGATGCCCATCCAATTGCTGAACTGGCAGCTCAGATAGGCACTCGTAATGCCGAGCACGGCAAGCAGCGGGCTCAGGCGGTAGCGCGCGCACAAATAGATGACGAACGGCAGATGCACGACGAGCGGATATACCTGGCGGGCGAAAAGCTCGCCGCCGACGGCATTGGCGAGGCCAAATGCGCATCCGGTTACGGCACCGACCAGCACCAGTTCAAGCGCATGACGCCGGTTGATTTCGATACCGCACAGCGCCGCCGAGGCAAAGACGCCAAAGAGCAGCGTCGTGGCGTGGTGGATTGCCCAAAGGATCATTTCGACCGAGGAGACCATCAGCGCCTCCCGCCCTCAAAGCGCACCGCAAAGTAGGCGTCTTGGAACCCCTGCTTGCTGCTGCGCGAAAGCGGGATGCACGCGCCCGAGCGCATGACGATGTCCGTGCGGTCAAAGTGATCGATATTGCGCAGGTTGACCTGGTAGCTGCGGTGGCATTTAAAGAAGACCGCGTTTTGCTCCAAGCGGTCCTCGACGCTGCGGAACGACTCGAGTGCCTCGATATCGCGTCCGTCGCGCAGGTGGAAGACCACGTGCTTGTTGCGCGCCTCGGCATATTCGATGTCGGACAGGCGCAGGGCGTGGTAGCCAAAGGAAGTTTTGATTACGAGCTCGTCGGTTGCCGCCGGGCGCATGCTCGAAAGCTCGTCGAGTAACTGCGCCAGGCGTTCGTAAGTCACGGGCTTGAGCAGATAGTCGAAGGCACGGACCTCGTAGGACTCCAGTGCGAACTCGGGCGACGAGGTGAGAAACACCAGGCGCACGGCGGTGTCGGCCTGGCGCAGTTCGCGTGCGGTGTCCATGCCGTTGACGAGCGGCATGATCATGTCGAGCAGAATGATGTCGGCGCGCGATGCGGCATGGCGGGCCAGCAGGTCCTCGCCGCGCGTGACGAGCGCAACATCGACCGCCGTGCCCGTCTCGGTCGACCAACGGTCGATCATCCGGTGCAGTCTATCTAGAAAAGCGACATCATCGTCGCAGGCAATAATCTTGAGCATTCGGCCCCCTTAAGTAGTTCGATTTTGCCACATCGGGCACGCGCCGCTTGCGGGGGTGCGGACCGTTTGCGCCCCGCGGCGTGCAACTCGCGCCAAGCGGTATTGCGGTGGCGAAAGATGCCTCCTGCGCCATCGAGAGCTCAGCTATCCTCAGCTTGCCAGTTCGAAAATGGACTTGCTACATGATTGAATCTTTATTTCAACTTTACACCTAGGTTTACAGCTGTCTTGTCAGCTGTAAACCTAGGTGTCATACTAAAGCCCCAAGATTCGCCAAAAGAGAGGGGCCTTGATGGCACAGAGCGCGAACATGGATGCGTCGGAGCTTGCACGTGATATCGCGGCCGGCCTAGCATCGGCAACGACGGCAACGGAGCGCGCGGCACTGGTGCCCGCAGAGCTCGTCGAGGCCATTCGGCAACTAAAAACCCAACGTGGCGCGGTGATCCTAGCGCACTATTACGTGGCGCCCGAGGTGCAGGCCGTGGCTGATTACGTCGGCGACAGCTTCTACCTGGCCAAGCTCGCCAAGAGCCTGCCGCAGCAGACCATCGTGCTGTGCGGCGTGGAGTTTATGGGCGAGAGCGCCAAGCTGCTCAATCCCACTAAGACCGTGCTGCTGCCCGAGCCGGACGCGGACTGTCCCATGGCGCACATGGTCAAGCGCGAGACGGTCGACGCGGCACGCGCCGAGTACGGCGACGACCTGGCTGTCGTCTGCTACGTCAACTCCACGGTCGAGATCAAGAGCTGGAGCGACGTGTGCGTCACCAGCTCCAACGCCGTTAAGATCGTGTCCGAGCTGCCGCAGCAGCATATTCTGTTCATTCCCGACCAAAACCTGGGCCGCTTCGTAGCCGAGCAGGTGCCGCAAAAGCACGTCATCCTCAACAACGGCTACTGCCCGCGCCATCACATCATCACCGTCGAGCAGATCGTCGACGCGACGGAGGCCCACCCCGACGCGCTCGTGCTGGCGCACCCCGAGTGCAAGGCCGACGTTCTGGCCGAGGCCGACTACATCGGCTCCACCGCCGGCATCATCAAGTATGCCGAGGAGTCGGACGCGAGCGAGTTCATCATCGTGACGGTCCGCGGCGTGCTCTACGAGCTCGAGCGCCGCTGCCAGGGCACCGGCAAGAAGTTCTACTTCCCCGCGGTGCAGCCCACCTGCGTCAACATGGATCTCATCACGCTCGAAAAGCTCGTGCGCTGCCTGGAGACGGGCGAGGGCGAGGTGCAGATCGGCGTCTCGGACGAGGCAGCAGACCAGGCCAAGCTCACGCTCGACCGTATGCTCGAGTACGCAGCACGCTAGAACAATGTTGCATGAGGGACGGTCCCTTATGTCACATTCAAGGGAGAGGATTCCTGTGGAAACCAAGCAATACCCCGATATGGAGTGCGACGTCGTCATTGCCGGCTGCGGCGTGGCGGGTCTGTACGCGGCCCTCAATCTGCCGACGAGCGCGCGCGTGATCATGCTCTCCAAGGGCGCGGTCGATGAGTGCGATTCGATGCTCGCGCAGGGCGGCATTTGCGTGCTGCCCGAAGGCTCGGACTACGATGCCTTCTTTGAGGACACCATGCACGCCGGCCACTACGAGAACCGCCGCGAGAGCGTCGACATCATGATTCGCTCGAGCCGCTCGGTCATCAACGACCTGCTAGCGATGGGCGTGGATTTTGAGCGCAAGGCCGACGGCAGCCTCAATTTTACCCGCGAGGGCGCGCACAGCCGTCCGCGCATTGCCTTCCATGCCGACATTACGGGCAAGGAGATCACGACCAAGCTGCTCCAGGCCGTTCGCAAGCTGGACAACGTGCAGATTTTGGAGCACGTGGCCATGACCGACATCCTGACGGGCGAGCGTGACGGCGCCACGGTGTGCACCGGTATCGTCGCCGTTCCCGTGGACGAGAACAACTCGGTTCGTCCCGCCGACGAGCTGGTAAATGCCGCCGAGGGCGCGCATGCCGGCGAGCTGTTTAAGATCCATGCCCGCCACACGCTGTGGGCAACGGGCGGCATCGGCGGCGTATACGACCATTCGACCAACTACCCGCAGCTCACGGGCGATGCCTGCTACATTGCTCAGGAGCATGGCATTAAGATGGAGCACCTGGACTACGTGCAGATTCACCCAACGGGGCTGTTCTCGCCGCAGCCGGGCCGCACCTTCCTGATCAGCGAGAGCTGCCGCGGCGAGGGCGCGATTTTGCTTAACGCCGCCGGCGAGCGCTTTACCGATGAGCTCCAGCCGCGCGATGTGGTCGCCGCCGCTATTCGCGAGCAGATGAAGCAGGACGGCACCGAGCACGAGTGGCTGAGCTTTGCCCCCGTCGAGCGCGACGTGGTGACCGGGCACTTTGCCAACATTCGCGCGCGCTGCCTGGAGGACGGCCGCGACATCTTGGACGAGCCCATTCCCGTTACGCCGACGCAGCACTACTTTATGGGCGGCGTGTGGGTCGACAAGGACGGCCGCACCTCGATGCCCGAGCTCTACGCCGCGGGCGAGACGGCCTGCAACGGCGTTCACGGCAAGAATCGCCTGGCTTCCAACAGCCTGCTCGAGGCGCTGGTCTGGGGTCGTCGCGCCGCGTGGTATATGCGTACCGGCGAGTCACTGGCCGTGGAGCAGGCAGGCGATCCCGCGCTCGATGGCCGTCATCGCGCCCTGGGCGCCGACACCCTGGCAATCGATGATTTGGCCCGTGCCGCCGGCACGCAGGCCGTGGAGGAGTAGACCATGAATCCCATTACCATGAAGCTCGTCGTCGATGATCTGATTCTGCAGGCCCTGCGCGAGGACATCACGTTTGAGGACGTGAGCACGGCGAGCGTGTGCCCCACGGCGCGTCCCGCCACGGTGGAGCTTATCGCCAAAGCCGATGGCATCATCGCCGGCCTGGATGTGTTCGCTCGCACCTTTGAGCTGCTGGATTCGCAGAGCTCGGTGCTGCTCGACGTTGCCGATGGCGACGAGGTGCATGCCGGCGACCATGTGGGTCAGGTGCGCGGCGATGCGCGTGTGCTGCTTTCGGGTGAGCGCGTGGCGCTCAACTACCTGCAGCGCATGAGCGGTATCGCTACCTATACGCACCAGATGGCTGCGGCGCTCGAGGGCACCAAGACCGTGCTCGTCGACACGCGCAAGACCACGCCGGGCATGCGCGTGTTTGAGAAGGCGGCGGTCGAGATCGGCGGCGGCAGCAACCACCGCTACAACCTGTCGACGGCCGTCATGCTCAAGGACAACCACATCGATGCCGCCGGTGGCGTGACGCGTGCGATCAAGATGGCGCGCGCCCATGCATCGTTTACCACGACGGTCGAGATCGAGTGCGAGAATCTGGACATGGTGCGCGAGGCCGTGGAGGCCGGTGCCGATATCATCATGTTCGACAACATGACCCACGACGACATGGCTGACGCGATTGAGCTTATCGCCGGCCGCGCCAAGACCGAGTGCTCGGGCAACGTGGATGCCAGCAATATCCGCGCGCTTGCCGACCTAGGCGTTGACTTTATTAGCTCGGGCGCCCTGACGCACTCCGCGCCGATCCTCGACCTCTCGCTTAAGCACCTGCGTCTGCTGGACGGTAAATAATGAACGCCCGCGAGCGTCGCCGTGCCATCATGGCCGTGCTCGAGGGGGCCAAGGGGCCCGTATCGGGCAGCGCGCTTGCCCGCGAGGTGGGTGTGAGCCGCCAGATCGTGGTGCAGGACATCGCCCTGCTGCGCGCCGATGGGCACGATATCGTGGCGACCAATCGCGGCTATGTGCTGCAGGAGGCCCCCAGCAGCCCCGCCGTGCCCACGCGTCTTGTTAAGGTGCGCCACAGTGTGGAGCAGGCGGGCGACGAGCTTACGAGTATCGTCGACGCGGGTGGCGCCGTGCTCAACGTGATCGTCAACCATCGTGTGTACGGCAAGATCACGGCCGACCTGGACATCCGCAACCGCCGCGATGTCGAGCGCTATCTGCGCGATATCGAGAGCGGCAAGAGCTTTCCGCTGCTTACGGTGACGAGTGGCTATCACTTCCATCGCATTGCGGCGGAGGACGAACAGACCCTCGACGAGATCGAGGCGATGCTCAAGGAAAAAGGCTACCTAGCAGACCTGATGCCCTACGAAGACGATTTGTCCTAGTCGACGCCGCATCTATAAGTTGCGGTGAAATAGTTCCTAAAATCGGCATCCAAGACATAAAACAGGAACTATTCCACCGCAACTGCCAAGGGTCCCGCTCCAAGATTAGCTGCCCACATATGCAAAAGGAGGCCTCCGCGGCGATGCGGAGGCCTCCTTTTTTGTGCACGGTGTACTTTTGAGTGTGCAAGTGGGGGAGTTGTTACTCCTCGACGATCTCGGTGATCGCGCCGGCGGGGCAAGCGTCCTGGCAAGCGCCACAGGCGACGCAGGAGTCCTCGTCAGCGACGGTAGCGACGTCCTGGAGCTCCAGAACGCCAGCGGGGCAGGAGTCGACGCAAACGCCACAAGCGATGCACTCGTCGGCATCAATTACGGGATGAGCCATGGTAGTTTCCTCTCTGTTGACCGACGCTACAGGCGATGCGCGCCGGTTTGATTCGGGCAAAAACATACCACGGGAGCGACCGTTTGCAATACCCTCTGGCCGGCATCTTCATACCGTTCGCCGAGTATGCCAAGGTTTACTAAAAAACGCGCAGGTGGGGCCGTTGAGCTGCATAAATGTTAGCTAAAGGTGACTTGAAATATAGGGCGATTGAGCGTGCTTGCGGAAACCGCATCCCATTATTTTGTCGAAAAACGGGTTGCAGTTTCCGGTTAGGCCCGCTAGCGGAAAATGCGAGCCGGTATCAGCTCTCAAAACGGGATACGGTTTCCGGTTGAGCCTTCAGACGGAAACTGCGACCCGGAATCCACGCTCAAACCGGGATGAGCTTTCCGCAAGACGGCCCCCAGGCACCCCCGGACGCAAACCTCAGCCATCTCTACATAGATCTCGATAGATTTGCCGAGAACTCAAACAGTGCGTCTACCTGCGCATTTAAGAACCTAAACTCTCAGCAATAAGAAATCTTATATGAATTGACTTAGATTTTGTATATTCCGGCCCATAAGGGGATACACTACATCCTGAAAGACAAGCCGAAGCGCCGCGCGACAGATCGTCGAGGCGGCGCGAACGCAAAAGAGAGAGGGAATTTCTAATGAGTAAGATTCTTGGTATCGACCTTGGTACTACTAACTCCGCTATGGCCGTCCTCGAGGGCGGTTCTCCGACCATTATCGTGAACGCCGAGGGCGACCGCACCACCCCGTCCGTCGTGGGCTTCCGTGCCGACGGCGACCGCGTCGTGGGTAAGGCCGCTAAGAACCAGGCTGTCACCAACCCCAAGAACACCGTGTTCTCCATCAAGCGCTTCATGGGCCGCAAGTACTCCGAGTGCACCTCCGAGATCAAGACCGTGCCGTATGAGGTCAAGGAGGGCCAGGGTGGCCGTGCCGTCGTCGACATCGAGGGCAAGGATTACACCGCCGAGCAGGTGAGCGCCATGACGCTCGCGAAGATGAAGGCCGACGCCGAGAAGTATCTGGGCGAGACCGTCACCGACGCCGTCATCACCGTCCCGGCCTACTTCAACGACGCCCAGCGTCAGGCCACCAAGGACGCCGGCAAGATCGCTGGCCTCAACGTCAAGCGTATCGTCAACGAGCCGACCGCTGCTGCTCTTGCCTATGGCCTGGACAAGCAGGGCACCGACCAGCGCATCCTGGTCTTCGACCTGGGCGGCGGCACCTTCGACGTCTCCATCCTCGACCTCGCCGACGGCGTGTTTGAGGTTCTGTCCACCTCGGGCGATAACCACCTGGGCGGCGACGACTGGGATCAGCGCGTCATCGACTGGATGGCCGATAAGTTCCAGCAGGAGAACGGTGTCGACCTGCGTCAGGACCCCATGGCCCTGCAGCGTCTGAAGGAGGCCGCCGAGAACGCCAAGAAGGAGCTCTCCGCCGCCCAGCAGACCACCATCAACCTACCGTTCATCACCATGAACCAGTCCGGCCCGCTGCACCTCAACTACACGCTGACCCGCGCCGAGTTCGAGAAGATCACCCGCGACCTGCTCGAGCGCTGCAAGCAGCCTGTCACCAACGCCCTGCGCGACGCCAAGCTTAAGCTCTCCGATCTGACCGAGGTCATCCTCGTCGGCGGCTCCACCCGTATGCCCGCCGTCCAGGAGCTCGTCAAGACCATGACTGGCAAGCAGCCCAACATGTCCGTGAACCCCGACGAGGTCGTTGCCGACGGCGCTGCCGTCCAGGGCGGCGTGCTCACCGGCGACGTCGAGGGCATCCTGCTGCTCGACGTTACCCCGCTGTCGCTGGGCGTCGAGACCATGGGCGGCATCATGACCAAGATGATCGACCGCAACACCACGATCCCGACCTCCAAGACCGAGGTCTACTCCACCGCTGCCGACAACCAGACCAGCGTCGAGATCAACGTGCTCCAGGGCGAGCGCGAGCTTGCCCGCGACAACAAGTCGCTCGGTAAGTTCCAGCTGACCGGTATCCCGGCTGCCCGCCGCGGCGTGCCGCAGATCGAGGTCACCTTCGACATCGACGCCAACGGCATCGTCAAGGTCTCCGCTAAGGACAAGGGCACCGGCAAGGAGCAGCAGATTACCATTTCCGGCTCCACCGCTCTGTCCGACGACGAGGTCGATCGTATGGTCAAGGACGCCGAGGCTCATGCCGAGGAGGACAAGAAGCAGAAGGAAGAGGTCGAGGTCCGCAACCAGACCGACAGCCTGTGCTACTCCACCGAGCAGACCCTCAACGAGCTGGGCGACAAGGTTTCCGCCGACGTGAAGTCCAAGGCCGAGTCCGCTATCGCCGACGCCAAGAAGGCGCTCGAGGGCTCTGACGTCGAGGCTATCAAGGCCGCCGGCGAGTCCCTGCAGTCCGTGGCCTACGAGCTGGCCCAGGTTGTCTACGCCGACGCTCAGCAGCAGACCGACGGTGCCGCCGGTGCCCAGTCTGCCGACGATGACGTCGTCGACGCCGACTATGAGGTTGTGGACGACGAGGACAAGTAATCATGTCCGCCCGTAAAGCTCGCACGGAGGCGGCCGCCGCTGGCGCCGCCCCCGTTGACTCTGAGGAGAAGGACGTGAAGATTCCCGTAGAGGCCGTCGACGATACCGAGGCCAACGAGGCCCCGGCCGCCGAGGCTGCCGAGAACCAAGTAGAGGATTCCAACAAGGAGGCGACGATGACCGAGGACGAGATGGTGGAAGCCGCTATCCGCGCCGGTGAAGAAGCCGCCGACAACGACTTTAAGCTCAAGTTCGAGCAGGCCCAAAAGGAGCTTGCCGACGTGCGTAACGAGCTCGATGCTGCGGCAGAGGCTCAGAAGGCCGCCGAGGACAAGGCGAAGGACGCCACCGAGCGCACCGCCCGTCTGCAGGCCGACTGGGAGAACTTCCGTCGCCGCACCGCCAACGAGCGCATCGCCGAGCGCGAGCGCGCGACCGAGAAGCTCGTCACCGCGCTGTTGCCGGTGATCGACGATATCGAGCGCGCAATCGACCATGCCCGCAGCCAAGAGCTTTCCGACGACTTTAAGCAGTTCGTCGACGGCGTTGACGCGGTTCATGCCAAGCTGCTCGATGTGTTTGCGCACGAGGGCGTTGAGCCCATCGACCCCAAGGGCGAGGCGTTCGATCCGCTCGAGCACCAGGCTGTGGGCCGCGTCGAGGACGCATCGCAGTACGACGAGACCGTCAACGACGTGTACCAGAAGGGCTACCGCATGGCGGATCGCATCCTGCGTTCCGCGATGGTGACGGTGACCTACGGTGGCGAGAAGCGCCCCGCACCGGAGCCCGAAGCGGCGCCCGAGGATGCTACGGCCGATACGGCCGAGAGCACCGAGGAGTAATTGAGAAGGGCCCCGGGGCAACACCCGGGGCCCTTTCTGGCCTAGTGCCATATGACAGCATGAGCCGTCGTCTGCATGGGCGGCGGACGTAACAGGAGAGGAGCTACGATGGCTGCAGGCAAAACCTTCTATGACATCCTGGGCGTATCCAAGAGCGCCTCCGACAAAGAGATCAAGAGCGCGTTTCGCAAGCTCGCGCAAAAATATCACCCCGATGCCGGCGGCGACGAGGCCAAGTTCAAGGAGATCAGCGAGGCCTACGAGACGCTTTCGGACGAGAAGAAGCGCAAAGAGTACGACCAGATGCTCATGTTTGGCGGTATGCCGGGCGCGGGCGGCGCGTATGGCGGCGGCTACGGTGCCGGCGCGGGCGCCAGCGGCTGGGGCGATATCTTCGACAGCATCTTTAGCGGCAACGGCGCTTGGGGCAGCGATTGGGGCTCGGGCTTTGCCGGGGCTGCGGGCGCTGCCGGTGCCGGCGCTGGCCGCAGCCGTGCTCGCAAGGGCGGCGACCTGTCGCTGACTGTCGACGTGACGGCCGAGGACGCGTTTCGCGGCGTGACGCACAAGGTCACTTACCGCATTCCCTCGACGGGCGAGCAGCAGACCATCACGGTCTCGGTGCCTGCGGGTGCGGTCGACGGCGGCAAGCTGCGCTACAAGCGTCGCGGCGAGTATGGCGTTGCCGGCGGCGAGCGCGGCGACCTGGTCGTGACCACGCACGTGGAGGAGCATCCACTGTTTAAGCGTAAAGGTGCCGACGTGACCATGGAGGTACCGGTCTCGGTCTATGAGGCGGCGCTCGGCTGCACGGTGGACGTGCCGACGCCCGGCGGTGCGACGGTTCGTCTGAAGGTGCCCGCGGGTACCCAGACGGGCAAGAAGTTCCGCTTTAAGGAAATGGGGGCGCCCGACGTTAAGCACCGTGGCCGCACAGGTGCACTGCTCGTCGAGATCAAGGTGCAGGTCCCCACGAACCTATCCGATGACGAGCGCGATGCCATGACCAAGCTGCGCGAGGCCGACACGCGCGATTATCGCGAGAAGGTCAACCGTTACAAGGCGACGTACTAGGGCGGTCGTGGCGCACACCCGCGCCCGCGGGCTTATGATGGACGATAACGAGACGGAAAGGGGTCAGGTAGCATGGCCGAGGACAATAGGAATAAACCGCTGTACATGATCAGCGTGGCGGCCGAGTTGACCGGCATGCATCCGCAGACTCTGCGCGTCTACGAGTCTAAGGGCCTGGTGAACCCCCAGCGCTCGGGCGGCAACACGCGTCTGTATTCGCGTGCCGATATCGAGCGCCTGGAGCTCATCAACCAGCTGACCGACGAGGGCATCAACCTTGCCGGCGTGGTGCGCATCCTCGATATGAAGGAGCGTGCCGAGGAGCGCGAGCGCGAGAACGAGAAGCTTCGCGCCCGCGTGCGCCAGCTCGAGGACGAGCTGCACGAGTACAAGATGCAGAAGAAGATCACCGCCCTGGCCCCGCGCGACGGCTCGGTTAACCCCGAACAGGTCATGCGCAAGCTGCTGGGTGCCGGCGGGGATTTGTAGTTACGCGGTTTTACCAAACCGCGTAACGGGCCGACGCTGCGCGCCGCCCAGAGCGACAATTTGTCATTCAAAAGGCAAGGCATGACCAGAAGGTCTATGCCTTGCCTTTTCCATGCCAACTTGTTCGCTCTGGACGTCGCTCGCTGTCCGTCCTCTACCTGCGGCGTTGCCTTGCTCCGGATACGGTAGGGTAGTCATTGGGGACGTTCTTAAATGACTAGTCGAAAGGGACACTCTTGCACCAAATCTGCCGGCCCTCGCCGGGTTCGTACCTTACTTTACCGAGATAAAGTGAACGTGTAGATTCGTAGCCCACTCGCAACCGTTCTATGGCACGATATTGAACGAATGTATGCTATGCGCCCAAATCTTTTGGGCAGAGTGGGAGACAGTATGGTCAAGCTGTACGAGGACGGCATCTACCTGCGTAACGGCAGCGAGGTTGTGCCTGAGGCCGAGGCTGCCGAGCGCGGTATTACGCAGACGTCCGAGGATGCCAAGCGCGGCACCATCGCGTATTCGATCCTTCAGGCACACAACACGTCCGGCGACCCCGAGGCGCTCAAGATTCGCTTCGACGCCATGGCGAGCCACGACATCACCTTTGTCGGCATCATCCAGACGGCGCGCGCCTCGGGCATGGAGCAGTTCCCGCTGCCCTACGTGCTCACCAACTGCCATAACTCGCTGTGCGCCGTGGGCGGCACCATCAACGAGGACGACCACGTCTTTGGCCTTTCTGCGGCCAAGAAGTACGGCGGCATCTTCGTTCCGCCGCACATCGCCGTCATCCACTCCTTTATGCGTGAGAACTTCGCCGGTTGCGGCAAGATGATTCTGGGTTCCGACTCGCACACCCGCTACGGCGCTCTGGGCACCATGGCCGTTGGCGAGGGCGGCGGCGAGCTGGCAAAGCAGCTGCTGTGCGACACCTACGATGTCGCCTATCCCGGCGTCGTGGCCATCTACCTCACGGGTGCCCCGCGTCCCGGCGTCGGCCCGCACGATGTGGCGCTCGCCATCATCAAGGCGGTCTTTGCCAAGGGCTACGTTAAGAACAAGGTCATGGAGTTTGTGGGCCCGGGCATCGCGAGCATGACGACCGATTACCGCAACGGCGTTGACGTCATGACCACCGAGACCACCTGCCTGTCGAGCATCTGGGCCACCGACGAGGACACGCACGCGTTTTTGACCATGCACGGCCGCGGCGACGACTACCGCGAGCTCAAGCCCGCCGATGTCGCCTACTACGACGGCTGTGTCGAGGTTGACCTGTCGAGCATCAAGCCCATGATCGCCCTGCCGTTCCATCCTTCCAACGGCTTTGAGATTGACGAGCTCAACGAGAACCTCGAGGACATCCTGCATGAGGTGGAACTCGAGGCCGCCAAGATCGGCGAGGGCAAGACGCACTTTAGCCTGCTCGACAAGATCGTCGACGGCAAGCTGCACGTGCAGCAGGGCGTTATCGCCGGCTGCTCGGGCGGCAACTACGACTCCGTGGTCCAGGCTGCTCGCGTGCTCAAGGGCGCTAACACCGGCTGCGGCGAGTTCTCGCTGTCGGTCTATCCCACGAGCCAGCCCGTGGCACTCGAGCTTACACGCCGCGGCTACATCTACGACCTTATGGAGGCCGGCGCGATTGTGCGCACGGCATTCTGCGGCCCGTGCTTCGGCGCCGGCGACACGCCTGCCAACAACGGCCTTTCGATCCGCCACACCACGCGCAACTTCCCCAATCGCGAGGGTTCCAAGCCGGGCAACGGTCAGCTGAGCGCCGTGGCCCTGATGGACGCCCGCTCCATTGCGGCGACGGCTGCCAACGGCGGCGTCCTGACGCCGGCGACCGACCTGCCCGAGGAGACTTGGGACGAGGCCTGCGAGTACACCTTTGACGACGCGCCGTACAAGAAGCGCGTGTACTGGGGCTTTGGCAAGGCTGAGCCGGCCGACGAGCTGGTCGAGGGCCCCAACATCAAGCCGTGGCCCGCGATGGAGCCTCTCGGCGACGACATCCTGCTCAAGGTGTGCTCCAAGATCATGGACCCGGTCACCACGACCGACGAGCTCATTCCTTCGGGCGAGACGAGCTCCTTCCGCTCCAACCCGCTGGGCCTGGCAGAGTTTACGCTGAGCCGCCGCGACCCGGCCTACGTGGGCCGTTCCAAGGAGGTCGACGCGGTGGAAAAGCGTCGCGTTGCCGGCGAGGCAGCAGGCGACCTGGCGGCACTCGATGCCGAGCTTGCGGGCGTGTTTGAGGCGCTGGTCGGCGCGGGTGTCGCGGCCGATGCCAAGGCGACCGAGTACGGTTCCATGCTTTACGCCAAGAAGCCCGGTGACGGTTCTGCCCGCGAGCAGGCCGCGAGCTGCCAGCGCGTAATTGGCGGCCTGGCCAACATCGTCCACGAGTACGCCACCAAGCGCTATCGCTCTAACGTGATGAACTGGGGCATGGTGCCCTTCCAGATGGAGGCCGAGCCCAACTTTGAGGTGGGCGACTACGTCTTTGTGCCGGGTATCCGTGCTGCGCTCGATGGCGACCTGAAGGGCATCGCCGCCTACGTGGTGCGCGCCGACGGTACGGTCGAGCAGATTGAGCTCTATATTGCCGATATGACGGCAGAGGAGCGTGCCATCGTCAAGGCCGGCTGCCTGATCAACTACAACAAGTTCAAGGCCGCTGCCGAGTAACCCTGCTGTACGCCCCGGCCACACCTTTCCCTCGTGCTCACGCGCTTCGCGAGGGTCGCCCGAGGGAAAGGTGTGGCCGGGGCTACCGCGACGTTTTCGTTGGGTCTTGAGGGACGCTAATAAATAGACTTGCTTGATGCCGCCTCTGTTAATGGGGCGGCTTCTTTTTGTCGAAAACCACCACGAAGGGGCAGGCGCCTTTGTGGTGGTCCGCGGTTTGTCTCGTTCTGTAACAGGTAGACCCTTATTTGCCGAGTAGTTATTACAGATTTAGATAAACGGGAACTGCTGAACATTTCGTCTCGATCTGTAACATCTGAGGTCCAAAACGGCAGCTAGATGTTACAGATCGAGATGGTGAACGCCGGGGCCGAAGATCATCACAAAGGCTCCTGTCCCCTTTGTGGTGGTGGGGGCGAGCTCGATGTTGCCGTGCTCGTTGAACGACATTCTAATGAGCGTCTCTACAGAATTTCATCCGGGCTGGCGGGTTTGGTTGTTTTGGGGATGCCGAGTTTGGATGACGCGAAATCGTCAACATTGTCCTTAATTCCGTCTTTGGTGTAGACAGTGACCATATAGGTGCTGTGTCCGAATTCGCCCTTGTCGCGTGTTGCCCAGGCATCCCAGTAGGCGGCCCCGTTTCGCCCTTTGATTTTTCCGACACGGCGGAGTTCTGTTCGCTTTAATTTCTGGTTGCTATAGATGGTTCGACCGGTCTCCTCGGTGAGCCCGCACTGTCCAAGCATCTTGTCGAGGACTTGGTTCATGTGGCGCTCATCGGTGTTTGGTGCGTAGTCGTAGGCGAGGGTGATGGAGTCGAGTGGCTGGTCGTCGATTAGATAGTTTAGCGCCTGAGGTTCAAGGCAGAAATAGGGGGAGCATCCGTCGACCTTGCCGAGCAACGGTAACTTGGACTGCCAACTTCCGGTGGGAATTGCATATTCGTAGAACACGCCACGGCAGACAAAGGAGAGCGAGGTGACACGCGAGCCGGCGTCGATCATCCCGCAAAGATCGAAGGGCGAGGCGATACCAAAAGAAAAGGGCGTGATGACGATAAGGAAGAGCATCACGATGGGTATGGCGAGAATGGCGATGACGTTACGACCGGTGGAATGAGACGGCTTCACATGCGCTCCTCGAGACAAAGATCTGTTGAGGATAGGCAGAAATGGATATGTTCAGAGAACAATTCAAGTTTAATCTCATGGCGCGAGATGGTCGACCGTTAGCGTCGAAAACCACCACAAAGGTGCCTGTCCCCTTTGTGGTGGTGAGGAGCGCGCGGCTTCTTTTGGTAATAGTGTTAGCTGGCGGTATCATTAGTGCAGGTGGCGAAGGTTTGCATTGTGGGGTGTTTTGCCGTGAGCCGTTCTGCCCGTATTGGATTGATTGTCTTGGCGCTTGCGATCGCTGTGGTTGGCGCGGGCGCTGTCGGTATGGCATTTCTACCTGCTGCGGTGACGGAGCCGGTGGTCAAGCCTGTGACTCAATCTGTCGAACTTCTGACCGGCGACGACAAGCCCGAGGCCATTACCGTTGATTTTGATGAGCAGCCGGCTGTGCTGGGTATTAGCAATTATCCGCGTATTCAGCTTGGGGCCATGCGCTATACCACGGATACAAGCCTGATCGATAGGGCGTCCGAGCTACTCAAGGGCAAAACATTTAAGCGTTGGTACGGATATGCGTCCTATCGGGCAAAAGCGAACGACATGGTTGGCGGATGCCACTCTTCCATCGAGCTGGACACTGCAAACGGCGCCAAGTTATGTGATGTCTCGTACGATCCGGGCTACGAGGGCAATGAGGGTCCGGGCATCTACATCATGGACGGCGATGTCGCCTATGTCATGGAGGGCGACCAGACCGAGCTCAACGATTTTATGGGTCAGTGTATCCAAGATGCCTATAAACAGACCTGCTTGCCTGACCCGCAGACTGCACGCGATAGTGGGTCTGCCCGTACATGGCTGTTCGAGGATGAGATGCCCTGGACCGTCGAATCGGGAAGTACGGGTTCGGCGAAGGAGTAGAGACCTCGACCACCACAAAGGTGCCTGCCCTCTTTGTGGTGGTTTTCGGTCTGTCTCGATCTGTAACATCTTGGCCGCTAAAAGTGGGCTTGGTGTTACAGATTTAGATTTTCGATTCGGGCGTCTTCTGTTCGTCTCGATTTGTAACAGATGGAGCTCTATTTGCCGAGTAGATGTTACAGATTGAGACAAACGGGCGCCGTTGGCCATTTCATCTTGATTTGTAACATCTGGAGCCATAAACAGTTGCTAGATGTTACAGATTGAGATAGTAAGGGGACGAGGCCGCAGCGGGCGAGCGTGCCTACTCCCTATCTCTCAATCACTCAGAAAATCTTATATATAGAGACTTAGATTTGTGTATAAGATCGTACAAAGCTGGCAACAATACTTCTCGAACAACGTGAAGCCGCCCCGTAGGGCGGCCGCCCCAAGAGAGGTGATTCCATGAGAATCGATAAGCTAGCAATGACGTCGCGCGAGGCGCTGCAGACCGCCATGAGCACGGCTGCCGATGCGCAGGCCGGCGCGGTGGAGCCGATCCACCTGCTGTCTGCCCTGCTCGGTGCCGGCGAGCGCAATATCTCCGTGATTATCGAGCGCATCGGTGCCGACCCAGCTCAGCTCGCACGTTCCACACAGGATGCCATCGACCACGCGCCCAAGGTTTCGGGCGAGGGTCAGCAGATGGGTCTTTCCAATGAGCTTGTCCGCGTCATCGAGAAGGCCGAGAAAAAGGCCACCAAGATGGGCGACAGCTTTGTGGTGACCGAGCATCTGCTGATGGCACTTGCCGAGGACAAGGGCGAGGCGGGCCGCGTTCTGCGCGACGCAGGCGTCACCAAGGAGCGCATCGAGCAGGTCTACGAGGAGCTGCGTGGCGATGACCGCGTGACGTCTGCCGAGGACAAGACCCAGTTTGAGGCGCTGGAGCAGTACGGACGCAACATCTGCGATCTTGCCCGCGCCGGCAAGCTCGACCCTGTCATCGGCCGTACCGACGAGATTCGTCGTACCATCCAGGTCCTGTCCCGTCGCACCAAGAACAACCCCGTGCTCATCGGCGAGCCGGGCGTGGGTAAAACTGCCATCGTCGAGGGCATCGCCCAGCGTATCGTGGCCGGCGACGTGCCGAGCACCCTGCGCGACCGCGACCTCATCGAGCTCGACATGAGCGCGCTGGTCGCCGGCGCCAAGTACCGTGGTGAGTTCGAGGACCGCTTGAAGGCCGTGCTCAAGGAAGTGCAAAAATCGGAAGGCAAGGTCATCCTGTTCATCGATGAGCTCCACACCATCGTGGGCGCGGGTGCCACCGAGGGCTCCATGGACGCCGGCAACATCCTCAAGCCTGCGCTCGCCCGTGGCGACCTGCATGCGATCGGCGCGACCACGCTCGACGAATACCGCAAGTACATCGAGAAGGACGCGGCGCTCGCCCGTCGTTTCCAGACCGTGATGGTCAGCGAGCCCACCGTCGAGGACACCATTTCGATCCTGCGTGGCTTGAAGGAGAAGTACGAGATCTTCCACGGCGTGCATATCACCGATAGCGCGCTCGTGGCAGCTGCCGACCTCTCCGATCGCTACATCGCCGACCGTTTCCTGCCCGACAAGGCCATCGACCTGGTCGATGAGGCGGCAAGCCGCCTGCGCATGGAGCTCGACAGCATGCCGGTCGAGATCGATGCCACCACGCGTCAGCTCACCCAGCTGCAGATCGAGGAGCAGGCACTCATGAAGGAGACCGACGACGCTTCCAAGGAGCGTCTGGAGGCCTTGCGCCAGGAGATTGCCGAGGTTCAGGAAAAGCTCAACGTGCAAAAGGCCGGCTGGCTCAACCAGAAGAACGCCATCGACCACGTGCAGGAGCTCAAGGGCCAGCTCGATGAGGCCAAGAGCGAAGAGGAGCGCGCGACGCGCAATGGCGACCTGGGCCGTGCGTCCGAGCTGCGCTACTCCGTGATCCCGGGCTTGCAGCAGCAGATTCAGGATTCCGAGGCCGCGCTCGAGGCGCAAAAGCAGCAGGACGGCGAGGGCCTGAACGAGCAGGTGACCTCCGATGAGATCGCCGAGGTCGTGAGCGCTTGGACCGGTGTGCCCGTCTCCAAGATGATGCAGGGCGAGCTCGACAAGCTGAAGGGCCTGGAGGGCGAGCTGCATAAGCGCGTCATCGGCCAGGACGAGGCGGTCTCCGCTGTCGCCGCGGCCGTGCGTCGCAGCCGTGCGGGTCTCTCCGATCCGGACAAGCCCATCGGCAGCTTCTTCTTCCTGGGCCCCACCGGCGTGGGCAAGACCGAGCTCGCCAAGGCGCTGGCCGAGTGCCTGTTCGATGACGAGCGTGCGCTCGTGCGTATCGACATGTCTGAGTACATGGAGAAGTTCAGCGTCCAGCGTCTGATCGGTGCGCCTCCGGGATACGTGGGCTACGACGAGGGCGGCCAGCTCACCGAGGCCGTGCGCCGTCGTCCGTACTCCGTGATCTTGCTCGACGAGATGGAGAAGGCCCATCCGGATGTTTTCAACGTGCTGCTGCAGGTGCTTGACGACGGCCGTCTGACTGACGGTCAGGGTCGCCAGGTGTCCTTCAAGAACACGATCATCATCATGACGTCTAACGTGGGTTCCAAGGCCATCGCCGAGCTTTCCGGCAAGGACGAGGAGGAGATGCGCCATCAGGTCAACGCGGCCATGGCTCAGACCTTCCGCCCCGAGTTCCTCAACCGTATCGACGATATCGTGGTGTTCCATCCGCTCGGCATGGCGCAGATCGAGAAGATCGTCGACATCCAGCTCGCCGACGTCCGCGCGCGTCTGGCCAAGGAGCGCATGACGCTTGCCATCACCCCGGCGGCCAAGCAGATGCTCGCCGTGGGCGGCCTGGACCCGGTCTTTGGCGCCCGTCCGCTCAAGCGTCTGGTCCAGCGCGAGGTCGTGGATGCCATCGCCGCCGCTATCATCGACGGCACGGTGCGCGAGGGCGATCAGGTGACGGTCGATGTCGACAAGGACGGCGGCTTTACCGTCGTGTGCGACAATACGCCGGCGGCCACCTACGAGGTCCCCGACGCCGAGTAGATTTTGGGCCATGCCTTAAAATCTGCCAGTCGTCTCTAAACGCCAAGGGCGGCGGATCCAATTGGGTCGCCGCCCTTTTTCGTGCGACAATCGATGGTGTTGAACGGATGCGATGCAAGGAGCTATGCAGATGAAAGACGAGATCAAGACAAGCGCGCCGGCGACCGATACCGCACCCGCCGCACCCAAGCCTGTGCCTAAGCCGGCACCCAAGCCGCGCGACCCCTACATCCGTGCCGAGAACGAGGACGACGACGGCTACGATCCCTACAGCGATCGCCGCCCCGAGCGCGAGCCGATGTTCGAAGCCGATCCGTGGCGCTGAGTGCCACCAAAAAGGCCACCAAAAAGTTGCGGTGAAATAGGGACTGTTTTGCGGTTTGACCAGCAAAAACAATCCCTATTTCACCGCAACTGCGTTGGGCGGCTGTCTTCGGGCCGGCTAGTCCTGGGCTTTGATACTCGGCAGCAGGATCTGCGCGAGGTAGTCGGTTTCGAGCTTAGTGGCACCATCGGCCTTGCCGTCTTTACCCACCAGGTCGTTCTTGATCTGGCTATACGTATAGCGGTTGCCGGTCGTAAGCTCGACAAGCTCAATGGCCGTGTCCATGGGGTAGGTCGACACGGGGTCTTGCGTGCGCCCGTTGATGGTCTGGGGCACCACGTACGGATAGACGGGGCCGCTGGCGTAGACGGTGTAGCCGTTGCCGAGGTTTGCCGCGCCCAAAACCGCATCGCCCTCATCGGGCGTAAAGCTCTCGCCGTCGCGCACCGCGACAAGCGTCACGAGCGGTGTGTTGGTGTCGCCGTCCAGATAAATGCACAGCGTACTGCCGTTTTGCCAGGTGGCGACCTTGCCATACCACTCAACCGGAATATCGAGCTGATACAGGTCCGTCGCCTTGTGTCGAGCGTCGGCATCGCGGGCGGACTGTGCCTCGCTTGCGCTTACGGCGTTGACGGCGGCATCGCGGCGCGTAATTGCCGCCTGCTGGAGTATCTTTGCCGCGGCGGCAGAGCTCGCGCCGCCTTCCTCGGCATACTTGGCGGCGGCATCGATCTGGTCGTCAGTCACTGCGTCGGCCGAAGGCACCTTGAGCTTAAAGATGGCCTGGGCACTCAAATCCTGCCCATCGCTCTTAATGGTGACCTGCGCCTTGGTGGTCGGCACGGTGTAAATGGTACCGTCGGCTGCGATGGGGGACCCAGCGATGGAGAGCGTATAGTCGCCGGGCAGCAGCTTAATGCCGCGACCGTGTTCGTCAACGTAGAGCGTTTCGCTCACGGAAGAACCGTCGGAATCCTGGCCGCTCACCTGCACGGGAATCTTGGAACCAGTTGAGCAGTCGAGCCCTGCGGCATGCACGCCAATCTGCACCGACATCATCGTGTGCGCACTGGCGGCGACAGCGGCAGCCTGCTCTTGCTGATATCCGTTCCAGGCAGCATAGCCTGCGCCGCCGGCGACGAGCGCGACGGCCACAACGCCGGCAACCATCAGGTTGCGGCGCTTGGGCGATATCTTGCGGTGACGGGCCTCGGCCTCATGTGCCGAAGGGACAGACGGTAGGGGGATATCGCCCATGGCGATGGTCTCGTCCACGGCAGGCGCAGAGCCCAGGCCGGGGAGCTCGCGGGTCAGCGAATCTTCGGCCGGCAAGCTGCCGAGCAAGATGGTTTCCTCGCTCGTGTCGGATTCGGGCTGGTCGTCGGCCTCGCACTCGGGTTCCTCGTGCCCCGCCTCGTTCTCGGTGGGCGCGGCGCCATCGTCTTTTGCATCCCGATCATCGGGCTGCGCCTCGATTTCCGGCTCATCCCGCACATCAACGCTCGAATCGTCAAACGCAATCTCGGCCAGCGCAATCTGGTCTAGGCTCTCCAGGGCCTCGGCACACGCTTCTGCATCTTGGGCCGCATCCTCTTGGCCCATCGTCTCATCTTTCATATATCCCCCAAGCTCAATATCGGGACAACACTGTACCCAAAAACGGGACCCCATAGAGCCGCCGCATGATTTGAAATCCGATTTTATATATGCGCATGTTTTTGAATGAGTATGCGCATGTTTTTGAATGAAAGTACAACAACAAAAAGCACCGGAAAGCGGGCGAATCGCTTTCCGGGGCTGCGCATGACGCGCGATTGCGGCGTCGGCTAAGTTTGCCTACATCCAAATGTGGACGGAATAAACACGTTACTCGGCGTGCGCGTAATCAACCTTGGCGCGGCGAGCGGTGGCCTTCTCCCAATCGCTGGTGCCCTCAAAGACATCCTGCTTGTAGGGATTGCGGCCGAGCTTCTTGGCACGGTAGGCGATGTAGATGATCGCGGCGACGTTGGCGACCAGCGCGGCGACCGAGACCGCGGTGGCGGCGCCGGGGTCGAGCGTGGAGTGGGTCACAAAGATGGACTCCTCCTGGAAGTACGGGAACACCTGGGCAAACATGCACCAAATAGCAAGCGTAAAGGCGCGGTTCTGAATCCAGCCGCCCTTGTTCCAGATAAAGGCGGCGACGGTGGGCGCCAGCAGCAGCGCAAAGCCGCAGAACCAGGAGTGGGTGGGCAGGCAGTTGTAGGTGTAGCAGAAGTTCCAGATATCGTAGGCGATGATGTAGACCCAAGTCATGTCGGGCCACAACATGTCGGTCTGATCCTCGGAGGCGTAGACGCTCCACCAACCGGTCATGCAGAAGATGTTGATGAGACCGGCGATGCCGTTGAACACGTTGTTCCAGCCGGCCAGCTGCGTAGCACCTTCGGAGGTGACCCAAGTGGACTGGCCCAGGACAAAGAAGTGATAGGCGCTCTCGAAGTCGGACACGACGGCGATCAAGATGTTGATGGCGACGATCACAAACGGCCACGCGCGGAACCAATGCGCCTTGCCGATCTTTCCCCACTGGTACTTAATGGCGATGAAGCCCCAGCAACCGGCCAGCGCCGCGTATACCTTGGCGTAGTGGAACCAGCTGTTCTGGTACACATGGGTGGGGTTGGTGAGCGCCCACTCAGCGCCCTGTGAGACGCCGATGGCGATGGCGACGCAGTAGATGGTCATGGCCAGCGGAGCCACGCCAAAGATGATTGCCGCGCCCAGCTTGGTGCGGCGGCCGACCTCGTTGAGCACGATCAGGCCAATAAAGACCATGGCCCAGCCGGCCCAGTGGATAAGGGTATCGCTACCCCAAACATCGAACAGCATGCTGCTCTCCTTTCACACGCCCGCGGCCCCTCTTCTGATCGCGGGCAGTTTGGCCAAATGTCGTCAGTTCTGGGGCATGCGCTCCGGATACTTGGCGGTATAGCCCTCGATGTGGAGTGTCGAGGCGATGATTTCCTTGACCGTCTCGTCGGGCACATCGGGGTGCGTGCGGATATACATCAAAAGACCCATGATGAGGGTGTAGAACGTTTCGTAGACATGGTCGATGCGCAGCTCGTGATGGGCGACAAAATCCACCACGGTGGTGTCGCAGATATACTGCGCCACGCGTTGGACCACGTTGTGCAAAAAGCCGCCGTAGAGCGCGCCGCTGCTGGAGGTCAGGGTACTCGGCAGCTCGTGGCCGCTGGCGACCAGGCGCTTAAAGAGCGGGGCGACGGTGTCGAGCGCGCCCTCAATATCACCGACGGTGCGGTCGGCGTTCCACTGCTCGAGTTCGGAGATAAAACCGTCAATTGCCTCGTCCATAACAGCGGTGACAGCGGCGTCCATGTCGGCAAAGTAGTGGTAGAACAGCGAGCGCGTGCAGCCGGCTCGCTTGGTCACGGCCGAGACGGATAGATGCGACACGCCCAGCTCAGAGCTCACGGTGCGCACGGCATCGAGGATCTCGCGACGGCGTTCGTCGCCCGTCAAGCGCTTTGCCGCGCTATCGGATGCGGGGACGGCATCGACTACAGAGGTATCTGCTGTGTTGTTGCCCATGTTTTGCCGCCTTTCATCCTCTTTTGCCTGACCGTTCGCCTAACAGTCTTGAATATTGTTGACGGTTCGTCAATACTATTTTTGACACAATGTCAACAATGGCGGGTGAACGGCATGGGGGCATGCCCGGCCTGCAAAAAAGAGGGGCGCCGCGGTCTCGCCGGGCTGTGGCAAGAGAAGGGACAACCATGATTCTCAACGGACCGGGAATTAGCTACACCGAGCCCGACATCGGCTCGGAGTTCGTACCGCCGCTGCCGGAGCATCCGCGCGAGGCCATCGTCAAGCTGTGCGAGCACTGCACCAACCGTCTGTTGCACCGCGACGAGCTGCTGGGCTACGAGTACTGGTCGTTTGCCGAGGCCGCAACCGACGAGCAGGCCGAAGTGCTCTGCAAGATGAAGATGCGCCGTCCCTATACGCTGCCCGAGATGGTCAAGCTCACCGGCATGCCCGAGGCCGATATCGAGAAGATGCTCGACGATATGAGCTACACGGGCCTGCTCGAGTACAACTGGGAAAACCTCGAGCGCGCCAAGCAGTGGGTTCTGCCCATGCTGGTGCCGGGTTCTGCCGAGTTCCTCAACATGCGCGTGGGCCAGCTCGAGGAGCATCCGGTCTATGCCAAGTTCTTTGAACAGGCGTCCAAGGGACCGCTGTCCAAGGCCACGCCGATGGTGCCGCCCGGAGGCGCCGGTATCGGCATGCACGTCATTCCGGTCGAGAAGGCCATTGACGCCGCGAGCACGTCGGTGCCGATTGAGCATATCGAGCACTGGCTCGACAAATACGAGGGTAAGTATGCCGCCAGCACCTGCAGCTGCCGCGCGAGCCGTCGCGTGATGGGCGAGGGCTGCGCCGACGACCCGGCCGATTGGTGCATCGCCGTGGGCGATATGGCCGACTACGTGGTCGAGACCGATCGTGGCCATTACGTGACCCGCGACGAGGTTTACGACATCCTGCGCCAGGCCGAGGACAACGGCTTTGTGCACCAGATCACCAACATCGACGGCGAGAACAAGATCTTCGCCATCTGCAACTGCAACGTCAACGTGTGCTACGCCCTGCGCACCTCGCAGCTGTTCAACACGCCCAACCTGTCACGCTCGGCCTATGTCGCCAAGGTCGAGAAGGACAAGTGCGTTGCCTGCGGTCGCTGCGTTGAGGTATGCCCGGCCGGCGCCGCCAAGCTGGGCCAAAAGCTCTGCAGCAAAAAGGCCGGCGGACAGGTGCCCGAGTATCCGCGCCAGGAGCTGCCCGATGCCACCAAATGGGACCACACCAAGTGGTCGCCCAACTACCGCAATGACAACCGCATCGAGACGCACAAGTCCGGCACCGCGCCCTGCAAGACGGCCTGCCCCGCGCATGTTGCCGTTCAGGGCTATTTGAAGCTCGCGGCGCAGGGTCGCTATGACGAGGCGCTGGCGCTCATCAAGCGCGAGAACCCGCTGCCCGCTATCTGCGGCCGTGTGTGCAACCGCCGCTGTGAGGATGCCTGCACCCGCGGCCGTGTGGACGCCGCCGTGGCCATCGACGAGGTCAAGAAGTTTATCGCCCAGCGCGATCTGGACGCCGCGACCCGCTATGTCCCACCTGTGGTGACCCCGACGCGTGCCGGCGGCTTCGACCAGAAGATCGCCATCATCGGTGCCGGCCCGGCCGGTCTGTCCTGCGCTTTTTATCTGGCCGAGAAGGGCTACAAGCCCGTCGTATTCGAGAAGAACGAGCGCCCGGGCGGCATGCTCACCTACGGTATTCCCAGCTTTAAGCTGGAGAAGGACGTTATCGAGGCCGAGGTCGAGATCATTCGCCTGATGGGTGCCGAGTTCCGCTATGGCGTGGAGGTCGGTCGCGACGTGACGCTCGACGAGCTGCGCGAGCAGGGCTTTAAGGCCTTCTACGTGGCTATTGGCTGCCAGGGTGGCCGCCTTGCCGGTATTCCGGGCGAGGATGCCGAGGACGTGACCGTGGCCGTCGACTTCCTTCGCGAGGTTAACAGCGGCAAGATCGATACCCTGTCCGGCCGCACCATTGTGGTGGGCGGCGGCAACGTGGCCATCGACGTTGCCCGCAACGCCTGCCGTCTGGGCTCCGAGCATGTTGAGATGTTCTGCCTGGAGAGCGAGGCCCAGATGCCCGCCAGCGAGGAGGAACGTCGCGAGGCCGTTGAGGACGGCGCTCACATCAGCTGCGGCTGGGGCCCCAAGGAGATTCACCTGGACGAGGCCGGTCGTGTGTGCGGTATCACCTTCAAGCGCTGCACGCGTGTCTTTGACGACGAGGGCCGTTTTGCGCCCGAGTACGACGAGAACGATCTGCGCCGTGTCGATGCCGACCGTGTCGTCATGTCGATTGGCCAGTCCATTGTGTGGGGCGACCTGCTGGCTGGCTCCAAGGTGGAGCTCGGCCGCGGCCAGGGTGCCCTTGCCGATCCCCAGACCTACCAGACCGCCGAGCCAGACATCTTTGTGGGCGGCGACGTCTACACTGGCCCCAGCTTTGCCATCGACGCTATCGCCGCCGGCCACGAGGCTGCGGTGTCCATCCATCGCTTTGTGCAGCCGGGCTCCACGCTCACCATCGGCCGCAACCAGCGCCGCTACACCGCGCTCGACCGCGACGACGTTGTGCTCGAGAGCTACGACAACGCGAGCCGCGAGGTTGCGCATGTGGACCGCGAACGCGAGAAGGCTGCGCCGTTTAGCGAGTATGTTGAGACCTTTACCGAGGAGCAGGTGCGCGCCGAGACCGCCCGCTGCCTGGGCTGCGGCGCCTCGATCGTCGACCCCAACAAGTGCATCGGCTGCGGCCTGTGCACCACCAAGTGCGCGTTCGACGCCATCCATCTGGATCGCGACCGCCCCGAGTGCTCAACGATGGTCAAATACGAGCAAAAGCTCCCAAGCCTTGGCAAGTATGCTCTAAAGCGTGCCATCAAGATTAAATTTGGTCGTAAATAGGTAGCCATGGCGGGTAAGGGGACGGCGCAGACTAGATCTCGTCGTCCCCTTGCTTTGAGTTTGCATCGAATCAACCTCTGCAGAAAGGGTTTCGCCTTGCATGAATTGGGAATCGTGTATCACATCATTCGTGATGTTGAGAATGTGGCGCGCGCTCATGGCGTGCGTCGCGTTTTGAGCGTCACGCTGCTGCTGGGCGAGGTCTCGGGCGTCGTTCCCGACTTGCTGCTCGACGCTTGGCGCTGGGCAGCAGATAAAAAGCCTATCGCGCAGGGCGCGGAGCTTATCGTGGAGCTCGTCGAGGCCGTTACACATTGCGAGGCGTGCGGCCGCGACTACGCGACGGTCGAGCACGGCAAGACCTGTCCCCATTGCGGTAGCGGCGAGACCTATTTGCTGCAGGGCCAAGAGGTAATGATCAAACAGATCGAGACTCCCGACGAGGACCCGGCAGACGCTGCTCCTGACGGCCTCTCCGACGCACCCGATGCCGTCGACGCCGCCAACCCACTCCACATCGCCTAACATCCAATGACTGCATGGGCTAGAGTTCTAAACATATTTGCTTCGGTTAGTTAAGTCATGTCTGTTTAAACAAAATGGCGGCACGCAGACGCATTGGGATCCACCTAAAAGCGGTCTTAACGAACAGTGCACCTTTATATGTCTTTGAAAGCAATCGGAAAATCACGTTTTAGCAGGCAATGAGCTGTAAATCAGCAATGTAATCAATTTGTAACAAACTTAGACGTTTAAACAAATAATCCACCTTTTGCGAATTTAGCTATAATTCCACAATCCAAACAGGTATACTCCTTTCATGTCGTGTAGGAAATACGTAGACAAAAAGGAGGTTATGTGATGGTAAGTATTGTTCTTGCTAGCCACGGGGACTTGGCAGCTGGAATCAAGCAGACGGGCTCGATGGTCTTTGGCGATCAGCCGTCTGTTGCCGTGGTCTCGCTCGAGCCGAGCATGGGCCCCGACGATTTCCGTGCCAAGGTCGAGGAAGCAGTCGCTTCCTTCGAGGACCAGGAGCAGGTGCTCTTCCTCGTTGATCTGTGGGGCGGCACGCCGTTCAACCAGATCAGCGGGCTCATCGAGGGCCACGATTCCTGGGCTATCGTCACCGGTGTCAACCTGCCTATGCTCATCGAGGCATATTCGCAGCGCTTTGACGCAAAGAACACTGCACATGCGATCGCAAAACATCTCGTGACTGAGGCTAAGGCTGGCGTGCGCGTCAAGCCCGAGTCTCTGGAGCCCGAGGAGAAGAAGCCGGCTGCGGCCGCCGCTGCTCCTGCAGGCGCCATTCCTCCGGGAACGGTCATCGGCGACGGGCACATCAAGATTGCCCACGTCCGTATCGACACCCGTCTGCTTCATGGTCAGGTGGCCACCACGTGGACCAAGCAGATCAACCCCAACCGCATCATCGTGGTTTCCGACGGCGTTGCTCACGACGAGCTCCGTAAGACCATGATCGAGCAGGCTGCCCCTCCGGGAGTCCATGCCAACGTCGTGCCCATCAAGAAGATGGCCGAGGTCGTCAAGGACACGCGCTTTGGTGACACCAAGGCCATGCTGCTCTTTGAGAACCCGCAGGATCTGCTCAAGGCCATCGAGGCCGGCGTCGACATCAAGGAAGTCAACATCGGTTCCATGGCTCACTCCAAGGGCAAGGTCGTCGTCACCAACGCCGTCGCTATGGGCGATGACGACGTCAAGACTCTCGAGGCCCTTAAGGCCAAGGGCGTCAAGTTCGAGGTCCGCAAGGTTCCTTCGGATTCCTCCGAGGATCTCGACGCCATGTTGAAGAAAGCTAAGGCCGAACTGGCCGCTCAAGCATAGTAAAGGAGGGTCCGATACATGTCTGCAATCACTATTCTGCTTGTTGCGATTGTCGCGTTGCTTGCCGGTATGGAAGGCGTTCTGGATGAGTTCCAGTTCCATCAGCCGCTCGTGGCATGCACGCTTATCGGTCTCGTAACCGGTCACCTTCAGGAGGGCATCCTCCTGGGCGGTTCGCTCCAGATGATGGCCCTTGGCTGGGCTAACGTTGGCGCCGCTGTCGCGCCTGACGCCGCTCTGGCCTCGGTCGCTTCTTCGATCATCATGGTGCTCGCCCTCAACGGTGGCGCCACTGATTCGGCAAAGGCCGTTACCGCCGCCATCGCCGTCGCCGTCCCGCTGTCGGTCGCTGGTCTGTTCCTGACCATGATCTGCCGTACCCTGGCTACCGCTATCGCTCACGCCATGGACGGTTGCGCCGAGAAGGGCGACTTCTCCGGCATCGAGCGCTGGCAGTACGCTGCCATCCTCATGCAGGGCCTTCGTATCGCCATCCCGGCAGTACTTCTGTGCATCATCCCGGCCGAGGCTGTTACCAACGCGCTTAACGCTATGCCCGACTGGCTGTCCGGCGGTATGGCTGTCGGCGGCGGCATGGTCGCTTCCGTCGGTTACGCCATGGTCATCAACATGATGGCCACCAAGGAGACTTGGCCGTTCTTCATCCTCGGCTTTGTCCTTGCTGCCATCCCTCAGCTCACGCTGATCGCCCTTGGCCTCATCGGCATCTCCCTTGCCCTCATCTACCTTGGCCTTAAGGATCTGGCCAAGCAGGGTGGCGGCATGGGCGGCGGCTCCGGTGACCCGCTCGGCGACATTCTGAACGATTACGAGTAGGAGGGGAGTGATACATATGGCAGAGAACAAGATTCAGCTCACCAAGGCTGACCGCAAGAAGGTTTGCTTCCGTCATCAGTTCCTTCAGGGCTCGTGGAACTACGAGCGTATGCAGAACGGCGGCTGGTGCTTCGCAATGATCCCTGCGATCAAGAAGCTCTACACCAGCAAGGATGACCAGATTGCCGCTCTTAAGCGCCACCTGGAGTTCTATAACACCCACCCCTATGTTTCCGCCCCCGTCATTGGCGTTACCCTCGCTCTCGAGGAGGAGCGCGCCAACGGTGCCCCGATTGACGACGTCGCCATTCAGGGCGTCAAGGTCGGTATGATGGGCCCGCTCGCCGGCGTCGGCGACCCCGCCTTCTGGTTCACCCTTCGCCCGATTCTGGGCGCTCTGGGCGCTTCCCTGGCCCTGTCCGGCAGCATCGCCGGTCCGCTGCTGTTCTTCTTCGCGTGGAACATCATCCGTTACGCCTTCCTGTGGTACACGCAGGAGTTTGGCTACAAGGTCGGCTCCTCCATCGCCAAGGACCTCTCCGGCGGTCTGATGGGCAAGGTCACCGAGGGTGCTTCCATCCTGGGTATGTTCATCATCGGCGCCCTGGTCGAGCGCTGGGTGTCCATCTCCTTCACCCCGGTCGTCTCCAAGGTCACGCAGTCTGCTGGCGCCTTTATCGACTGGGCTAACCTGCCCTCCGGTTCTGAGGGTGTCAAGGAAGCACTGACGATGTACAACTCCATCGGTGCTAACGCCCTTGATCAGGTGAAGGTCACCACGCTTCAGGCCAACCTCGATCAGCTCATCCCCGGCCTTGCCGCCGTGTGCCTGACCCTGCTGGTCTGCAAGCTCCTCAAGAAGAAGGTCAGCCCGATCGTCATCATCCTGGCTCTCTTCGCCATCGGCATCATCGGTCGCGTCTGCGGCTTCATGTAAGCACGTTTCGGCTTAAGACCGAGAATTGCTAGGCAAGGGCTTTTGAGCCATTGAAACGGACCGCACCCGGTGGGTACACTGGATGCGGTCCGATTGTTTTATTTGGAGGGCGAGGCGCGCATGGCGCAATCTCAGAACAGCACGGTCGATCTGGCAACGCCGGCAACCTGCCTGATGGGGCTTACCAGCCACGGTAACGTGATGGTGGGCAATAAGGCGTTCGAGTATTACAACGAGCGCAATCCCGAGGATTATATTCAAATCCCGTGGGACGAGGTCGACTATATTGCCGCCGAGGTTTTACGCGGCACCAAGAAGATCACGCGTTTTGCCATCTTCACCAAGGACAACGGTCACTTTACGTTTTCGACGCGCGACGACAAAGAGACGCTTCGTGCTGTCCGCAAGTACGTCGACGAGGATAAGCTTGTGCGTTCGCCCGACTTTATCGATGTGACGGCCAAGGGCGCCAAGAGCATCCCCTCCGTTATCAAAAACCTCTTCCACAAAGGTAACTAGCCCCTCATAAGTTGCGGTGGAATAGTTCCTAAATGCGGCTTTAGATGCTTTAGGCAGGAACTATTCCACCGCAACTTTGAAGTCTGGTCATGGGGTGTATGGCGATGCAGTAAATCTGCTACACTAGTGCAACATGCCTCCGTAGCTCAGGGGATAGAGCACCGCTCTCCTAAAGCGGGTGTCGACGGTTCGAATCCGCCCGGGGGCACCAGGGAATATGACGGCGTCGCGAGAGCGGCGCCGTTTCTGGTTTGTGGGGGCCGCCGGCGGATTCGGGCCGTCGACGCCCGCGTCACCAATTTCCCCGCGGGGGGGAGTTTTCGAATCCGCCCGGGGACACCAGAGATTTGCCGAGCCCGGTACCACCACGGTGCCGGGCTCTTCTGGTTTAAAGTCACGTTCAGCCATGGGCGGCAATTCCGAGTCAAAATAAAAGCGCCCGCTTGCTGGGGGAGCAAGCGGGCGCTTCTGAGCGAATGTGTTTGCGGTCTAAACCGCTCGGAGCAACAAGCGATCGACGTTAGTTGCTAGACTCGGAGTCGTCGCCGGAGCCGGAGATAGAAACCGTCAGCGTAATCGTGCTGTCGGTGGACTGCTTGCCGGTGGGGGAGACGCCCGTAACGGTGGCATTCTCGTTGCCACTCACGGGGTTGCCGTTCTGATCGCAGAATGCGATGTTGTAGAACCCGGCGTTGTTGAGCGCGGTGACGGCGGCGGAGATGCTCTTGCCGTACAGGTTGCCCGGGACGCTGGCCTTGCCGGACTTCTTGGCGATGACGACGGTGATCGTGGCACCGGGCTTCTGCTTGCCGCTGGGGTTCCAGCTAATTACGGTACCCTCGGTAACCGAGTCGTTTTCCTGGTAGCTCACGTCGACGCCAAAGCCAGCCATGTCGAGAGCGTTGCGCGCCTGGGCCTCAGTCATGTCGGTCAGATCGGGCACCGAGGTGGTGTCCGGGCCGCTGGAGACCTTGTACGAGATGGTCGTGCCCTTCTCGACCTCCTTGCCGGCAACAGTGCTCTGCTCAAAGACCTGGCCTTCTTCGGCCTCATTGGCTTCCTCCGAAGCGCTGCCCTTCAGGCCCACGCTTGCCAGTGCGGCCTCGGCCTGGTCCTTGGTCAGGCCGACGAGCTGCGGAACCTCAACCTTCTCGGAGGGCTTAGGGCCCTTGGAGACTACCAGGTTCACCCTCGTGCCCTTGGCCTTCTTGGTGTTGCCGTTGGGGGTCTGCTCGGCGACCTTTCCCTCGTCGACATCGTCGTTGTAGCTCTGGTCGACGGTGCCAACCTCAAGGCCGGCTTCCTTGATCAGCTCAATAGCGGTTTCCTGGTCCTTGCCCAGCACGTCGGGCACCGTGACCTGTTCGCCACTGAACATGCCCGTGGCAAAGGCCACTACAACGCCAATCACGGCGACGGCGGCAATCACGGCGGCTATAATCTTATTCTTGTTGGACTTAGGCTTCTCGACCTCGTAGGAGCCCGTGGAGCCCGAGACAGCGCTACGGGCGGTGTTCTGACCGCTCACGCCCGAGACGGGACGAACCATAGCGCGCGTTGAGTCGGAAAGCTCGCGGGTCTTGGTGGCACCCAGGTCGCCGGCGGCACCGATGATGCGCGTGGGCTCCGAGACGTTGACGGCACGGCCGGACAGGTAGCTGTTGAGCACCTGGCGCAGCTCGTCGGCCGTCTGGAAGCGGTTTGCCGGGTCCTTCTCCATGCACTTGAGGATGATGCGCTCCAGATCGGCATCGACGCCGGAGTTGATCTGGCTCGGCGGGATGGGGAGCTCGTTGACCTGCTTGAGCGCGACCGAGATGGCGTCGTCGCCGTCAAAGGGTACGCGACCGGTGGCGCACTCGTACATGACGACACCCAGCGAGTAGATATCCGAGGTGGGGCCGAGGTCCTGGCCGCGGGTCTGCTCGGGGCTTACATAGTGGGCGGTGCCCAGCACGTTGTTATCCTGCGTGAGATGGCTGTTCTTGGCGCGCGCGATACCAAAGTCCATCACCTTGATGTTGCCGTCGGGCAGCACCATGATGTTTTGCGGCTTAATGTCGCGGTGGATGATCTCGTGCTTGTGTGCGACCGAAAGCGCGGAGCTGATCTGCGAGCCGATCTGCGCGACCTTCTTGGGATCGAGGGCGCCGTGGCTCTTGATGCCGCTCTTAAGGTCGGTACCGCGCAGGTACTCCATGACGATGTAATAGGTGTCGCCGTCCTTGCCCCAGTCGTAGACGCCCACGATATAGGGGGAGGACAGGCCGGCCGCTGCCTGGGCCTCCTGCTTAAAGCGGGCGGCGAAGGTGGCGTCGCCGGCATACTGCGGCAGCATGATCTTGACGGCAACCGTGCGGTCGAGGACCTGATCCTGTGCACGGAAGACGGTCGCCATACCGCCCGTTCCCACCTTATCCTTGAGGAGGTATCTTCCCCCGAGGACCCTCTGTTCCATTCCTGCTCCTAACATAACTATTCGCTCAACGATGTGTGTAGTACCAAACGTGTGGCCGCCGGGGCCGTGTGGCGCGTTGCCGCTAGCTCATCGGCCGCGGCGCGCCATAAGTATCCGCTTTGATCATGGGCATCACGCTCCCTGTGCGGCGAGCGCCGCGGTCAGGACGATGCCGGCAATCTTGGCCGCCTCGACGTCGTGTTTGTCGTAATCTTCCAGGGCCACCGAGATGGCAACCGTGGGTGAATCGTAAGGTGCAAAGCCAACAAACATAGAGTTGACGTTGGTGCCGCCGGTCTCGGCCGAACCGGTCTTGCCGGCAACCTTGACGCCCGGAATCTGGGCATCGGTGCCGGTGCCGGACTGGACGACGGCGAGCATGGCCTGCTTGACCTGGTCGGCCGTGGCAGAGCTGACAGCCTGGCCCAGCGAGCGGGACTGCGTGGTCTTAACCACGGTTCCGTCCGGGGCGAGTATCTGGGACACAAAGAACGGGTCCATGACCACGCCGCTGTTGGCGATAGCGGCAGCGATCACGCAATTCTGCATAACGGTGGTCTGCGGGCCAGGCGTGTGGTCCATGCCGACGGGCTGGCCAGCGCCTGCCCAAGCGGTCTCCCATTCGGTCATAAGCGACGGGTCGGCCATGATGGAGGCCGCGGCGGTAAGGTCCTGACCCAGCTTTTGCCCATAGCCAAAGGCGTTGGCAAACTGTACCAGCGAGTTGGCGCCGACCTCGTTTGCCACCTGGCCAAAGACGACGTTAGACGACACGGCGAAGGCCTGCTGCAGGCTGATGGTGCCGTAGCTCTCGTTGGCATAGTTGGTGACCGGCGCGTTGCCGATGTCCATGGAGCCGGGCGCCTGGTACGTGCTGGTAAGGCTGGCGGTGCCGGTTTCGAGCGCCGCGGAGAGTGTGACGACCTTAAAGGTCGAGCCCGGGGTGTAGAGCGCGTCCATGGCGCGGTCGTACATGGAGCCGTCCTCGCCACCGCCCGACTGCATCAGGGCATCGATGTTGGTGTTGTCATAGGTGGGCGAGCTCGCGCACGCAAGGACCGCACCGGTGCGCGGATCCATGACCACCACAGCACCCTTAAAGCCTTTGAGCGCCTGCTCGGCAGCCGTCTGGATGCGCGAGTCGATGGTGAGCTTGGCGGTATTGCCCGGCTGTGTCTGTCCCGCGAGCGACGCGATGGCGTTGTTCCAGCTGGAGTAATCCTTGGAGCCGGTGAGCGTATCGTTCATGACGCTCTCGATGCCGGCGGTGCCGTATTGCTGGCTCACGTAGCCCACCACGTGCGCGGCCATGTTGCCGTTGGGGTAGGAGCGGGCGTAGGTGCCGTCCTCCTGCTGCAGCGACTCGGCTAGTGTCACGCCGTCGGACGTGATGATGGAGCCACGCTGGATGTACTTGGAGCGGGCGATGGTGTGGTTGTTGGTCGGCATGTCCTGATAGTCCTTCGCCTTGATGACCTGGACATAGGTGAGGTTGCCGATAAGGATGGCGAACAGCGCCGTAAAGGCAAACACGGCACGAGTCAGACGGTTGGCAAGCGCCACGCGGCCGAGCACGCCGGACTCAGGCGTGTCGAGCAGGCGACGACGCATGCGAGAGCCCGCGGAGTGGTTGCCGTGGCTGTAGGAAGGCACGTTGGCAAAACGCGTACCGGTCGGGGCAGCGGCGGATGCGACCTGGTCATCGGTGATGGCGGCCATGGTGCCGGTGCCGGTGAGCTCGGCTTCGCATCCGGTTGCCTCGTCGCCGGCGCGCAGCAGCAGCGCGACGATGATAAAGCTCGCCAGCAGCGAGGAGCCGCCCTGGCTCATAAAGGGCAGGGTGACGCCGGTCAGCGGGATCAGGCGGGTTACGCCGCCAACGATTAAGAATGCCTGGAAGCTGATGGCCGCCGTAAGGCCGGTCGCGCTAAAGGCGGCAAGGTCGGACTTGGCGCGGGCTGCCGTGGTGAGGCCACGCACGGCAAAAAGCATAAACAGGATGAGCACGGCGCCGCCGCCCAAAAGGCCCATTTCCTCGCCGATGGCCGAGAAGATGAAGTCGGACTCGACGACGGGGATGTTGTTTGCCATGCCGTTGCCGATGCCGACGCCAACCAGGCCGCCGTCAGCCAGTGAGTAAAGTGACTGTACGATCTGGTAGCCCTGGCCCTGGGCATCCTTAAACGGATCGACCCAGACCTGAAAGCGCACTTGCACGTGCGACAGGAACTTGTAGGCGCCCACGGCTCCAACGGCCAGCAGCGCAAGGCCGATGATGACGTACGAAAAGCGTCCCGTGGCAACATAGAGCATCAGCAAAAAGATGGTGTAGAACAGGACGGCCGAGCCCAGGTCGCGTTCGAAGACGACGATGAGCAGGCACACGCCCCACACGGCAAACAGCGGCAGCAGCAGGCGGAAGCGCGGAATCTTGAGGCCCAAGATCTTGCGGTTGGAGATGGAGAGCAGCTCGCGGTTCTCGGCCAGATAGCCTGCCAGGAACAAGACGATGAAGACCTTGGCGAACTCGCCGGGCTGGATGGTGAAGCCCGCGATGCGAATCCACAGCTTGGAGCCCGAGATCGTGGTGCCGATAAAGATCGGCAGCATCAGCAGGATGATGCCGATAATGCCAAAGGTGTACTTGTAGCGCATGACCACGTCGAGGTTCTTGACCAGTGCGAGCGTTCCCACCATGAGCGCCACCGAGACAAACAAGATGATGAGCTGCGAGATGGCGAGGTCGGGGGCCAGGCGCGTCACGAATGTGATGCCGATGCCCGAGAGCACAAAGACGATGGGCAGGATGGCGGGATCGGCGCCGGGCGCCAGGATGCGTACGGCGATATGCGCCGCGGCGAAGGCGGCGAACAGGCCGATCGGCACGGCGAGCGTCTCAAAGGAAATCGTGGCACCCGCGGTGAGCACGTACATCGCATAGAGCAGGATGACGGGGAACGCCGAGGCGATGAGCAAGAGCAGTTCGGTGTTGCGGCGACTCATAAGCGGCACTCCCTTTCTAATTCTTATCGGAGGCTTCGGCCTCGGCTGACTGTTCGGCGGTTTTCTCGGAATCTGACTCGGAGGTGGATTCCTGATTGGTGTTGTCGCGAATCGTTTGCGCGTCAATCACCTGACGGGTCTGCTCCTCGTCAATCTGATGGCGGTACTTGGAAATGGTGTCCTGCGCATCGTCGACACTCGTTTGCGGAATGCCTGCCTTCAGGCGGTTTTGCGTGTCTTCGGGCAGGTCGGACAGCTTGATGCTGGTTTCGCTTTCGAGCCAGTGGAGCTCGACCCCGAGCGTCTTGCCGGGCAGGCCGCGCCAGACGGCGACATTGCCGTGGTAGGTTCCCAAGTAATAGGAGCCGGTGACGCCCGTGTATGCCCAGATGCCTGCTATCAGCACAAAGACAAGGGCCAAGACGGTGGCGATGGTGACATTGCGGCGTCGGACGCGTTTTGCCTCGCGCATGACGCCGTCGTCGACCAGGTCGACGACCACCACGGTCACATTGTCGTGGCCGCCGGCGGCGAGCGCCGCGTCCACCAAGTTGTCGACACAGATCTGTGCGCTCGAGGACTGCGTAGCGATGTTCTCGATATCGCTATCGGGAATCATGCTCGAAAGACCGTCGGAGCACAGAATCAGGCGGTCGCCTTCCTCGATGTGCAGGGTAAAGTGGTCGGCATACATAGCGGGATCCGAGCCCAGCGCGCGGGTGATGACCGAGCGGTTGGGGTGGACGCGGGCCTCGTCGGCCGTAATCTCGCCGGCATCCACGAGCTCCTCCACGTAGGAATGGTCGCGGGTCACGCGGATGAGCGTACCCTCGTGGAGCAGGTAGGCGCGCGAGTCGCCCACGTGGGCGATGGCGAGCGTGTCGTTTTCGATGTAGGCGCAGGTGGCCGTACATCCCATGCCGGGTTTGCCCAGGCCGTTGAGGGCGGCCTCGATCACGGCGGCGTTGGCGGCCTCGACGGCTGCGGCCAGGCGCGCGGCGTCGGCGGACTGCGGCGCCGTCTTGGCGATGGTTTCGACGGCGATGGAGGATGCCACCTCGCCGGCGGCGTGTCCTCCCATGCCGTCGCACACGCAAAAGAGCGGCGACTGCACCAGATAGGAGTCCTCATTGTGCGGGCGCACACATCCGACGTCGGAGCGGGCGCCCCACATAAGCTGTGTGGTGGTGCCGGCGTCGTAGGTCGAGTCGGTCTCGATGCGCTCGTCGGTCAGCGGCTCAAAGCTCATGGTCGAGCCGGGATCTTTGAGCTTTGCCTCCACGGCGGCGACATCGATTTCGGCGGTGTCGCCGGGGGAGACGGTGTCGGCATCGTTGCCCGACTCGGCGTCGGAGACGTCCGGAAGGTTGAGATCTTCGGTTACGCGGTCGGCGGGATCGCCGTCCTGCTGCGGCTCGACGGCCGTCGGCTCGGGCGTCGCAAAGTGCGACGGCGCGGGCGTGCTCTGGGGTTGAGCGGAGGGCTCGGGAGCTGCGGCGGGCGCGGCAACGGGCTGCTCGACTTCGGCAGGCGTTGCGGGCGCGGGTGCCGCCTCGCTTGCCGGGGCGACGGGGAATACCGGCGCGGCAGGCTCGGGGGCGGCAAACACGGCAGCGCTCTCGTTAATCGCCTCGGCGACGGGCTCGGCAAAGTGAGCCGGTGCGGGCGTTGCCTCCGGTTCCGCGGACTGCTCGGCAGCGTGCGCGCCGATGGGGGCGTCGAGCTGCTCGGTGTCGGCGTCCTCGTCATCGACGAGTGCCGGATATTCTTGAGTTACATGCGAAAGAGGCAGGGAGAACACGGTGTCCTCGGGCTCCACGGTCGCAGGGCGCGCCGGAGCGGCATGAGCCGGCGCAGCTGCGGGGGCAGTTGGCGTCTCGGGCATGGTTGCGGACTTGTTCTCCTCGTCGATCATCGACGGTTCACCTTCATGACCACGTCGCCAATCTGGACTTCATCGCCCTCGCGCAGCGTTGCGGGCTCCACCAGCTGACGGCCGTTAACGAGCGTGCCGTTCAGCGAGTTGAGGTCTTCGATGATGAGTGCCGGGCCCTGCAGCGAAAAGCGTGCGTGCGAGGCCGAGACAAACGGTTCGTTGATGCAGATGTCCGAGGACGGCGAGCGGCCCACGATGACGGGGCCGAGCATATCTACATGGATGCCACGGATGCCGCGCGGACCCTTGTCCACATCGATCGTCCAGATAGCGGAGTCGCGGCGCTGGCCGCGTACGAGTCCCACGCCGGTTTTCATGACGGCGAACAGGAAGATGTAGAGCAGGGCGACCAGGACGATGCGGCCTGCAAAAAGGACGATATCGATGTTCATAAGCGACTATCCCCTAAATTCAAAGGTGCTCAGGCCAAACGTCAGCAGATCGCCGTTGCGCAGCGGGCAGCGCGTGATGCGGCGGTTGTTGACGAGCGTGCCGTTGGTGGAATTGAGGTCCTCGATCGACCAGTCCGAACCGGTAAAGGTGAGCTGGGCGTGACGGCGCGACACGTTGGGGTCGCGCAGGGCGATGTCCGAAACCGAACGCTCGCGACCGATGGTCACCTGTGCGGAGGTGATGCTATGGCTCTCGCCGCTCACGACGTCGACGAGCTGGGCGAGCGGGCGCTGCGGGGCGCGAGTGCTCGCCATGTTGGAGGCGATGCCGGCTGCAGCGCCTAGGCCCACGGCGGCACCGGTCGCGGCGGCTCCGCCCATGCCGGCAAGCGCGTCGCGCGAGACGGTCTGCGGCACCGGGATAGGAGCGGCGGGATCGGGGACGCTAGGCGCGAAGGGATCCGCTACGGCAAGCGGGTCGGGGGCGGCGGCGCGAGGCGTCGGCTGCTGCTGGGGCATGGCGGCGGGGCGCTGCTGCTGCGGGGCAGCAAACTGCTGCTGGCCGGCGCGCGGGGCGCTGGCGGCACGGCTTTT
>CABRDE010000054.1:0-36073 GCA_902469665.1 uncultured Collinsella sp. | reverse complement strand
TGAGGTACTCGAGCTGCATGAGCTCGTCCCAGGTGCCGCCGACGCCCATCAGGAACACGGCGTCGTAGCCCTCGTCGGCGACCTTGTCGGCGAGCGCGGTCATCTTCTTGCCGGTCTCGTAGAGCGCCTTGCCGTCCTCGAGATAGCCCTCCTGGTCGAAATGCATGATCTCGATCTTCTCGGTTTCCTTCATTTGTCTCTCCTTTCTGGGGTTGTTTCCACATCCCCCATGCCAACGGGCATCAAAACCCGCTTACATTCCGTAACACTCGGCCGCTTTGGCCTTAAGCGCATTGACTGACTCTTCGTAGCCCTCTGCCTTGACCTCCATTTGCTTGGAGACGGCATCAAGATACGGGTGCACGTCCCATGACTTCAGACGCTCGGCTATCATGGCCGCAATCGTCTGGAAGAACACAAGATTGGGAATTGCGCTGAGCAGCGGAGCCACCTGAGGCACCGCAACCTCGTGAGCCCTACCCTTGGGATGGGCCGTGAGCAGCACCGTTTTTGTCGTAACGTTCGATAGCGCATCAGCGATATTCGCAAGACGCTCCGACCCCTGCGGATCGTCGACGATAAACACCAGATAGCCCGGAACGATCTGCATCTCGGGACCGTGGACGAACTCCTCGCCTTCGTGATGCATGGCAGGAATCTTGATGGTCTCGCTCAGCTTGAGGGCCGCCTCTTCGGCAACGCCATAGTTGGGGCCGTTGCCGACGACCATGGCGGGCGTGTGCTCAGAAAGCTCGAGCATGTGGTCTTGGACATATGCCTCGGCGGTCTTGCACATCACGGCATTGGCATGGATAGCCTCGCGCAGGTCGTCAAGACGCTGGGCAACGCCCTTGGCGTCAATCGTTCCGCGCGCCTGACCGCCGTAAATACCAAAGAGCACCAGGTACTCAACGAGAACCTCAACGCCCAGAGTCACAAAGTCCACCGACTCGACGCCCACACCGTAGTCAAGAACGATGTCAGCGTGTTCCTTGATGGGTGCCTCGACGTTTGCCGTGAGCGCAACTGCAGCCATATCGTGTGCGCGCATGTAATCGAGCGCCGCAATCGTATTGGTCGAATAGCCACTCTGCGAAACGGCAATGTTGAGCACATGCTGCGGATAGGTGTGTTCAAAATCGACGAAGGCCTCGGGCGTCACAACGGACACCTGCATTTGCAGGGCATCTTGCAGGTAATCGCGGGCGCAATCGGCGGCATGGCGCGACGAACCCGAAGCAACGATGCGCAGCGCGTCAAAAGAACCGGACTGGAAAATATCAACGAGCTGCGCTACCAGCTCAGACGAACGCTCGAGGTTCTCCCCCATACGCACATGGGCAAGCTGAACGTAATCGAGCATCTTCATCGTCTCACCTCGTAACAAATCATTAGTATTTGATACCAATCACAGTTACAGGTTACGGCTTTTTGATACCTCTTTGTCGATTAATTTATCCCCATCGGCGAACGGTCGATTTTGAGCCCTGTAAGGTTGTATATACAGCTGACCCAACGATCAAAACTGGTTAGTTTCCCAGCCGTTATTCACAGAATACCAGCTAGTACGTATAGGTGTAGCCGCCCGTATCGCCACGATTGAAGGACTTTACATACTCGATAGCCTGACCGCTCGCGTCATAGCTCACGCATTCCAAAAGCAAAACAAGATCGCCCTGTTCCAGTCCAAGGAGGCCGGCATCTCGTGCGCCCAGCGCTTCGATATCGAGCTTTTCCTGTGCCATGACTGGCTTTCGGCCCAGCATCTCATAGGTCTCGTACAAACTGAAGACCGACACGTCAATATCTTCGATTGTGGGAAACAGCAGGCAGGGAATCAGCGCCGTCTCAATCGATACGGGGCTACCGTTTATGCAGTTCAGGCGTCGAACGGAATAGAGCAGGTCGTCCTCGGCGATGCCAAACAGGTCGGCGTAATATGGCCCCGCATAACGCTTGGAACGCGCGAGAATACGGACGGACGGCTCGCCGCCCGAAGCACGGACCGATTCACGGAAACCGACCGTGCGTTCAAAAAAAGCAGGTACTTTCTGCGCCACAAAGGCACCTTTTCCCCGAACACGGCGAATCTGCCCGCGCCGAACCAGCTCATCGACAGCGCTTCGGATGGTCAAGCGTGTCGTACCAAATTCCTCGGCAAGGTCTTTTTCGGACGGAATCATGGAACCCGTGGGATATATACCGCGCTCGATACGTTCCTCGATGCGGCGTCGAATGCGCATATAAACCGGGGTGGCATCTACTGTTTCAGCCATTGTTCACCTGCCACGCTCCTCATGCCGTTCTCTTCGCCGTTATCGGCAAAGCGGAACTTTGTGGGCAAAATCACCGATTTGCAATGCTCCACAAAACGCATGTCCTTATCAAATTCGATCGAGCTCTCATAGAACACCGGCGTTCCCTCTTCTTGCTGGAGCAGCTCGGCCTCTTCGACGTTCAAACGCGAGATGGAGATATGCTCACGTCCATGCTCAACACGCACGCCACCTTCTTTGAGCAAGACATCGTAAAGGCTCTCGCACTCAAAATCGTGCTCGGGAAGCGATGGGCACAGGGACAGGTTAACGTGAGCCGTCTCGATTGACGCCGGCTCGCCCTCAATAAGTCGAACGCGCTGCATGCGGAGCAAAGGGGCGCCTACAGCCACCCCAAGCTTGTCGGCAAGCGTCTTATCCGCCTCGATGGTCCCGGTGGAAACCAGACGAGAAGAGGGGTGCAGGCCGGCAGTCCGCACAGCATCGGAGAAGTTATATGTTTCCTGAAAGATGTTCAGCGGCTTGGGAGGACACACATACGTGCCCGATCCGCGACGGCTCTCAAGCGTTCCACACGAGATGAGCCGCGTGATACCGGCACGCAACGCCGTACGCGAAACGCCAATCTCTTCGCACAGCACGCGCTCGGCCGGCAGGCGATCGCCGCCGGCAAGCTGATGGTGCTGGATATACCAAAGAATTCCCTCAACAGCACGATCTTTGGGGGGAATTGCATAAGATTCGCCTGCCATTGCACAGACTCCTCATTCAGAAACGTATGCCGCCAAAATTAGGCCAGCCCTCCCATGGCATCAAATTCGGCCTTGATCTTCTCGGCGACATTCCGATACGACTTATATAGACTTGAATCGCGTTTGACTTCGTCGGTCATAACGGGAATCTCTAATTTGGAAACCTCGTCTTTTCCCGTCTGAACCGCCACAACAACGCCCATACCAAGACACATATTACGCTTGGCAGCGTTTATTTTCGCCGCCTTGGCAGGATTTGCCAGGATACGCTGGGCAAATTCCTGTTTAGAGACCGCTTCTTCGGCCTCCGGATCGCCCGCCTCGGCCACTTCGCACTGCAACACGTCCGCATAGTCAAAAATCTTCGGCTCGCCGCCGCGCTGATGTACGGCCCACTTGCGATGCGTGGCATCCTGGTAGATAGCCGGCAAAAACGTAAACCGCGGCGGGTCCAAAATCGTATCCGTGATGGTAAACACATCGGAATCAAAGGCATCCTGCGGGTTTTTCTTCTTGAACAGCCCCATATCAGCCTCCCGTACTAGTATTAAACAACTCAAGCTGAATATAGCACCAATTTCAAGCCGCCGCCTTACCCTATCGGTGCGCGGCGTCTATGGCTCGCCCAGCGGAAGAGTTCACGGACGAGGGCCGGGGTGCCTGCCTTGTTTTGAGAAGCGGGCTCAGCGAACTTCTCAAAACAAGGCAGGCACCCCGGCCCCGCCGGCAAATAGCGGACACTCCGCATGCAATCTATGCAAACAAACAGGTACGCTTAGCTACATTCGGTAAGCTCGAGAACGCTGTCCTTAACGATAAGCGCCGGCTCCAGAACGACCTCTTCGGCACGCCTGCCGCCCCTGCCGGCAAGACGCTTGGACATACAGCCAAAAGCATGCTCCGCGAGGACACCAGGATCCTGCTCAATCGCGGTCAGCGCCGGCTCAAATAGAACGTCGGCTGCCGAGTTGTCATAGCTTACGACCGAGATATCGCTTGGGATGCTCTTCCCCATCTCATGCAGGCGCTTGAGCAGACCCAGCGCAATGTTATCCGAGCTTGCGAACACGGCGGTAGCGTCAGTTGCGAGCACCGCCTCCGAGGCCTCGTATGCGCTCGGAATGTAGTACTCGCTCTCAAACTCCAAACGCGCGTCAATAGGCAGCCCCACCTCGCGCAGCGCACGCTCGTAGCCGGCAAGACGTTTACGACCCGTATTGGAACGGCGCGCATTAACCAAGCAGGCAATGCGACGGTGGCCCTGCTTGATTAGATAGCGGGTGGCCATATAGCCGCCCATCTCGTGGTCGAACATCACCTTGTCGCACTCGAGTCCCTCAATGGCACGGTCAACCATCACGGCCGGAATGGGGAGATGACTGACTTCTTCGCGCAGGGCGCGGTCGTCGGAGAACTCGTCACCCACCACCAGAAAGACGCCATCGACGCCGCGCGTCACCAGCTGGCGTAGCAGCTCCAGATCGTCCTCGGCACTTCCACCCGAGCTGGTAATAAAGAGCGCGTAGCCGTCCTCGCGGCAGCGCTTTTCCAAGCTGCCGGCGAGCGAGGCAAAAAAGCGGCTCTCGATGTTAGGGACAATAAGGCCCAGTGTGCGCGACTCGCGCATGACCAGGCTACGCGCGATCTGGTTAGGAACATAATGGTTGCGCGCCGCGACCTCTTTGATGAGCTTGCGGTTTTCTTCCGAGATGCGACAAGGCCGATTGTTGAGAACAAGCGAGACCGACGAAGGGGAAAGCCCCACCTCCTGGGCAATCTGCTTGAGAGTAACTTTGTTGCCCATCTCGCTCCTTCCGAGTATTCGCGCAATCTCTTGAAAGTATAGCGACCGTCCCTCTACCTTGATGATAAACACTTTACCAATCCGGTAGACGGCTGTTTTATCGCCGCGATTGGCGCAAAGCAACCTAACCCCTTTGCGCCATGTGATGCATTGGGGTCAGGTTACTTTGCACCAAATCCATCCGGGTGGGGTATATTGCATTCGATTAATGAAAACGACCACCATAAGGCGGATATTCGTATGCACGAGAATGACTTTTTTAACGAGGACCTGCTCTGCGCGCTCGCCGGTGTTGCCGGCGAGGACAACGTGCTCATGAGCGAGCCCATGCGCGAGCACACCACGTTTAAGATCGGCGGCCCGGCCGATGTCTTTGTCACGCCCGATACCGAGCAGGGACTCGTCGCCACGCTTGACACCTGCTACCGCTGCGATCTGCCACTCACCATCGTGGGCAACGGTTCCGACCTGCTCGTCGGTGACAAGGGTATCCGCGGTGTCGTCGTGGCACTGGGTGAAGGCCTCTCTAACATCACCGTCGACGGCACGCATGTTACGGCAGCAGCCGGCGCCTTGCTTTCCGATGTTGCCGCGGCTGCCGCCGAAGCCTGCCTCACCGGCATGGAGCCCCTCTCGGGCATCCCCGGCTCGGTCGGCGGCGCCTGCTATATGAACGCCGGTGCCTACGGCGCCTGCATGGCCGATGTTTTGGAGTCCGTGCGCGTCTATAAGCCCGCCCGCGCGCTCGACGACGGCACCCGCGGCAGCGGCAATATCATTGAGTTCGATGTCGACGAGCTTAACCTGGGCTATCGCAAGAGCCGCATCGCCGACGACGGCTTTATCGTGCTCTCTGCCACCTTTAACCTCGCCCCGGGCAACGCCGCGATGATCAAGGCCGACATGGACGACTACCGCCAACGCCGCGAGGACAAGCAGCCGCTCGACATGCCGAGCGCCGGTTCCACTTTCAAGCGCCCCGAGGGCCACTTTGCCGGCAAGCTCATCATGGATGCCGGTCTGCGCGGCCATGCTGTCGGCGGCGCGCAGGTGAGCGAAAAACACTGCGGCTTCATCGTCAACGCCAACCACGCCACCGCCGCCGACGTCGACGAACTCATCCGCCACATCCAAGCAACCGTCAAAGACCAATTCGGAGTAGACCTACAACCCGAAGTCCACCGAATCGGAGAATTCCTCTAAAAAGAAGGCCCCGAAAGGGGCCTTCACTTTCTTTAATTCAGATAAACCAGTCCGGTGTGCAGCGCCCCGAACCCGAGAGGGCCGCGTGCCCGCCCGCAATATATTTGATTGATCGCGAGTTCCGCACGCAAAGAAGGCCACTTAATGTGGCCTTCGTCTTGCGCAGGACTGCCCGAGCAGGCAATCAAATATATTGCGGGCGGGCACGCGGCCCAGTCGGCTTTACGACAGCGCAATACCGCCAAGCCAGCCCCAGCGCACGCCAGAGCCAGTGCCGTAGAACCCAATGAACGAGTCAAGCGACCTCGACGTGATGGCGCCCTCGTTGCTCATAACGATGCCGCCGCCAACATAGATGCCCACGTGTCCGTACAGCAGACCCGGCGTACCGGTGCCGCTGTGCGACGAGTCGGCCACGATCATGCCCACCTGCAGCGCCGAACGATTGGAGCTGTAGCACCAGGCGTTAAACATGTCGCACGCATTGCCGCCAAAGTAGCCCACGCCGGCGTTACGGAACACGTTGGTAACCCACGCCGCGCACCAATTCTGACCCGGCGAAGGCGTGGAGTAGCACGCGTTGACGACGGCCTGTTGCTTGCCCGAGCCGGCATTCTGCTGCGGAGTTCCGGGCGCATACGATCCGCCACCCGAGCTTGAACCCCCCGAGTAGGAATTGTTCTTGTTTGCGGCAGCCGCGGCAGCGGCAGCCTTCTTGGCAGCCTCCTCGGCCTGAGCGGCAGCAAGAATCTCGGAATCGCGCTGGGCCATGAGCTCCTTGACATCGTCGGAGAGGCCGTTCAGAACCGTCTGGACCTCCTGCTGCTTGGCCTGCATGTCCTGCATCTGAGCAGTCTGCTGGTCCTTGAGCTTCTCCAAGTCGGCTTTTTGCGACTCGAGCTCGGACTTCTGTGTATCGAGCTCTTTCTGGATGGTCTGGATGTCCTCGATGGCGTCACGGTCGCTCTTGTTGATCTTCTCGACGTAATGCGCGTTGGCGACGAGCTCCTCAAACGAGCCAGAAGCGAGCAGCAACGACAGGATATTGGTACCGCCCGACTTGTAGCTTGCCGCCACGCGATCGGAAAGGTCGTTACGCTTCTTCTTGAGCTCCGATTTCTTGGTGTCGATCTGCTCCTGAGTGTCGTCGATCTGACCCTGTACGCCTTCGATATCGTTGAGGGTCTGGGCATTCTTGTTGGCGAGCGCCGCGTACTCATTGGCAATGCTGTCGAGCTGAGCCTGGACCTCGTCGAGCTGGGCCTGGGCGGCATTCAGTTTGTCGGTGGTTTCTTGGCTGGCCTCAGCCGCATGGGCGCGGGTGGGCAGGCCAAAAAGAACAGCCGCGGAAGCAGCGCCGAAAAGAGCCTTGAGGGCAGTGCGGCGCGAAAGCTCCTGCGTAAAAATGGAATCGTTGTTTGGTGACATATGTACTCCGTTACATGCTTATTTATATGTCGCTCAACTCAAACATATTAACGCACATCGCGCTTGTCCCAACTATTTCCACGAACGGCTGGAAAAGCATGGTCAGCGGCTCGCAAATACGTCCCACGCTAAAGGTAAGAATTATGCAAATAACACCCTATGAGTACGTTAACATCATTCCTCTGGTTTTCCTGACCCGCGTGTTTTGGGCGCGCCCAGCTGCGCTATACTCCCCTCAAGAAGTGTTCCTGATTCGATAGGAGACTACATGTCCAAAGCACTCGACCCCAAAGACACCTGCGTCCTCGTTACCGGCGGCGCCGGCTTTATCGGCTCGCACACCGTCGTTCAGCTGCTCGAGGGTGGCTACCAGGTTGTCGTCGTCGATGACCTCTCCAACTCCAGCGCCGTTGCCATCGACCGCGTCAAGACCATCGTGGGCGACGAGGCCGCCAAGAACCTCACCTTCTACGAGGCCAACGTGCTCGACCGCGATGCGATGAACAAGATCTTCGATACCCACCAGATCGACCGCGTCATCCACTTCGCCGGCTTTAAGGCCGTTGGCGAGTCGGTGAGCAAGCCCGTCGAGTACTATCACAACAATATCGAGAACACCCTGGTGCTCATCGATGTCATGCGCAACCACGGTTGCAAGTCCATCATCTTCTCGAGTTCTTCGACCGTCTACGGCGATCCGGACAATCCGCCCGTCACCGAAGAGGACCCCAAGAAGCCCGCGACCAACCCCTATGGTTGGACCAAGTGGATGATTGAGCAGATCCTCATGGACGTCCACACCGCCGACCCCGAGTGGGACGTCGTGTTGCTCCGTTACTTCAATCCCATCGGCGCCCATCCGTCGGGCCTGATCGGCGAGGATCCCAAGGGTATCCCCAACAACCTGGTGCCTTATGTCGCCCAGGTCGCCGTCGGTAAGCTCGAGGCCGTTCAGGTCTTTGGCAACGACTACCCCACCCCCGACGGCACCGGTGTTCGCGACTACATCCACGTGTGCGACCTGGCATCTGGTCACGTTGCCGCCCTTAACTGGATGAACGGCAAGACCGGCGTCGAGATCTTTAACCTGGGCACCGGCACCGGCACCTCGGTACTCGAGGTCGTCGCTGCCTTCTCCAAGGCGTGCGGCAAGGAGCTGCCCTACGTGATTCGCGAGCGCCGTGCCGGCGATATCGCCGCCAACTGGTGCGATGCCTCCAAGGCCGAGCGCATGATGGGCTGGAAGGCCCAGTACGATATCGCGGACATGTGCCGCGATAGCTGGAACTGGCAGAGCCACAACCCCAACGGCTTCGCCGACGCCGAGTAGCAAAAACCTACATACCGCTCTTGCCCCGATCTCACGTTGTGAGGTCGGGGCTTTTTCATGGCATGTAACCATTCGCCGAAAATCGACCAACTTTTTTATCTTGCCTGTACATGTTTAAACAACATGTTTTACAATAAGCGTATCGAATCAGAACATCGGAGGCGGACTGCACACCCATCGGCAGGCCGACCCCACAACAAGAAGGTTGGTGAGCGCATTCATGGAGCGTGCAAGCGGCGTCCTCATGCCCGTCTCATCTCTGCCCGGACCATACGGAATCGGCGGCTTTGGCTGGAATGCCTACGACTTCGTCGATTTTCTCGTCTCGTGCAAACAACATTACTGGCAGATTCTGCCCCTTACGACGACGAGCTATGGCGATTCGCCCTATCAGTCGTTCTCGGCCCGCGCAGGCAACCCCAACTTTATCGACTTTGCCGAGCTTATCGAGGCCGGCTATCTGGAGCAGCACGATATCGACGGCGTGTACCTGGGCTCCGATCCCAGCAATGTCGACTACGGTGCTATCTTTGGCGGCCGCCGTCAGATTCTCGACCGAGCCGCTGAGCGCTTTGCTGCCGACAAGCCGGCCGATTTTGATGACTTTATCCAAGCCAACGAGGACTGGCTCATCCCCTACTGCGAGTTCATGACCGTCAAAGAGGAGTGCGGGCTCAAGGCCTTCTGGGAGTGGCCCGAGGAGCTCCGCCGCCGCGGCGAGGCATCCAGCAAGATCTGCGCCGCCCATCCCGAGCGCATGCTCTACCACCAGATGACGCAGTACCTCTTCGATCGCCAGTGGAGCCGCCTCAAGGCCTATGCCAACGAGCGCGACATTCTCATCATCGGAGATTTGCCCATCTATGTCTCGCGTGACTCCGTCGAGATGTGGGCGACACCTGAGCTCTTTAAGATCGACGCCGTCGGCAATCCCGTGAGCGTCGCCGGCACGCCGCCCGACCAGTTCTCGGCCACCGGCCAGTACTGGGGCAACCCCATCTACGACTGGGACGCCATGGAGTCCGACGGCTTCTCCTGGTGGGAGGGCCGCATTCGCGCCGCACTCGACATGTACGACGTCATCCGCCTGGATCACTTCCGCGGCTTCGAAGCCTATTGGGAGGTGCCGTTCTCCTCGCCCGATTCGTCCTACGGTTCGTGGACGCAGGGTCCCGGCCTCAAGTTCTTCAAGACACTCGAGGAAAAGCTCGGCACGCTGCCCATTATCGCCGAGGACCTGGGCTTCCTCACCCCCGGCGTCATCGACATGCGCGACAACTCGGGCTTCCCCGGCATGAAGATCCTGCAGTTTGCCTTTGAGGGCACCAACTCGTACTACCTGCCGCATAACTACATCGCCAACACCGTCGCCTATGTGGGCACCCACGACAACGAAACGGCGCGCGGTTGGTTTGAGGGAACGGCCACCCCGCGTCAGCGCGAGCAGGCAGCCCTGTACACCCATCAGCAGGCCGGCGAACCCATGGCAGATGCACTCAATCGCACCATCGCCGCCAGCGTGAGCGACACGTGCATCTACACCATGCAGGACCTGCTCAACTTGGGCAACGAGGCGCGCATCAACACCCCTGCCACGCTGGGCGGCAACTGGACCTGGCGCATGCTCGACGGCGCCATCACCCGCGAGCTCGAGCACAAACTCACCGACTGGACCGAGACCTACTTCCGCATCCCGTCGGAAGCCGAAATCGAGCTTCCTCAATAGGAGCTACCGCGCCCGACCCCACCCCACCGTGCGGACGCGACCGCTTTTCCCGCGCGAGGCCACCCCAATCCCCTCGCGCGGGCTTCTTTTGAATTGCTGACATGTCGTCAACTCACCACAGGAGGAAACATGCCCCGTATCGATCTTGCGGATCTTGCCGAGCAGTCCTTTGGAACTTCGCTCGAGCAACTCGATGACCGCCGCATTTACAAACTGCTGGTCAAGCTCGTACAGGAGCGCTCCGCCGCCTGCCCGCTCAACAATGGCAAGAAAAAGCTCTATTACATCTCTGCTGAGTTTTTGATTGGCAAACTGCTGATCAACAACATGATCGACCTTGGCATCTATGCCGAGGTCAAAGACCAGCTCACCGCTGCCGGCCACGACCTCAACAAGATTGAGGAATTTGAGGTCGAACCGTCGCTGGGCAACGGCGGCCTGGGTCGCCTGGCCGCGTGCTTCCTGGATTCCATTGCCACACTGGGCCTTACCGGTGACGGTGTGGGCCTCAATTACCATTACGGCCTGTTCCGCCAGCGCTTTGTCGACAACCAGCAGAAGGCCGTCCCCGACGAGTGGCTTGGCGAGCAAGACATCCTGATCGACGACGACCGCTCCTACACCGTCGAGTTCGGTGATTTTGCCGTTACTTCCAAGCTCGTCAACATCGATGTGCCCGGTTATGGCCAGCCCACCAAGAACCGCCTGCGCCTGTTCGACCTGGCAAGTGTCGACGACGGCCTGGTCCCCGGCAGCTCCATCGACTTCGACAAGACCGAGATCGCCAAGAACCTCACCTTGTTCCTCTATCCGGATGATTCCGACGAGCAGGGCCGCCTGCTTCGCATCTACCAGGAATACTTCATGGTGAGCAACGCCGCCCAGCTCCTGATCGACGAGGCCATCGAGCGCGGCAGCAATCTGCACGACCTGGCCGACTACGCCGTGGTCCAGATTAACGACACGCACCCCACCATGGTCATCCCCGAGCTCATCCGCCTGCTCACCACCAAGCACGACATCGAGTTTGACGAGGCCGTTGCCATCGTGCGCTCCATGGTCGCCTACACTAACCACACGATTCTTGCCGAGGCACTCGAGAAGTGGCCGCTCACCAGCCTGCAGAAAGTCTCCCCTGCCATCGCCGACATTATCGTCAAGCTCGACGAGGTCGCCAAGGCCGAGCACGACGACCCGCGTGTCGCCATCATCGACGAGTACGACACCGTCCACATGGCCCACATGGACATCCACTTTGGCTTCTCCATCAACGGCGTCGCCGCACTCCACACCAAGATCCTGGAGGACACCGAGCTTCATCCGTTCTACGAGATCTACCCCGAGAAGTTCTCCAATAAGACCAACGGCATCACCTTCCGCCGTTGGATCCATGGCGCCAACCCCGCGCTCGCCAGTCTGCTCGACGATGTGATCGGCACCGATTGGCGCAGCACCGGCGACCTGAGCAAGCTCGCCGAGTTCGCTGACAACAAGAAGGTCCTCGATCGCCTGGCCGCCACCAAGACCGAGGCCAAGGCCATCATGCGCGAGTTTATGGCGCTCGAACAGGGCGTGACGATCCCCTCCAACGCTATCATCGACGTCCAGGTCAAGCGTATCCACGAGTACAAGCGCCAGCAGATGCTCGCGCTCTACATCATCTGGAAGTACCTCGACATCAAGAACGGTAACAAGCCTAAGCACCCCGTCACCATCATCTTTGGCGGCAAGGCGGCCCCTGCCTACACCATCGCTCAGGATATCATCCACCTAATCCTGACGCTTTCCCAGTGGATCGCCAACGACCCCGACGTGGCTCCCTACCTGCAGGTCGTCATGATCGAGAACTACAACGTCACCGCCGCCGAGCGCGTGATTCCCGCCGCCGACATCTCCGAGCAGATCAGCCTGGCCTCCAAAGAGGCGAGCGGCACCTCTAACATGAAGTTCATGCTTAACGGCGCCCTGACCCTGTGCACGCTCGACGGCGCCAATGTCGAGATCGCCGAGCTCGTGGGCGACGAGAACATCTATACCTTTGGCGCCTCGTCCAAGCAGGTCGAGCAACTCTACGCCGACGGCACCTACAACGCCGGCGCGCTCTACCGCAAGCCCGGCATCAAACTGCTGGTGGACTTCATCACCAACCCCGCCTTTATGGCGACCGGCAATGCCGAGCGCCTGCAGCGTCTACACGACGACATCAAGGGCAAGGACTGGTTTATGGCCCTGCTCGACATTGAGGAGTACATCCAGACCAAGGAGCGCGTGCTAGCCGACTACGAGGACCAGGACGCCTGGATGCGCAAGGCGCTGATCAACATCGCCAACGCCGGCACCTTCTCTTCCGACCGCACAATCTCCCAGTACAACGACGAGATCTGGCACCTGAGCTAATTCGATTCCCTTACCCATCCTCTTGAAAGCGGAGTCGCGGCAACGCGGCTCCGTTTTTTGTGTCCCTGTGTTGCCCGTGGCCTGCCTCGACCAAACAATCTCGGTCTGTAACATCTAGCCGGCAAAATTGAGTCTACCTGTTACAGATCGAGATGAAAGGACAGGCAGCTCGACGTTGTCTCAATCTGTAACAGGTAGACCCAATTTGGCCCTCCTCCTGTTACAGATTGAGACAAACTGACAGACGAACGGTCCCAACACAAAGAAAGGCTCCCCTCTCGCCCAGTGGACGGGAGGGGAGTCTTATATGTGACCGCGGCAAAAGGATGGCAATACCGCAGTCGCCCAAAGGGAGGGCCTGGATGCACCGGGCCTAGATAAGGTTCTTGCCAGACACCTTATCGAAGAGATGGGTCGCGTTCTTCTCGAACTTGAACCAGATGGAGTCGCCCGCCTTGAGCGCACCCTTGGCCTCAAGGTCGACAACGGGAATGATCAGGACGAACTGGCCATCGGGAGCGGTCACGTGGACATGCTCGGTCGAACCCATGAGCTCGGTCACCTCGACGGTACCCTGGAGCGCACCCTCCTCGCCCTTGTCGGCAAGCAGAATCTGCTCGGGGCGCACGCCGGCCGTAATCTCCTTCACGTCGCCGCCGTCCCAGTTGAGAGCAAGCTGAGAGCAGGTCTCGGGAGCGAGCGCCACGTTCATATCCTCGGTCTTGACGGTGAAGCCGTTGCCCGAGCGCACCAGCTGGGCATCGAAGAAGTTCATCTGCGGCACGCCGATAAAGCCGGCAACGAAGATGTTCGCGGGATGGTTGAAGACCTCCTGCGGGGTGGCGATCTGCTGGACGACGCCGTCCTTCATGACCACAATGCGATCGCCGAGGGTCATGGCCTCGGTCTGGTCGTGGGTGACGTAGATGAACGTGCCCTTGATCTCGTGGCGCAGCTTGATGAGCTCGGCACGCATCTGGTTACGCAGCTTGGCGTCCAGGTTGGACAGCGGCTCGTCCATCAGGAAGACCTTAGGATCACGCACGATGGCGCGGCCGATAGCGACACGCTGACGCTGGCCGCCCGAAAGCGCCTTGGGCTTACGGTCGAGGTACTCGGTGATACCCAAGATCTCGGCAGCAGAGCGAACCTTACGGTCGATCTCGTCCTTGGGGACCTTCTTGAGCTCAAGCGTAAACGCCATGTTCTCGTACACCGTCATGTTGGGGTACAGAGCGTAGCTCTGGAACACCATGGCGATGTCGCGGTCCTTGGGCGCCACGTCGTTGACCCGCTTGCCGTCGATGAACACGTCGCCCGAGGTAATGTCCTCCAGGCCGGCGATCATGCGCATCGTCGTGGACTTACCGCAGCCAGACGGGCCAACGAGGACGACGAACTCCTGGTCGTGAACGGTGAGGTTAAAGTCCTCAACAGCGAGCACGCCATCCTCGGTAACCTTGAGGTTGTGCTTCTTCTCCTCGGTCTTCTTCTTTTTGCCAAAGAAGCCCTTCTTTTTGGACTCGGTGTTGGGATACACCTTCTGAACATGTTTGAGAACGATCTCGGCCATGTCTTTACCTTTCGATATGCGGCACCATGTTGAGGGCGCCGCAGAAACTTGCAAAACAGTTACGGCATCAGCCCTTGACGGCACCTGCCACCACGCCGTCGATGATGTACTTCTGACAGAGGATGTACATGACGACGATGGGGACAACGACCATCATGATGCAAGCCATCATGGGGCCGAGCTCGACGTGGCCGTAGCCGCCGCGGAAGTACTGGATCAAGATAGGAATGGTCTTGTACTTGGTGGAGTCGAGCGTAAGGTAGGGCAGCAGGTAGTCGTTCCAGACCCACATGGTCTCGAGAATGCCGACCGAAAGATAGGTGGGCTTCATGATGGGAAGGACGATCTTAAAGAACACCTGGACCGGGTTGCAGCCGTCGATCATGGCCGCCTCCTCGATCTCGAGTGGGATGTTCTTTACAAAGCCGGCGAACATAAAGACCGCCAGGCCCGCGCCAAAGCCGAGGTAGATAAAGCAGATGTTGAACGGCGTGTTGAAGCCGATGCGGTCCGCCAAATTGGACAGCGTGAACATGAGCATCTGGAAGGGCACGACCATCGAGAAGACGAACAGGTAATAGAAGAAGTTCGAGATCTTGCTGTTGACGCGCACTACGTACCAAGCACACATGGAGCAGCACACCAGAATCAGCACGACCGACGTGACCGTGATGATGAGCGAGTACATAAATGCCGAGGCAAAGCCCTGCTCGTTAAGGGCATGCATGTAGTTTGCGAGGCCGTTGAACGTCTCGGGCGTGAGCAGATCGAATGCCGTGGTGGTGCTGATTGCAGTTGCCTTTTTAAAGGAATTGAGCGCGATCATGAACACGGGGTAGATCCACGCGAGCGACAGGATCGTAAAGAAAATCGAGAGCGCGCGGTTGATAACCTTATCGCGTTTCATTACTGCTGCACCTCCTTGGACCTCGTGGCCTTAAGCTGGATCATGGAGATGGCCACGACCAGGATGCAGAAGATAACCGCCTTGGCCTGACCGATGCCCTGCCATGCGATACCGGCACGCGAATAGAACGTGTTGTAGATGTTCAGGGCGAGCATCTCGGTGGAGTGCGCGGGGGCGCCGCCGGTAAGGGCGAGGTTCTGGTCGAACAGCTTAAAGCCGTTGGTGATGGACAGGAACAGGCAGATGGTGATGGTCGGCATCAGGTTAGGGATCTTAACCTTCCAAAACGTCTGCCATGCCGTAGCGCCGTCGACCTTGGCGGCCTCGATGTAGTCGGACGGAATGGACTGCAGACCAGCGATGTAGATGATCATCATGTAGCCGACCTGCTGCCACAGGGTCAGGATGATAAGGCCCCAGAAGCCAGCAGCAGAGTTAAGGGCGATGAGCTGGGCGCCCACGTTGGAGAGCAGGCAGTTGATCAGAATCTGCCAAATGTAGCCCAGCACGATGCCGCCGATCAGGTTAGGCATAAAGAAGATCGTACGGAAGATGTTGGTGCCTTTGAGCGCCTTGCGGGTGAGCGCCTGCGCAATGGCCAGGGCGATCACGTTGATGAGCACCGTCGACAGGAAGGCAAACGCCACGGTAAAGAAGAACGACGTGGAGAACTGCGGATCGGACAGCGCGCGCACGTAGTTCTCGATACCGACAAAGTGCGCGTTACTAATGATAATAAACTGGCAGAACGAGAGATAGAAGCCCTGAATAAAGGGAATCACGAACCCGATCATAAACGCCAGGCACGTGGGCAACATAAAGAGCGGCCACCAGCGCTTGAGTGCTTTGCCCATAAAAGGGTCCTTTCAATATGTAGGGGGGCGGGCAAACCTACGTCTGCCCGCCCCCCCCTGTCGCTAATCAGATAGCTCGGGCAGCAACTGCTTACTCGGAAGCAGCCTTCTCGGTCTTCCAGCCATCGACGAAGGCGTTCTTGACGCCGTCCCACTTGCTGTTATCGGCAGCGTAGGCAATCAGAGCCTGCTTGAGGTTCTTCTTCCACTCCTCGGAGGGAATGTAGACGAAGTCCCACGCGACGGTCTTCTTGCCGTCCTTGGCCATGGCAACGGCCTGCTGCGAGAAGACGTTGGTGGTCTCCTTGGCGCTCTTGAACGGAGCGGTCAGACCCATCTTGTCAGCGATGATGCTGGTCGGGGTGTCAGCGGTGACGCACCAATACATGAAGTCCTCGGTGGCCTTCTGGGCGTCCTCGGAAGCCTGAGAACTGACGCACCAGTAGTTCTCGCCGCCGGAGCACAGGCCCTGGTTCTCCTCGCCGTCAACACCGATGTAGATGGGCATCATGCCAATCTGATCGTCGGTCATGCCGGCCTTGACGAGGTCAGAGTAGGCCCAAGAGCCGTTCTGGTAGAAGACGGCCTTGCCGGTTGCGAACTCGTTGGTGGCGTCGTCGCCGGTCTTGGAAGCAAGCTGCGAAGGATCGCAGGTGGAGTCGGTGATGTACAGGTCGAAGATCTGCTTGTAGTTGTCGAGGAACTCACCCTTGATCTCGTCGTCCTCCTGGTTGTGCTCCTTTTCAAACTCGTAGTAGAGCGGCATGTTGGCAAGGTGGGTGGTGTAGCGCCAGCTGGAGGAGTCGTCCATGCCGGCGGAAGTGAAGGCACCCTCAACACCAAGCTCGTCCTTGCGGGCCTGGATGTCGTCGGCACAAGCCTTCAGCTTGTCGAAGGAGTTGATGTCCTCGGCCTTGTAGCCAGCCTTTTCGAGCAGCTGCTTGTTGTAAATAATGCCGAAGCTCTCCTGAACCCAGTCGATGCACACATCCTTGCCGTCGGACTGCAGAGCCAGGGAGTCGTCAATGAGCTCACCGCGGAGCTTGGTATCGGACAGGTCGGCGCAGTAATCCTTCCAGTTCTTAAGACCGGTGGGGCCGTTGACCTGGAACAGGGTCGGAGCGGAGCTCTTGGACATCTCGGACTTGAGCTTCTCCTCGTAGGTGTTGGAGGCGGCGGTCACAATCTTGACCTCGACGCCCTTCTCCTTCTTATAGGCCTTGGCGATCTCCTTCCACTCCTTGTCGACCTCGGGCTTGAATTGGAGGAAGTAGACCTCGGCAGCGTCACCAGAAGCAGAGGAGCCGGAGCCGGCGGAGCCACCGCAGCCCACGAGACCCAGACCAAGAACCGCAGCCGCGGAACCAGCAAAGCCCAGGAACTGCCTTCTGCTCATTTCGTTCTTCATTACAATCCACCCTTTCACACCGTGGCGGCACCCTTTGCCGCCGCCTTCGGAGATTGGCTCGGGGACTTTGCCCCTTTTGCTGATTTGTACGATACGCTATTTGGCTACTTGTTTGAACAAGTATTACTAGAGCGGTAGAAAAACTTCGGTGAACGGTAATTTCAACTTGATACTTGACAAGTTTTGTATAAACAATTAATTGTTATCAAATGCAGAGAAAACGCCCGGTCAAGCCGATGCATCGTCGGTTTGACCGGGCGTTTTCGCTTTGATGGCATGAGTCTCGTCAGGCTGCGAGCTAGCCGGCTATCGCTTGGAGTTGACGCGGTAATGGAAAATCTCGGGATGCGTGCGGGCATGCGTGACCTCGAACAAGATGCCGTCCGAGGTGTACGACTGGCTCTCCATGACGGCGACACAGTTGTATTTGCCGAGGTCAAGATAACTGCAATCCTCATCGTTGGCAAGCTCGACGCTCACCGTACGGCGACTCGCCATCACCTTGACGCCGCGTTTGTGCTCCAGATAGTCGTAAATTGACTTTGCGGCGATCTCGGGCGTCAGGCCTTTGGCGATCGACTCCAAAAAGTAACCATGGTCTACTTGGCGCGCATTGCCGTTAAGGCTTCGGACGCGCACCACGCGAATCAACTGCTCACCCGTCTTAAATCCCAAGCGTCGAGAAAGTTGCTCGGTGCACACCAGATGTTCAAAAGACTTGACCTCGGTCGAAGCGACGGCATTGTTGCGTTTTGCGAACTCGCCAAACGACTCAACCTCTTCGAGTGCGCCCAACATGTCGGTTTCGCCCTTAAGCCAAATAACGCGCACGCCCTTGCCGTGTATGGGCTGCACAAACATCCCGTCGGCCAGCATGCTCAAAGCGCGGCGGACAGTATTGCGCGTGCAGCCAAATTCCGCGGTCAGCTCGGCTTCAGTTGGCAGCATCTCCTGAAACGCATAGGTCCCATCAATGATGCGCGAGCGTATTTCTCGGTAGATTCCTTCGTATATCGCTTTTGGCATGACTTCACCTCTAATGAATATGTATGGCTAGGCAGGATAGCATTTCTTAAAGTTGTTTAAACCGAATATCGGTAAAGCGACAGGATTTAACCGTTGACGGTTTCTGTCATGCCCAAATCGGTTTCGCTCAAAACTGCCGGTACGACAATCGTCTGGTCCTCTACAATGAATCCATTGTTTAAACGTTTCCCCACGCGCAACGCGCCTCGATATTCGGAAGGCAGAACATGCTGCAAAAAATCCAACGCTTTGGCGGGGCAATGTTCGCGCCCGCCATGCTGTTTTCTATATCAGGCCTCATGGTCGGCGTCTCCGCTCTCGCAACGACTGCGGACATCGTCGGCGATCTCGCCGTATACGGAACCCCTTGGTACGCTTTTTGGACCATCATCCAGCGCGGCTCGTGGACGGTCTTTAAACGCCTCCCGCTCCTTTTTGCCGTAGCGCTGCCCATCGGTCTTGCCCAAAAACAACCGGCTCGTTGCTGCCTCGAGGCTCTCGTCGCCTATTTTGCCTACTGCTTCTTTTTGAGCGAGATCATTAAGCTGAGCGGAGACAATCTTGGACTTAAGTACCCGTCGTCTTTGACCTCCGCTAGCGGCATCACCATCATCGACGGCATCAAGACGCTCGACACCGGCATTATCGGCCCGCTGGCGGTATCGGCAACCGTCGTCGCCATCCATGACCGCTTCTACGATGCCAAGGTTCCCGATTGGCTCGGCACCTTCTCGGGCTCCTCGCTGGTCTACCTCATCAGCTTTTTTGCCGTGTTTGCCCTTGCCGCTATCTCGGCCGCCATCGTGCCCTCCGTATACGCAATGACCGAAACGCTGCGCCATGCACTTACGAGCGTCGGCCCCTTTGGCGTGGGCATCTTTGTGCTTTTGGAGCGAGCGCTCGAGCCCATGGGGCTGCACCACCTGCTCTACATGCCGATCTACTACGACAACCTGGTCATTAACGACGGCATCTACGCCACGTGGAGCAGCTTGCTCCCCATCCTCTCCCATAGCACGCGCCCCCTTAATGAACTTGCGCCGTGGGCCGGTTTTACCGCCACCGGCTGGGTCAAGCTCTTTGGCCTTCCCGCCATCGCAGCCGCGTTCTACTCCACCGCAAAACCAGAGCGCCGCGCCGGCCTTAAGGTCATCCTTTTGCCCGCCATCGTCGCCTCGGTGGTTTGCGGCGTTACCGAGCCACTCGAGTTTCTCTTTATGTTCACCCACCCCGGGCTCTTTTTGCTCTACGCCGTCTTATCGTCTTGCCTTGCCACAACCATGAATCTCTTTGGCATCGTCGGCATCTTCTCGGGCGGCCTGATTGAGATGGCAGCCTTCAACTTTATTCCGCTCATGCGCACGCATGCCGGTGCCTATCTTTTGGCGCTCGGTATCGGCCTTGCCTTTAGCCTCATCTTTTTTGTTAGTTTTCGAGCACTCATCTTGGTCTATGACCTTAAGACACCGGGCCGCGAGGATCATGTTGCCAATCGCGCGGCAATCGATTGTTTAACGGGAAGCGACTTTGCCAAAGAGCAATCCCCCAATGACGAGGTCGATAGTCGATCCGATCAAGATCACGTCCTCGCTGAGCGGGTAATTCAGCTTTTAGGTGGCGTTGGCAATATCGTGGGCGCAACCAACTGCGCCACGCGCCTGCGCGTCGAGGTCGCAGACCCTTCCATCGTTGCAGATAACGCGTCGTTTGTCGCGGTGGGCGCCAAGGGCCTCATCATTACGGGCAAGACCGCCCAGGTGGTCATCGGCATCTCCGTTCCCCGCGTTAAAGAGCATTTTGACCAGATCATGGGCCTCGAGCCGGAATTTGTGCCCACCACCTCGGCCTCCCCTGCCGCCAGCGCAGCCCATAAGCGCGGCGATATTTGCTTCTTCGATATCGACGGAACGCTCGCCTGGCAAGACCCCAGGCTCGCCCAAGACCTTCCCGAAGACGAGCGGGACCTCTCCCCCTATCCCAACGAGGCGGTTTCGCAGGCAATCCGCGAGTTTGTCGCCAACGGCAACATGGCCTTTATCTGCACGGGACGCACCCTGAGCTGCATCCACCCCAAACTTCTTGAGCTGCCTTGGACCGGCATCGTCTGTCTTGCGGGCGGTTACGCCGAGATCAACGGACACGCAATTCGCGATCTGTCGATGACGCCCAGTATGCTGCAGCGTCTTGCCCCCTACCTTGAGCAATCGGGCGAGGTCATCCGCTTTGAGGGCCTCAACGGCGTCGTGCGCATGAGTGCCGATGCGCCCGATGCTCCCGGATACGCGCGCACCCTGGGCGACGCAGTCACGCAGCTGCAACATTACAGTGTCTACAAGATCTTGATGTCTGCATCACTCGCCAACCACATCGCTCAAGATAAGGCACTTGAGCCGCTGCTGTGCTTTAACGAGCTCGAACTCGAGGTAACCGAAATCTCGCCCCGCGAATGCACGAAGCGCGGGGGCATCCAGTCTGTACTCGATGCCCTCGATCCCCACCACGGAACCGTATACGGCATCGGCGACGCCAGCAATGACGTCTCGCTGATGAACGCCGTCGATGTCGGTATCGCCATGGGCAATGCGCCGGACTATCTCAAGGATAAGGCCGATTACGTGACCGACACCGTCGATCACGACGGTGTCGTTGCGGCGCTCGAGCATTTTAGGCTGATTTAGGCGCGCTCCATCAAACGCACGCCCGTTGTCCTAAATCGCCAAAACTGCCGCGCCAAACGCCCTGATGTGGCAATATGTTGTCTGCATATTGCACCAATGCAACCTCAGAAAGAATGCGAGAACCCGTGTCCAGTCCGTTTACCAGCTTTTTAGCCCAGCACTTTGACCAGATTAACGACTATCTGGCCACGTTCTTTGACGGACAGGCGACCTCTGCCGATATCGAGCGCTACCTGTACGCGCCGCTCTCGGCTTTTACGGCCAACGCCGGCAAGCGCCACCGCCCGCTTATCTGCATGCTCGCCGCAACCGCAGTGGGCGGTAGCTTTGAGAGTGCCCGCAGCGCTGCGGCAGCCATCGAACATTTCCAGTCGGGCGCGCTGATCCACGACGACATCGCCGACAACGGACAGCTTCGTCGAGGCAAGCCCTGCATGCACCTTACCGAGGGCACGGGGCTTGCCATCAATTGTGGCGACCTGGCGCTCACCATGGTCACCAAGACCGTTCTCGACGACCCCACGCTGGAGTCCGACGTGAAGCTGCGCGTGCTCCACGAGCTAACCGAGATGATCGTCCGCACCATCGAGGGTCAAGCGCTCGACCTGGGTTGGGTCCGTGACGGGCGCTTTGATATCTCGGTTGATGACTACCTGGACATGGCGACGCACAAGACCGCGTTTTACAGCGGAGCCACGCCGCTTGCCGCCGGAGCCATTATCGGCGGCGGCAGCGATGAGCAAATCGAAGCGCTGCGCGCCTTTGGCCTGCACACGGGCCTTGCCTTTCAGATTCAGGACGACCTGCTCAACCTTGTCGGCGCTAAGGAAGCCGCCAACAAGGACTTCCGCACCGACATCACCGAGGGCAAGCGCACGCTTGTCGCCGTACACGCCCTCTCTGATGAGCGCCACCACGACGAGGTCGAGGCGATTCTTTCCTCGGGTACCGATGATCCCGCGCAGCTCGCACGCGCCGTGGAGATCTTTCAGGAAACCGGCTCCATCGATTACGCCCACACTTACGCGCTCGACCTGACCGCTAAGGCCAAAGCGGCCATCGAGAACGTTGAGCTTGATCCGCACGCACGCGAGCTGTTCCTCTCCATGGCAGATTTCTTTGTGGAGCGCCTTAACTAACGGGGGTTATAAAACCTGTCAGCAGCGTATTTAGGCACAACTTGCTACACTGTTGAGTGCATGTTTATGCATCCCTTTGCGTTGTCTATCCGACAGACGCTCAAATAGTACGAATGGTACGCCGAAAGGGGTTCGTTCATGGAACCTATTACAACGGGCATGCAAGGAGCAGCCGTCGAGGACGTGCAGTCTCGTCTCCTGCAGCTCGGCTACACGATTGATGCCGCCGAAGTCACCGACAAGTACTTTGGAGCCACCACTGAGCAGGCCGTCAGCACCTTCAGGCTCGACAGCGGCCTTGCTGCCGGTCATGCCGTCGATATCCCCTGTTGGAGCGCCCTTGTAGACGCTTCGTATAAGCTGGGCGACCGCACCCTCTATCTGCGCATGCCCAATTTCCATGGCGCCGATGTGCAGGCCCTGCAGCGCGCTCTCAACGTTTTGGGCTTTGCCTGTGGCGAAGACGACGGCTACTTTGGTCCGCATACCGAGGCCGCCCTGCAGCAGTTCCAGGAAAATGTCGGCCTGTTTGCCGACGGCATGGCCTTCCAGGACACCTACGCCTACATCAACCGCCTGCACCATGTGTGGGAGGGCAAGCCCTCGGTCACCGAAGCCGAGTCCCGCATCGGTTTTGCTCGCGCCGCCAACGTGCTCGAGCGCTTTCAGATTGCCGTTATCGGCGAGGACCCCATCGCACGCAGTGTTGCGTCGCGTATGTGGAATATCGCCACGGCAACGACCGACAACAGCGGCATGATGCTCTGCGACTCCGAGGTCCCAACCGACGTTGACCTGGTGCTCGAGATCGCAAGCGACGAGCTGCCCGCCGACGCCGCACCGCGCGCCACGATTGCCCTCGCCGAGTGCCACAACCTGGCCCAGCGCATCCGCACTGCCAATGTCGCCGCACAGCAGAAGCCGGCACGCATTCGCATTGAGCTCACGGGCATGACGCGCTACAACGGCACCTTCACGGCCAGCGACGCGCAGACACTCGCCGTACGCCTGCTCGATGGCGTTTGCGATGCCCTCGCAGATTAGGTAAACTAAACGAGTTGCTTTTGGGCAACACCACACATTGGGACGTAGTTCAACGGTAGAACTCCGGTTTTTGGTGCCGGCTGTTGGGGGTTCGAATCCCTCCGTCCCAGCCATTAAAATTGAGCGCCCTGAGCCCATAACGGCCCAGGGCGCTTTCTTGTGGGCAAGCGGAGGGATTCGAACCCGCAAGGGTGCGAAGCCGAGGAAACGCGAAGGCGCCCCAAGCCCATTAGGACCAAGAGCGCCTAACATCAAGAAAATATCAGCCCAGTTCCGAAAAGCGAGCCGCATGCAACAACCAGGTAACCACAGGCCCCGGGAGAGCGGGGACACCGGCTTAGGTTTATCGCGAGTTCCGCACGAACAGGAGGCCACTTAATGTGGCCTCCGTCGTGAGCAGGACTGTAGAGCAGGAAACCTAAGCCGGTGTCCCCGCTCTCCCGGGGCCGAACGCCCTAGTTGTTGAGCATGCGGTCGAAGCTTCCCGAGTCGCCATCCCGATAGTCTGCGGTCATCAGGATCTCCTGCGGAATACGCCCGCCCTCGCGCAGCACGTTGCGGAACTGCACGCGCGTAACCATGGGCAGATCCTTAATCGTCGCCGCCAGGTTCTGCGGCACGCCCTGGTTGGCAGCAGCGGGCTCGCACGCGCCGCCGGCCTTCACGCGACGCCTATGCTCGGCGAGCATGGCGCGGTACATGCCGGCATGCAGGCGAATCTCAACCACATTGGCATTGCGAGCCTGCTCGACGATGCGCGCGCCCTCGCGGTCGATATCGCCCACATAGTAGACGTAGTTAAAGCGATAGCCAATCTCGGCCAGATAATCGTCCAGGGCATGCGAGACGCTTGCCTTGCATCCGCCGCCAAAAATCACGCCGCCCACCTTGATGCCAAAGAGCTTGGCGTGCTTGCGGCCACGCAGCAGCTTGACGATCTCGTCGTAGGTGTCCAGGTTCTCGACCATAATGAACGGCTTGTCGGCACCCAGCGTAAAGAAACCCGTAAAGTGCACGGGGCGATTGGGAGCGACCTTGATCGCCTGCATGCTGATGCCCTTTTCGGTCATACGCCTGATCAGGCGCTCACCGTGCTTGCCGTCAAAAGCCTTCTCGTCGTTAAAGATCTGGTAGGCACGCTGGCGGCGCGAGGCAACCGGCGTATCGGCACCTCGGTTCTGCTCGATCCAAGCCTGGATGATTGCGATTTCCTCGGCAATCTTGCGGTTGGACATCTCGTTGTGCTGAGTGCGCTGCGGAGCCTTTTTGCCGTCCTTGCCCTCAACCTTTACGATCTGTGTCTGCTGCTCCTTGATCTTAGAGAGCGCCGTGGGCGTAGGGACAACCTTGAGCAGCTGCCTGCCTAAAACGCGGGCAAGGGCAAACGCCGAGACCTCGCCGTGAACGTCCGGCCTGGGCTGCTGGGCAGCAGTATCTGCTGCGGCAGACTCCGGCTTCTTCTGAGACTTGCGCTTAGAATCGCCTTGGGAATTGCGCTCGCGCTTCGGCATAGATGCCTGCTTCTGCGGACGAACGGACTTGCTCTCCTTCGCCGGCTGGCGCTTAGGCTGCCCCGAAGAAACCTCGGCCTTCGCATCCTCGTTCTGCGGCGTGGTCTTCTCGGTTGCAGTCTCGGCATGGGAACTGCGGCCCCCACGATGGCGACGGCGGCGAGGCTTGCTCGACGCGCCCTGCTCCGTCTGCTCATCAGTAGGCTGCTGGCCCTTGGCCTCGGCATCAACCTCAAGCTGCGGCTCAACAGGCTTCTGCTCGCGAGCCTCCGGCTCAACGGCCTTCTCGTCCTGGGTGGTCGAAACCGACTCGCCCTTCTCCTGATGCTTTACGGGATACGCGCGTCCCGCAAAACCGCGGCCGGGACGACACGAACCCGGAGCCTTCTTGGCAGACCCCTCAACATCGTCTGCAACCTCAGAAGACTCTTCAACCTCACGCGCGGCATCCTGCTGTGCAGTCTTAAAGTGAGCACCGCGACGACGCTTGGGCTCTTGGGCCTCCACGGGCTTTTGCTCCCTCGCGGGCTTCTGCGACTCGGCAGCAACCTCGGTCTCAACAGCCTCAGCATCCGTCTCACCCTTTCGAGCAACGGCGCGACGGAAGCGCTCCTGCTGGGCGCGGCGCTGCGCATCGCGCTTGCCACCCCCGCCAAAACCGCCGCGTCCTGCCTTGGCCGTAAAGGCACGCACGACGTTCTCATCGAGCAACTCATCGGTATCGACATGCTCACGCGGGGCAACTTCTTCCACAGCAGGCACGTCAGCGGGATCCTCGACGACAAAATCCTCGACGGACTCGGCAGGCTGCTCCTGGGCATCGCGGATCTCGGCATTGATGGTATAGAACGCCGGGCGCCCGTTAATGCCGCTACCCTCGATCTTGGTCACGATATTTGCCGCGATAAGCTCATCGCGCATCGCCTTGGTGTCACATTCCTTATCGACGGAGCGGAAAATTTGCGCCAGCGCGCTCGACTTGATCTTGAGCGCCTTGCGGCAAAGCAGGTCGTAGGCAACCAGCTTGGCACGCTCAGCAGAAAGCGATGTCTGGCTGCTCAGACGCTCAGCCAGGGCATCGACATTATTTTGGTTATCGGAATATACCGTCTTGGCCACGGGGCCCCTTTCATATGTACACATATACGTCTCTATGGTACAACGCGCGCCCTTATCCACGCAAAACATCTGCGAGAACACTCGAGCGTCACCCGCTTTTGCATGAAAAAAGACCGAGCCCGCGAAGTCGCGGACCCGGTCTTTCCGAGTCAAATGGATGGGAGATTCAACCCGTCCGACCGACTAGGCCTTGGCGACCTCGGCGTCGGCAGGAGCCTCAGCGGCAGCGGCGCGACCGTACTCGGCCTTGCCCATATCGGACCACTCGGGCTCCTCATCAGGCATGGAGCCAGCCTCCTTGCCGAAGAACTCCTTGAGGCAGTTGACGGCAACGATGAGGCCCAGGACCATCAGCAGGACGGCAAAGACGAGCTGCAGGCCCTTGGTGGCGGCGACGGAGACGGCGGCCGTGGTGGCGGTAGCCGGGATGGTACCGAAGAAACCGTAGGCCTGGACGGCGGTCATGCAGCCCATGGCGCTCTGGACCAGCGAGGTGAAGGTGCAGCAGAGCAGGAAGACGACGGGCACGTAGAGCATCCAGCCCTTGCGGCCGGTGCACTTGCAGAACACGGCGAGGGTGATCATGGTCATGCCGCCGAGCAGCTGGTTGGAAGCACCAAAGAGCGGCCAGATGTTGGCATAGCCACCAAAAGCGAGAGCGAGACCGGGAAGCAGGGTAACGACCGTGGCGAACCAGGGGTTGCCGAGGACCTTCATGTAGCCGGCCTTGGACTCGATGGCCAGGGCATCGTTGGTCTGGGCAAAGAACTCGGAGAACGAAGTGCGGGCGATGCGGGCGACGGCGTCGAGCGAGGTCAGGGCCAGAGCGGAGACGTTCATGGTCATAAAGACGGTAGCAAGCGTGCCGTCAACACCGAAGGCCTGCATACCGCGGGAGATGCCAGCGGCGAAGATCTGGAACGGGGTGGAAGCGACACCGGCGTTGAGGGCGCCGGTACCGGCGGTGTTCATGTCGGAGAACATGATGCCGGCGACGATGATGGCAAGGATGCCGACGAAGGACTCGACGATCATGGCGCCGTAACCGACCTTGACGGCGTCCTGCTCCTTCTCGACCTGCTTAGAAGAGGTGCCGGAAGAAACGAGGCTGTGGAAACCGGAGAGAGCACCGCAAGCGACGGAGACGAACAGGACCGGGAACATCATGCCGGAGGCAGTGGAGAAGCCGGTGAAGACCGGAGCGGTGATAGTGGCCTGACCGTTGACGCCCAGGACAACGATGCCGAGGACAGCGCAGACGATCATGACAATCATCATGATGGAAGTGAGGTAGTCACGCGGGGTCTTGAGCATCTGGATGGGCATAGCGCCAGCAAAGACCAGGTAGACCATGACGACGGCGAACCACTGGAACTTATCCAGGTAGAGCGGGAACTGCATACCGACGGCGAACATGAGAACCATGAGGACCACGCCGGTGACGAACTCGGCAGCGCCGGTGAGGTTGAACTTCTTCTGGGCCCAACCAAAGGCGATAGCGACGAAGGTGAACAGGATGGAGATGGTACCAGCGCAGCCGGCGGCATAGGACTTGGTGAAGTCGATGGCACCGGTAGCAGCACCAGAAGCGTCAACGGCCGGGGTGAACATGAACGTCTTGCAGACCATGTCGGTAAAGGCGGCGATGACGATGATGCAGAACAGCCAGCAGAACAGCAGGAACAGGCGACGGCCGGTCTTGCCGATGTACTTCTCGATGAGCTGAGCGAGCGACTTGCCGTTGTTCTTCATCGAAGCGTACAGGGCACCAAAGTCGTGGACGGCACCAAAGAAGATGCCGCCGACGAGGACCCAGAGCACGACAGGCAGCCAGCCAAAGGCCATGGCGACGATCGTACCCGTGACAGGGCCAGCACCGCAGATCGAGCTGAACTGGTGCGAGAACGCGGTGAAGGCGGAGACGGGCGAGAAGCTCTTGCCGTCCTTCATGCGCTTGGCCGGCGTGAGGGCCTCTTTGTCAACGCCCCACTTGTTGGCCAGCCAGCGGCCATAGCCCAGATAGCCGCAGGCGAGCACCGCCGCGGCCACAACCATGAGCAAAACTCCGTTCATTACATTTCCTCCTCTAAAAAGAACTTCCTAGACATAAAAAATGAGGGCCGTCGGTTGCGCTCGACGGCCCTCATCTTTAACAGCCGCCCGTTATCGTACGGGCTAGCTGTATGTGCTAACCCGCATCAGATAATTACTACGCTGATAATGTTTAGCTGATGCGTGAACATGTCTAAGAAATCCTCTTCAATCATGATGCGAACGATCCGTGCGTGTTCACATCCCCCAGTGGTTGAAAAGGAGTATGAAACTTTAGTTACCTAAAGTCAACGCAAATTTGTAATGAATTTTCAACTTTTTTTGATTTCTCGGTATAAAACGCCACTGACCTCGGACTTTACCCGACAAAAGTTTTTGCATGAGAGATGCCCCTGAGGGCCGCGGGAGCCGGGCGGCGCATATGAACTTTCCTGCTCTACAGTCCTGCGCAAGACGGAAAGCACATTAAGTGCTTTCCTTTGCGTGCGGAACTCGCGATAAAGTTCATATGCGCCGCCCGGCTCCCGCGGCCCTCAGGGGCTCCCATCCCAAATGCGGAGCAAAGCTCCGCACACCAACTTTTTTCTTTCAGCTAAAGAACGCCGGAAATTCGACACTGGCTTGTTAACTTTGCTGGACGTTGTCGACGCCAAACCAGCTCAGAAGCTATATCGACACAGAAAGGTCCCCGGACGGAGGGGCCGGATATAAGGTTTATCGCGAGTTCCGCACGCAAAGAAGGCCACTTAATGTGGCCTTCGTCTTGCGCAGGACTGTAGAGCAGGAAACCTTATATCCGGCCCCTCCGTCCGGGGACCGCGCCGTACCAGCTACAGCGTCATGTTTGGATCGGCGTCGACGTCGAACGGCGAGATTTCACCTCGGTCGAATTTACGGCGAGCGACCTCCGCGATCATGGCTGCGTTATCGGTACAGGCAGACAAGGGCGGCACCGTTACGCGAATCCCCTGACGTCCAAGCTTCTTGATCATCATCTCGCGCAGATGCGGGTTGGCCGAGACGCCGCCACCGATGCAGTATTCCTTGCATCCGGTAGCGTGCAATGCGTTTTTGGCCTTCTTGTACTGCACGTCAAAGACAGCTGCCTCAAACGAAGCTGCCAGATCGGGCAGGTGAATCGTGCGCCCGGCCTTGGTCTCCTGTTCAATGTAGAGCGTCACAGCGGTTTTAAGGCCCGAAAGCGAGAAGCGATAGTCTCCCCTGCTGTTAAGCGCACGGGGGAAATCAATCGCGCGGGGATTGCCCGTCTCGGCCAGCTTGGAAATGATGGGGCCACCGGGATAGCCCAGACCCAACGCCTTGGCTACCTTGTCGAAGGCCTCGCCCACAGCGTCGTCGAGCGTCTCACCGAGCACCTCGTAGTCGCCCCACGCCTTCACGTGCACGAGCATGGTGTGCCCACCCGAGACAAGCGTGAAGATAAACGGCGGTTTGAGGTCGGGTTGCGCCAGCAGGTTGGCAAACAGGTGCCCCTCCAGATGGTTGACGCATACGAGCGGCTTACCGGCAGCGTAGGCAAAGCCTTTGGCAAAGGCAACGCCCACCACGAGGGCGCCCACCAGGCCCGGACCCTGTGTCACGCCCACGGCGGCAAGCTCGCTGGGAGCAATGGCTCCACCCTCAAGACCAAGCGATGCTGCGGCATCCTCGAGCGCCGCATCCACGACACTCACAATCACCTCAACGTGTTTGCGCGAGGCGATCTCGGGCACCACGCCGCCAAAGCGGGCATGAAAATCAATCTGTGTCGACACCTGGTTGGCCAGCATATTGCCATCCGCATCGATAATCGCCACGGCCGTCTCGTCGCAGGAACTCTCGATAGCGAGCACCAGGCGGCGGCGCTCAATTTCGGCGCGCTCCCCCTCGGAGCGCCCAGGCGCAGGCAGCGGCCATACGCGTTGCTCGGCTGCCGTCGGCTCGGGCGAAGCATTGTCGACCGGAAGCACCAGGGGCAGCGAAGCCGTCATGACGATGGCATCTTTGCCAACACCGTAGTAACCGCGGCGACGGCCAGCCTCGGTAAAGCCCAGAGCGTTATAAAGCGCGATCGCTCCCTCGTTGCCGTCCTCGACCTCGAGCGAAGCCGTGGTGCAGCCGAGCATCTGGGCATCATAGCTCACATGCGACAGCAGCTTGCGGGCAATGCCCCCACGGCGATGTGCCGGGTCGACGGCGACATCCAGAATCTGCACATCACCGTCCACGACCATACCGCCGGCAAGGCCCAGCAGCTTGCCGTCGTCGTGTGCCACCCACCAACTACGCGGCGCAGCGACGTCCTCGCCCAGTTCGGACAGGAACATGCCCGGCGTCCACGCCTTGTGTCCGGCACCTTCAAAGCAGGTAGCCTCTAGCGCGCTCGCGCCCTCGGCATCCGCCGCGCCCATGGGACGGAACTGCAGATGACGACCGGCGAGCTCATCGGCAACGCCCGTAATTTCGCTCTGCGCACTCTCGGCAAGACCAAGACGCTTGCGCTCGTTTTCCTCGGCATCAGAAAGGCGCGTGTAAATCGGCAGGACGCGAGCCGGATCGCCGTCACCCGCAGCGTGCGCGAGCAGCAAGCCCTCGCCCGAAGGCCACCACAGGTCGCGCTCCACGCAGCGGGCGGTCTCGTCCTCACCCAGCAGCTTGCCATAGCGCACGAGACCGTCACCGGTCAGCTGAACCTGGTCCCAGTCCGCTGCTTGGCGCCACTCATCGAGCGCCACGGCGGCCTTGACCACGTGTTCGCGCTCAAATTGACGCTCGGGACCCTCATCGACCAGCATATACAGCGCCGGATATACCTCACCGCGCATAGCATCGGCCAAGATACCAAGCTTGCCGCGCACGCCAGCCTTCCACGCCGTCCAAGCGCAAGCGTCGAGCGTCGACACGCCCAGCAGCGGAACATTGGCACCGCACGCGAGGCCCTTGGCAGTGGAGATGCCGATGCGCACACCCGTAAACGACCCCGGGCCGCGGCCGACCACGTAGCAACCAACATCGCTGCGATCCAGACCGACTTGAGTCAGCACGCCATCAACGGTATTCACGAGCTCAACGTTGGCGTGACGGCGACACATGTGGTCGCCACTCACGAGCTTCGTCTCGCCCGTCTGTCCATCAATCCAGCTTGCCGCGCAGGCAAGCATGTCGGTCGAGGTATCGAGCGCCACCACCAGCGCGTTGTCGTTATGCAAGCTCATCTTGTACAGCCTTATCAATCAAATGGGAAAGCTCCATTGCGCGGTCACCGTGCGCCTCAAGCGTTATCGTTCGCACATCGCTGTCGCCCTCATCACGCTTGAGCGTCACCGAAAGATACTCATCCGTCAGCTCGTCCTGGAATTGTTCGCCCCATTCCAGCAGGCAAACACCCTCATAGCCCAGCACATCGAAAATGCCCGTATCCTCGAGCTCGTAGGCATGCTCCAGGCGGTATAGATCAAAGTGAAACAGCGGAATACGGCCTTGATCGTGAACGGCCATGAGCGCAAACGTAGGGCTCGTAACCATATGCCCATCGCCCAGCCCGCGCGAGACGCCCTTGGTAAAGTGAGTTTTGCCCACTCCCAGGCCACCGGTCAGGATGAGCACATCGCCGTCCTCAAGGCACGGTGCAATTAGCTCGCCAAAGTACTCCGTATCGGCAGCGCAAGTCGTTTTGTAAGTACCTACCCCCAGGCGCTCCAGGGACATATATGCTCCTTATTATTCCGAGGCGTCCTCTGGTGCGGGATGTCGCTCCAGATAGTCGCCCAGCATCTTAAAGTCTTCCTCCAGCAGCTCCTGCCACGCCGGATTGCGTAGCGCTGCTGCCGGATGGAACGTGGGCATTACTACAAAATGCCCCATCTGGTGGAACCTGCCGCGCAGCTTAGTAATGCCAATCTCGGTCTTAAGCACAAAGTGCGTCGCGGGGTTGCCGAGCGTCACGATAATATCGGGCCAGATGCTTCGAATCTGCTCACGCAAAAACGGCGAGCAAGCCAACACTTCCTCGGGACGCGGATTGCGGTTTCCCGGCGGGCGGCACTTAAGCACGTTGGCAATGTAGACGTCTTCGCGTTTGAGGCCCGCCAGCGACAAAATGCCGTTGAGGTCCTCGCCTGCCGCCCCCACAAAGGGCTCGCCCTGCAAATCCTCATTGCGGCCCGGCGCCTCACCAATAAACATCACGCGGGCGTGGGGGTTTCCCACGCCAAACACGATATTGTGACGCGACTGGTAGAGCTGGCAGAGGTGACAATCGCCCAGAACGGCCTCGATCTCCTCGAGTGCGACCTCACGCGGCGCCTGATGGGTATGGCCCGGGATGTGCATGACGCCCATAGCGGCTCCTACACGTAGACCTTGTCGAGACGCATGCCAAAGCCGCAGGCGACCTCGTAGTTAATCGTTCCGCGCAGTCGGGCCATCTCGTCCATAGTGATCTCGGCATCGCCATCGCGGCCGACAATAATCATCTCGTCACCATACTCGGCCTCGGGAATCTCGTGTGCCGGGTTGGACTGAATGGCGACCATAAACTGGTCCATGCAGATATTGCCAACCTGATGCACGCGCTCGCCGCGATACAGCACATCCATACGATTGGAAAGCGTACGCGATAGGCCGTCGGCATAACCGATCGGCAGCGTGCAGATCTGAACGCGCGTGCGCGGTACGCGGTAGGTAAAACCGTAGCCCACGCCCTCACCCATCGCAGGGTGTGCCACACGCGTCACGCGCGCATGGACGCTCATAACGGGATCAAGCTGCATCACGCGGCCACTCAGCTCGCACGGCTGCATGCCATACAAGCCAACGCCGGCGCGAATCATATCAAAATGCATCGAGGGGTCGAGCATCGAGGACGGCGTGTTGGCGCAGTGCACGATACCGCACTCAAAACCCGCATCCTTAATGGCCTGAACGGCCTCGGTAAAGCGCTGACACTGCAGCTTGTAGTCCCAGCCCGAAGGTTCATCGGCCGTGGCGAAGTGCGTAAATACGCCGTCGCACTGAATACCGCGATGGAAATTAATACCGCGGACAAAGTCGAGCACCTGTGTGTAGTGTACGCCGATACGATTCATACCTGTCTCGATGGCGAGATGATACTTGCCCACCTTGCCCGCCGCGACGGCACATTCGCCATACGCAAGAGCAAAGTCAGACGTATAGACCGAGGGCATGATATCAAACTCGAGCAACGTCGGAATGGCCTCGATAGGCGGCTCGCTTAGGATGAGGATGGGCTTCGTAATCCCGCCCTGTCGGAGCTCAACGCCCTCGTTAACCGTCGCCACGGCAAACATGTCGGCACCGGCCGAATACATGATCTTGGCGCACTCAACAGCTCCATGACCATAAGCATCGGCCTTGACCACGCAGCACAGGCGCTGACGTGGATTCAGCAAGTTCTTATAGGCCCTCGTGTTGCGACGGAGCGCCCCACGGTCGATCTCGACCCAGGACCAGCGCGTCAAATCGGCTTTATTCATGATTAGTCATCCGACCCTTCGTCCATGATTCCCAGATCTTCGAGCGCATCCTTTGCCGCCAGCTCCATGGCAGGACCGATCAAGTCGATAAGATCGGTCGCGATAACGCTCTTCTCACCATACTCCGTCGCCGCGGCAAAACCGGCGTAGCTGTGAAGTGCGACGGCGTACGAATACAGCAACTCCCAACGATCCATCTCGTCGCGCATGGTGGCAAGCGTGCCGGCCAAAATACCCGCGAGAACATCACCCGAACCGGCAGTTGCCAAAGAAGCCGGACCCGAAAGTGGCAGCAGCACACGCTCAACGCCACAGATAGCCGTCGTCGGCCCCTTGGCAATGACCACCAGATTGTCGGAGCCTGCAGCCCAGACAACCTTCTGCGCGGCTGCAATCGCGGTACCAAGGTCGTTCACCTCGTCACCGGCAACCAGACGCGAAAGCTCACGATAGTGCGGCGTCATAACCAACGGCTGCTCGCGACGATACATCTCGGGGTTACTATCAATACCGTCAATGGCAATCTTAGCAAGGCAGTTGAGTGCATCGGCATCCAAAATAAGCGGTACATCAAGCTCGAGCAAGCCCGAAACCACCTGCATAGCGCCGGCAGACGTCGTCATACCGGGACCGCACAGTACGCAGCTGTACTTCTTTGCAATCTCGCACACCGTCATGCGCGCAGCGGCGCCAAAGGAGCCGCGGGAATCAGACGGAATAGCAAAGACGGGAATCGAAGGAAGTGCAATGCGAATAAGATTAGCGCAGGCGTCAGGAGCCGCGACTGCCACGTAACCAGCACCCGCGCGAGCTGCAGACTTGGCCGCCATAATGGCAGCACCAGGATATTGCGCAGATCCGGCGACAATAAGCACAGAGCCACGGGAATACTTATCGATATTCGTAGGTAGTGGGACAAAGTAATCAACTAAGTCACCGGGCTCGACAATCTCAGCGGCGTGGTCGACATCATCGATGACCTCGTCAAGACGGTCGTAAAGATTGCCGCAGATCAAATCGCCAGCATACTCAGGACCATCAGCGCTATACAGACCAATCTTGGGCGCAATCATCGTCACCGTATGCTCGGCACGAATGCAGTCGTCATCAACAACGCCCGTCTCGGCATTCAGGCCCGAGGGGACATCAATGGATACGACACAATCGGCGCATTCATTGACCGTAGGAATCCAGATGGAGAACGGCGCACGCAGATTCCCGTGAAAACCGGTACCAAAAATGGCATCGACAACAACATCGGCCTTATCGATCAAAACCTCGAGTTCGTCACGCGAAGGGCCGACGCAAACGTGCACATCGCGGCCGGCAGTACGACGAGCAACATGACGTGCCAGAGCAGCAGGAATCTCATCCGGTTCAACCGGAGAAACGATATCGACGTCCACACCCTTATGGCTCAGGATATCGGCGGCAACCCAACCGTCGCCGCCATTATTACCAAAACCGACCAGAACGAGAACCCGATCGGGATTGAGCTTCAAGACCTCGTTGGCGGCAAACTCACCCGCTAGCTCCATAAGCTCGGCCTTCGAAGTCCCTTCGCGTTCGATGATATCCTCGAGACGAACGACTTCTTCGGTACTCAAAACCGGTTTCATCTATGCTCCTAGCGTATCTTGCGAAGCATCGCCCAGGTGCTCCGTCAATGCTGAATTCTGCAGCTGCTCAAGCTCATCTAAAACAGAGCGAGCCTCTTTAAATGTCTGCGCAACGCGTTTCTTGGTGCTCACCTTTTCATCTTTTGGCTTAGGCCGAGCATCTTCGGTAATCGCGATGGCATTCGCAACGGCTAAGTCTCCTGTAAGCGTAATGGAAAGAGCAACCTCAACAACACCCAGCTCATGAGCGATCTCGAGTGCACGGCCCGAAAGCAGCGCTTTCGGTTTGCCGAGTTTATCACGCGTAACCGAAACATCCTTGCGACCAACGCCTTGACTAAAACCCGTGCCGAGAGCTTTAAGTACCGCCTCGCGCGAAGCAAAGCGGCTCGCATAGTGAGCAGCGGGACGCGATGATGCATCGCAATACGCACGCTCTTCTTCGGTAAACACACGCCGAGCAAACGACGGCGTCTTTTCAAGAATAGATTTCATGCGGGAAATCTCGACGATATCAACGCCGATACCAGCTTCAGCCATGTTCACCTCCATATCGCACAGACTAAGTTATTGTAGCCCGTTCACAGAAGATGCGACAAACGAGGGTTATAAAACACAGCTACTATGTGAGACAAAAGCCCGTAAACGCAAAAAAGGGGGAGGCCGCGAGGCCTCCCCCTTCTCAGTTCAAGCGTACGGCTCGGTGCCGTCCACCGGTCAGCGGCGCCCTGG
>CABRDE010000053.1:0-1765 GCA_902469665.1 uncultured Collinsella sp. | reverse complement strand
TGAGGTACTCGAGCTGCATGAGCTCGTCCCAGGTGCCGCCGACGCCCATCAGGAACACGGCGTCGTAGCCCTCGTCGGCGACCTTGTCGGCGAGCTCGATCATCTTCTTGCCGGTCTCATAGACGTTCTTGCCGTCCTCGAGATAGCCCTCCTGGCTAAAGTGCATGATCTCGATCTTCTCGGTTTCCTTCATGGCTTTTCCTTTCTGTCCTGCACGCGACTCTATATATCGCGTTTCTTTTTGATACCAATTATAGACATACACCTAAGGTGTTTTTAATATCACTTATCAATCTGTTCCAGTCCTCGGTGAACGGTCGAAATTCTCTGGTGAGTGGTATTAAATTAGAATTGAATGTATAGCTAACACCTCTGGCGCCTCCCTTGTGTGACAAAGAACAGCGTTCCTACCAGCGCAATAATGGTCGATGCTCCAAACAGTACCGTCTGGACGCCCAAAGCCTCCGCCAAAAACGGAGCCGCCAGCAGCGGCACCACGCCGGCGCTCATCAGGCCAAAACGCACAAAGCCGGTAATGCGCCCCAGGTATTTGATGTCGGCGCGCTCCTGAATCAAGATCATCTGCAGCGGCTCCAGGAACCCCCAGGCCAGACCGTTAATCGCCTGACCGATAATCGCGACCCCCAGCATATCGGTGCCCACGTACACCATGGACCCAATGCCCACGGCCATGAGCGCGCCGAGCAGCAATCGCAGGTTGACATGGCGAGCAGAAAGCTTGGTCAGGATGAACGCGCCCACCGAGGAAGTGAGGCCCACGACCGAGGACAGCCAGCCCAGCCAGACGATATCCACGTTGAGCACATCGCGGTAGAACAACGACTCCAGCGAATCGAACGCGCCAAACGCAAAGAAACCCAAAAAGCCCGAGATAAAGATGAGGCGCAGATCGTGGTCGCGAAACGTGAGTCGCGCACCCTCGGCCATACCGCCCAGAATACCGCCCTTCGGCTTCTCCCCTTTTGCGGGAGCAACACACTCGTGACAGCCCAAGGAGAGCACGGCCGCCACACCCATCATGCCCGCCATGAGCAGATAGACCGATTGCGTGGCAAACCAGCTCACGATGGCACCACCGAGCAGCGGGCCAGCGGTATAAGCGATATTGCTGTAGAACACCATGAGGCCGTTCACGCGGGTACGGCCCTCGGTGGTCGACTCCAGGTATCCCGGAAACGCATGCGTGCAGGTGTTGATAAAGCCGCCCGCAAGTCCCAAGACGCACGCGGCAAACACAAGCCCGGGGACAGACAACGGCGCTAACCCCACGCCAAGCGATAGCACTGCCGTAATCACGCACGTCACAAACGACGTCCGGCGCGGTCCAAAGCGATCGATGACCGAGCCCGACACCATATTGCCCACCGACGTCATAAGATTGCGCACGAGCGTAATGGCGGCAACCAAAAAGGCCGTGCCGGCCAGATCATACGTGGCCGCACCGATAAGCCCCAAAAAGTAGACCGCGTTGTTGGCGCACCACTGCAGGGACTCAATAAGAATCAGCCTGACCTCTGCCGGCGTCAGGCGCATTGCTTCGCGATCCTTCGCGAACATACGAACTCCTTCTATACAAAAAGGGGACGGAGGGCATAGGCCTGCTCCATCCCCTTTCCAGGTTGCAACGAAAATCTATGCAGCCGGGCCCTTACGCCAGCACGCCGAAGAACGCGCCGATGATGCCCACGACCATGGTGGCCACGATCAGCACCATGGGGTTGATCTTCTTGGACAGCAGCCAGTA
>CABRDE010000052.1:0-29411 GCA_902469665.1 uncultured Collinsella sp. | reverse complement strand
TCAGGGGTTCGATCCCCCTCGTCTCCACCCGAGCATTGAATGAGGCTCCAACGCAAGTTGGGGCCTTTTTTCATATAGGAACACAAGGTCAAAGGCGGCACCATGATCCTCCTGGTCGACAAGATCGAAAAAAGCTTCGGCGCGCGCGTCCTCTTTAGCGGCGCGTCCTTCCAGATCAACCCCGGCGAGCGCTTCGCGCTCGTGGGCCCCAACGGCGCCGGCAAAACCACCATGCTCAAAATCATCATGGGCATCGACAGTCCCGATGCCGGCCAGGTCAAGTACGCCAAGGACTGCCAGGTAGGCTACCTAGAGCAAGAAACCAACCTGGAGCAAAAGGACACCACCATCCTTGCCGAGGTCATGGCCGCTGCCAAGGAAATCCGCCGCATGGGCGAGCGCGCCAACGAGCTGCAGGCCCAGATCACCGAGCTCTCCGAACAGGGGAAGGACGTCGACGCGCTCCTCAACGAGTACGGCCAAGTCCAGGACCGCTTTGAGCACCTGGGCGGCTACGAGCTCGAGAGCAACGCCCGCAAAATCCTATCCGGCCTGGGCTTTAAGGTCACCGACTTTGAGCGCCCGTGCTCCGAGTTCTCGGGCGGCTGGCAGATGCGCATCGCGCTGGCCAAGCTCTTCCTGCGCCACCCCGACCTGCTGCTTCTAGACGAGCCCACCAACCACCTGGACCTCGAAAGCGTCCAGTGGCTGCGCGGCTTTATCGCTAACTACGACGGCGCCGTCCTCATCGTCAGTCACGACCGTGCCTTCATGGACGCCTGCGTGGACCACGTCGCCGCACTCGAAAACCGTCGCGTGACCACCTACACCGGCAACTACAGCAGCTACCTCAAGCAGCGCGAGGACAACCTGGAGCAGATGCGCGCCAAGCGCGCCGCCCAGGAGCGCGACATCGCCCACATGCAGGTCTTCGTCGACAAGTTCCGCTACAAGCCCACCAAGGCCGCCCAGGCCCAGGAGCGCATCCGCAAGATCGAGCAGATCAAAAAGGAGCTCGTCATCCTGCCCGAGGGCCACAAGCACATCGACTTTAAGTTCCCTGACCCGCCGCGCTCGGGCGACATGGTCGTGGGTCTGGAGGGCGTGTCCAAGTCTTACGGCAACAAGCACATCTACAGCGATATCGACCTCAAGCTCTACCGCGGCGAGCACGTGGCGCTCGTCGGCCCCAACGGCGCCGGCAAGTCCACGCTCATGAAGATCCTCGCCGGCCTGGAGCCTCCCACCACCGGCACCCGCGATCTGGGCACCAACGTGGGCGTGGCCTACTACGCCCAGCACGCGCTCGAGGGCATGACCGAGTCCAATACCGTACTGCAAGAAATCGACACCGTCACGCCCAAGTGGACCGTGCCGCAGCAGCGCAGCCTGCTGGGCGCCTTCCTATTTAGCGACAACGACGCAATTGAAAAGCAGGTCCGTGTCCTCTCCGGCGGCGAAAAGGCGCGTCTGGCCTTGGCAAAGATGCTCGTGGCCCCCGAGGCGCTCCTGTGCCTGGACGAGCCCACCAACCACTTGGACATCGACTCGGTGGACATGCTCGAGAACGCCCTGCAAAACTTCCCCGGTACCATCGTGCTAATCAGCCACGACGAGCACCTGGTGCGCGCCGTGGCCAACCGCGTGATCGACATCCGCGATGGCAAGGTCACGGTCTATGACGGCGACTACGACTATTACCTCTACAAGCGCGAGGACCTCGCGGCCCGCGCCGCCGCCGAGGCGGCAGGGGAGGACACACCGGCCACGACCAAGGCAGCCAAGCCGACCAGTTCCGCCCAGCCCAGCGTCGCCGCCCCCAAGCCTGCCGAGGGCAAAAAGACCAAGGAGCAAAAGCGCGCCGAGGCCCAGGCCCGCGCTGCGCTCAACAAAAAGCTCAAGGGCGTGCGCAACCAGCTCAAGAAGATCGAGACGGAGCTCGATAAAAAGCGCGCCCGCTATGACGAGCTTATGGAATTGATGGCAAGCGAAGAGCTTTATGCCGATCAGGACAAGTTCAATGCCGCGCTGGGGGATTATAACGGCCTTAAGCAAGAGCTTCCCAAGCTCGAGGATGAATGGCTGGAGCTTTCCACCCAGATCGAAGAGGAGACCGCGCGTGAACTCTCGTAAGGCCGCTGCCGTGGCGATGAGCATCATCGCCATCGCGTGCCGCATCTGCGGCATCTTTATGAGCGCGATGACCGTGCTGCTGTGCTTTAGCGGCCTCACCGCCAAGCTGCAGATCGTGGGCTTTGTCGTTGAGCTTTCGCGTGCGTTGCCGAGCGCCATCGCCGGCTACGGCGTCATCACATCGCCCTTTGGCGGCGTGTTCCGCCTGGATTACGCCATCGTCGCGGTAATCCTCTTTGTGGCCGACTACCTGCTCACGCGCGCCTCGCGCCGCGTCCGCTAGGGGATCGATATGTCCAGCAGCTACCTCATGAACCTGCTCGCTAGCGCCGTCGCCGTCATCGTGGGCATCGTTATCCACGAGAGCGCACACGCCGCGGCGGCCTGGGCGCTCGGCGACAAGACGGCCCGCTCGCGCGGCCGCGTCTCACTCAACCCGCTCAACCATATCGACCCGTTTGGCACCATCATCCTGCCGCTGCTGATGCTTGCCGCCGGCGGTCCCGTATTCGCCTTCGCAAAGCCCGTGCCCGTCTACCTCAACAACCTCAAGCACCCCAAGCGCGACGAGGTCCTGGTGAGCGTGGCCGGCCCCGCGTCGAACATCGCCCTCGCGTGCCTCGCGGCCGCCCTCATGCACGTAACGTACGGCAATCTCTACGCCAGCATGTCCTTTGCCGTGGCGTCCCAAATTATGAACTTCGGCGCCACGTTTATCGTGGTCAACCTGTCGCTTGCGTTCTTCAACCTCATCCCGATTCCGCCGCTCGATGGCTCGTCGATCATCGTGCCGTTCCTCAATGGCAAGGCGCTCAACAACTATTACCGTCTACAACAATACGCCATGCCGATCCTTATCATCGTGCTGTACCTGCTGCCCATGTGGACCGGCATCGACGTGATCGGGCGCTATTTCGACGTTACCGTGTATCCGCTGGCCGAGTGGCTGCTCAACTTCGCAATCGCCGGCATCTAAGGTAAACTTACAGGTCGACCGTGCAAAACGGTCGCAATTTTCACCCAAACCGCGCCGCGAAGGCGCCGTCAAAGGAGGTCGAAGATGTCGTATCGCGTGTCGACGCAGGTCTACAGCGGACCGTTCGACCTGCTGCTGCAGCTGGTAACCCGCCAAAAAGTTGATATCGGCGCCATCTCCATCAGCGAGGTGGCCGAGCAGTACCTTGCCGAGGCCGAGCGTATCGAGGCGCTGGACCTAGACGTGGCGAGCGACTTTTTGCTGGTCGCGGCAACCCTTTTGGACATCAAAGCCGCATCGCTGGTACCGCAGGAGGCCCCGCGCAAAGCCGACGACGATGGCGAGTTCGACGAAGACCTCGAGGAGCTCAGCACGCTCGACGGCGACGCCTTGCGCGAGGTCCTGATCCAGCGTCTGATTGCCTACAAGCAGTTTAAGGGCGCGGCTGCGGCCCTCGGTGCCCGCATGCAGGCCGAAAGCCGCATGCACCCGCGTGTGGCCGGCCCCGACCCCGAGTTCTTGGGCCTCATGCCCGACTACCTGGCCGGCATTACCCTGCGCGGCCTGGCCGTTATCTGTGCCGACCTGGATGGCAAGCGCCAGACCTTCCTGCTGGAAGCCGAACACGTGGCACCCCATCGCGTGCCGCTCGACCTGACGGTGGCCTCGGTCGACCGCTTTACCATGGCGCACCAATCTTGCACCTTCCGCGAGCTACTGGACGGCGATGCCACCACCGAGCAGCTCGTCGTCACCTTCCTGGCCATGCTTGAGCTCGCCAAGCGCGGCTCGCTCACGCTGAGCCAGGACGAGATCTTCGGAACCATCTGCATCAACCGAGTCGAGGGAGCCGAGGCATACGTGCCCGGCGAGGGCCCCGAGCTCACCGAATAGGAGCCGCAATCATGTCAACCCTTTCCACGCTGGAGGCAAACAGCCTCAAAGGCGCCCTCGAGGCGCTGCTGCTGGTGTCGAGCGACCCGGTGAGTGCGCCCGCGCTGGCCGGCGCACTGGATATCGCCCCCGGCGAGTGCGCGTCGCTGCTCGCCGAGCTCAAGGTTGAGTACGAGGAGGCCAACCGCGGCTTTCAGCTGCGCGAGGTCGCCGGCGGCTGGCGCCTGTTTACGCACCCCGCCTACCACGACGTGGTCGAGGCCTATGTGCTGAGCTGGGACACGCAAAAGCTGTCGCAGGCGGCGCTCGAAACCCTGGCCGTCATCGCATACCACCAGCCCGTGACGCGCGAGGTGGTCAAGGGCATCCGCGGCGTCAACTCCGACGGCGTCATCGCGTCGCTCGTGGACAAGGGTCTAGTGCGCGAGCTCGGCCGCGACCCCCAGCGCGGTCAAGCCATCATCTACGGCACGACCAACGCCTTCTTGGAAAAGTTCGGTCTGCGCTCCACCCGCGATCTGCCCGATCTGGAGCAGTTTGCCCCCGACGAGCAGTCGCGCCAGTTTATCCGTGAGCGCCTGAGCGGCCGCAGTATTCGGTCCACGCTCGAGGAGCAGGCAGAGGACTTGGACGAAGAGCGCGAACTGCTCGATACCGATGTTGAAGATGTTGAGTCAGCCGAGGACTTTGAGGCCCTGGTCGTCGACGAGACCTCGGAGGATATGCATGACGAGGACTAACGAAGCAGGGGAGACGCGCGCCGTGGGCAACGCAGTACCCGCAACCGACGCCCAGCACGTCTACCCGCACACCATGCGCCTGCAGCGCTTTTTGGCACGCGCGGGAGTGGCGAGCCGCCGCGGCTCGGAGGACCTGATGACCGCCGGCCGCGTGACCGTCAACGGCCAGGTCGCAACTGAGCTGGGCACCAAGGTCGACGTCGACCGCGACCAAATCGAGGTCGACGGCATGCCCGTCAAGCTCAACCAGGGTGCCGTGTACTTGATGCTCTACAAGCCGACCGGCTACCTCACCACCATGAGCGACCCGCAGGAGCGCCCTTGCGTGGCCGACCTGGTCCCCCGCGACCGCTTTCCGGGACTTTTCCCGGTGGGCCGTCTGGACCGCGACACCACGGGCCTTTTGCTCTTTACCACCGACGGCGATCTGTCGCAGGACCTGCTGCACCCCAGCAAGCACGTCTACAAGACCTATCAGGCGCTCGTGGACGGCCACCTGACCGATCGCGACTTAGAACCGCTCCGCCGTGGCATCGAGCTCGACGACGGCCTATGTCAGCCGGCGATCTGCCGAATCATTAACGCGCGCGAGGCCGAGGCCGTAGCTCCCCAGGGCGTCAAGCCCGGCACCACCGCCGTGGAGGTCATCATCCGCGAGGGGCGCAAGAACCAGGTCAAGCGCATGCTGAGCAAGATTCACCATCCGGTAATCCGTCTGCATCGCTGCAACTTTGCCGGCCTGGAGCTCGAGGGCGTGGCCAAGGGCTCGTGGCGCGAGCTCACCGACCGCGAAGTGCAGATCCTCAAAAGCGGCGGCATCCCGCCCAAGCAGGCGAGCGCCAAGCGCAACGGCGACAAGCCCCAAGACACCCCCGCCAGCCGCACGCGTCACCACGGCAGCCATGGCTCCGCACCCAAGCGCAACACCTATCGCGAGCGCTACACGGGCTAGGCAACCCACCGCGCCCCAACGTCCGCGAACCATACCAGCACGTCAACCATCGAAAGGAAGCATTGCATGATCGTCGCCATCGACGGCCCCGCCGGTTCCGGCAAGTCCACCATCGCCAAGGAGATCGCCCGCCAGCTGGGCTTTAACAAGCTCGACACGGGCGCCATGTATCGCGCCGTCACCTTCGCCGCGCTCGACCGCGGCATCGATCTGGACGACGAGGCGGCCATCGACGCCCTCGCCGAGCAGATCGAGATCCGCTTTACCAACGGCACCGGCGAGGACACGCGCCTGACCATCGACGGCCAGGACGCCTCAGCTGCCATCCGCACCCCGCAGGTCGACGCCAATGTGTCCAAGGTCTCGGCCTACCCGGGCGTGCGCGCGGCCATGCTCATCCATCAGCGCCGCGCAGCCGAGGACCGCGATATCGTGGCCGAGGGTCGCGACATCGGAACCGTCGTGTTCCCCAACGCGCAGGTCAAGGTCTTCCTGACTGCCGACCCGCGTGAGCGCGCCCGCCGCCGCGTGCTGCAGCGTCACCAAAACGACGCCCAGCCGCTCACGTCCGAGCAGCTCGAAGCCGAGGTCGACGAGACCCTCGACGCCCTCAAGCAGCGCGATAAGCTCGACAGCAGCCGCGAGGTCGCCCCGCTCGTGCCCGCCGAGGACGCCGTACACGTCGACTCCACCGCCCACACCATCGACGAGGTCGTCCGCATTATCGAAGACCTCATCAACCAAAGGAGGTAGCCCATGCGCCTGTTTAAGCAGACGCCCGAGGATTATTACAACGCTCCTTATGCAGAGTTCCCCGTGCTCATCCGCGGCACCGTCGCCGTAGTCATGGCCATCCTTTGGGCCTTCTCCAAGCTCATGTGGCGCTGGAAGGTAGAGGACGACGATCTGCTGTTTGAGCGCCAGGACAGCCGCGGCAGCGTGGTCATCTGCAACCACACCTCAATGGCCGAGCTCTTGGCCGTGGAGACGGCGCTGTTCTTTGGCGGCCGCCGCATTCGCCCCATTTTTAAGTCCGAGTTCGCCAAGAGCAAGATTGTGCGCTGGGCCTTTAGCCGCGTTGGCGGCATCCCCGTGGAGCGCGGTACTGCCGATATGAAGTGCCTGCGCGCCGCTCAGCATGCACTGCAGCGCGGCGAGGACGTCCTGATCTTCCCCGAGGGCACGCGCATCCGCTCGCGCGAGATCAAGCCCGAGGTCCACGGCGGCTTTGCGCTCATCGCCCAGATGGGCAAGGCACCTGTGAACCCGCTCGCCATCTGCGGCTGGTCCGATATCACGCCCGCGGGCAAAAAGATCATGCGTCCCAAGAAGTGCTGGATCCGTGCTGGCAAGGCCGTCTCGCTTTCCGACGCACCGGCTGGGCTTAAGCGCACGGAGCGCCTGGAATGGTTTGAGTCCGAGGCCATGAACCGCGTCTACGCTATGCGAGACGAGCTGTGCGCCGAACATCCGGGCAGGTTCTAGCCATGAGCAAGAACGTGACGAACACCGCCGCGACTGCGTCCGACCAGGCAACCGCGCCTACTATCGAGATCGCCGCCCACGCCGGCACCTGCTACGGTGTGCAGCGCGCCCTCGACATGGCACTTGCCGCCGCGCCGCAGGCAGGGGAGTGCACTCAGGTCCATACCTTGGGTCCGCTCATCCATAACCCCATCGTGGTACGCGAGCTCGCTGAGGCAGGCGTTGGCTTGGCCGTGAACCTGGACGACGCATCGTCGGGTACCGTGATCATCCGCGCCCACGGCGTGGTGCCACAGGTAATCAACGCTGCTCGTGAGCGCGGCCTCAACGTAGTCGATGCCACCTGCCCCTACGTGAAGAAGGTCCATGTAGCGGCCGAGCGCCTGGTGCGCGAGGGCTACCGTGTGATCGTCGTGGGCGAGCCGGGGCACCCCGAGGTCGAGGGCATTCTAGGCCACGCCGGCGACGATGCGCAGGTCGTGAGCTGTGCCGCCGACGCCGATGCCCTGTCGCTCAAGGGCAAGGTAGGCCTCGTCGTGCAGACCACCCAGACCGCGCAGAACCTCGCCGAGGTCGTGGCAGCTATCACCCCGCGCGTGCAGGAGCTGCGTGTGATCAACACCATCTGCGCCGCCACGAGTGAGCGTCAACAGGCAGCAGCCACACTTGCCAACCGCTGCGACTGCATGGTCGTGGTGGGCGGCAAGAACTCGGGCAACACCCGCCGCCTGACGCAGATTTGCACAGACGCCTGCGAACGCACGTATCACATCGAGGAGGCATCCGAGATCGATGCCGCTTGGTTTACCGACGCGCGCCACATCGGCATTACCGCCGGAGCCTCCACCCCGCAAGAACACATCGAGCGCGCCGTCGAGCGCATCAAGGAGCTTTGCCGCTAACCATGGACCAGACCGTACCCGCATACGCCGCCGAGGTGGCCGATTACGGGCGCAGCCGCGACCCCGAGTCGGGTGAGGGCGCGCTCGTTAAGAACGTGCGTCCCGAATCGCCCGCGTGGGATGTGGGTATCGAGCCGGGCATGCGCGTACTTACGGTCAACGGCGAGCAGCTTACCGATATGATCGTGTGGCTCTGGGAAGCCGACGACGACACCGTCGACCTCGAGGTTTTCGACCCGCGCGACAACAGCGTCACCTCCGTCGAGCTCGACCGCTTCCCGGGCGAGGACTGGGGCCTGGAGTTCGATGGACCCATCTTCGATGGCATGCGTACCTGCGTAAACGCCTGCGTGTTCTGCTTTATGACGATGCTCCCCAAGGGCGGCCGCTCCACGCTCTATATTCGCGATGACGACTACCGTCTGAGCTTTTTGCAGGGCAACTTCGTCACGCTGACCAACCTCACCGACGAGGACGTGCAAAACGTTATCGATCGCAACATGAGCCCCATGAACGTATCGGTCCACGCCGTAAGCCCCGACGTCCGCCGCCGCATGATGGGCCGCAACGCCCAGCGCGGCATGGACGTGCTCGAGGCCATCATGGCAGCCGGCATCGAGATTCACGCGCAGATCGTGCTGTGCCCCGGCATGAACGACGGCGAGGAGCTGGAAAAGACCCTGCGCTTCTGCGAGGAGCATGAGCAGATCACGAGCCTGGGCATTGTGCCGCTCGGTTTTACCAAGCATCAAAACCGTTTTAGCTGGTCCTACAGCGACAAGCCTGTGCTAGCGCGCGAGACCATTGCCATGATCCGTCCCTACCAGGACCGCGCCTATGAGCGCTTTGGCCGCCACACCTTCCAGATGAGCGACGAGTTCTATCTGGACGCCGGCATCGATCCGCCCGAGGCGGACTTTTACGACGGCTACCCGCAGTACTACGACGGCATCGGCATGATCCGCTCGTATCTGGACGAGACCGACGACGTGCTTGCCGCCGACGCCGAGCGTCTGGCCCGCGTCCGTGCTGGCATCGCCGAGCGCAGCCAGCGCCTCCTGTGCCTCTCCGGCGCCAGCGCGCGCGACACCGTGGCGCGCTTTGTGGAATCGCCACAGGGGCTCGCCGGCACTGTCACGGCCATAAAGAACCGCTACTTTGGCGGCAACGTGGACGTGACCGGCCTCATCGTCGCGTGTGACATTCTGGAGCAGCTGCCCCAAGACCTGTCGGGGGTTATGCTCTTTGTGCCTAAGCTCATGTTCAACGCTGACGGCATGACGCTTGACGAGTATCATCGTGACGATTTACTCGCAAGCCTTACCAGTCGCGGCGCCGAGGTTCATGTGGTGTCGACCATGCCGCATGAGCTGCTCGATACCCTGGAGCATATCCTTGGCATTGTGCCTGCCGACTCTACTAATTCCGCTGACCCTACCCATTAAAGGAGTGCAGATGAAACCTATCGTCGCCGTCGTCGGACGCCCCAACGTGGGCAAGTCCACGCTCGTCAACCGCCTGGCCCAGACCTCGGACGCCATCGTCCATGAGTCCCGCGGCGTCACGCGCGACCGCTCGTATCACACGGCCGACTGGAACGGCCGCGAGTTCACCATCGTCGACACGGGCGGTATCGAGCCGCTCAAGAGCGACGACGTCTTCGCCACGTCCATTCGCGACCAGGCCCTCGCCGCCGCCGAGGAAGCCGCCGTCATCCTGTTTGTGGTCGACGGCCGCACCGGCGTCACCGAGGAGGACGAGTCGGTCGCTCGCATGCTCAAGCGCTGCGACAAGCCGGTCTTTCTGCTGGTGAACAAGCTCGACAACCCCGATCGCGAGAACGACAGCATCTGGGAGTTCTATTCGCTCGGTATCGGTGAGCCCACGCCGCTCTCGGCCCTGCACGGCCACGGCACGGGCGACCTGCTCGACGACATCGTGGCCCTGCTTCCCGAGGAAGAGGACGAGGTCGCCGACGAGTTCCCCGATGCGCTGAACGTGGCCATCATCGGCCGCCCCAACGCCGGTAAGTCCTCGCTGTTCAACCGCATCCTCGGCGCCGACCGCTCCATCGTGTCCAACATTGCCGGCACCACGCGCGACGCCATCGACACCGTCGTGGAGCGCAACGGCAAGCACTACCGCATGGTCGACACCGCGGGCATCCGCAAGAAGAGTACCGTGTACGAGAACATCGAGTACTACTCCATGGTCCGCGGCCTGCGCGCCATCGACCGCGCCGACGTGGCGCTGCTCGTCGTCGACGCCTCCGTTGGCGTTACCGAACAGGACCAGAAGGTCATGGGTCTTGCCATCGAGCGCGGCTGCGCCATCGTGGTGCTGCTCAACAAGTGGGACCTGCTCGACGACGACCGCAAGCGCGAGGCCTGCATGGAGACCATCGACCGCCGTCTGGGCGTCATGGCTCCATGGGCCCAGTACCTGCGCATCTCTGCCCTGACCGGCCGCAGCGTCGAGAAGATCTGGGCAATGGTAGACGCCGCCGAAAAGACGCGCTCGCAAAAGATCAGCACCTCGCGCCTCAACACGTTCCTCACCGATCTGCGCGAGTTCGGTCATACCGTGGTGGACGGCAAGCGCCGCCTGCGCATGCACTACGTGACCCAGACGGGCGTCAACCCGCCGACGTTCACGTTCTTCGTCAACCACAGCGATCTGGTCAACGACACCTATCAGCGCTACATCGAGAACCGCATGCGCTCGACCTTCGACTTTGCCGGCACACCCATTCGACTCTTCTTTAGGAAGAAGGAGCAAAAGGATGCATAATCCGATTCTGCTGACCGCCATCTGCGCCGTGGTCTCGTTCTTTATCGGGGCGATTCCGTTTGGCCTGATCCTGGGCCGCGTGTTCAACCACACCGACATTCGCAAGGCGGGCTCCGGCAACATCGGCACCACCAACGCACTGCGCGTAGCCGGCCCCAAGGTGGCCGCGCTCACGCTGCTGCTCGACTGCCTTAAGGGCGCCATCTGCGTTGTCATCGCCCGTCCGCTCATCGCGAGCGTGGGCTATGGGTTTCCGCCGAACATTATGGCGCCCGGAGCCCCCGGCGACTGGATGCTCGGTGTCATCTGCCTAGCGGCAGTGTGGGGCCATATCTTCTCGCCTTACCTCAACTTCCATGGAGGCAAGGGTATCGCCGTGGGTCTGGGCGTTATCCTCGCCTGGTACTGGCCCATTGGTCTGTCGCTGCTGGGCATGTTTATCGTTGCCGTCGCCATCACCAAGTTCGTGTCGGTGGGCTCGCTTGCCGCGGCCATCGGTCTTCCCATTGCCGCTTGTGCGGTCTTTCCGTACAGCAGCCTAGGACTTAAATTTTGCATGGCGATGATCGGCATCACCGTGGTGTGGGCCCATCGTGCGAACATCAAAAAGCTCATGACCGGTAAGGAGTCCAAGCTCTCGTTTACCAAGCGCGTCACCGAGCCCGACGATAAGTAGGAGAGAGTCATGAATGTTGCGCTGATTGGCTCTGGCTCCTGGGGAACCGCCGTCGCCGGCCTTGCCGCCGCGCGAGCCGAGCGCGTGACCATGTGGGCCCATAGCGAGCAGACGGCCGCCGGCATCAATGGCGAGCACCGCAACCCCCGCTACCTTGTGGGCTACGAGCTGCCCGGCAACGTCGTCGCCACGACCGAGCTCGTGCAGGCGCTCGACGGCGCCGAGGCCATCATCTTTGCCGTTCCTTCGACGCACCTTCGCAGCGTGTGCCACCAGGCCGCGCCCTTTATCGCCGCCGATACCCCGGTGCTCTGCCTCACCAAGGGCATTGAGCCCGAGTCCGGCCTGCTCATGAGCGAGGTCATCGCCAGCGAGATCGGCAACGAGGCGCGCGTGGCGGCCCTCTCGGGCCCCAACCATGCCGAGGAGATTTGCCGCGGCGGACTTTCTGCCGCCGTCATCGCCAGCGAAGATCCGCAGATAGGGGAGGCCTTTAAGGACCTGCTCCTGTCCACGGCCTTCCGCATCTACCTGTCGCAGGATATGACCGGCGTCGAGGTATGCGGCGCCATGAAGAACGTTATCGCCATCGTGTGCGGCATCTCCGCCGGTACCGGTGCGGGCGACAACACGCTCGCCCTCATCATGACGCGCGGCCTAGCCGAGATCAGCCGTCTGGTGCACGCCCGCGGCGGCCAGGCCATGACCTGCATGGGACTTGCCGGCATGGGAGACCTCATTGCCACCTGTACCTCGGAGCATTCGCGCAACCGCACCTTTGGCTACGAGTTTGCCCACGGCGTTTCGCTCGACGAGTACCAGACGCGCACGCATATGGTGGTGGAGGGCGCCGTCGCCGCCCGCAGCGTGAGCGAGCTCGCCCGTTCACTGGGCGTAGACATTCCACTCACCTTTGCCGTGGAGCAAACGCTCTACAACGGTGTTACTTTGGATAGGGCGCTCGAGATTCTTACCGATCGCGTCCCTTCTCAAGAGTTCTACGGACTCACCGACTAGCGCAGAAAGGCTTCTACCATGGGTTCCATCAAAATCGCTCCGTCTGTCCTTTCGGCCGACATGGCCAACCTCAAGGGCGAACTCGACAAGATCGCCGGCGCCGACTACGTGCACTTCGACGTTATGGACGGTCACTTTACCGGCAACCTCACCTTTGGCGTTGACATCCTTAAGGCCGTCAAGCGCTCCACCGATGTACCGGTCGACGCGCACCTCATGGTGTCGAACCCCGACGAGACGGTCGATTGGTACGCAGACGCCGGCGCCGATATGATCACCGTACACTACGAGGCCTCCACACACCTGCACCGCACGCTCACGCATCTGCAGCAGCGCGGCGTCAAAGCCGGTGTGGTGCTCAACCCCGCCACCCCCGTGTGCGTACTCGAGAGCATCATCGACGTCGTCGATATGGTGCTACTCATGAGCGTGAACCCCGGCTTTGGCGGCCAGAGCTTTATCCCGGGCACTCTGCATAAGCTCCACGAGCTCAAGGCCATGTGCGAGCGTCACGGCGTGTCGCCCATGATCGAGGTCGACGGCGGCATCTCTTCCAAAAACATCGCCGAGGTCGTTAAGGCCGGCGCCGATGTCTTGGTGGCCGGCTCCGCCGTATTTAAGTCCGAAGATCCCGCCGCCGAGGTTGCGCTGCTGCAGAAGCTGGGCAACGAGGCTGCACAGGAGGCATAAACCCTTATGACCGCAGGTCAAAACCGCATACCCGTGAATCTTGACTATGCCGCCTCGACGCCCATGCGCGCCGAGGCGCTCCTTGCGCAGCGCGAGTACGACGACAGCGAGCTTGCCGGCGTCAACCCCAACTCGCTGCACTCGCTCGGCCGCAAGGCCGCCGCGCGCCTGGAAGTCGCCCGTCGCGAGATCGCCCGTAGCTTTGGCGCGCGCGTCCGTCCGTCCGAGGTTATCTTGACCAACGGCGGTACAGAAGCAAACCAGCTGGCGCTGCTCGGTCTTGCCGAGGGCGCTCGTCAGCGCGACCGCAAGCGCAACCGCGTGATCGTATCTGCCATCGAGCACGATTCGATTCTGGACAACCTCCCGCTGCTGCGTGCCGCTGGCTTTACCGTCGACCTGGTGCAGCCCTGCCGCGCGGGCTACATTGAGCCCGCCGAGCTTGTCGAGCTGCTAGGCGACGACGTGGCGCTCGTGAGCATCATGGTCGCCAATAACGAGACCGGTGTGGTGCAGCCCATCCGCGAGCTTGCCGCGGCCGCGCATACCGCAGGCGCCCTGTTCCACACCGATGCTATCCAGGGGTATCTGCACATTCCGCTCGATGTCACCGAGCTGGGAGTTGACGCCATGACCGTTGCCGCGCACAAGATCGGTGGCCCCGTGGCATCCGGCGCGCTCTACCTTAAGAGCCGCACGCCGCTGCGCCCGCGCATCTTTGGCGGCGGACAGGAGGCCGGTCGTCGTGCCGGCACGCAGGATCTGCGCACACAGCTGGCCTTTGCCGCTGCCGCCCGAACGTTGGCGCCCCGCGTGGCCCAGGAGCGTGCGACGCTGCAAACCCTTTCCGACAAGCTCTACACCACGCTTACGGCCCACCCGCGCATTCACGCCACGATGGGCGACTACGCGCAGGCCGACCGTCTGCCCGGCATGGTATCGATCTACATTGACGGCATGGACTCCGAGGAGCTCATCATTAAGCTCGACGCCGCCGGCTTTGAGGTATCGGCAGGCTCGGCGTGCTCGAGCGGCAGCATGGACCCGAGCCATGTTCTCAGCGCGATGGGCATCGGTCGCGAGCAGGCATTGAGCGCACTGCGCATTTCCTTCGATGACCGCGTGAATCCGGGAGATCTGGACGACTTTGCCCAGACGCTGCTCTCGATCGTAGGTGCCGCATGATCGTCGCCGAGCTCGAGCGCGCCCTGCTGGCACGCTATCCCAAGACGGACGCCGAGCCCTGGGACCACGCAGGCTTATCCGTTGGCGACCCCGATGACGAGATCCGCGACGTGGCCTGCGCGCTCGACGCTACCAGGGCCAACGTGCACCGCGCCTCGGAAGCCGGTGCCAACGTGTTGCTCACGCATCATCCCATCTACATCAAGGCGCCCGAGGCATTTTGCCCGCCCAGCGCGACGCGCCCCCAATGCAGCGCGGCGCTCTACGAGGCAGCGCGTTGCGGCGTGAGCATTATCTCGCTCCACACCAATCTGGACCGCTCGCACGAAGCGCGCACCTGCCTGAGCGAGCTGCTGGGCGCTGAGCCCGTGAGCTCGCTGGAGCACGTGGACGACCCCGAGGCCACCGGCCTGGGCGCGCTTGCAACGCTCAACGACCCGTACACGCTGCGCGATCTCGCCACCCGTGCTGCCACGGCCTTCGGCAGCGACCCGCATGTGTGGGGCGAAGCCGATCGCCCGTGCCGCACCGTCGCCATTTTGGGCGGCTCCCTGGGCGACTTTGGAGAGCTCGCCATCGCCGCGAGCGCGGACGTTGTCGTGACGGGCGAGGCGGGATACCACGTGGCGCAGGACCTTGCCTTGCGTGGGCTACCGGTGATCTTGCTCGGCCACGACCGCTCCGAGGAGCCGTTCGTTGATATATTGATGAACTCTGCAGTTGACGCCGGGGTCGACCCCCGTCATGCGATTAAAATACTGAACCCTTGCCAATGGTGGACTGTGACAAAAGGAGAGAACTTATGAGCGCCGGCGCTACGCTACTCAAGCTGCAACAGATCGATTTGGAGCTCGCCCGCAACAAGAGTGAACTTGCCAATATGCCGGAGCTCAAGGAGCTCGCTTCCAAGCGCAAGACCTATGTGAAGCTCAAGTCCGAGATGACCAAGCTCTACGCCCAGCGCAAGGATCTGGACATTGAGCTCGACGATCTCAACACCACCGAGATTCAGACCAACAACGCCATCGAGGCTGCCAAGAAGCGCCATGTCGACGGCTCCGACTACCGCGAGGTTCAGGATCTGGAGAATGAACTCGCCACCCTGGCCAAGCGTCTGGACAAGATCGAGCACACCCGCAAGGATGTTGTTATCGCCCATAAGGAAGCACTTGACCGCGAGGCTCGCGCACAGGCCATCATCGCCAAGTTCGAGGAGGGCGTGAAGGCCGATACCAAGGCCGCCCGTGCCAAGGCTGCCGACCTGCAGGCTCAGATTGACGCCGCCACGAAGGAGCGCACCGCGCTTGCTGCCACGCTGCCGGCCGACGTGCTCATCGACTACGAGCGCCTCCTCAAGCAGTTCCGTGGCTTGGCTGTCGAGACCATCCAGGGCAACATCCCCACGGTCTGCCACACCGCGCTGCAGGCATCGTCCATGAGTGACCTCAACCACGACGGTAGCGAGATCACGCACTGCCCGTACTGCCACCGCCTCCTGGTACTCCCGAGCAAGGAAGCCTAGCGATGACGGCGGCGTCCAACAATTCAATGCAACTTGAGGGAAAAACGATCCTGCTGGGCATTACCGGCGGGATCGCCGCCTATAAGTCGTGTAATATCGTGCGCCTGTTGCAAAAGCGCGGCGCGCGCGTCAAGGTCGTTATGAGCAAGCATGCCACGGAGTTCGTGGGGCCGCTTACCTTCCGCACACTCACCAATGAGCCGGTCGCGGTGGGCCTATTCGACGATCCCTCCGACCCCATCCACCACATTTCGCTGGCGCAGGAGCCCGATCTGGTGGTCGTAGCGCCCGCGACGGCCAATATCATCGCCAAGATGGCCAACGGCATCGCCGATGACCTTATTTCCACCACGCTACTAGCCACACCGCGACCCATCGTGATCGCACCCGCTATGAACAACGGCATGTGGAAGGCGCCGGCGACGCAGGCCAACATGGCCACGCTGCGCGAGCGTGGTGTCCATGTGGTGGGACCCGGCAGCGGCTACCTTGCCTGCGGCGACGTGGACACGGGACGCATGAGCGAGCCCGAGGATATCGTCGAAGCTGTCTGTGAGGTGCTCAACCCCGTGCCGCAGGACATGGCTGGTAAGCGCATCGTAATTACCGCCGGTCCCACGCACGAGCCGATCGACCCCGTGCGATTCATTGGCAACCGCTCTTCGGGCAAGATGGGCATCGCCCTGGCGGGGGAGGCCGCACGCCGCGGCGCTGCGGTCACGCTCGTGTTGGGACCGACATCACTCGATGTGCCCTGCGGCGTGGAGTGCGTGCGCGTGCAGACCGCCGCAGAGATGCTCCAGGCGGCCCTGAGCGCCTTCCAGACGGCCGATGCGGCAATTTGTGCGGCCGCCGTCGCCGACTACACCCCCGCGGCCCCTGCGGACCATAAGCTCAAAAAGGCCAACGAGCGCCTGGATCGCATCGAACTGGTCGAGACGGTCGATATTTTGGCCGAGCTCTCGCGCCAGAAGGGCGAGCGATGCGTGATCGGATTTGCGGCCGAGACCGATAACGTTGTCGAGTACGCAGAGCGCAAATTGGCCCGCAAGGGGTGCGATGTAATAATCGCCAACGATGTCTCACGCACCGATTCGGGCTTTGGGACCGACACCAACAAGGCCTGGATTGTGAGCACAACGGGTACGCAAGAACTTCCCGTACTAACAAAACCCCAGCTCGCAGATACAATTTTGGACTTGCTTCAAAAATTGTAAAAAAGTTCTTGCACAAGTCTAAAGTTTCGGGTTAATATACTCCCTGTTGCGAGCGAGAGCAGAGCAACAAACAAAAGCTTCGGGACGTGGCGCAGCTTGGTAGCGCACTTGACTGGGGGTCAAGGGGTCGCTGGTTCGAATCCAGTCGTCCCGACCAGAAGTTTGCAGGTCAGGCACCTAGTGCCTGACCTTTTTTTATGCTGGGTCACCAGATGGGTCACGAATGGGTCACCGGCTGTTTTTTAGATGATAAAGACATGCCTTTCTACCTGCCGCGCCCAACCCGGATATAGCCCCTCTAATCGCCTCTCATGGGCTGGGGTGGGGGATTGCGATCAGTTCCCGCACGGCGAGCCCCGTCACTACGGCTCATAGTTCGTCAACAGCACCTCCACCACCGGTTGGCTCGGCCGCCACGTGCGCATGTACGAGTTCTGGAGCGGTGTTCCGCAGAGGACCGTGTGCGACAACCTCAAGACGGGTGGCTTGAAGCATCCTCGCGATGGCAGTGTATTACAGAATTAAATTGGACACAAATGTTCAAAAAGTCCTTGCCAAACACGTCTGGTCAGCCGTGAGCTTCTATACTTATATTGAGTAGGAATTAAACCCCATATTAAAAGGACGGCCATGCACGAAATCGCGCAGGCAGAAAGCGCTGTTCGAAGCGCATCCTGCGAAAGGATACCCGTTCAGAAGGGTTGTTGCCAGTTTTTATCGATTCGATTTTTTACGAGCGCACGAAGAGGTTGCGTTTAGAAAAACGCAAGGGCGGCTGTTTTGCCTGTAAGCAAACATGAAATCGGCCGCAGCGGTACCGCCTGGGAGGGCGGACGAGGGACTTGGCCGCAACCTAATCCCCGGGTGCGGCTGCTACGCTCACTACTTGAGAATCGTAGACCGCCCAGTATGTTCCATCCAAGAGTCGCAACACGAAACAGCGGTCATCTTTGCCTATTTCGGCGGCGTTTACGCATTTCTGAAGATCGGCGTGGCGCGCGTAGCGGCCGACGAGCTTATCTCCATTTACAAGCACGACTTTAAGGTCGAGGCCCATCTTCTCGTACATGACAATGCGATCTAAAACGGACACCTCGCTTGAGTCGAAGTCGGGCCTTTGCCCACCGCGGCAAATCCCTCGTTCAGTCAATGCCCTGTCGATCCCGCCCTTTGCGTAGTCGCTCAGCTGGGAATAGATTCTGCCAGCGAGATCATCGGCCAAGACGCGCTCTGGGTCCCCGCCTGACCGTTCCGCTCGAAACTCGCCTAATGCCGACAGCATCAGGTACACCTCATGCAATCGCAGCGGCAGGAAGATCGGGTGTGCCGTCGACTTCAGGCCGCCGCGGCTTGTCGGCTCGGCCTTGATGTAGGAGTCGCCAAAACGCACGCCGCCTGCCAGGGCGCTCAGGCGTTTTTGCACCGCCGTGCGCGAGCAGCCCAGGTACGCGGCGATCGCTTGCTGAGTCATTCCCTTATGCGCCGCTTTGAGCAGCATGAGATTTGCCTCGTCCGTGCCTATGAACGATTTGTCCAAGTTGTAGTGGCGCTTTTTCAGGGCGCCGCCAATCTCGTTGCCCTTTTCGAACAGCTCGCGCACGCTCAGGAACAATTCATGGCGGCCGTTGCTTTGGGGGCCTTCCTCTGAGTTGGCATAATCTGCCAGCGCCTTGCAAAACGAGCGATAGTTTTCGTCGGTGACGAAAATGGGCCACTGCATGTTGTGAAAGCGTGTGCCTTCACGTGTGTCGGCGAATTTCGCATACGCAGACTCAGGATCGCAACCGACCCTTTCCGCAATTTCCGCAACTCTCATGCCAATCCCTTCCGCAACCCAATCACACGCACGAAAAACCTATCAAGCCAGAAGATTGATGTGGCAAAAAAGAAGAAGAGGCATTACACCCCTCCTTCCGGACAGCCTGTATCCCGGTTCCCTGCCTGCCAGTTCGCCCTCCCCGAAACCCTCGGGGCGCTATGGGGTCGAGCCCCTCCGCATGGAAAATTCTATCGCGGCCATGCCCGCTATGCGTGTCACGCACACCACGCCAAACGTCAGGTTTACCAGCCGGGACTGAGCCCTCTTTCGAGAGCAGGGTTATATTAGCATCTACAAACTCGAAAAACCCTGCCGCATTTGAGGAGTACCAAGAAAAAGGTCTACACCTTGAATATCAACCTCATCCGAACACCTCCCGCATTCATCCGAACAAGTACGGATGAATGCGGGAATCCGATACCCTGAGGGCCGGATCGGCCGAGCCACTGGGCACAAGCGGGACACGGTCCAGAGGATGCCGGGGCGCGGGGTCCCGTGCGGGGAGATCGCGAGGGAGCCGGGCAGGTCGCCCTCGACGATGAGCGCAGAGATACCGTCGCGCCCACCCACGAAAAGAGGGTTCCCTCGCAGGCGCCGCATCCGCACGCCCCCGCAAAGAAACCCTCGCACTCGCATCTCTACCTGCGAACCCGCACGTGCCCTCGCGCACGCGCCGCGGCAGCCGCTAGTCGCGGTAGAACGAGCCCATGTAGCGGATGTACTCGTCCTCGGTGTGGTTGGCCTTCCAGTCGTGGACGGAGTCCTTGTTGCGCTGGCCGGCGATGACGGAGAGCTCCTTACCCAGCTTCTCAAAGGCCTCGTCGACGCACTCCTCGGGGGTGAGGGCGATCTTCATGACGGCCTCGCCCTGCGGGCCGCCGGGGAGGTTGGACAGCAGGCTGGGGGTTAGGGTGGTGCCGAGGGTGATGACCTCGACGTCGACACCGGTGCCCTCGCACTCGCAGGCCACGGCCTCGGTCATCTTGAGGATGAAGGCCTTGCCCGCGCCGTACTGGCCGTTCCAGGGGCTGGAGCTGATGCCGGTCATCGACGAGACGTTGATCACGGCGCCGCGGTCCTGGGTGGCAAAGATCCGCATGTAGTGGTGGAAGCACTTGAGGAAGGTCACGACGTTGACGTTGATCATGGCCTCGTGCTTCTCCCAGGGGGTGTCCTGGATCTTGCCGAAGCTGTGCAGGCAGGCAACGTAGCTCATGAAGCCCATGTCCAGGCCCTCGGTCGCGGCGAAGACGGTCTCGGCCGCGCCGGGCTGGCTAAAGTCGGCGCGCACGACCTTGGTCTCCACGCCGTAGGTCTCGCGGATCTCGCCGGCGAGCACGTTCAGCTTCTCCTCGCGACGGCCGACCATGACGACATTCATGCCGCCGGCGGCGATCTTCTCGCAGAACGCCTTGCCGACGCCCTCGGTCGCGCCCAGGATCAGGCCCCACTCACCGTACTTCTCCCTCAGGTTCATGCTGCATCCTCTCTCTCGATGCCCATGCGGGCACATCTCCTTTAGCGTGCGGCCGCACAGCCGCACACGGAGCACCATTATGCGCTGAACAAGAGGGGAGCGTGTTCACGACTTTGCGAACGAACCCGTAACAACGATGAACGGTGTCGGTCTATCACCGCGAAGAAACCCTTGCGGCATCGAGAGAGGAGGTGCTGGCAGGTGGAACCAAAAGGTGAACGCCGCCATCTCTAGCTCCACCTTATCGGGTTTCCCGTCGCAAGCGATGCTTCAAAGAGCTTGCGCAGCGAAACGTTGGCGAAGGTCCAGGACCACGCTTTGCTGCTGCCCACTGTGACTCGGCCCTCGGCTCTGCGTAGAACCCGAAGCCGCTTTTGCAGTCGATGCGATTGACCCCGTCGAGGTCGGTGAGGGTGTAGCTTTCGCCCTCTCCATCCTGGCTCGAGCGTCCCTTGCGCTCGAAAGCAAAGTGACTTGACGCGAAGAGCACCTCACCAGCGCCGTTATTTTTTGGCATCTTTGGGGGCTGATGTACACAAATGCGACTCCACGTGCCGACCAGCAACGTCCTCCACATGTCTGGACTCTCTATGCTTGCGCTGGATAGACATCGCAGGAACGGGTATAATATCGAAAGTTTTGTCGTTAACCAGCGGGGGAGTCCTGTGGGAATCAAAAAGAAGATCAAAAAGGAGCTTATCGGCACTTCCGATTACCCGTCGAATAAGATCTTCACGATCTCCAATTTCATCACCTTTACGCGCCTGATCCTCACGCTCGTCTTTCTGTACCTGTTTGTGACGGATAACAACCGCATCGTCGCCATCGTGATTTATGCCATCGCCGCCTCCACCGACTGGATGGACGGGCAGATCGCCCGCATGACCAAGACGGTCTCGTGGCTCGGCAAGGTCATGGATCCCATTTGCGACCGCGCGCTGCTGTTCACCGGCGTACTTGGCCTGGTGGTCCGTGGCGAGCTGCCTATCTGGGTCTGCGTACTCATCATCGGTCGCGACATCTACCTGGGCCTTGGCACGCTCATCGTGCGCCATTACCACCGTCGTCCCATCGATGTCGTGTTTCCCGGAAAGATTGCCACTGCGCTGCTCATGACCGGCTTCTCGCTCATGCTGCTCGGTTTCCCCGTTATTGACGGCCTGCATCTTTTACCTTCATCCCTTACGGCCTTCCCGGGCCTCAACGGAAGCTCGGTGCCCCTCGGCATCTTCTTTGTGTACGGCGGCGTGATCTTCTCCATGCTCACGGCTGTCATCTACTCCATTAAGGGCGGAGCGGCCATTAAACAGGCTCTCACGCATCCCGAGGACGAGGACATCGACTTTCTGAACCCTGAAATCGAAGACTGATTCGTTGGGGTATGATTACGTACGGTTCATTATTTGCGGCACGTCCGCGATAAGTTAGGGGTTGTCATGGACAACATGGTTAACAATATGCCTCAGAATGATAAGACTGCTGACGCTACCTGCGTATTCCGCGTGCCTTCAAGCGACGTCACCGTTCCCGACCTCATGGCCAACGTGCGCATCACCGCCCCCGTTCTGTCCATCGTCAAGGGTCCGCAGACTGGTGCCGCCTTTGAGCTCGAGGACGACGTGACCACCATCGGCCGCGATCCTGCGAACGGCATCTTCCTCAATGACATGACCGTTTCGCGCAGCCACGCGCGCATTATCCGCGAGGGCCTCGGCGCTCGCATCGAGGACTTGGGCTCGCTCAATGGCACCTGGGTCGACGGTGCTATCGTCAATGCAGCCCCGCTGCACGACGGTTCTTCCGTCCAGATCGGTACGTTTACGCTCATCTACCACGAGAGCACGCCGGAGCGCATCGAAACCGGTGAGTAGGGCATGGCCGAACGCAACTATCTGAGTATCGGCCAAGTCGTCAACCTACTTCGAGGCGCATACCCCGATCTTTCGAACTCAAAAATTAGATTTCTAGAGGATGAGGGGCTCATTACCCCTCATCGTACGCCTAAGGGATACCGTCAGTACTCCAAGGAGGACGTTGATCGCCTGGAGGTCATCCTGCACTTGCAGAAGACCCGCTACATGCCGCTCAACGTGATTAAGCAGCGCTTGGAAAACGCCACGGACCTGTCAACGCTCGCCTACGAGGTGGGCTTGCTGTCCGATGTTCCGCTCAAGACGGAGCCCAAGGAGACTAAGCAAAAGTTGCATCCCATCGAGACCATTCCCGATATGCTGGGCGTCGAGATTTCGTTTATCCGCTCGCTCGCCGAGAACGACCTCATTCGCATCATCAAGAGTCCACAGAATCGTGAGCTCGTCGATGGTCGCGATTTTCCAATCATCCGCTACTGCTCCGAGCTGTCACGCTTCCATATCGAGCCGCGCAACCTGCGTCAGTACGTGTCTTCTGCCAACCGCGAGTCCTCGATGTTTGAGCAGGTGCTCGTGAGCATGCTCGGAATGGATACCTCCGATGACGAGCGCGACGCCAAACTCGAGCGTGCGTTTAAGAAGCTTCACGACCTAACGGAAGGTGTGCATACTGCGCTGCTCAAGAACCGCGTTTTTGAGTCGCTCAACGCCGTGGTCGAGGACGCCGACATCGATGCACTCGATGAGGAAATCACTCGCTCCGAGTCCACCAAGGCCAAAAACGAAGAGACAGCCGCGCCGGCTTCGCACGAGGATTCTCTCGTAAAGCCGCTTAAGGTCGTCGCCCCTTCGCAATCCGGCACCGCCACCGCGGGCATATAACCGCTGCTGAAATTTCGGCAACCCATTGAAAGGTCATGCAATGTACGACTTCGAATCTCAAATCGTCGATATCCCCGACTATCCCGAGCCCGGAGTCATCTTTAAGGACATCACGCCGCTCTTTGGCAATCCCGAGGCGCTCAAAGCCATGACCGATGCCCTCGCCGAGCACTTTGCCGGCATGGGAATCACCAAGGTCGTGGGTCCCGAGGCTCGCGGCTTTATGGTTGGCGTACCGGTGGCTGTAGCCCTTGGCGCTGGCTTTGTTCCCGCACGTAAACCGGGCAAGCTGCCGCGTGAGACCGTAAGCCAGAGCTACGAGCTCGAGTACGGCACCGATTCAATTGAGATCCATGCCGACGCTATCAGCTCTAAAGATACCGTGTTGATTCTGGACGACTTGGTCGCGACGGGCGGAACCGTCGAGGCAACAGGTAAACTGGTGCGAGATATGGGCGCAAAGCTTGTCGGTTACGGTTGTATCCTTGAGCTTGCGTTTCTCAACCCGCGCGAGAAGCTCACGCCGTCTGATGACGATGTAGAGCTCTTTAGCCTGGTGACGGTGGACTAGCCGTTACCCTTAGTTACTGGAAAGGAAGCTACATGCGCACAGCAAACACGCACAAAAACATGGCACGCTGCGCTGCTACGGCAACCCTCGCTTGTGTTTTGGGCTTGGGCCTCGCGGCTCCTGCCTACGCCGATACCGCATCCGACCTTGCCGCTGCTCGTACGAAGCTCGAGCAGATCGGTACCCAAACCCAGCAGATTTACGATGATCTCGCCACGCAGACGCAGGCGCTCGATCAGACTGCCGGCGAGATCACGCAAAAGCAGCAGGAGATCGCCGATGGTCAGGCTAAGCTCTCGACCTATGTCGCCGGCGAGTACAAAACCGGCGGTCTGAGCCTGCTTCAGGTTCTGACGGGTGTCGATGACCTGAGCGATATGCTCAACCGTCTGTTCTACTACGGCAAAGTTTCCGATAAGCAAGCTCAGACCATTCAAGAGGTCAAGGAGCTTAAGCAGCAGCTCACAGATAAGCAGGCCGAGCAGGAGAAGAACGTCGCCGCCACGCAAAAGAAGGTCGACGAGCTTAATGCCCAGCAGGCTGAAGCCCAGAACGTCGTAAACTCTCTGGATTCACAGCTGCAGGCCGAGCTTGCCGCCGAGGCCGAGGCCAACGCCGCGCTGCAGGCCGGCATCAACGCCAGCACCGCCGAGAAGGCCACGGTGAGCAACGAGACTGCCGGTACGACCGAGAACACCAACAACGGTGGCCAGACCAGCAATAACAACAACCAGGGCGGCAACACTCCGGCTCCTGCGCCGGCACCTGCTCCGACGCCGCAGCCCTCCACGCCCGCTCCGGCTCCGACGCCTTCTGCTCCGAGCCAGTCCGTCGACGGCGGTTCTGTTGTCTCGCGTGCATACAGTAAGCTTGGTTGCGCTTATTCCTGGGGCGGAATTGGCCCGAACAGCTTCGACTGCTCTGGTTTTGTTAGCTATTGCCTCACTGGTCGCTATTGCCGACTAGGCACCACGGGTACCTTTATGGGCTGGACGCGTGTGTCCGATCCGCAGCCCGGTGACGTTGTGGTCAACTCGTACCATACCGGCATTTACATCGGTGGTGGTCAGATGATTCATGCTTCCGACTACAACACGGGTGTTATCATCAGCTCCGTTGCCGCCGGCATGAACAATAACTACATCTTCGTGCGTTACTAAGTATTCAGATAAAGCAAGCGGATATGGACCTCGTGGCTTTTAGTCATGGGGTCCATTCTTTTGCCTTTAGTGCAGGCCGCTATCTAGTTTTGAATACTAGATAGCGGCCCAATCGGTCTGCAAGAAGGCTATAATTGTTTGGGAACAATTAGAAAGGACCCTCTATGAGCTGGGCACTTATCTCAGATTCAAGCTGTAACCTCCGCGATTGGCAACCGACCGCGCCCCATACCACCTTTGCATTTGCGCCCCTCAAAATTCGAGTGGGGGAGCGTGAATTCGTCGATGACCTTTCGCTCGATGTTCATGAGCTCAACTGCGCTGTTCAGGCGGAGACGAACGCTTCTTCGAGCGCTTGTCCCAGCGTAGGGGAGTGGGTCAAGCTCTTCAAATTGGCAGACAAGACCATCTGCATGCCGATATCTGAGGGCGTGTCGGGCAGCTACAACGCGGCAGCCACGGCTCGCGATATGGTTCTTGCCGAGGAGCCCGACCGACAGATTCATCTAGTCAATTCACGCGCAGCTGGCGGCAAAATGGACCTCATTTTCTTGCTGTTCGACCACTATCTTGCAAGCAATCCGAATGTCTCATTCGAGGATGCTTGCGCATACTTCGATAGCCTTGAACAGAACAGCAAAATCCTCTTCAGTTTGTGCAATTACGAAAACCTCGCCAAAGCCGGACGTATCCCTAAGGCAGCTGGCGTCATTGCCAACAAGCTCAATATCCGCATTTTGGGCACAGCGAGTGAGGCCGGTAAAATCGAACTCGTGGGGCACACGCGTGGCGAAAAGAAGATGCTCAACAAGATCATCGACACTATGGAAGCCGAGGGCTTTACGGGCGGTGAGGTCGTCATCGACCATGTGGAGAACGCATCGAGCGCCCAGGCGCTGGCCGATCGCATTATTGAGCGTTGGCCCGACTCCAAGACCATCATTATGCCCTGCAATGGCCTGGATTCCTATTACGCCGAGATGCACGGCCTCATCATCGGCTATGGCATGGGCGTAGCTTCGGGCAAATAAAGTCCAACCAGCAAAATACGGGCGGGACAAAGCGACAGATGGCTCTTTGTCCCGCCCGTTTTATACGTCGGCTAGCTATTAAACCCGTTGAACTTGAGATAGCTCATCAGGTACGCTTTCGAAACAAAGGATGAAACCGCGCTGCGCACAAGCAGCGACTCACGCGTTACCTGATGCGCCGTATCGGGAACCGGCGTCTGCTCGACAGAAAACGCCGAACGAATCGATGCCTCGAGCTGATCGACCACATAGTCGAAGGCCGTCGGGGCATCGTAGCTCAAACGCTGAATGTTAAAGAGCGCCTGCACCGCAGCAATAGGTAGCACCTGCTTAAAGATGCAGATAGCGATCAGGCGGGCAATCTGCTCGCGACCATACTGCTTTTTGACCGGAGCAGGCACCAGGCCGACCTTCACGTAGTTATTGATCATCGATGGCGTAATGACAGGCTGCTCAACGCAAATAGACAGCGGCTCCATCCACAGCGCAACATACTCAATGACCTGGTCGCGGTAGAGCGTCACATTGGGCAACTGGTCATAGCGCGGCAGACTCAACGTATTGAGTTTGCGCACGATATCGGACTGAATAAATGCATCGGGCAGCACAGTGGGCTGAATATCCTCAGGCTTAATGCTGACCGACGAATCGGACATCGGGATAACGCGTTTGGCGTGGTTCATAAGGATCCTCCGTTCATTAGCTATATTGTATTCTAGGTTATCTAGTTTTGCATACTATATAGCAGGAAAGTAAAAGTGGTTGGACAGCACATTGATGCACCGTCCAACCACTATGTTTTAAAGATAGCAACCTTACATAAGATATATTATCGTACTTATCCACGAAGAAATGCGTATGCGCTGGTTGCCGCTATGGCTCCATCAGAAACGGCGGTCACAACCTGGCGTAAACGCTTGGAACGGATATCGCCAGCGGCAAATAGACCTGGCGTGCGGGTCGCCATAGATTCATCAGTTAGAATGCCGCCATCAGGCGCCAAATCGACGAGATGCTCAACAAGCTCGGTATGGGGTTGCGTGCCGGCAAAGACAAAAATGCCAAACGAGCCAGGCTCAAATGACTCGGAATGAATTTCCCCGGATGCATTGTCCTTAAAGGCGATCGTCGTTGGCATCGCTTCACCAGAAAGTTCAACAATACTAGTTTGGTACCTAACTGTAATATTGTCCTTTTCGAGTACTTTCTGAACAACACCATCAGGCGCACGGAACTGGTCGCGGCGCAGCACGATGGTCACACTGCTGGCAATGTCTGACAGGAACAGTGCCTCTTCGCATGCCGAATTGCCACCACCGATTACAAAGACCTGTTTGCCGCGGAAGAACATGCCGTCACATGTTGCGCAATATGAAACGCCACGACCGCGATAGGTATCCTCGCCAGCGAAACCTGCCAGACGCGGCGTGGCACCCATGCAAGCGATAACGCTCGAGGCAAGCGTATCGCCCATATCGTGATGCACCGTAAACAGCGCTGCATCGGCATCGTAATCGATACCCGAAACCATGCTCCATGTAACCTGCGCTCCCAGCCCCTCTGCATGTTGCTGAAAACGCTCGCCGAGTTCGGCGCCACTCAAGAGCGGAATGCCCGGATAGTTCTCGACTTCATTGGTCGTGGCGATCTGTCCACCCGACATGCCCTGCTCAATCACGGTCGTCGTCAGGTTGGCACGCGCAGCGTAAATGGCGGCAGCATAGCCCGCGGGGCCTCCACCGATAATCGCAACATCAATCGGCTGATCGGTAGTCATGGAATATCCTCTCGTCGATACATTGACGTTCTTTGCGCTCATACCCAAATTTACGTGAACATGACACTCATGCACTACAATGTTAAATCGCGTAACAAAGCTGAAGGGGAGTTATCGATGGATCAAACGCAGACGGGCAATAGCGCTCCCCTGCCCATGCAAGCCACTCCCCAACCGGAGCAAATGACCGTTTCACATACACAAAAACCCCTGGTAACCATTGTGCACGCATCGGTTGGATCGGGCCACAAAGCCGCCGCCAACGCGATTGCACAAGCATTTGACCTTATCCGCGGCACCAAGGGAATCCCTGAGGATATTGAAATTGAAGTACTCGATATCCTTGATTTTGGACGTATTAAATTCGACGGCAATAAGACCGCGGCTTCTTTTACGGGAGCCACACGCCCCATTTACGACCTGACCTGGCGATATACGCTTACGGGACATCTTCTCTGGGGTGGCGGCACGGCATGGTCGCGAATTATGTTCCCCGCCTTCAACGAATATATTCGTCGCCGCAGGCCTATAGCCGTGGTCGCAACGCACATCACAGCAGCCAATGTTGCCGTGGGCGCCCGCGTAATTACGGGTATCGATTATCCGGTCATCTGCGTACCAACAGACTATGAAGTCGAAGGCTTTTGGCCCCACAAGGACACCGACCTGTTCTGCGTGGCCAACGAGTTTATGGCCGAAACGCTGCGCCCGCGCAAAGTTCCCGAGTCAAAGATCCGCATAACGGGCATCCCCATCCGAGCCGGTTTCGATACCGATTACAAACGCGAGGATGAGCTCGGCAAGTTCAATCTCCCCATAGACAAAACCATCGTATTGGTGATGGCCGGCGCCAGTTTGCCCCAACCATACGTGCGTTTCCGTGCCGCGATGGACCACACGCTCCCCTTCTTACGCAGCTTTGAGGACATGCACTTCGTCTTTTTACCGGGCAAGGATAAGGAATACGCCACCCGACTCAAAACGCTCTTCGACGCCATGAAGCTCGACAACGTCACGGTTCTGGACTACGTGGACGATATGGCGGCCCTCATGCACGGCTGCGACCTGGCAATCCTCAAATCAGGCGGACTCACGGTCACCGAGTGCCTGTGCGCTCATCTGCCGATGATCCTGCTGGGCAAGTCCTATGGCCAGGAAAAAGCTAACACCACCATGCTTACCGGCATGGGTGCCAGCATGCATGTCACCACCGCACGAGAACTCATCGTTACCCTGCGCCACCTGCACGATCATCCCGAATCACTCAAAGCCCTACTCATCAACGGCGAAGTACTACGCCGCCCCCACGCAGCCGAAGACATCGCCATCGCAACCATTGAGCTCGTAGGCAAACCCCAAAAGCGCAAACGAGCCTTCTGCCGCTTCTATTGGGGCGGAAAACCCGCGCATATCCGCTAGTCGAATGTCCGCCGCTCTGTCGGAGCCGCCCTTATATCATTCCATGCTCAAACATTCTCGCTTCGCTGCGAAACTGCGCGTGGAACGATATAAGGGCGGCTCCGACAGAGCGGCTGCGTTTACTTACTAGCAGCTACTTCGGTATCCCCTCCATTAGAACCTGCAAAGGTAAAACAGGAAAATATAAATACAGTAAGCCGATGCGACAAAGGGACAGCCCCTTTG
>CABRDE010000051.1:0-48924 GCA_902469665.1 uncultured Collinsella sp. | reverse complement strand
TAAGATTGAAGGGCCTGACCCCGGAGGAGTTCCGGAATCAGGCCCTCGCGGCCTAGTCGCTATTTAGGGCGTCCAAGATTTGGGGCGCAGTTCAGAACACTCCCGACGGGGCCATGGTCAATAGCGCCCTATACGGAGTTGTTTGCCACTACAGGCAGACGCCGTCCTTCCAGATGCTGATCTCGTGACAGCCACGGCGCTCGGCACTCGTGAGTTTACCGCTCGCCGTCTCCAGCACCAGCTGGTATAGATCGTGAGCAGCCTCGTCGAGCGTGCGCTCACCCGTGGCAATCACGCCGGCGTTAAAGTCCATCCAGTTGGCCTTGTGGTCGCACAGACGCTGATTGGTGAACACCTTGAGCGTAGGCACCGGCGCGCCAAACGGTGTGCCGCGGCCGGTCGAGAACAGAATCACGTGGCAGCCGGCAGCCGTCAACGCCGTGGTGGACACCATGTCGTTGCCCGGACCGCACAGCATGTTCAGGCCGTGTTTAGTTGCCTGGCCGGCATACGGCAGCACGTCGACGATGGGGGCAGACCCGCCTTTTTGAACGCAGCCGCAGCTCTTGTCCTCGAGCGTGGTAATACCGCCGTCCTTGTTGCCGGGACTCGGATTCTCATAGACGACCTCGCCGTGGCTAATAAAGTAGTCCTTAAAGCCATTGAGCATGTCGGAGGCGACGTTAAAGACTTGCTCGTTCTCGCAACGGTCGAGCAGGATGCTCTCGGCGCCAAACATCTCGGGCACCTCGGTAAGCACCGACGTGCCGCCACGGGCGACGACCATATCGCTCACGCGACCGATCGTGGGGTTGGCGGTAATGCCCGAAAGACCGTCGGAGCCGCCACACTTAAGACCAATGACCAGCTCGGAGGCCAAAATGGGCTCGCGCTTGGACTGCTTTGCCAGGTCTGCCAGCTCGGCCAGAATCTTGTGGCCCTCGATTTGCTCGTCGGCTACATCCTGGCAGGTGAGAAAGCGGACGCGCTCGTGATCGAAGTCACCGAGCTCGTCGAGCATCTGCTGGTGCGTGCAGTTCTCGCAACCGAGCGACAGGAATAGCACGCCGGCCGCATTAGGATGACGCGAGAGCGCCACCAGCAGACGACGCGTCTGGGCATGGTCGGCGCCGGTCTGCGAGCAGCCAAAGGGATGCGGGAAGTAGTAAACACCCTCCAGCGAGCCATCGACCAGATCCTGGGCCTGCTCACACATGGCACGGGCGACTTCGTTGACACAGCCGACCGTGGGGATGATCCACAGCTCATTACGCGTCGCGGCACGACCGTCGGCGCGGCGGAACCCCATAAAGGTCTCGGGCTCAACCGGATCCACGACCGGATGTGTGGGGTTGTAGGCGTACTCGACCTCGCCCGAAAGGTTGGTCTTGACATTATGTGTATGAAGCCACTGACCGGGCTGGACATCGCCCGTCACATGGCCGATAGGAAGGCCGTACTTGATGACGTCCTCCCCCGCGGCAATCGAGCGCACGGCCATCTTATGACCCTGCGGAATATCCTCCGCGGCCACGACCTCGCCCACCCCGGGAACCGCGACGGCGGTGCCCTTGGCAAGCGGTGACAGCGCGACGATCACGTTGTCGGCCGGATTGATCTGGATAGTGTTCATTGCAAATGGTCCTAACCCTACAGGTTGAGCAGAAGTCGAGACGCGGGCACGCCGTCCCGCGCCCGCGTCTGCGCCGGAAATTTACGCCTGAGCGTTGGCGAAGGCCTGCTTGGCGCCCTCGGCACGCACGACGGCGAGCGCGCTGACGACAAACTCCTCAAGACCTGCGATCTGCGTAAGGTCCTCGCCCCACATCTGCTCGTTGGTGAGCACGTCGTGCACCAGCTGGGCATCGTCGGCGCCGGCATGGGCGGCGTAGAAGTCGAGCACGAAGGCGTCGTCCTGAGCGGTGTACTCGGTGCCGTCGGAGCGACGCAGGTGCAGGCCGTCGCCCTCGCGGGACACGAGCTCCTGCGTGTAGAAGGAGATGAGCGTAGCGAGGCTCGTCGCCAGGCACTTGGGCAGGTTGCCGGTCTCGGCAACGTAGTCCTTGAGCGTGGGCAGGTCGCGAGCGCGCCACTTAGCCGTGGAGTTGAGGCAGATGGAGAGCAGCGCATGATCAATAAACGGGTTGTCGAAGCGGTTTTCGACGACGGCGGCAAAGGCCTTGCAGTCCTCGACATCCAAGTCGGCGGCAAGCGTCGGAATGACCTCGTCGTAGAGCATGGTGTTCATGAAGCCGCGAATGGTCTCATCATGCATGCAGTCGCGCACAATATCAAAGCCGGCAACCCAGGAACCCGGAACGAAGGCGGTGTGGGCACCGTTGAGGATGCGGACCTTGCGCTTTTTGTACGGGGTGACGTCGGGAGTCACAAAGACACCCGGAAGACCAGCCTTCACAAAGGGAAGCTTCTCGGCAAGCGACTCGTCGCCCTGGATGCCCCACATCTGGAAGGGCTCGCGCACGGCCAGGAAGGGATCCTCGTAGCCCAGACGCTCAGCCACCGCGGCGGCCTCGGATGCGTCGCGGATACGGCCCGGTACGATGGTGTCGACGAGCGTGGTGCAGACGGTGCAGTCGTTGGCCATCCACTGCGCAAACTCGTCCTCCCAACCCCAGTCGCTCACATACTGGTTCATAATGCGCAGCAACTCCTCGCCGTTGTGATCGATGAGCTCGCAGGCGAGGACGATGACGCCCGGCTTACCGGCAGCCCAGCGGGTGTGGAGCACCTGGGCAAGCTTGGCGGGGAAGCTCGCGGGTGGCATGTCGTCGGCCTTGCAGGACGGGTCATAGGCGATACCGGCCTCGGTGGTGTTGGAGACGATGATCTCTAGGTCATCGGAGACAGCGACCTCCATCATGGCGCGGTAGTCGTCCTCACGATACGGGTTAAGGCAGCGGCTGCAGGCGCTGATCACGCGGGACTCGTCAACCGTGTTGCCGTTCTCCTTGCCGCGCACCAGCACGGTGTACAGGTCGTCCTGGGCATTGATACCGTCGGCAAAGCCAAAGGCACCGCTGATGGGCTGCACCATGACGACCTTGCCGTTCCAGCCGGTGGCCTCGTTGCCCATGTCAAAGAAGCGGTCGACGAAGGCGCGCAGGAAATTGCCCTCGCCAAACTGCAGAACCTTCTCGGGAGCATCCTTGGGCAACAAATAGCCCTTGTAGCCGATCTTCTCGAGCGCATCGTAGCTGATGTTCTCCATCTATGTGTCTCCTTAGATGTCTGTTAGCGTGCAAGCAAAACGGGGCTCCGCGTGTGGCAACGGCGCCCAGGGTTCGATGTGATTCGATGCGGGCTTAGGCCTCGACGGTGTCCAGGTCAAAGCCAAAGTAGCGGACCGCATTGTTGTAGCTGATGTCGCGCACGATACTGCCCAGCAGCTCCATGTCGGCCGGGTACTTGCCCTGCTCGACCCACTCGCCGATCACGCTGCACAGCACGCGACGGAAGTACTCGTGGCGCGGATAGGACAGGAAAGAGCGGGAGTCGGTAAGCATGCCCACAAAGTTGCCCAGGACGCCCTCGTTACCCAGAGCCGTGAGTTGCTCGCGCATGCCGACCTCGTTGTCGTTGAACCACCAGGCGGAGCCGTTCTGGATCTTACCGGCGGTCGGAGCCTCCTGGAAGCAACCCATGACGGTATCGATCATGGTGTTATCGATGGGGTTCAGGCTGTACAGGATGGTCTTGGGCAGGCCGCAGGTCTCCTGGATGGAGTTGAGGAAATCGGCGAGCTGGTCGGACGGCGTGTAGTTGGAGATGCAGTCGTAGCCGGTGTCGGGACCGAGTTTGGCGAACATGGCGCGGTTGTTGTCGCGCTTGCAGCCAAAGTGCAGCTGCATGGCCCAGCCCAGACGGACATACTCGCCGGCAACGAACTGCATAAAGGCAGTCTTGTACTTGAGGACCTCTTCCTCGGTAAGCGGCTCGGTAGCCAGACCCTTGGCAAAGATAGCCTCGATCTCGTCGGCGGTAGCCGGGACGTACATAACGTAGTCGAGTGCGTGGTCGGAGGCGCGGCAGCCCAGCTCGTGAGCAACGTCGTAGCGCTTGGAAATGGCAGCCTTCATGCCCTCAAAGTCGCTGACCTCAACGCCGGCAACCTCGGAAAGGTGCTTGCAGTAGTCGGCAAACTCCTGGCCGCGCTCGATGCGCAAAGCGGCATCGGGGCGCATGGCGGGAACGACCTGAACGTCAAAGCTGTCGTCGGCGGCAATCTTCTTGTGCCACTCAAAGCTGTCGGCGGGGTCGTCGGTAGTGCAGATCATGCGGACGTTGGACTGCTTGATCAGGTTGCGGCAGGTAAAGCTAGCCTCAGCGAGCTTGGCGTTGGCAAGGTCCCAGACCTCCTGGGCAGTCTTGCCGTTGAGGACGCCCTCGTAGCCAAAGTAGCGCTTAAGCTCCAGGTGGCTCCACTCAAAGACGGGGTTGCCAACGCAGCGACCCAGGGTCTCGGCCCACTTTTGGAACTTCTCGCGAGCAGGGGCGTCGCCAGTGATAAAACGCTCGTCGACGCCGTTGGCACGCATCAGGCGCCACTTGTAGTGGTCGCCGCCCAGCCAAACCTCGGTGATGTTCTCGAAACGCTTGTCCTCCCAAATCTCCTTAGGAGAAATGTGGCAGTGATAGTCGACGATGGGCATGCCCTCGGCAAAGTTGTGGAACAGCTCCTCGCCGGTCTTGGTGCTCAGCAGGAAATCCTGATCGTCCATAAAGTTTTTCATCAAACAGCCCCTTTGCTGGCAAGGCGGGCGCACGGCGCGCTCGTTATCCTTTAGGTGATCGTTCACTATACTAATCCATTGCACCTCAAAAGGTGAACGTTCACCTAACCACCACGGGGTGAACGGTAGATTTTGCCCGTTCAACGGTTGCTGGGGATGTGACTTGCATGTATTGCGGACTGGTTGGCGTCCCCGAACACCGAACTTGAGCGCTTTTGCTCAGGTGGGTCATGTCCCGACGTACATTTTTGGGAGTATTCAGCATTGGAGCGCGCCGTGCGCCATCCTCAGCGTCCTATTTGGAACGCAGATAGCGCCCGATCGGCATAAAAAGTGCCCCCGATGGCAAATTACGCCATCGGGGGCACTTAAAACAGTCGTTCTGCACCTCATTCAGGGCATGCCAATGCTGAATACTCCCAAAAATGCACGTCGCAAGAGGGGGTACCTGCTCAATCGGCTAAATACCCGCAAGTTCGCAGTAGCGGTCGACATTGCTGGCAAATACCATCTCGACGGCACCCTTCTGGACGGGCACCGTCGGGGTCCTTCCCCACAGCAGATAATCGCCCAGCGTCTTAGCGCCGCGATACGCCAGGCTCGTCGGGTCCTTATAGACAATATTGGTAAAGATACCGCGGCGCAAGGCCAGGGCGCTTTCGGGAAACAGGTCGTTGCCGATCACCATGACCCGACCGGCCTTGCCGGTCGAGACGAGCGCGTCGGCAACCACTTCGGAACCAACGGCAAAAACGCTACAGATAAGTTCGGGGGCGTCCGGCGCACTCAAGCGCTTTTCGAGCTCATGCTCGAGTTGTTTGACTTGCGCATGGGCACCTGCAAGATCCTCAACCTGCCATGGAATATCACGTTCGCGCAGGTAATTGTGGAAGGCGCGGGCGGTTAGATAGTGCGAATCGGTATATGGGTCGCCTGTCAAAAGGAGCACGCGGGCGTCGGCCCCAGAAGCATGGACCAGGTTTGCCGCCTGCTCGGCCATAAGGCTGCCTGCCGTCGAATAATCGGCCAAGCTCGCACCCAAACGATTCAAATGCGGACGGTCGCCGTCGACAAGCTCAATCGTCACGCCCGCCTCGGCGATCTGCCCCAAAAGCTCAGTCGCACGATCGTCGCCCGGCGCATAGGCGAGCAAGCCATCAATCTTCTCGCCCACCTGCAGACGCTCGTCGATTTGTTCGAGTGCATCAGCGTAGCCGCCCACGCCAAATTCAACGCGCTCAACCGTAATGCCCCGGTCGATGACCTCCTGTTCAAAGCGATTGCAGCCTTCCCACAGGTAACGGAAAAAGTACGCTCCCTCGCGCGATGCGCGGGGCAGGCAAAACACCAGATTGATATCCTTGCGGCGCAGGCTTGAGGCACTTGTGTTACGGTGATAGCCCATGGCCTCGGCCTTAGTGTTCACCTTGGCGCGCACGGATTCGCTCACGCCGGCCTTTCCCGTCAGGGCCTTGTGCACGGTATTGATGGAAACGCCAAGCTCGGCGGCTATGTCCTTCATGGTTACGCGAGCGCTCATGCGGTTACTCCGTTATAGATAAGTTGCCAATTAATAGTCCAGTTAACGATACCCCAAAAATACTCTTCGACTCGCCGTGCTCTCCCTCAAATGCACAAAGCGCCCCGCGAACGGATGCCCGCGGAGCGCTTGGATGTCCGGACCTTATTTGATACCGCGACCCAAGTCTTCGGCGATTTTGTCTACGCCCTTAAGTGCAGCGCACGTCTTTTTGTTGGAGCAATGCCCCGTGCAAACGCCACCCTGAGCGCAGTCGGCGCAGGTGCCCTTGCGGTAGATGCGCACGCACACGGCGACAAACGCAACGCCGATAACAGCCAGTACAACAATATCGATAGGTGCCATAGCAAGCCTCCTTTAGTTAACCATCACTTACTTTACCCCATTCTCCACCTACCAAAAAGGGACAGGTTTATTTTGGTCGGTTTTATCTGCGGAAACGCCACATCTTAACTTCTGGGGCAAAGTAATCTGTCTCCCATGCACAAAAAGCCCGGGGTCGCTGGGACACCCGGGCTCGTGGAAAGGGGTTAATCCTTATTCGGACTTAAGCGGAAACTGCGGCGGAAGCAGTGTTGGTCTCGTCCTCGTCGGTCCATGCATGCTTGGGCATGGGACGGAAGATCTGGAAGAGCATCGCAACCAGCAGCACGATGGCCACAATCGTCCAGATACCAAACTGTCCAAGAACAAGCAAGTTGTAGAACTGGTTGATGAACAGGCCGATCACCCAAGCGAAGGCGCACTCGTAACCGATGGCGATCGCAGTCCACTTGCCGGAATCCATCTGGTTGCGGATGGTGCCAATGGCGGCAAAGCACGGAGCGCACAGCAGGTTGAAGGCGCCGAAGGCAACGCAAGCGCCCATGGTGGGGAACATGCCGGCAAACGCGGTCCACAGGCTCGGGTCGGTCTCGCCCGCGTCGGCGACGGACAGCAGCGAGCCGGCGGTGGCGACGACGTTCTCCTTGGCGACGAGACCCGAGACGGTCAGCGCGGTGGCCTGCCAGGTGCTAAAGCCGAGCGGGGCGAAGATCCAAGCGACCAGGTTGCCGAGCATGGCAAGCACGGAGTAGTCCATGAACTCCTCGGGGATGCCGTCCATCGCAGGCAGGAAACCAAAAGAACCGTTGTAGCTACCAAAGTTGGAGAGGAACCAAACCACGACGGTGGACGCGAAGATGACCGTGCCGGCCTTCTTGATAAAGGCCCAGCAGCGCTCCCACACGTGCAGCGCCCAAGAGCGGATCGCCGGGAAGTGGTAGGCAGGAAGCTCCATAACGAACGGCGTCGGGCGACCGGCGAAGAGCTTGGTCTTCTTGAGCATGAGGCCCGAGGCGATGACGGCAAAGACGCCCAGGAAGTAGAAGAGCGGGCTGATCCACGCGGCGGTGGTGGAAGAATCGCCGATGATGGAGCCCATGAGCAGGGCGATGATCGGCAGCTTAGCGCCACAGGGAATGAACGTGGTGGTCATGACCGTCATGCGGCGGTCCTTCTCGTTCTCGATGGTCTTGGTAGCCATGACGCCGGGAACGCCGCAGCCCGAGGACACGAGCATGGGGATAAAGGACTTACCGGACAGGCCAAAGCGGCGGAACACGCGGTCCATGATGAAGGCGACGCGGGCCATATAGCCGCAGTCCTCCAGGAAGGACAGCATCACAAAGAGCAGGAACATCTGCGGCACAAAACCGAAGATGGCGCCCAGGCCGCCGACGATACCGTCGCAGACCAGCGAATCGACCAGGCCACCGTCCTCGGTACCGCCCGCCACAAGGGCGTCGTGCACCACGGTGGTGATACCCGGGACATAGGGGCCGTACTGCGCCGGGTCGACCGAGTCGGCATTGTCGCCCGCAGCCTCGACGGCCGCGTCGTAGGCGTCGCGGCCCTGACCGAGCACGTACCAGCCGTCGGTGCCGAAGAGCTGGTCGTTGGTGAAGTCGGTCACCGTGCCGCCCAAGGTAGAAACGGCGATGTAGTACACGCAGAACATGATGACCACAAAGATCGGCAGGCCCAGGATACGGTTGGTAACCACGCGGTCGATCTTCTCGGAGGTGCTCATCTTTGCCGGAGCCTTGGTCATGCACTCGTCGATGATGTGCGCGATGACGCCATAGCGCTCACCGGTGATGATGGACTCGGCATCGTCGTCGCAGTCCTGCTCGCACTGGGCGACCAGCTCCTCCACGCGAGCGGCCTTCTCCTTGGTGAGGTTGATGAGCTTGCAGGCGTCCGCGTCGCGCTCAAACAGTTTGACCGCGTAGTAGCGACGCTTGTTGGCGGGAACGCTCGCAGGCAGGTTATTCTCGATGTGGTCCAGAACGTCCTCGATGGAGGAATCGAACTTGTGCTCCGGCACCTGGCCCTTAGAAGCAGCGGACTTCTTGACCTGCTCGAAGAGCTCCTTGATGCCCTTGTTCTTAAGAGCCGAGATCATCATGACCGGGCAGCCGAGCTTCTTGGAGAGCTTGTCCGTGTCGATCTTATCGCCGTTCTTCTCGACCAGGTCGGCCATGTTGAGGGCAACGACCACGGGCAGGCCGGTCTCGATAACCTGAAGCGCCAGGTACAGGTTACGCTCGAGGTTGGTGGCATCGACGACTTGGACGACAACATCGGGCTCGCCGCTCATGAGGTAATCGCGCGAGCATTGCTCCTCGGGGCTGTAGGGGGAAAGCGAGTAGATGCCAGGGAGGTCCGTGATGGTAACGTTCTTGTCGCTTAGGAGCTTGGCTTCCTTTTTCTCAACCGTGACGCCGGGCCAGTTGCCAACGTAGCCGTTGGCGCCGGTAATCAGGTTGAAAAGCGTGGTCTTGCCGCAGTTGGGGTTACCCGCCAGCGCGACATGGATCTGAGAATCCGCCATTCAATCCTTCTTCCTTGTGTGCCTGCGCTGCTTTCTCCGCGCAGGCTGGATAATGTGCTTCAAAGATGCTGCATTAAGTTAGAAAAACCTAACTTTATCTGCAGAAATATGCGCCGCGAGTCCTTACTGAACCTCGACGACGGCGGCCTCCTCCTTGCGGATGGAAAGCTCGTAGCCGCGCACGTTGATCTCGACCGGATCACCGAGCGGTGCAACCTTCACGACCTTGAACGAAGTGCCCTTGATGAGCCCCAGGTCCATAAGGTGGCGGCGAAGCGCACCCTCACCGTGAAGCTTGACGATGGTGGAGCTCTCGCCCACCTTAACGTCACCCAACGTCTTCATTTACTTGTCCCCCTTTCAGTGCGTACAGAAATACCGTCGACTAACCGACGGTCATGATGTGCATGGCAACCTTGGAATCGATACCAAAGCGTGCGCCCAGCACAGTGACGATGATATTGGCGCCACTCGAGCTCACCACGTGGATTTCGCTGCCCTCGACAAAGCCGAGGTCCTTGAGGTGGTGTTTCATGTCCTCATTGCCCTTTACACGGGACACGCGTACGGTTTCGCCCGCTTTTACCATCGAAAGCGGCATGGCCGGCATCTGCGGTCCGCAAGACATGAGTGGCTCCTAACGTCAGTTCGTCCTCAACATCGACACGGTAAAAGTTAACCACGCCTATGTTCGCTATAGTAAACTAACACGTGGTTAACTTTTTGGAAAGGGTCCACATTCAGATTTCGAAAAAGTTTCCTATACGAAACAAAAGGGCGCGGCAAAGGACCATCCTTTACCACGCCCTGTCATGCTTAGAGCGAGAGGTTTCTGATCGACGTAACGCAGGAAGCCTCGTCTACGCCCGAAACGCGAAAGATGATGTCCTCGCCGCACTCGCCGTAGAGGGCCATGAGCCCCATGACGTCGCGGCCGTCGGTGTGGCGATCACCAATCGAAACCGACACGTCGCTACGATGCTTGGCAATGATGTCATAGAGCAGCGCAACCGGGCGGGCATGTAATCCCAACGGATCTTTAATCGTCTTTGTAAACTCGACCATGTCCCCTCCCACGACATCGCACATTCGGCCGGCAAACCCAGCCACGTGGTAGCTATTGTAGCGTTAGATGCTTGTTGAGGGTGGGACGGAAACCGCATCCCATTTCGAGCGTCAATGATGGGACACAGTTTCCGCCAGAAGGCTCAACCGGAAAGTGCGTCCCATTATTTGGCTGGATTCTGGGTCGCAGTTTCCAAAAGGACCCTGTTTGGGAAACTGCGACCCGTTTTGGACGCAAATTCCGGGTCGCAGTTTCCGCGGCGGCCGGTCATCCCATACCCTCGCAACATCGGCGCATAAAAAAAACGAGGGAAGGCACGTGTCCTTCCCTCGTTACAGGCAATATGTAGCCGCTTCCCTACATCAGGCGCAGGCTGACGTCCTTGAGCTGGGCGCCACTAACGGCACTCGGAGCGCCCGACATGAGGTCGGAGCCGCTGGCCGTCTTGGGGAACGCCATGACGTCGCGGATGGAGTCGGAACCGGTGAGCAGCATGCACACGCGGTCCAGGCCCAGAGCGAAACCGCCCATCGGGGGCGCACCAAACTTGAGCGCCTCCATGAGGAAGCCGAACTGAGACTCGGCACGCTCCTCGGTAAAGCCCAGGAGCTTGAGCATGGACATCTGCATCTCGGCGTTGTGGATACGCATACCGCCGCCGCCGGCCTCAAAGCCGTCCATGACAAAGTCGTAGGTGCAAGAACCGGCTGCCAACGGGTCGGCCTCGATCTTGGCGATGTCGGTCTCGGTCGGCAGGGTGAAGGGCTGATGCTCGGCTGCATAGGCCTTGCGGTCCTCATCCCAGTGGAACAGCGGGAAGTTGACGACCCACAGGAAGTCGTGGCCCTCGCGCTTGATCTCGAGCGCGTTGGCCATGTGGGAACGCATGCCGCCCAGGATCTCGTCAGAGAGCAGGCGCGGGCCGGCGGCGAACATCACAAGGTCGCCGGGCTCAACGTCCATGCGCTCGCGCAGGGCTGCCATCTCCTCGTCCGAGAAGAACTTGACGATGGGGCTGTTGATAGAGCCGTCCTCGCGGAAGGCGATCCAAGCCAGGCCCTTGGCGCCAAACGTGGAAGCCACGCCGGCGAGCTTATCGATCTTGGCACGTGCCCAGGCACCGGCGCCCTTGGCGTTAATGGCCTTGACGGCAGAGCCCTCCTCGTTTGCGGCAGTCGCAAAGACCTTGAACTTGGAGTTGGCAAAGATGTCGGTCAGGTCGACCAGGTGCATGCCATAGCGGGTATCGGGCTTGTCGGAGCCATAGGTGTCCATGGCCTCCCAGTAGTCCATGCGACGCAGCGGCGTGGGCATCTCGACGCCCATGCGGCCGAAGGCGTCGGCCAGGACCTCCTCGAGCGCGCTCATGACGTCATTCTGGTCCACGAAGGACATCTCGATATCGACCTGGGTGAACTCGGGCTGACGGTCGGCACGCAGGTCCTCGTCGCGGAAGCACTTGGCAACCTGGTAGTAGCGCTCGACGCCACCGACCATGAGCAGCTGCTTCAGGAGCTGCGGGGACTGCGGCAGGGCGTAGAAGTTGCCCGGCTGAATACGGCTGGGAACGATGAAATCGCGGGCGCCCTCGGGCGTGGACTTAAACAGGGAGGGCGTCTCAACCTCCATGAACTCACGGTTGTGCAGCGCCTCGCGAATGGCAAAGGTAAAGTCGGAGCGCAGCTTGAGGTTGGCCATCATCTCGGGACGACGGAGGTCCAGATAGCGATAGCGCAGACGGGTGTCCTCGCTGGTCTCGATGCCGTCCTCGATCTGGAACGGCGGGGTGACGGACGTGTTGAGCACCTCGGCGTGGTCGGTCAGGACCTCGATCTCGCCGGTCGCGAGCTTGGTGTTGGTGGTCTCCTCGCCACGGGAGCGCACGACGCCGTGGATCTTGATGGGCCACTCGGGACGCATGGTCTCGGCGATCTTAAAGGCGTCGCCGTCGGAGTGCTCGGGGTCGAAGGTGAGCTGCGTGATGCCCTCGCGGTCGCGAAGGTCGCAGAAGATAAGGCCGCCGTGGTCACGGCGACGGCTCACCCAACCGGTGAGGGTGACCTCTTCGCCCACGTTCTCGCGGCGAAGCTCGCCGCAGGTACGGGTGTGCATGGAATGCTCGTCGATGGGACGGGTCTGGCTCATACCAGTGATCCTCCTTTATGGATCTGTGCCGCCCCGTGTCGTTCCGGGCGGCGTCGTACAGATTTGCCCAGCCTGCGTAAACCGCGCAGCCAGACATGGCGTTCTATCTTATCGCACCTGTGTCGATGTGCCGCGGAAAAGTAACTCTTGCCCAAAGACTTGACGGAGACGAAACAATTGACGCACCGTGGCCGTCGCCAAGGCGCGCCACGTGCGACAATGTGCCCCAATACAACTGCACTCGGAAAGGCCCGCCATGACTGCACGCCTCATCGTTATGGATATCGACTCCACACTCATCAACCAGGAGGTCATCGACCTGTTGGGCGAGGAGGCCGGCGTAGGCGAGCAAGTGGCGAAGATCACTGAGCGCGCCATGCGCGGCGAACTGGACTTTAAGCAGGCGCTCGAGGAGCGCGTGGGGCTGCTTGCCGGCTTGGACGAGAGTGTGTTCGAGCGTACCTTTGAGCGCGTGACGTTTACTCCTGGCGCGCTGGAGCTTGTGCGCTCAGCGCACAGCAAGGGCTGGAAGGTCGGCGTGGTAAGCGGCGGCTTCCATGAGGTGGCCGACAAAATCGTGGCCGCCGCGGGCATCGATTTTTGCCTGGCTAACCGCCTGGAGGTCGTGGACGGCAAGCTCACCGGTAAGCTGGCGGCAGACATCGTGACCAAGGAATCCAAGCTCATCCGGCTGCTGGATTGGGCAGTCGAGTGCGGTGTCGATATGGCCCACACCGTCGCGATCGGCGACGGGGCAAACGATATCCCTATGATTCAGGCCGCGGGCACGGGCATCGCGTTTTGTGCCAAGCCCAAGACGCGCGAAGCCGCCCCGTTTGCCATCGACGAGCGCAACCTGATGCTCGCCATGGACATCATCCTGCGCGACTAGCCGATCCGTCTAACAATTGAATCAGTCTGTCCTATAGTTTCAGAACAATTTTGTCTTAGTGTTCGGAAACATACCCTTTGAGTGCTAGACTTTGCGCCGTCGAAGGGAACATATATGGATAAGCGAGATCTTGAGCAGTTGCTGCGCGGCGTAGCAGACGGAAGTGTTGCGCCAGCCGACGCCCTCACGCGCATCCAGACGGCGCCAACCGCCGATCTGGGCTTTGCGCAGCTCGATCTTTCGCGCGGGGTGCGCCAGGGGGCCGGCGAGGTTGTCTACGGTGCCGGTAAAACCGCCGAGCAGATTGCCGCCATTATCGAAGCGCTGCGCGATGCCGGCCAGGAGCGCATCCTGGTCACGCGCCTGGACGCCGAAAAGGCAGCCCGCACCTCGGAGCTCCTCGACAACGGCATCGACCTGGGATATGTCCCAGACGCACAGCTCGCCCTCGTGGGCGGCAAGCCCTCCCCTACCGGCAACGGACGCATCGTCGTCGCCTGCGCTGGCACGAGCGACTTGCCCGTCGCCGAGGAAGCCGCATTGACGGCCGAGTTCTATGGCAACGAGGTCGACCGCCTCTACGACGTGGGCGTCGCCGGCCTGCACCGCCTGCTCGCGCATGCCGAGGAACTTGCTCAGGCGCAGGTGGTCATCGCCATCGCCGGCATGGAGGGCGCGCTGGCGAGCGTTATCGGCGGTCTGGTGAGCTGTCCGGTCATCGCCGTTCCCACCAGCGTGGGCTACGGCGCAAGTTTTGGTGGCGTAGCCGCACTGCTCGCCATGCTTAACTCCTGTGCCAGCGGCGTATCGGTCGTCAATATCGACAACGGCTTTGGTGCCGCCTATCAGGCAAGTCTTATCAATCATCTGAGCGCTGGCACGCCCTGCGCCCGTTAAGGAGCATTCCATGTCCAACCATCAGCACACGCTTATCATCGACGGCACCTCGGGCATCAGCGGCGACATGACCGTCGCGGCCCTGCTCGACCTGGGCGCCAGCGAGGAGCATCTGCGCGAGCAGCTCGCCACGCTGCCGGTCGATGGCTTTTCGATCGCCGTGACGCGCGTAAACAAGCATGGCATCGACGCCTGCGATTTCGACGTCCAGCTTGCAGAGGAGCTCGAGAACCACGATCACGATATGGCCTGGCTCTACGGCAACGAAGCAGCCGTCGAGCACACGCACGAGCATGAGCACCACCATCATGACCATGGCGGGCACGAACACGAGCACTGCCATGAGCACGACCATGAGGGCCACGCCCATGAGCACGAAGATCATCACCACACCCACCACCATCACCACCGTTCTTTGGCGGATGTCACCGCCATCATCGATGGCTCGCAGTTAAGCGATGGCGCCAAGCGCCGCGCGCTCGCCATCTTTACCGCACTCGCCGCCGCCGAGGCCAAGGCCCACGGCAAAACGCCCGAGACCGTCATGTTCCACGAGGTAGGCGCCATCGACTCCATCGTCGACATCTGCTCGGTCGCCATCTGTCTCGATGACCTGGGTATCGAGGACATTGTCGTCGAGTCGCTCTCCGAGGGTCACGGCACCATCCACTGTGCCCACGGCCTTATGCCCATCCCGGTGCCCGCCGTCGTCAACCTATGCCAAGCAGGCAATATCGCCCTCACGCCCGCACCGGTCGCCGGCGAGCTCGTGACGCCCACGGGCGCCGCCATCGTCGCCGCGCTGCGCACGTCCGAGCACCTACCGGCCCGCTACCGCATCGAGGCCGTCGGCTACGGCGCCGGTAAGCGCCCCTACGAGGGTTGCTCCGGCACGCTCCGTTGTCTGCTCGTTCACGTGGATGCATAGCCATGGATGCCCGCAAAGAAAAAAGCCGCGCTGCCATCGTTGCGGCGTTCTCCGAGCTGCTACGCGAAGTGGACTACGGCAAGATTACCGTCGGCGACATCATCGCGCGCGCTCACGTAGGCCGCGCGACATTCTACGGCCTCTTTAAGAGCAAAGACGACCTACTGTCCGAGCTCGTGAGCGACATCTGCACCCACGCCCTCGACGACGATGGCACACCGCTCGACGACCCACTCGTGCAGGTCGAGCATATCCTCAACAACCTCTGGGAGCGCCGTCAGGGCGTTCGAGCCCTCGTAGCCGGCGCCGGCTCCCGCGTCTTCGCCGACTGCTTACGCAAGACCATCATGTCACGAGCAGCCGAAACCGTCCCCGCCGACCCCACAGGCCCCGCCGGCACCATGGACCGAAGCTTCTTACTACACCACATAGCCTCAAGCTTCGTAGCCACCGTCCAATGGTGGGCCTGGCACAACTTCCAAGCAGACAAAGCCGACGTAGCCAAAGACTACTTATCAGCCATAAAACCCCTCTTCAACTAAGTAAGAACATCATCCCAAAGCATCGCCCCAACCCAGGGCGCCACGCATCCCAAAGTGTCACTCGCGCTTCACCGCCCTCAACAGCAACAAGCCCCTCCCATCCAAATCCAAATTCAGATTTATATGTTGGGTTGCTTGCTCGGGTGCAGCAAAGACCCCGCAGCTGGCCGCATGGGGTAACTTCCCAGCGCATTCCGCAGGACGCAAAAAGGCTCGCCGCACAAAGTGCGCAGCGAGCCTTTTTGCATGTCCGAGGACGCGCTGGGAAGTTACCCCATGCGGCCAGCGGACAACTATGTAGCCTTGAACTAGAACATGCCCAAGAAACCATGCACAAACAGTGCAGCCACGATAGCACCGACGAACGGAGCGATACCAGGAACGAGCAGGCCGTACTTCCAGTTGTTGTCAGCCTTGTTCTTGATCGGCAGCACCTGATAGGCCATGCGAGGACCAAGGTCACGGGCCTGGTTCATTGCGAAGCCAGTGATACCGCCCATGCCCATGCCAACAGCCCAAACGATCAGACCGACGCAGATAGCGAGCATCAGGACGTTCTCGCCAGCACGGTTAGCAGCAGCAAGGATGGCGCTGATGAACACAAAGGTGCAGATAGCCTCGCAGAAGAAATTACGGGCATAGTTCGTACCCTCGGTGGTGGGGTTGGTCGAGAAGATGTTGCGCTGGGCAATGGGGTCGACGACGCCCTCGGAAGCCTTGAACTCATCGGCGTACATAAGCCAAGCGATTACAGCGCCCACAAAGCCGCCGAGCATATCGGCAATCATGAAGGGGATGCAGCTGCTCCACGGCACCAGGCCTACGATGCACTGGGCAAGCACCATAGCCGGGTTCATGCACACGGCGCCGCCAAAGACAAACAGGCAGACCGAGATGCCAAAAGACCAGGTGGTGATGGCAAACATATGACCGGAGCCCTGATACTTGGTGCCCTTGAGCACGGTATCGCAGTGCACGCCCACGCCAAAGATGATCATGAGGGCCGTTGCGCCGAATTCGCAGAGGAGTTTGGTAAGCATAAAACCTTATCTTTCTTGTCGGTTATAAACGATTCGTTTAGGCCGCGTACTAGTGCTGAGCGACGACAACGCCCAGGCCATCGGGAATGACGGCCACCTTGGCATCGGCACCCTTCATCTCAAAGGCGAGCTTGAGCGCCTCATCGAGGGTGTTGACCGGCGTCATGTGCATATCCTTGATCATCTGGTGATCGCACAGGTCGGTGACCATGATCACAGGGTGATGCGCCAGGATGCGGGCAAAGATCTGGCTCGTCCACTGGTCGGGCAGGGTCTCGTCCTTAGGACGGTCGATGCAGGCACGCTCAAACTCCGCCGGATCGTTGTCGGCGATGTTGTGATAGAAGCCCTCGCCACCGTGACCGTCGGCACAGCCGGCGACGTCGATGATCACACCGCCCTCGGGAAGCGTAGCCTCGGCAGAGCACATGCCCTTCACGGCCTGGTAGATGTTCTGGTCGAGCGGGTAGCCGCCGTTAGTGGTGATGGCAATCTCGCACTCAACGGGCTCAACGCCGGCAAGGCTCTTCACGAACTCACAGCCGGCCTCGTGCGCCTTGTGAATGTCGCCGGCAAAGGAGCCGATGACCTCGTGCTTGCCGTTGAGCACCACGTTAAGCACAAAGGCAAGGTGAGCCATCTCGGCAGCGACAAACATGTCCTCGCTCACGTGGTTGTGGCACAGGTTGCCGGCACGCGAATGAGAATCGTTCACAAACTGACCGTTGTGGTTGTACATGATGGTCTTGTAGCTGGCGATACCAGGCAGAACGGACTTGCGGCTACCAGAGAAACCGGCAAAGAAGTGCGGCTCAATAAAGCCCTCGGCAAGCAGCAGATCGCAATCGGCAGCAATCTTGTTGATGATGCACTCGCCGCCAGAAGGCAGGGTGCCGATCTTTTTCATCATGCTGTCATCGGTCGCGACGTGCATAACGATTTCCTCGTTGGCAACGATCTCCTCGCCGTACTTGTTGACGAGCTCCTCGTGCGTCGACGGACGGTGCATACCCGTAGCAACCAGAATACGCACGCGAGCCTCGGGCGCAGCAGAATGGATGTGATGCAGCAGAATAGGCATCGTCACACGCGAGGGAACGGGACGCGTATGATCGGAGCTAATAATGACGATATCCTTCTTGCCAGCACAAAGCTCCTCGAGCGAAGGCGAGCCATAAGGATTGGCAAGCGACTCCTCTACCAGCTCTTCCTGCGATTTTGTAGTCTTAAACTCGTTTTGATGACCTTCCATCACACCCGCGAAGTTCTTATCCTCGAGCTCCAGATGCAACGTCTTGTGGTCAAACGGCAGTTCACATTCAAACAATGACGAGCGCCCTCTTCCTTTCAACTGACACACTAGATAAACCGTTGGAAGGATACGCCGCTCACCGAAAAACACCACCGTCCACCGACTCATTAACACAACGTTCATATTTGACCCACAATAAAACGGCCGCGACCCCAAAGGGGACCGCGGCCGCCACAGTCGTAAGGCGAGAAGCACCAAACGCGCCGCCGGGACAGACCCCATCCAAAACGCGCGAAGCGCGCCATTATTCACCCAGCAGTAATCCGCCGAAGACCGGACATCGCAGGGCCCGCCATTAGTTTACTTTTAGGCACACTCCGCAGGACGCAAGAAGCCCTCGCCGCACGAAGTGCGCAGCGAGGGCTTCTTGCATGTCCGAGGACGTGCCTAAAAGTAAACTAATGGCGGGCCCGGACGACTACAGGGCTATCGATTACCCCGTGTTCTGCAATCCTGCCGAGACGCCGGTCACAGTCGAAAGAATCAGGCTCATGTACTCGGCCTTCTTCTCCTCGGCCATCTCGTCCTGATTCATGCGCACCTCGCGAAGGGCGCGGACCTGGGCGATGGACAGAGCGTCGACGTAGGGGTTACGCACGCGAACGGCGCAGCCGAGCACGCGACGACGCTGCAGCGGCCACTCATCACCGACGATGGCAAGGACCCACTTACGCGTGAGCTGCATCTCGGTGAAGACCTTCTCGGACAAATCATCGCGGTCGCCCAGGTGCAAATACATCTTGGCGATGCGCTGGTCGGTCTTGGCGATCGACATCTCGATGTTGTCGATAAAGGTGCGGAAGAACGGCCACTCCTGGTAGGCAGCCTTGAGCTGGTCAAGATCGCCAAGCTGCTCGCAGGCGGTGCCCAGACCGTACCAAGCGGCCAGGTTAATGCGCGCCTGGCTCCAGCTGAAGATCCACGGGATGGTACGCAGGTCGTCGAGCGACTTGGCACCCAAGCCGCGCTTGGCAGGACGCGAGCCGATCGGCAGCAGACCGACCTCGGTCAGCGGCGTCACGGTCGAGAACCACGGTGTAAAGTCCTCGGTGTTCAGCAGGTCCAGATAACGCTCGTGGCTTGCGGTGTTGAGCTTCTCGGCCATATCCCAGAACTTCTGAGTAGTCTCGGTGTTGGTCTTCTCGACACTCGGGGCCGACTGCAAAAGCGTTGCGGCGGCAACGGACTCAACATGACGCTGAGCCAGCGTGCGGTTGCCGTAACGGGCAAAGATGACCTCGCCCTGCTCGGTGAGCTTAAAGAAGCAGTTGACCGAACCCTTGGGCTGCGCCAGCACGGCCTTGTTGGCCGGGCCGCCGCCACGGCCCACGGCACCGCCGCGGCCGTGCATGAGCACCAGGTCGATATCGTTCTTCTCGGCCCACTTGGCGATGCGCTCCTGCGCGGAGTGCAGCGCGAGCATGGCCGTGGTAGGACCGGCATCCTTAGAGGAGTCGGAATAGCCCAGCATGACCTCCATGCGGCGGTTGGTCTGGGCAAGGCGCTTTTGCACCACGGGCAGCGTAAGCATCTGGTCGAGCACGTCAACGCAGCCCTCGAGGTCCTCGAGCTGCTCGAACAGCGGGATCACGTCGAGCTCGGGGACATCCTCCTCGTGTGCAAAGGACAGGTGGGCAAGCTCAAAGACGTCGGCCACATGCTGGGCGCTCTTGGTGAACGAAATGATGTAGCGGTGCGCCATCTTCTTGCCGTAGCGCTTCTGGATGGAGCCGATAGCGCGGAAGGTATCGATGACCTCGCGCGTCATGGGTTGCAGGTCGCCATGGATACCGTTCTCGTGGATATCCTTGAGGGCGCGGGCGTGCACCACGGAGTGCTGACGGAACTCCATCTCGACCATATGGAAGCCGAAGGACTCGACCTGCCAGATGATGGTCTGGACCGGGCCGTAGGCAGCACGGACGGCACCGCAGGCGGCCAGCGAGCGCTGGACGACGCGCAGGTCCTCCAGGAACTCATCGGCGCTGTGGTACATGGTGTCGGTGATACGGCGCACGGTGGCGTTCAGACGGTCGGCCATGACGAGCATGACGGCGCGATGCGGCTCGTGCTCGGAAATCAGCTCGGCGCGGGCCGTGTACCGAGGGCTCATCTCGACCTGATGGTTCCACAGGTTGATGAGCTCGGCAGACGGCTTGCTGTAGGTGGCCTCGAGCGTGAGGTTGCGGCCGATGCGGCGGCACTTGTCCTCGAGCTTGAGCACCATGTGGGTGAAGTACTTGGCGGCGACCTCACGGCTCACCTTGGCGGTGACGTTGGGGTTACCGTCGCGGTCGGAACCGATCCAGCTACCGGGATGGAAGAACGCCGGGCACAGCGGCGGCACGGTACCGGCCTTGTCACCCAGCACCCAGTCGTCAAAGCGACGATAGATGACGGGAATGACGTCGAACAGCGTGTTATCGAAGATGTCGATGATGGTATCGGCTTCCTCGACCGGCGTGGGCTTCTTGAGCGCGATGGGGCTCGTACGCACCAGGGCGTCAATCTCCTGCAGCATATGGCGCTCGTTCTCCACCAGGTCGGAGCCGCCCAGACGCGGACGCTCCTCCAGCAGGTTGGAGATACGGCGAATCTTGCCCTCGACGGCCTTACGACGGGCCTCAGTGGGATGCGCGGTAAAGACGGGATGGAACTCAAGCTTGCCGAGCAGCTCGTTGGCGCCCTCGACGCCCAGTTCATTCACCAGCTGGTGATAGGCGACGGTGAGCTCGTTGGCGGGATCGACCTCGGTATCGGTCGACGCACCGGCCTCGCGCTCGCGCAGCTGCGCCACACGGTAGTTCTCCTCCGACAGGTTTGCCAGGTGGAAGAAGCTCGTAAAGGCGCGGACAATGACCTGCTGCTTATCGAGCGGCAGGCTGTCGATCAGATCGACGACCTCACGAAATGCCACGGCAGTGGGCTCGTCGGCGGTGGGCACGCCCTGCTCGTCGACGGCCTCGTCGGCAGCGCGAGTACCGGGGTTGCCGGCATTGGCCACAATCTCGGCCGACAGGATCTTGTCGAACAGGTCCGCGATCTCAGGATCATACTCGCTAAGCACACGACGCTCCAGGCGCAGGAACAACGCCAGATTGTCGCGCAGCTCCTCGGGGATCTCGATCTCGGCGAGACGCTCCCTGGACTCGGCATTCGAGCCGATTCGGTTAACGAGGCGGTTGACCACGGCAGCGACGCGCGCCGCGGCTTCGGGTACAGACTGGTTGCTTAGGTTCTCAGCCACGTTTCCTCCCATTCCTCCTTCTATGCACGTAACATGCGGTATTCATTATAGGCGCTTGAGAAATACTTTCGACACTGATTGCGCTTTACCACACAAAAGTATTTTCTGCATTGCAAGGGTTTTTGCCCTAAATGGTCGTATTTCTCGGTGGACGGCATACACAAACGGGGGCATTCCGCATAAATGCGAAACACCCCCGTAACAATCGCTCGCCGCGAGCGGGACATGTTAGCGGGTCCGCAGCTCAAAAAGATGCGCTACAGGCGCTCGCGAACCGCCTCGACGACGTTGGCCAGATCGGCAAGGACCTCTTCGTGGCTCTCCATGTCGCGCACCTTAACCTTGCCGGCGGCAAGCTCGTCGCCACCCAGGACCAAGATGAGCTTGGCGCCCACCTTATCGGCCTGCTTAAACTGGGCTTTGAGCGAACGGCCCTGATAGTCGGCCTCGGTCACGATACCTGCGGCGCGAAGCTCCTGCGTAATGGCAAAGACGTTCTGGCGCAGCTCCTTGCCTGCGTTGGCGACATAGACGCACGGGGCCTCCTCGGCACCCAGATCGCTGCCAAAGGCCTGCAGGGCCAGCAGGGCGCGCTCAAAACCGACGGCAAAGCCGACGCCCGCCGTGGGCTTGCCACCCTCGAGCTCGACCAGGCCGTCGTAGCGGCCGCCGCCACCGATGGAGCCGACGCCGGCGCCGGGGGCCTCGACCTCAAAGACAGTACGGGTGTAGTAGTCCAGGCCGCGCACCAAGGTGGGATCCTCGACATACTCGATACCGGCGGCATCCAGATAGCGCTTGACCTGCTCGTAGTGCTCGCGGCACTCGTCGCACAGGTTGTCACCCATCAGCGGCGCGTCGGCCATGATCTCGCGGCAATGGTCGTTCTTGCAGTCGAAGGCACGCAGCGGGTTGAGCTCGGCGCGCTCGCGGCACTCGTCGCACATCTCGTCTGCGTGATCGAGGATGAACTGCTTAACCTGCTCGCGGTAAGCCGGACGGCACTGGGCGTCACCCATCGAGTTGATGAGCAGACGAAGCTTGGAAAGATCGAAGCCCAGGCGCTTGTAGAACTCCATGAGCATGATGATGCACTCGGCGTCTGCCGCCGGATCGGGAGCGCCGAGCCACTCGATGCCCACCTGGTGGAACTGGCGCAGGCGGCCCTTCTGGGGACGCTCGCCGCGGAACATGGCCTCGGCGTAGTACGCCTTAAACGGCGTGGAGCCCTGGGGCACCAGATTGTTCTCGACGACGGCGCGCACCACGCCGGCCGTGCCCTCGGGGCGAAGTGCCAGGCGCTGCTTGGGCTTGAGTTTGGTGTCGGTGCCCTCGGTAAAGACGCGCTCCAGGTTGGCACCGCTGAACACGCGGAACATTTCCTTGCGCACGACGTCGGTCGACTGGCCGATGCCGTGGACAAACACGTCCACTTGTTCGATCGCGGGCGTCTCGATGGGCTTAAAACCAAACGGCTCGAACACGCCGGCCGCAATCTGCTGCATCTTTTGCCAGGCGCGCATCTCGGCGCCGATAAGGTCGCGGGTTCCCTCCGCCTTCTGTGCCTGCATGGGCAAACACCTTTCTTTTGTATCGCGTCATAGGTAACGGTCATTATACGGCACAAAGCAGCAACGCGGCGGCGCGTCTGACCGAACGAGGGTATGGGGACTCGTTCGGCCAGACGCGCCGCCGCTGTTTGTGATCCGTTTTCCTCCGTCCCCTTCGGATCACGTGATCTGTTGGGGACGGAGGAAAAGGGATCATTTCGTAGGCCCGTGGCCGCCTTGGAAACCGAATGATGGTACGAGCATCCATTCGGCTTCCAAGGCGGCCACGGACAGAACGGGGCGAAGAGAAAAGAGCGACGGACGTCTACTCCCCCGCCACGCTCGCGCGCAGCTTGGCGGCGATGGGCTCGGATGCCAGCAGGAACACGAGCATAACCACGGAGCACGCCAGGCACACGATCCAGGTGCTCGCAAAGGAGCCCGTGGCATCGAACAGCACGCCCGAGACAATGGCGCCGGTAGTGCCCAAGATTGCCTTGAAAGACAAGGGCATAGGCCTTACGGCCATGCCCGCAGGCTTGAAAGGCAAGGTTGGGTGCTACCGGTGGTCGGCGATATAGCCCAAAGCGACGGCGGTATAGGCCGCGGCACCGAGCGGCAGCTCGGCATCGCTAAAGCGTGCCTTGGGATGGTGTTGGGCAAAGTGCTCGTCCGTATCGGTCACAGCTGCGCCCACGGTAAAGTACGCACTCGGGATCTCGCTCGAGATCAGCGCGAAGTCCTCGCTCGCCATGGCATGGAAAAGCGGCAAGAAAGCCGTCTTGGGCAGCACTGCGCCCACGTAGCCAAGCGACGCCTGAGTCATATCGCTGTCGAGTACAAGCGGCGGAACATCCGAAAGCGTCTCGATGGTCGCCGGCGTACGATAGGTCGTAGCAACGCCGTTAACGACCTCCGCGATGCGGGTCTTTAGGTGAGCCATGAGCTCAACATCAAAGCCGCGCAGCGTTCCCTCGAGCACGCAGGTGTCGGGGATGACGTTGGCCGCCAAGCCGCCGGCGAACTTACCAACGGTAAGTGCGACTTCCTTGGCCGCCGGCACCTCGCGGGAGATAAGCTCCTGGAGCGCCAGGTGCACGTGGACGCCGGCCGTGATGGGGTCGATGCAGATCTCGGGGCTGGAACCGTGGCCGCCCTTGCCCTGGAGCGTGATGCGGAAACCGTACACGCCCGAGAGCGCCGGGCTGCCGTAGAGCACCAGGCCAAGCGGCGACTGGCTGTTGACATGCATGGCAAAGGCCGCCTGAGGGCGCGGGTTCTCGAGCAAGCCGTCGGCGATGGCAGCGCGTGCTCCCTCAAAGGTCTCCTCGCCCGGCTGGAACAGCAACTTGACGGTAGCGTTGGCCTCCACAAGCTCGGCCTCGCGGGCCTTGAGCAGGCGCGCCGCACCAAGCAGGGCCGTCGCATGCATATCGTGGCCACAAGCGTGCATGCAGCCGTTGGTAGAGGCGAAAGGCTCGCCCGACTCTTCGGCAACGGGCAGGGCATCCATGTCGCCACGAAGCATGACGACCGTTCCGGCCTGCTCGTCCTTGCACGTGCCATTGCCCTGAGCGGCCGCGGCCGCACCGGAACCGATCAGGCCAACGACGCAGGAACCGTCGACGAGCGTGGTATGGGGGATGTCCATCTCGTCCAGACGTGCCTGGATATAGGCAGACGTCTGCGGAAGATTGTTACCGAGCTCGGGCATCTGGTGTAGATCGTGTCGCCACGCAGCGAGCTCGTCTGCAAAAGCCTGAGCTTCTGCGACAAGACCGTCACCGATAGCGGTCTGCGCCGCTGTGGTAGCCTGAGGCGCTGGTTGCGGTTGAAAATCGGACAGAGCTGGTGCCATAGATGCCCTCCAGTAACGTTTTTGCAGCACGCACTTTGATAGCGTAAAGTGCAAGGTACAACTGTAAGGGCATGACATAAAAATGCCGCCCTGGGAGGGCGGCGCAACAAGTTGTTTACAATTGCGGGTGTGATTTTCGGCGCAAGAAATCGAAATGCGTCTCGCTCAAGATAATCGAAAGAAAGATGAGCGCGAAGCCGGCGAGCAGGCGCGAGGTGAGCGCCTCCCCCATCAGCAGCACCGAGAACAGCACGCCCGAAGGCGACTCCATCGAAAGGAGCAGTGAGCCCGTCGAGGCCGAGACATGCGCCAGGCCGACGTTTTGGATGAGCAGAGCCGCGCATGTGCAACCAACCGAGAGAAACGCCATCGCAGTGATAAAGCTCGGCGTCCACACGGACAGAGGCGCTTGGGTCTCGAATAGCAGCGACGTTGCCAGGCTCAGCACGCCGTTGCCCACAAACATCCAAAACGTGATGACGTTGATGTCCATTTTGCGACCGTACTTGGCAGTCACCGCCATCTGGATGGCGAAAAAGACCGCACCCGCCAGCGTAATGACATCACCGATGTTGAATTCAACGCTATCGAGCGCCACCAAGCCAATGCCCGCCAAGCACAGCAGCGCCGCGCCCAGGTTATAGCGGGTGAGTTTTTCGCCGCTCAGAAAATAGCTCGCGAACGGCACAACGATGCAATACGTGCCCGTCAAAAAAGCATTCTTGCCCGCCGTGGTGTGCGCCAGACCGACTGTCTGCAGGGCGTAGGCGGCCCACATAAGTGCGCCCATGCCAAGTCCGACGATAAGGTTGCGGGCGTTGAGGTGCGCGATGATGCGCTTGTGGAAGATGAAAAACATGACCAACGCCGCAGGCAGAAAGCGCACGTAGAGCAGTTCGAACACCGGAATGGTGTCGAGCGCGTCCTTCATGGTCGTAAAGGAGTAGCCCCAGACGACTGCCACCGAAAGCAGCAGGACTTTCCAGAACAGCGGCGAGCGAGCGCCGGCGCCGCGGGAGGTGCCGCCCGCGCCCAGGTCCTCGCGAGCAACAGGGCTATCGGGCATCATTTCGATATTGTCAGTGGCATGCTGGGCCATAGGGCATCCTCGCGCTCAATCTGGGCGTGGTGTCCGCACGCGCATGGCTGCGTGCCGCCTCATGGTCAAATAAAAGCAGGGCGCACCGGACCCCCGGCACGCCCCGCTACTGTAGCAACAACCAAGCAGCCCGTGCAATTCACTACGCTAAAGCGTCTTGTTCCGCCGTTCTACCGAACGGCGGACCGGCCGACGCTGCGCGGGCCGCATTCACGCCAATCTGACGTTCAATTTCGAGGGCGCGACCAGAAGGTCAGCGCCCTTTCATTTCACGTCACCTTGGCGCAAATGCGGCTCGCTCGCTGACATTGCCGCAGCATCAGCGTTCACATTGTTGCGCTAGATTAATTTAGTACTCTCCAGTTTTTCGATGATCCAGTCGTTGGCTTTGATGACCGGGCGGCGGAAGACGACGCCCAGTGCCAGCGACGGAATCAGATAGCTCGCCAGAATGCCTAGCTCAATCCAGTACTCCATGTGGTACGCACCGGCCATGGCGGCATGCATGGCGTTGATGCCGTGGGTGAACGGCAGGAACGGATAGATCGCCTGGAACACGGGGCCGGTCATCTCGATGGGGAACGTGCCGCCCGAACCGCCGACCTGCATGACCAGCAGCACGACGGCGAGCGCCTTGCCGATATCGCCAAACGAAACCGTAAGCGTGTAGACGATATTGGAGAACACGAGACTCGCGACCCAGCCCGCCAGCACAAACTGCAGCGGGTCGTCGCACTGGATGCCAAAGAACAGGATGTCGCCCGCACACACGAGCGTTGCCTGCAGCAGGGCCAGACCGCCAAAGAACAGGTAGCGGCCCAGGTAGATCTCGTGCAGGCGCACGGGGATGAGCTCGTTGATAAGCTCATCGTCAACCGAGACCTTCATCATGGCCGCCAGCACGATCGAGCCCACCCAGAGCGACAGAATCGTGTAGAACGGTGCCATGGCCGAACCGTAGTTGCGAATCGGATAGACCGGCTTGCGATCGAGCGCGACGGGGCCGGAAAGCGACACGGCCAGACCCTCGGGATCATTGCCGATCATCGTCTTGATCGTAGCGAGGTCATCCGACATCAGGGCACCGTCGAGCTCGTCCTTAAACGCACTGATCTTGTCCGACGCCTCGCCCAGCTGATCAGAAGCCTTGTTGACCAGCTTTGCAGCCTTGGAGAGGCCCTTTGCCAGCGAACCGGATGCGTCGGTCAGGCCGCCTACGGCGCTATCCAGGTCGCCCGAGATGCCATCAAGCGAGTCCAGAATGCCCGAAACCGTCTTCTTGAGCTCCTTGGCCTTAACCGAGAACGTGGAATCGTAATCGGATTTGGCACCCGCGATGCCGGCCTTGGCATCAGCGATGGCCTGATCGACCTCGGCACGCGAGTTGTTGACCTCGGCCATGCTATCGGAGAGAGACTTCGCGGTAGCCGCCAGATCCTTGGCATTGTTGCGGTACTCAACGGCGATTCTGCCCAGCGACGTCGCGGCGGACTTGAGGCCGTCCTTCAAATTCTCATCGCTCACCTGGTCGGCAAGGCTGCGGAGCTGATCGGCCATCGCATCGATATCCTTGGCGCGCGCATTGAGGGCCGCAGCGGCATCGTTGAGTTGGGACACCGTAAGGTCGACATGCTGGTTTGCGGTGTCGAACGCCTTCGCGAACTCGGCAGACACATTGTCGAACGAACCCGCACTTCCATCGATTGCGGCATCGATGGCATCGTTTGCCGCCTTAAGCGCTTCTTTGGAATCATCGATGCCGCTTTTGGCATGTTCCATGAGCTGCTTTGTCGACTCATCGACCGTACCCGTCTGCTGGAGCATACCGCTCGCCGACGTCAGCGAATCGGACGTGGAGCTCAAAATGCCCGCAAGCGACGTTGCGCTGGCCTGAACGTCCTGCAGGTCCTGGACCGAATCGCCGAGCGTCGAGGACAGGTTGGCGATAAAGTTGCTGACCTGGTCGGTGCTCATGTAATCGAGCAGGCTGGACACCGTCTTAAGACCGATGCTCGTAATGGTCTCGGTAAAAGTTTCGTTAACCTGGCTTTGAACGGCGCTCGAACCCTTCTCGGTCACGATCTGCGCGATGGCGTTGGCTTTCTGGTTCTCATAGAACTCGATATCAGCGTGTTTCACGTCGGTCGAGAAAAGCGTCATCATGTCAGCGCTAAACGTTTTGGGGATAACGACGGCAGCATAGTACGCGCCCGACTTAACGCCCTCGATAGCCTTTTCGCGATTGTTGAGCACAACCCAATCGAAGCTCTCGTTGCCGCGTAGGGTGGCGGTCACGTTTTCGCCCACGTTAACCTCGACGGGGATCAAATCGCTCTCGTAACCCTCATCGGTGTTGACCACGGCGATCTTAAGATTGCCGGTGTTGCCGTACGGATCCCAGCTGCCGGCGATGTTAAACCACGCGTACAGACACGGTACGATAATGAGGCCCATCACGACAACCAAGCCGATCACGGAGCGAGACACGTTTTGGACATCGCGCTTAAACAGATGCAGGATGTTCTTCATTTATGCCTCACCTCCTTTGGAGTGCTTGCCAAGCGCGGTGGTATCTCCATCATTTGTGGCTGTGCTGTCGCTGCCCTGAGATTTATGGTGCGAGCCGATATGCGGCAAGCGGCCCGTAAACTGATCGCCGCCCTTGGCACCACGCTCGCTGGCGTTGAGGCCAAACATGTGGCGGGCGGCAGGAATGGCGGCCGTGTGTTCGCGCATCTCGCGACGCAGGTCCTCATCCGAAAGCGCCGAGATGCGCATCTGGGTATTGAGGCTCGCTCGGATATATTCGATATTGATAAGCCAGCCGCAGATGGCAATAACCGAGATGATCCAAATGACAAGCAGGATGATCTTGCCGTTATTGTCGATATCGAGAACCGTCGACAGGACAAAGAGCAGGACCTGAACGCCCACCACGGCGGCAAAACCGCCCTTGATGTAGTACGGGTAGCGATGTTCAAAGGCGACCGCATGATCGAGCAGTTCGCGACGGTACGAATCGGAATCGAGCATGACGCGCATGGCCGTGCGCAGCGAGTAGCGCTGGCGCGGCAGGTCGTTGGACTCGCAAATCATCATACCGGTCGTGGAGAGCTGTTTATCAAAGAGCAGGTTAAGGTTGAGCAGCAGCGGACGCAGCTGCAGGCCGATAAAGAGCGCCACGATCAAGAACACGCCCAGAATGCACAGGTTAAACAGGTAGTTGAACGAATACATGCCGCCGACCGTCTCGCGCAGCAGATTGATGCCGTAGGTAAAGGGCAGCAGCGGGTGCAGCCACTGGAAGAAGCCGGGCATCATCTCGATGGGGTACATGCCCGACGAACCCGGGATCTGCACGATGACGAGAATGACGCCGATAGCCTTGCCGATATGCTTAAACGTGGTGGACAGCGCATAGATGATATTGACGTAGGTGAACGAGATGGCGATGCCGCCCAGCACGAACAGCAACGGGTTGACGCACTGTACGCCAATAACCAGATCACCCACCGTAACGATGATGGCCTGCAATGCGCCCAGGATCACCATGAGCAACCAGCGGCCAAAGTAGCCTTGGCGCGCCGTAAAGCTGCCAACACCTTCACGGTCGACCTCGAGCTTGTAAATGGCGATGAGCACATAGCCGCCCACCCAAAGCGCCAGATTGGTGTAGAAGGGAGCGATGCCCGAGCCAAAGCTCTTGACCGGATAGATTGACTTGGACGTCAACTCAACCGGAGACGCCATGAAATCTGCCACGTCATTGACATCGACGCCCATCAGATCGGCCAGCTCGCCCATGGACTCGGAGGTCTGCAGCGCCGCGATGTCATTGGCGGCGGTTGCAAGCTTGTCCTGGACCTTGGCAAGCGAGGAATCGGTCTGGGACAGCGTGGTCTTGGCCTGGCCGAGCGTAGCGTTAAGCTGCGAAAGCGTACCGCGCGCGCTTGCAATCGTGGGCGTGAGGCCAGATACGATACCCGTCAAATCACCCGAGACGGCGGCAAAGGAATCAAGCGCGCTCGAGGCCTTCGGCAGCGCGTTTTGACCCAGGTCCGTCTGGGCCTGGCCAAGGTTGGTCGCACCGGTCTGAATTGCGTTATTGATAGCTTCGCTGGCACCCGAGACAGCCGCGGCGTCATTCGCCATGGCGCTCGACTGCGCAGACAGACCGTCCTTGATGCTCTGAAGCTTTTCATTCTGCTCTCGAAGCAAATCGATGGTCGATACAATGCGCGCGTCAATTTCCTCGGAACCTGTCGACGTGTCATTGGCGAGAATCTCTAAGTGCCCGATAACGGCCTTATTGTGGTCGATTGTCGCTTGGAGAGACTCGAGCGAGTTGTCGATACGGGTGGTCGTAGATGTGACCGTGCCCGTCAGCTTGCCGATGGCAGCGTTCGCGGAGGCCGACGTCTTGGTAAGCGCAAGGCTGCCTTCCGAGAGCGCCTTGGAGAGCGAGGCGATAGAGTTACCCGCCGTGGTGCGAGCTTCGCCCAGCAGGTCGTTACCCTGAGAGATCGCCTGCGTCAGTGACGGCGCCTGACCCTGCAGGCCGGCAAGTGCCGCATCGGCCGAGGCGATGGCGCCACTCGTCTTATCGATGGCGGCATTCATATCGCCAATCGAATCGCGCACCTCGCCCAAGGTATCGGATGCCTCGGAGACAGAACTTGCCAACGAATCCTGAGTCTGGGTTGCCTTGTCCTTTAAATCGACTCCGGCATCCTTGGCAATACTGGCAACGGTCTCGCCCACCGTGGAGACAAATTCCGAGTTGATCTGCTTCTCGATGGTACTTGCACCGGTGTCGGTAACCTTGGGTGCAATGGCGCTCTTCTTCTCATTGACGTAGTACGTAAGCTTGGGCTGATGGTAGTTGCCGTCGAGCATCGAAACCAGGTTATCCGAGAAGTTCTTGGGGATTACGATGGCCGCATAGTACTCACCGCTCTCGACGCCCTCCTTGGCATCGGACGCCGAATCGACGAAGGTCCAGCCCAGCTGATCGTTCTCCTTGAGCTGATCGACAACCTGATCGCCCGCGTTGAGCTCGCCCACCAAGTCGTTTTGGGTGCCCCGATCGTTGTTGGCGATGGCAATCTTGATACCCTGGGTATTTCCGTACGGATCCCAGTTGGCCACGATGTTGTACCAGGCATACAGCGAGGGAATAACGCACACGCCAAGGGTAACCACCAAGGCGACGGGGTTCACAAGCAGTCGCTTAATGTCGCGCTTAAAGATCGCAAAGGACACCTTTGCATTGGATAGTTTGCTGCCGAGACTCACGCTTGGACCATCCATCCTGTCGTTAAATCGAATCGTACTATCGACAACCATTGTACGTAGGCGCTTTAGTGCCTCGCGGCACAATGGTACTGAGTTTTGCGGGTAGCAATATACTACGAAGATGAGTTAACGTACAGATGTACAGTATCCTAAATTTCAGCAGGTCACAAAACCACAACCCGCACAAATTAGCAATTCAAATAGTCATCGGGGACGTTCTTAAATGACTAGTCAAACAAGAACGTCCCCAATGACTACTTAGGACCACGGCAACGTCGATGTTTTGGCAATGCCAGCGAGCGAGCACCAGAGCGAACAAATTGGCATGAAAAGAGGACGGCATAGACCTTCTGGTCATGCCGTCCTCTTTGAATGACAAGTTGTCGCTCTGGTGCCCGCGCAGCGTCGGCGGGTCCGCCGTTCGTTAGAACGGCGGAACGAAGGACAGCGTCGAGCCGTTACGCGGTTTGGTAAAACCGCGTAACACCCTAACTACATCAAGTTGCAAACAGCCGCCGCGAAGGCCACGGGGTCCTCGGGGAGGATGCCCTCGACCAGCAGGGCCTGGTCATAGAGCAGACCGGAGTACTGCTTGATCTTGTCGGCGTCGCCTGCCTTCTGGGCAGCGACAAGCTTGTCAAAGACCGGGTGCTTGGCGTTGAGCTCGAGCACGCGCTGGCTCTTGGGCATACCGTCGGGCGCGCCCTCGGGTCCCTTCTGGAGCACCTTCTCCATCTCAAGCGAAAGCGGGCCCTCGGTAGTGATGCAAGCGGGGGCATCGGTCAGGCGCGCGGAGACGGCAACTTTCTCGACCTTGTCACCGAGCGCCTCCTTCATAGCGCTAAAGAGGTCCTCGTTTTCCTTGGTGGCGTCCTCGGCCTCCTTCTTCTCGTCCTCGGTCGCCAGATCAAGATCGCCAGTCGCAACGTTTTTGAGCTCTAGATGACGATCCTCGACCTCGGGCTCGGCACCGTCGGCCACAGCCTTCTCGGCAGCCTCGCGGGCAGCATCGTCCTCGTAGATCTTGGGCATATCGGCGGCAACGTACTCACGCATAGCCTGGAACGTGAACTCGTCCACATCCTGCGTCAGCAGCAGCACGTCATAGCCGCGGTCGAGCACGCCCTTTACCACGGGCATCTTGGCCAAGCGCTCACGCGAGTCACCGGCGGCGTAGTAGATGGCCTTCTGATCCTCGGGCATGCCCTTGGCATACTCGGCCAGGGTAATCATCTTCTGTTCCTTGGCAGACCAGAACAGCAACAGGTCGGCGAGCTCATCGGCCTTCATGCCATAACTCGAGTAGATGCCGTACTTAAGGCCGCGGCCAAAGTTCTCAAAGAACTTCTCGTAGGCCTCGCGGTCGTTGTCACGCATGTCCTCAAGGTCGGCGGTGATCTTCTTTTCCACACGCTTGGCGATGGCCTTGAGCTGACGGTTCTGCTGAAGCGTCTCGCGCGAGATGTTGAGCGACACGTCGGCGGAATCCACGACGCCGCGGACAAAGTTGTAGTAGTCGGGCAGCAGGTCGTCGCACTTCTCCATGATCAGGACGTTGGAGCTGTAGAGCGCCAGGCCCTTCTCGTAGTCCTTGCTGTACAGATCGAACGGCGCGCGTCCCGGCACAAACAGCAGGGCGTCATACTCGAGCGTGCCCTCGGCATGGAAGCTGATGGTGCGCGCAGGATCGTCAAAGTCGTGGAACGTGGACTTGTAGAACTCGTCGTAGTCCTTCTGCTCGACATCGGAGCTGCGCTTCTTCCAGATCGGCGTCATGGAATTGACGGTCTCGAGCTCCTGGTAGTCCTCGTACTCGGGCTTGTAATCGTCGCCGGCGTCCTCGGGCTTGGGTTTCTGGCGGCTCTTGGACACCATCATCTGAATCGGGTAGCGCACATAGTTGCTGTACTGCTGAATCAGGCTCTTGAGACCCCACTCGGTCAGGAAGCGATCGTAGGTCTCGGCCTCGCCGTCGGCGTCGAGCTTCTCGTTCTCACGCAGCGTCAGGATGACGTCGGTACCGTGCTCGGCACGCTCGCCGTCCTCGATGGTGTAGCCCTCAAGACCGTCGGATTCCCACACATGAGCGGCGTCCTCGCCATAAGCACGGCTGACAACCTTCACGTGGCTGGCGACCATAAAGGCCGAATAGAAGCCCACGCCAAACTGGCCAATGATGTCGACATCCGAACCCTGCTGCTCGGCGTTCTCGGTCTTAAACTCCTCGGAGCCGGAATGGGCGATGGTGCCCAGATTGCGCTCGAGCTCCTCGGCGGTCATGCCAATGCCGTTATCCGAGATGGTAATGGTGCGGGCGTCTTTATCAAAGGAGACGCGAATGGCCAGGTCGCCCTGGTCGATCTTGACGCTCGGGTCCTGCAGGCTCTTAAAGTTGAGCTTGTCGACGGCGTCGCTCGCGTTAGAGATAAGCTCGCGCAGGAAGATTTCCTTATTGGTGTAGATGGAGTTGATCATGAGGTCGAGCAGTTTTTTGCTCTCGGTCTTAAATTGACGCATGTGCAGTCCTTTCGCGCTACCCCTGTCCGCAAAAACGGCCCGGTCGCCCGAGCCGCATCGCAGACCTGCTATGTTCAGACTTAGATTTTATAACCCATTAACGCGCATATATACATACGGAATCGAAAAACTGTATGTCCGAGCGCTCCAATGCGTCAATTGCCAAGGAGTGTCCCCAGCTGCCGGCAGAAAAGGAACGTCCCTATCTGCCATCTACGCGCTTGGCCATCCAGACATGGGGCTGGCCCTCGTCTTCGTAATCTACCGGGGCAATTTGCGTGTAGCCCGCCTTTACATAGAGCGGCAGCACGTATTCCTGCGCATGCAGCTTAATAAGCTTGGCGCCGGCATCACGCGCGGCGGCATCACTGGCCTCGACAATCTTGCTCGCCAAACCGCGACGGCGCATGCTCGGCAGCACAGCCACGCGCCCCATAATGTAGGTCTCCCCCGCCGCAACGCCTTCGTCCATGTCGCATGCCGGCAACACCGGGGCCTCTGCGTCAGCCACGCGCTCAAGCTCTTCGGGAAACACGCGCGAGCAACCGGCAAGCTCGCCGTCTACATAGAGCGTCACATGAATGCAGTTCGGATCCTCGTCGATAGCGTCGAACTCATTCTCGTAGCCCTGCTCGTCCATAAAAACGACGCGGCGCACCAACGCCGCGTCATCAAAGCATCCCGTCTTAAGTTGAATATCCATGGCTGCCCCTTCATTCAATGCGAACGTTAGGGACAGATTTTAGCGAAAATGAGCTCCGCGTACGCTAAACTTCGCGCGAGCCTTCGCCAGGCAGTCGTAATGACCCACGTTATGGGCATCGCTCGCGATGAAGCTGTACAGGTTATGATCGAACAGGCGCTGTGCCGGCTTTTTCTCGCGACCAAAGCGACCGCCGGCAATAAAGTCCGCCGAAGCCTGCAGTTTGCAGCCCATATCGACCAGGCGCTCCGCCACGCTTACATCCTTTTGAACCGCACGATAGCGCTCAGGATGAGCGATGATCACCTGGTAGCCACGGCACTGCAAATCGTAAATCGTGTTCTCGTACTCTCTAAACGCATACGCATCGGCATGTGTCGAAAGCTCGAGCAGAAACTCGTTGGTTCCATCGAAATGCAAGTGCTCCGCGGCATCGATACCAAGTTCAACGAGCTTTCGATGGTTGACCTCGAAGCCCATCTGGAGCGGAAAACCGTCAGCGTTATCACGCAGCAGCTCAAAGGCATCCCACATCTTGTCGTAATCAAAATAGGGATCACGGCAGTGAGGAGTGCAAACGATTCTGGTTACACCGGCCCGCTTGGCAGCCTCGAGCATCGCCAAGCTCTCATCGAGATCGGCGGCGCCGTCGTCTACACCCGGCAAGATATGGCAATGAATGTCACGCATAGGTCAGCCTTAATCAACTAAACGTTTGCTCGGTTGGTGAAGATGCCCTTTTTGGAAGTCCCCTGATCGTCGGAGCCCTTCTTAACCTTCTTACCGTCCTTGGTGTAGTAGGAGTAGTAGTACTCGCTGGTCTCGGTCTCGCAGTAGTTCATGACGGTACCGATGAGCTTGACCTTCTCGGACTTCTTAAGCTGGCCGATAGCGTTGAGTGCCTCCTCGCGCTTGGTGAAGTCCTCGCGCACCACGAACAGCGTACCGTCGGTCAGGCTGGCAATCTCGGCAGCATCGATGAAGGTGCCGACCGGGGGAGCATCAAAGATGACGTACTGGAACTTGGCGGACAGTGCCTTTACCAACTTGGCAAAGCGGTGAGAGACGATGATATCGGCAGGATTGGGAATATGTGGCTCGGCATCGAGGAAGTAGAAGTTCTTCTGACCCGTCTCGACAATTGCCTGGTCAATGGAGATCTGCTCGGAAAGGACCGCATAGAGTCCGCCGCGCGAACGAACGCCGAGCATATCGGAAAGGGACCTGCGGCGCATATCGGCCTCGACCAGGAGCACGGACTTGCCGCTCGTGGCGATAGCCTGGGCAAGGTTGATGGAAACCGTAGACTTGCCCTCGTTGGGAATCGAGGACGTGACGGTAATGGTGCGAATGGGGTCGTCCACGCTCGCAAAGCGGATGTTGGCCAGAAGGGTCTTGGCGGCATTCTGTACAACGAGCTTATCGGTGTTCTTTGCCTTAGCCATGCCTATTTACCACCTTTCATAGCCGGAATTCGGCCAACAACGGGAATGCCCAGGAGCTCTTCCGCCTCTTCGGCACCGCGGATGCGGGTATTGAGCATGTCTGCCAAAACGACATAGGCGACTGCGATAAAGATACCGGCGAGGAACGCGACGGCAATATACAGCGTGCGCTTGGGGCCGCTGGGGGCTTCGGGGGTCTTAGCCTCGTCGATAACGTTGATGCTCTGGGCAGCGCCGACGTTCTGAGCGACCGTACTCACCGAGCTAGCTATGGCCTTTGCGACCTCAGCCGTCTCCTTGGCATCGGTGCCGGTAACCGAAAGCGTAATGACACGCGTGGTGGTCTCGGAGGAAACAGACACCTTGTAGTCATCCAGATCGGTGAGGCCCAGTTCCTTGGCGGCGCCGCTCTTAACGCTATCGCTATCCAGCAGCGTGGCAATATCGTTGGAAAGCATCTGGCTCGCCGAGAGATCGTTGTAGCTCATCTGACCGCTATCGTCGGTCTTAGCGAGAATGTACATGCTCGTCGTCGCGGTGTAGGTGTTGTCCATCGCAACGAAGGACACGATGCCCATGGCGATCGCGCAGACCACCGGAAGGGCGATGACCAGCTGAAGGTGCTTTTTGAGCAGCTGGAACAGTTCGAGAAGGGTCATGCAGCTTGCCTTTCATTTCCCCAGTTCGGATTGACAAAACTGTTCGTATGTTATCGCATCTTTTTACCGAGACCAAACTCTATACATAAGAAACAGGCTCTCCTGTAAAAATGTCGGAAGCAATCGTAAAATTGCACAACAACGCCGCACCCGAAAGTCAAATGCGGCGTCTGCATCAATATCTATGTTGTATCGCTATGCGAATGGCTCGTCCTGCTGTATGGGAAACGTCACCGTAATGGTGGTTCCCACGCCCAACTCGCTCGACAAATCGAGCGTGGCGTGATGATACAGAGCCGCATGCTTGACAATGGCAAGCCCCAGGCCGGTTCCGCCGCGTGCTTTGGATCTACTCTTGTCCACGCGATAGAACCGCTCAAATACCTTGCCCTGTTCTTCAGGCGCGATACCGATTCCCGTGTCGGCGACCGCAAGGAACGGATGGCCTTCGTCGTTGGTGCCGCACTGCAGCGTAACCGTACCGCCGGGTCGATTGTAGCGGATGGCGTTGCTTGCCAAATTATAGATGAGCTCGTCGATCAAGCGCGACACGCCTTCGATGACCACAGGCTTGGTCTCATGACTTATCGTCACATTCGCCTGACGGGCGACCTGTTCAAGACGCTGCTCAACCGCGTAGATGGCACGCGAGAGCTCAATAGGCTCCGTGGACCCAATGGGCACCGCCTCGCCCTCAGTTGCACGCTCGGCCTCGTCCAAGTTAGACAGCGTAAGGATGTCGTTGACAAGCGCCGCCAAACGGCCCGCCTCACGATAGATGCGACCGCCAAAGTTGCGCAGGTCGTCCTCGCCCTCGACCATACCGTTTGCGATGAGCTCGGCATAGCCCGAAATCGCCGTAAGCGGCGTCTTGAGCTCATGGGTGATATTCGCCGTGAACTCGCGGCGCATACGGTCGTTGTCCGCCAGCACCGCCATTTGGCGCTTGAGCTCCTGGCGCTGCGACTCGATACGCTCAAGCATGGGAACCATCTCGGCATAGGCGTGCTCATAGCTACGGCGTGGGTGGTCCAAATCCACCTCTTGCAACGGCGCGATGATGGCACGGGACTCGCGGCGCGCCATAAAAAACGAGAGTACCGCACCCGCTGCCGCGATAAGCAGCATCGGCGCCACCATCGACAGCAAAATCGCCGCAACGCCAGGCTGGGCCTGCGCCAAGCGGACAACCTGGCCGTTATCAAGGGCGACGGCGCGATACAGCATAATCTCGTCGAGCGTAGAGCTTGCGCGCTCCGCGGAACCCAAACCACTCTTAAAGGCCTCGATGACCTCGGGGCGATCGCCATGGTTGGGCAGTGTAGAAGGCGACGCCTCGTTGTCGTAGGCAACCGATCCATCCTTGTTAATCAGCGTGATGCGCAAGTCCTCGCGATCGAGGCTACGCAAGAACGGGATGGGCTCCTGCTGCTCGTCGAGGGCGGCAGCAATGAGCTCGGTTTCCTGCGCCAGATTGGCACTCGTGGCATCCGCCAAGGTGTTTTGCACAAAGAACGCACCCAGCACCGTAAACGCCACGATAACCGCCATGGCACAGACAAAGATCGTCACAAAAACGCGGTGCGACAGCGTATGTTTTCCCTGGGGGGTAAAGACCACGGGTTACTCCTCCGATGCGGTGGCCGCGGTGTCGTCACCTTCGGCACCATCACCGGCAGAAGGCTCGGCCAAGCGGTAGCCCACGCCGCGCACGGTCTCGATGGCGCTGGCATGCTCGCCCAGTTTTTGGCGAAGCGTCTGCACGTGCACGTCAACGGTGCGCGAACCGCCGTCGAAGTCCCAACCCCACACGCTCTGCAGCAACGACTCGCGGGTAAAGACCACGCCGGGCTTGCGCATGAGGTACTCGAGAAGGTCGAACTCGCGCAGGGTGAGCTTAAGCGGCTCGCCGGCAACGGTCACCTCGCGATGACTGGGCGAGAGCACGATGTCGCCCACGCTGAGCACATCGCTCGCCTGCTTGACCATGCCGCCGCGACGCAGCAGTGCGCGGCAGCGGCTCGCAAGCTCCATGAGCGAGAAGGGTTTAGTCAGGTAATCGTCGGCACCGCCATCGAGCGCCATCACCTTGTCGAGCTCGGTATCCTTGGCGGTAAGCATCATGATGGGCACCGTCGCCGTCAGGCGATCGGCACGCAGGCGACGCATAATCGCCAAGCCATCGGTATCGGGCAGCATGATGTCGAGCAGGACGGCATCGGGTACCCGTCGCGCCACGGCAGCCTTAAACTCACCGTCGCACGAAAAGCCTTCGGCCTCGATCCCCTGCTTGCGCAGCGCATAGACCGTCAAATCCCTGATGTTGTCATCGTCCTCGACGTAATAGATCATGTTGAACCCCTTTGCGGCCGGCATGACCGCATCTTAACCCTAAAGGTGCCTGTACTAGATGGTATCAGCCAAAACGTCCCGTCAAATAATCCGCCGTGCGCGGATCGGTCGGATTCTTGAAGAGTTGCGCGGTGGGCGCGTGCTCCACCAACTCGCCCAGCAAGAAAAACGCGACCGAGTCGGAGATACGCGCCGCCTGCTGCATATTGTGCGTAACGACCACGAGCGTGCAGGTCTCTTTGAGCTCGCAGGCCAGCTGCTCCACCACGAGCGTCGACACGGGGTCGAGCGCCGAGGTCGGCTCGTCCATCAGCAGAATGTCGGGCTGCACGGCCAGCGCGCGGGCGATGCACAGGCGCTGCTGCTGTCCACCCGAAAGACCCAGGCCCGACTCCTTGAGCTTGTCCTTGACCTCGTCCCACAGGGCAGCGCGACGCAGGGAGTCCTCGACCAGCTCATCCAGCACAGCGCGATCGCGCACGCCCATGCCGCGCGGACCATACGCGACGTTGTCGTAGATGCTCATGGGAAACGGGTTGGGGCGCTGAAACACCATGCCCACGCGCTGGCGCAAACGGCAGATGTCGCAATCGCCCAGGATATCTTGACCATCGAGCGCAATCTTGCCCTCGATTCGGCAGTCCTTGATGCCGTCGTTCATGCGGTTAAAGCAGCGCAGCAACGTGGACTTTCCGCAGCCCGAAGGCCCGATAAACGAGGTGATCTGCTTGTCGCGAATCTTGATATTCACGTCCTTGAGCGCATGATGGTCGCCATAGAACAGGTCGAGGCCCTCGACATCGATGCGCGTCGGCGAGGCGGCAAGATCCTCTGCCGTGGGGCGAGTCGCATCCCCAACCTCGCGCTCGTGCGCGGCCTCGGCCTGCGCTTTCATGAGTTCTTCAAGCTCCGTGGGCTCCACAGCCGCAGCAGCCGTCATACCGCATACCTCCACATCGATATCAATTCAGCAGTATCGATAGTAGAAATCGCGGCTCATATGCACGTGAGCGCATTGTCAAGTGTTTGTAAGGGCACGCTGACTATGCGGCGGGCAGCTCGATGGTGAATATCGTGTGTTCGGGCGTCGATTCACATGCAACGGTACCGCCGTGTGCCGCGATGATCTCCTTGGCAATAGCAAGGCCCAGACCGGCACCACCGCGATTGGTCGCACGCGCCGCATCCAGGCGATAGAACTTCTCAAAGATCACCTTGAGCTTTGCCTCAGGGATGGGATCGCCCTGATTGATAAAGCGCACGCGCACGCCACCGTCGTCCCGGCGTCTGGCCTCAATCGTGATAGTCGAGCCCTCATAGCTATAGGCGACGGCGTTTTTCATGATGTTGTTGAACACGCGAGCCATCTTGTCGCCATCCACGAGCACCGTCAGGTCCTCGCGAATATCAACTTGGGCTTCCTTATGCTGCTCGTTGAGGATGGGATAGAACTCGTCAGCCACCTGAGCCAGCAGCAACCCCAGATCAACATAGCCGCGCGTGAGCACGATATCGTGGAAGTCAAAGCGCGTGATATCGAAGAACTCTTCGATGAGCGCATCAAGCCGGTGCGCCTTGTCGAGAGCCACGCCCGTAAAGCGCGCACGTTGCTCAACCGGCAGCTCAGGAGCCTCTTGCAGCAGCGAAAGATAGCCCACCACGCTGGCAAGCGGGGTGCGTAGGTCATGTGCCAAGTACGTGACCAGATCGTCCTTGCGATGCGACTCGTCACGCAGAGCTTGCTGCACCTTGCGCTCACGGTCACGCACGCGGTTAAGGGCGCCCTCGACCTCCAAGAAGTCGCCGTCGATGTTGTCCCAGGTGTCGGGGTGATCGATCAGGCGATCTTGAATACGAGCGGCCAGCACACAATCGGCATGCTGCTCGCCCTGTTCGTAACCCTGGTAGTACAGGGCGCGGCCACACAAGAACAGCACGCACGCGGCAAGCGCCAGCACAAAGCCAAGCATGTTGAATACAAAGCCGGCATCGAACAGCACCGGCCCTTCGATGCCGCCGAGCGCCATGGCGCCAATCGCCAACGTCATGGCCCACGCGGCGCCGCCAATCACCATGCAGCGGCGCACGATCTCAAATCGATCGATCAGCAAAAAGCCGACAAGCAGCACCGCCAAGATTCCAGCGATGTTATCGATGCCAATCAGCAGCAGGCTCAGCAAAAAGAGCAGCACCGTTGCAAGCGCGCGGTTGTCGACGACCGACCTCACGTATTCAAAGAGTCGATCGGGCACCTCGAACGCTTGCCTATCGTCTTTTGTCATATCAAGATCCTCACAAGCGAAAAGCGTTATTCGATGATGTAGCCGACGCCCCAGACGTTTTTGATAAAGCGTGGCTTTTGTGCGTCGTCGCCGATTTTTTCGCGCAAGTGGCGAATGTGCACCATCACCGTATTGTTGGAGCCGGGCATAAAGTCCTCGTTCCATACCGCGCGGAACAGGTCCTCCACGGCCACCACGCTGCCGCGATGCTCGACCAGATACAGCAAGATTGAATACTCGGTGGGTGTGAGGCGTACCGGTGAACCGTCCACCGTTACGGAACGAGCATCGCGGTTGATCTCCAAGCCGTCGAGCTGAAGGGTCGGCGACTCGGCCGCCTGTGCACGGCTACCGTAGCTGGTGTAGCGGCGAAGCTGAGCGTGCACGCGCGCGATGAGCTCCAGCGGACGGAACGGCTTAACCACGTAATCGTCCGCGCCAAGCGAAAGGCCCTCGATCTTGTCTTGCTGGGCATCGCGCGCCGTCAGCATGATCACGGGATAGGTATGGCTGGAACGGATCGTACGCAGCAGCTCAAACCCATCGATATCGGGCAGCATGACATCCAGCAGCGCCAGATCGAACTCCTGCTCCAAGATTGCCTTGGCAGCATCGGCCCCGCTATAGGCAATCTGGACATCAAAGCCCTCTTTTGTAAGGTAGATACCAACCAAGTCGGCGATGGCCTTCTCGTCATCAACTACCAAAATGCGCTCGTTCATGCGTGCTCCTCTCGCGCTCCATTATGCCCGAGGGGGCGCCCGTCACACACAACAAGCGTGGGTGATTAAGTCGGCCTTAAGCACCCTTGCGCCCGTTCGGGCGCGGATGTGGGCCACGCACGCACGCGATGATCGCCGACGCCGGCAAATGATATACTCTAGTTCCAGAAGAGACCATCCCGCCGAAAGCGAAATCCGTGAAGTCCCTCACCTCTTTTGCAAAGCGCTCAGCCCAGCTTGCCGCCGGCTTTGTCTGCGCTATCGCCCTTGCCGCTGGCGCGCCCACCGTCGCCGGCACCCAAGTGCTCACGACCGACAATGTTTGCGGCAAAACCGCCGATGCGCGCGGCATCACGGCCGAAAACCTGCCCGATATCGATGCGACCAATGCCCTCGTCATGGGCAAAGACGGCACCGTCTACTATGCCCGCGGCGCCGATGAGCAGGTCAAGATTGCCTCGATCACCAAGGTCATGACCGCAATCCTAACCGTCGAGAATTGCAAGATGGACGAGAAGGTCACGGTGAGCAACGCCGCAGCCACCGTGGGCAATTCGACCGCCGGCTTGCTCGAAGGTGACAAGCTTACCGTGGAGCAGGCGCTGCGCGGCCTGATGATTCCCTCGGGCAACGACGCCGCCATCGTGCTCGCCGAATATGTGGGCAAGAAGATCGACCCTAAGACCAAAGACGCCGAGGCCACATTCGTGAAGGCCATGAACGAGCGCGCTAAGAAGCTCGGCTGCACCGGTACGCTTTTTGAAAACCCGCATGGTCTGGACTTTGATGAGTGGGCTGGCGATATGCACTCAACCGCACACGACGTAGCGCTGATGATGCAGCAGGCCATGAAAAACGACACGATCCGCGAGGTCGTAGCGAGCGAGGATTCCTGGATCGAGGTCACGGGCGCCGACGGCACCGACCATTCGCATTCCATGGACACGCATAACTATTTGCTGGGCCAAGATGGCAACATCGGTGGCAAGACCGGCACCACCGACGATGCGGGCTATTGCTTTACGGGTGCCTACAACCGCGATGGCGACGAGATCTACACCGTCGTTTTGAACTCCACCACCACCGACCAGCGCTTTACCGATACCGCAACCCTTGCCAATTGGTACTACGGCCACAAGGTGGCGGTCGCAATCGCCAACACGCAGGAAAAGACCGCCAACGGCAACCCGCTTATGGCGCGCGTTGGCCAAACCGACTGGACGGATAAGACAATCGACGCCACACTCGCCGATCCTACGGCGCAAGCGACCGTGTTTTCCCTTGCCGGCGAGGTGACCGAAAAGGTTAGCTACGACGATCTTTCGGGCACGGTGCATGTGGGTGACAAGGTGGGCAGCGTTACGCTCAAGCAGGACGGCACCAAGATCGCCGTCATGGACCTGGTTGCCGACGAAGAAGGCTCGGGGCCGAATCCCATTGAGTGGCTCCTTGTGAAGCTCGACCGCCTGGGCCGCCGCATCGACAACCGCCCGCTCACAGCCGAGAGCGAGACCGTAGCCAAGGCTCCTGAGGTGTAGGGCTGGGGAAACATTACATTTGAGATTGGAGAGGCGTCCAACGGGGCGCCTCTTTTTGAATACCTCTTAAACGGGATGCGTCAGAATCACCAAAGCGACATTGCTAGCCGTTTACCTTCGCTGTGTCTTTTCGGACCTTGAAAACGGGTCCACCGGGCATGCTAGTAGATCCTTTCGACCTCCTTGGTCAAGGCCCTGAAAAGATCCCCAGCTGAGGGGTCTGCCCCAGGACACAGCGATTGCCAGGCACCCGTTTCTCCGATGGTGCCCGCACTCGTCATAACAAGATCGTCGCTCCGCCTGCGAATGGAGACACTAACGGAGCGGCCATTATGGAACCCATGGATATCGACTTTATTTATGCGCCCATCAGCTAGATAACTAATCATGACATTGATGCTGTCACCATACTCCGGCAATTCGAAGCCGTGGGAATCCATCAATAGCTTCACGTCCTGATGGTAAATGCGGGCCTCGACGACATTCTTGGGCATTTTCCCCGTCTTTGTTGGAGAGCAAAAGCTGATGCTTGGCTCCTCTTCGCTCATGCCTCGGTCAAACCTAAGCATGCATGGGCATACCGACTCAATGGTTCGCAAGGCGTCCGCCGCGACCTTTTCCTCGGTAAACATCTCCACGTCGATGCCGTTTTCTTCCATATAGGCACGGTTTTTACGTTGAAGCTCTAGCCGAGCCGCAGGCTCCCCATCTCCACGCTGTTCCCAATTTCCGGAGTCGGCGACATTTCGATCGAATGTAGAATCAACGGAACATGGCGCTTGCTGTTGAGTCTGATCACTGTCACCGAGACGCCTTAGCTCGGAGCGTCTCATCAGTAGTGTCACAATATCAAACAGCCAACCAAATCCAAAAAGGCCAAAGGTAAAGAGATATAGAAAGAAGCTACCCCACATCCGTGCATACGCCCTATGAGCGCCCGACCACCCAAGAAGGAAGCATAGCAAAAGCGCCTTGTTTGCCCTGTCAACCGACGTAATCTCTCGAGTGAGAGATTTCTGTTCAGGCTTCGCCAAAGGTGTAATTTCATGCGATGAAACAGTAATTGAGGACGTCCTCGACGCCGAGCTCCGAGCGCCTGATTTAGCAACGGCGCGAGCGACATCCCCAACTCCGACGGTCGTTCTGCTGTATACGGCATTGTAAGCAGCCTTCTTCGGATTTTTGATCCACCCCATGCCCTTCTTACCATAGCCGGGGATTATCGCCCGCTTTACCGCGCGCTTCGCTCTGCCGGTCGTTCTTGCCTTGAGTGATGTCTTTAGATTCGGCTTACGCAGCCCGACCTTTACCATATTTCTACTCCATCCCCTCGGAACCCCACACCGGGGTGCACGAGCACGCCTGGGTCTCCCCGTTTTCAAGCGCCCCGTGTTTGCCTAATGTTCACGCCCTTTCGGACTCTAATCCCCAGCCGCCATTCTTGATAATAAAAAAGGGCCCCAAATGGGACCCTTCTTCAAAGTCATACTGGCGGAGAGCTGGGGATTCGAACCCCAGATGCCCTTTTGGGGCATACTCGCTTAGCAGGCGAGCACCTTCGGCCTCTCGGTCAGCTCTCCGTAACAGCCGTTCTATAGTAACCAAACAGCCGAAGTTGGGCAAGGGGAATTTTGAGGCGTTTCCTCTTTTACCTCTCTTTTACCAGTAAACGTCTCAGTCAATCATCTCAACCTGTAACATCTGCAGGCCGTAATCCCCTCCAGATGTTACAGATTGAGACAAAGATACGGGGGCAACCCCAGCGGCGGCGTCGATGCCTCCAGTCTTTATTAGTCCTCTCGAACGGTCTCCAACAGATAATCGCGCATGTACGGAATTGCAAACGAAACACAGCCATAGCCCGCGGGCTCAATTAACCCCGCATCGATCAGACGCTTGCGATATGACCCAACTTTGTTCGCCGACAAACCCATCTTCTTGGCGATATCGCCGTTGGCGATATCGACGCCCTCGCATTGAGCCATCGCCGCGAGATACTGAAACTGCCGTTCCGACACCCTGCGCAGCGCTGGGGCAATCACCATAGCATTAAAGCTATCAAGAGCCGCCTGGATACCCTTACGAGCCGCCTCTTCGCTCACGCTCTCCGCCCCACTGCGCGCAGCAACCTGCCAAGCGTAATATCCGACCAGCTGGACCATAAAGGGATAGCCTGCCGAAGCTTTTGTTAATAGCTCAGCGGCACCTTTGTCAAGCTCCTTGCCCGCTCGTCTCATCGTATCCTCAAACGATCCGCCAACTTCAAAATCGGAAAGCCGAGTAAGTTCAACATGTTTGGCTCGCTGAAGGAACGTCAACGTATCATCCACCACCACGCCATCTACCGATGTCGGCAGTCCGGCGAAAGCGAAAGCGACATTCGCTCCTTGGCGGATCAAGAGCTGCATCTCATTGCCTAGCTCGCGCATTTCCTCAGTTGAGGCATCCTGGATCTCGTCGAGCGTAATGAGCAGACCACCGCGCTTCGCAGCATCGTACATCGCCTCGCCCAGATGAGAGGCCGACTTCGACATCTCCATGGAGCCAAGGCTGACCCCTAAAATCGATGGGGAAATCGAGATTGATTCAAGACGAACGTTTCGCTGCAGAGCCTCGAGGATTCTATTGCAAAAACCAGCATTGGAGGCAACGTCAACGACCTCGAATCCTTTTTTGCGTGCAAGGTCACCCAATGCATTAAGGAGCACCGTTTTACCTGTGCCTCGGACGCCCGAGATGCGCATGAGTCGATCGGGGGCACCAGGACCATTCTCAAGAGCCTCGGCAAAGTCATCCAAAACAGTGTCCCGTCCGATAAGCTCAGGCGGATTCATGCCCGCCGTTGGCTTAAAGGGGTTAACAGCTTTCGTCATTCTGACCTCCTCTGCTAGTTTTAACAACTTTAACAAAGTTTAGCAACTTTAGCAGAGTTTAACAGTTTTAGCAGGCTCGGCGGCTTTATCCCTTACCGATCCTGCCGGGTCCTCCCGCCCGCGCCGATACAAATAGCGCGGTGCGGCCCCTCTATATCGCCCCTACCCCAGCGAGCGGTTGAGGGAGCCGAGCTCGTCGTTGCCCATGGTGCGCCACATTTGGAAGATGCAACCGCGTGCCAGGAAAAAGAAGCCGTTGTCGACCAGTTGAACAGCGGCATCTGCCAGCTGATTCGTCACGGCGGACACTGGCGGCAGCTCGAGTCCAGCCTTGCGAATGGTCTCGACCGCTTCCTCGAACGTCGGAGGCTCGCTGACGCCCATCTCGTTCATAAGGCCCTGCATTTCTTCCAGCGCGCTGCTGCCCGACTCCTCGCCGCGTGGCACCAGACGGTAACAAGCCAGCGCAAGGTCGAGCTGATCGCAATTCCAATAGGCAAACGCCAGGCGATAGAACAGGTAGCCGATTGCAGAGCGATCGCTGGCAATACGTAGGCCGTGGCGCGCCACCTCGATAATCTCGTCAAAGCGCTCCAGACGCGCAAGAACGTTGATGAGCGCAAAGTGCGATTGCATGGACGAGCGAGCCAGATCGTAAAGATGGCGCACCTCGGGCAGCGCTCGTTCAAAGTCCTCTTGCTCGACGTAAAAGCTGCAGATCTCGTGCTGGGCAAAGTACAGCGCATCGGGCGCACGAAGGATTCGCACAGAGCGGTCTTCTTCCAACACCGGTAGCACCATGCGCACCAGCTGGTTATCGCAAAACTGCGTTTGAACCGGACCTGTCGCCAAAAGCTCGGCAACGGCGCACTTAGCCTCCAACTCCTCAACAAGACGGGAAAAGCCTTCAAAAGCACCTGTACGGTCGACTTTTGCCTGCTCGCGCAATTCAACAACACGCGCCACGTATGGGTCGTCGTCCTCTTCCATGACCTCCAACTCGTCAGCCGTATCGGCAAGCAGCAAATCGCGCAGCGCCGGCGGAAGCGTGCGATGGTCATCACGCGGACGAGCATGAACCTCCGCAGGTTCAATCGTCTCCGGAGCAGTTGACTCATACGCCTCAAGTACACGCTTGCACGGCATATCGTCCATGTCCATGCTCTCAAGATCCTTGGCGACAGGCACGCAATCGGCCAGATAGGCCGCGCGCCCAAAGAAATACGTTGCGACAACGCGCTCGCCCTGCTCACTGTCGGGAGCAGCAATCTGCACATAGCAGCGCGTGATGCAGGTGCCCGCGGCAAAACACGCTGCCGCAAGCGTAAGTGCCACGCGCGCATCGTGTTCCGCGGCCCAGACCGCGCGCGTGTCCTCGTCCAGCTCGCGCCAGGCGTCATCTTGAGCGTCGTATTCACGTTGCGGCATGGCATCCACGACAGACTGCCCAAACCGAACGAGCATAATCCCCTCGGCAACGTTTGCCCGATAGGTATAGTCGAGCCGTGTGACAACGTTAAGTGCCTCGACGATACGCGCGAAGCGGGTACGCACATCCCACTCACCGCCCGGCTGGCAAGCCACCTTACCCGGTTTGCCCCACGGGTTATCGCTCGAGGCCGTATCGAGCAGTCGGGGAACATCGTTGGTCGTCTTGGCGATATGCCACGAATCAAAGAGCGCGCAGCCCTCAAGGCTCGGCGAGGATGCCGCAGGGACCAATCCGGCCCCGATGCGCTCAAGGATGCCGGAGAGGCGGTTGAGACGGCACTCGATGGCAAGCAGCATGTCAATCTCGTCCTGGTCCAGCAAGCTACGATCAAAATTGAGATAAAACAGCTTTGACCGGTCGATGCGCGCCAGGCTCATTTCGGACTTGGCGGCAATGGTGCGCAGACGGGGCAAGTCAATTTCGCTCATAAGGGTGGCGGCATAGCGCTCGATACCGCTCGGATTCTCGGCATGGTCAACGCGGTAAAGCAGCGTCTCGATAGCATCGGGGAGCGGTGACGTGTTAAAGCCCAAAAACACCTCGACCGGCTCGGGCAACTTTACGAGCTTGATCTTGTCGACAACGTTTTGCATGTCCGCATCGAGACCGTCGACGCCCGCCGTGTTCGCAATAGCGCTTTCGGAGTTGGCAAATATCACGTAGCGCAGGAACATCGACGCCATGAACTCGCCGTAAGGAAGGGAGCGGGCCGAATTCCATGTCTCGTGATCGGACTGCTCGCGCATGGGGCCTTCGGGAGAGCCGATGACTCGCGCCCGGGAGCGCATCGTCCCATCGGTACCCCTGACTGCAATCTCACCGATGTTGGAATCGGACTCGTCAAGAATCAGCTGCATGTCGGGATCGTCGGGCAGCGATACTTCGTTAACGGGACGGTCCACCTTATAGACCTCACCCGAAACGCTTACGTAGCCCAAAAGCGACACATGACTTTTGCCAACGAATTCGACGACATAACAAGATTCATGCTGGTCCTCGCCAAAGAGTTTCCAGACCACGCCATATGAGCGTCCCGCAGGCTGCTCGGGCATCGCCGGAAAGCGCTTCTTGGGATCGAGAAACCTGAGCTTGTATGTCGGACGCTCTGCCACGAAGTATCACCCTGATCGGTCGCTTGAAGAAGGAGTGGTCACGGATGGGCCGCGACACCTACTCGAAATCTTACACGAGTCGACAGGAAATAGTCCGCTTTACGCCCGCGCCTCGACCGAGGTTCGAATCCATGCATTGCTTACGTAAAAGAAAAGCCCCCGTTGCCGGGAGCTTTAATCTCAAATGGTGCG
>CABRDE010000050.1:0-2054 GCA_902469665.1 uncultured Collinsella sp. | reverse complement strand
GGCCTGGACCTTCTCGTCGTGCCCTCCGCCGAGCTCTCCCGCGGCCGCGGCGGCCCGCGCTGCATGAGCATGCCCTTCTGGCGCGAGGACCTCTAGGGTCTTCTAGGACCCGTACAGGTCTTAATACATACATCTAGCTGCCATTAGATGTCTCCCATTGGGGCGGTGCGGGTTTTCGCACCGCCCCAATCTTGTATGAGGAACGTCAACACGATTGGATGACTGCTTTTGTAAGGAGCTTGGCCATGGACATCAAGACGATTGGCGTTGAGGAATGGCTCAACGTTTGGGAGAAGAGTGCCACGTGGGACATCGCCCAGTCGACGATCTCGTCGCTCACCATGGGCGAGCTGCGCGCGCTCGATGAGCAGGACGGCGCCACGTTCTACGAGCGCCTGGACCGCGAGAAGATGAACTACGGCTGGATCGAGGGCTCGCCGGAGTTTAAGGCCGAGGTTGCCAAGCTGTATCGTCGGGAGGTCAATCCCGATCACATTCTGCAGACCAATGGCTGCACGGGCGCTAACCTCAACGCCATCATGGCTGTGGTCGAGCCCGGCGACCATGTTATCGCCGAGTGGCCCACCTACGCGCCGCTCTACGAGATTCCGCGCACGCTGGGCGCCGAGGTCGAGTATTGGGAGCTTCGCGAGGAACTCGGCTGGAAGCCCGATATCGAGGAACTCAAGCGCTTGGTGCGCCCCAACACCAAGCTTATCTGCATAAACAACGCATCGAACCCCATCGGTACGGTGCTCGATGCCGATATGCTCGGTCAGATTGCCGAGATCGCCCGCTCGGTGGGCGCCTACGTGCTGTGCGACGAGGTATATCTGCCGCTCGAAAACACTGAGTCCTTTATGTCGATGGTCGACGTGTACGAGAGGGCCATTGTCACCAACTCGTTGTCGAAGACCTATTCGACGCCTGCGGCCCGCGTGGGCTGGGTCGTCGCGGACGAAGAGTTGTCCAACCGCATCCGCACCTACCGCGACTACACCATGATCTGCGGTGGCGTGTTTAACGATGCTTTGGCGACCTACGTGCTCGAGCACAAGGGCAAGATTCTCGAGCGCAACCGCGATATCGTGTTTGGCAACCGCGATATCGCACAGGCTTGGATCGATACGCAGCATCGTGTCTCCTGGACGGCCCCGCAGGGCGTGTCCACCTCGTTTATCCAGTTGGATATTCCCGAGGATGACGAGGAGTTCTGCAGGCGCCTGCTGTCCGAGAGGGGAGTGCTGCTGGTCCCCGGTAGCCGTTTTGAGCTTCCCTGCGGCGCACGCCTGGGCTACTGCGCGAGCGAGGACGTTCTGCGCGAGGGCCTGAGACTTTTGGGCGAGGCACTGGCGGAGTTCGATCGCTAGGATTCCGATGGTCTTCGGGGGCCTTATCCAAATTAGCCGAAGATAATCGAAAACGGACTCGTTTCCCTAGGGGAAGCGAGTCCGTTTTTCTATACCGAGAAGTCAAGTTGTTACAAATGGGGCCGTAAAGCGAGCCGGTATCCGCTGGGCCTTATACTGAGTTTCCGGTGAACGGTATCAAGCGTCTGGTAAACGGTAATTTATTTACCAGAAATGAATAGGACAAACTTTTTTCTGAATAAAAGTGAAAATGGTTGAGACGCGGTGTGAACCGCTAATTCTATTCATAGCTTTATTGGAAATATGCAATTTGAGGATGGTTTAACAAAGTTTAGTTCCATTTGATTTTAGGATTAAAACGCGTTTAAGCACGTAAATACGCTTTATTAAGATGAAGTGTGCCATGCGTGAAGTATATGTGTATGCCGTTCACCCCCTATAAAAAACCGTTCGGGGGCAAGGTGGAAGTATGAGCTGATTTTGGATATAAATATGTCGTCAGCAATAACGCCTCACACGGAGGGGCGCTAACGAATCGGCCCTGACAAGGGCCCGAAAGAAAGGTAGGAGGCCATGACGAAAGGTCTGTACGTGCCTTCCGAGATCGGCAAGCTCAGGAAGGTCTGCCTGCACCGTCCCGGCGACGAGCTCCTCAACCTGCCGCCCGACGAGCTCGAGCGACTC
>CABRDE010000049.1:0-33389 GCA_902469665.1 uncultured Collinsella sp. | reverse complement strand
GGCGGCGCCGAAGGCGACCATGCCGACGGAGCCGGCAGTCAGGGCGGGCCCGAGCGCGGCGGCGCCCAGCGCCAGCCCGGCGATGACCGCCACCATGGCTGCCATGCCGATTGCGGCCTGAGGCCCCGCCTCGCCGAGCTTTATCGCGGAGAGGGCGAGAAGGCCGATGCCGGCACACGCCATCAGGACGCCGGCTCCGACCAGGAGGACGGCCGCGCCGAACGATGTCATCTTACCGGCCGCCGCGCCCGCGGCTGTGCCGGCTGCGGTCTCGCCCGCCGCCGTGGTGGCAAGCCCGGCGCCGGCGGCGGGTGCCGATGCCCCGAGGGACAGCAGGGTGCCGCCGATGACCTTCAGGAGCGAGCCCACAGGGCCGCCGGCGACTTTCATGACGAGGAAGGCGCCGCCGACGGCCTTGACGACCGGGGCAGTCTCCTCGGAATGGTCGGAGACCCACTGGAACGCGTCGCCCACCGAGCGGATGACCGGCTCGGCGGCCTCGAAGGCGTCGTCGAGGGCGTTTGCGGCATCTGCCGCGCCCTCGGCGGGACTCGACCACCCGGTGATCTGCGATACGGTCGACCATACGGCGTCGCCCATGGAGGACGCCGTGTACCCGAGCGCGTCAAGTGTTCCCGCGAAAGATGAAGCCGCTTCGTTGTTGAGAAGCGTCTCGCAGAAAGCGGAGGTCATCGTCGCCGCACCGGTAAATGCGTCCCCTGCGACCGAGACACCGCCTGCGATCACATCAGAAAACACGGCGGCGAACGACGACGCCGCGTCCCGGATGCTCGGGTCGGCCATCGCGTCGGTGACGGCGCCGAACGCGCCGTTCACCGTGCCCTTCACGCCGTCGATGACGCCGACGATGTTGGACGAGCCGATGGCGCCGATGATCTTGGCGACGCCCTTGGGGAAGGCGTTGCACATGTTGGAGAACGACGTCTTGATGCCGCCCGTCGCGGCCTTTGCCTGCTCGGAGAAGCTCGTGATGCCGCCCGCGCCGTTCTTGTCGAGGTCGACCACGGCGTCGGCGAAGTCCGAGACCGTGACCCTGCCATCCTTCATGGCCTGGTATAGGTCGGACGCCGAGGCGCTCTGCCCGAGCATGGACTTCGCGACCTGGTCGAGCTGGCCCGGCATCGCCTGCTGGATGCTCATCCAGGTGTCCATCTCCATCTTGTTGGTGGAGACGGCCTTGGTGAGCTGCGTCATGGCGTTGGACTGGATGTCCTCGGACGCGCCGCCAGCGAGGACGGCATCATTGAATGCGAGGTAGCGGTCAGTCGCCTGGTCGATCGACTTGGACGACGGCGCGAGCTGCTGCACGCCCGTCGCGGCCGCGTCGAGCCTCGTGGGGAGCTCCGACAGCCTGTCGGACAGGGTGTCGATGCTCCTTTGGGACTCGTCGGCCCCGTAGCCGAGAGACTGGAGCACCTTGGGGAAGTTGTTGAGCGTGTCGACGCGCGCGACCGCGGCGTCCACGCTCGAGGACACCGTCGAGACGACCCTCTGCACCACGCCGGCAACGGCGCCGGTGATGACCGCGGCCTTTGCCGAGAAGCCCGAGGCGACCTTGCTCGCCATGTTCCCGCCCGCCGCCGTGCCGGCAGACCCGAATTCGCTCGAGAGCGATGACAGCGCGCTGCCGGCCGAGGACAGGACGCCACCGCCGATGGTGGCGATCTTCGCCACGAAGCGGCCCGTCGCCCTCTCCCCAGCGCCCAGCCTGTCGGCAAGCGTCCCGGCGCTGCCGCCGAGTTTTCCTAGCGCCGACACGGGCGCGGAAGTCGCACTCGCGAGCCGCTTCTGCGCCGAGGCGAGCTTGGACTCGGCCGCCTGGGCACGCTCCGACGCGGTCTGCGCCCTGAGCTTTGCGGTGACGAGGTTGCTTTCAGCGCTCAGCGCCCGCGCGGATGCCGGGCCGTACTTGGCGACGGCATCGTTGTACTTGACCTGGGCCGCCTCTGCCGACAATGAGGCCGACTTCGAGGTCACCATCGCCGAGCGAAGCTCGAGTGTGGCGGATTTGACCTTGTTCTGGAGCCCCTCGACGGCGTTCGCGCTCGCCGCGCCGGAGAAGGCGGAGGAGAATGCGGCGCCGGTCGCCTTGCCGGTCGCGGAGAATTTACCAGTCGCGCCGGAGAGCGCAGAGGAGACCCTGGCGACCAGGCCGCTGCCGCCAGACTTGCCCGCCGCCGCGGAGAAGACCCTTCCGAAGCGCGACCCCGAGGAGGATCCCGCCCCGGACAGGTCCTTGTCCACCTGGGAGGCGAAGCCAGCCATGGACGGCATGACCTTTACGGATACGGATCCGACGTCTGTGGACATGGCGCCTCCTTATACATCGATTCCGAACGACGAAGATATCTCGTACTTCGCCGCCAGCGCCGAGTCCCTGCGGCGCTCGTTCCTGGCTCGCTCGCCCGGCGATAAGATCCGCTGCGGGGCGTTGACGCGCTTTTTGGCATCCTCGGTGAACCCGTAGTGGAAGCACCTGAGCTCGTGCTCGATCATGTCGAGCAGGCGCGTCTTGTCGTCCCACAGGTTGTCGGGCTCAAGGCGAACGGAGACCCGCGAGCGCGCCGGCAGCTGGGAGTAGAGGACCTGCCAGCGGCAAAGGTCCTCGTCCGTCGCCCCGTCGAACCCGCCGCCGAGGGGAAGGTCGATGCCGTACGTCTGACGGAAGTCGGCGACGACCTCTCCCCTCATGCAGGTCCAGGCGGCGGCGAAGCTGGCTAGTTTTTTGCCGCGGCCTCCATGGCGGCCTGGAAGAATGCTCCCCAGCGCTCCGCCGAGCAGTCCTGCCTGTCTTCGCCGAGCGCGTCCATGTACTCGACGGTCCTGCCGTCGAAGATCTCGTCCATCGCGTCCCACACCTCGTGCATCTTCTCGGGGATGCCGTCGTAGGCCATGGCGCGCTGCACCTTCATGGACTGGATGGCCTTCTTGTTGATCTGGTACTTCTTGCCGTCGAACTCGAACTCGAGCGCGCCCTCGGGGCGCTTGGCCGCCATTAGGCCGCCGCCGTCTCGGTCGACTCGATGTAGTCGTAGCAGGTGTTGCCGCCCTCGTCGGTGAGGTACTTCATCGTCAGGGCGCGCTGGCAGAGCTCGGAGCTGGAGATGGTGAGGTCGTCGAGCTCGGAGGACTGGCCGCGCGGAACGACCTTGGTCCACTTGCGGCCGTTCTTCAGGAGGAGGAGCAGCACGTAGGCGAAGGTCGGGTGGGAGTCGGAATTGTGCTTGACGGTGATCAGGCCGCCCTCGTCGGTGACGTTGCCGTCGCCGTACTGGCGCTTGAGCGTCTCCGCCTTGATCTCGGCGAGCGTGAGCTGTGCGGACTCCACTCGGTTGGAATTGCTGGAGTCCATGAGGTCGCCGTTCATGTCGACCGTGTCGTTGGAGTCCTCGGAGACGGACTCGACGTAGCCGTCCTCGGAGACAAAGCCGAGGCACTTGAATGCGGGGTCGAGCTCGCTCTTGTTCTTGATGACCTTGTCCGGCAGGGTGGTGCCGACGGGGGCCGAGAAGATGTAGCCGCCCTTCACGCCCTTTCCGGCGCTGACGTTTTTGGAGTTGTTCGCGTTGCTGACTTCGGCCATTCGCGCGTTCCTTTCTACTACTCGCAGACCCAGAGCTGGACCTGCACCACGTACCTCGCCCTGCGCGTGTCAGGGTCGGGCATCTTGTATTGGTTCGTGACCTCCGGGTGGAAGACGTTGGGGAGCTCGTCCTCCAGGGACGGGACGGCCGCCTTCACCTTCTCGGCGAGGGCTTTAGCCGGCTTCCTGCCGCCCTTGCCCTCGGTCCCCCAGCAGTCGATATCGAGCTGGACCGGCTCCAGGAAGCCGCCGCCCCCTCCGACCTGCTCGACGGTGATGTACGGCTCCGGGTGCTCGGCGACCGGCTCGAGCGTCGCGTCGGCGCCGGCAAGTTCGCACAGGCACCTCGCGACATCGGCCTCTATATCCATGATCAACCTCCGGACGAGAGCGCCGCCCTCGTCAGTATCTTGTGTTTCGCCTGGGCGTGCTTGGCATGGTCCGAGCATGCGCTGACCCGAAAGCCCTTGGCGAGCGTGCCCTGGCAGCGGCTAACCCTGAAGGCGGGGACGTCGTGGCCGTCCGGCGCGAGCATCGACGTCGCGCGGGCGGCGATGCCCTCGGCCTTGCCCCTGAGCATCCCCTGGAGCGCGGCGTTGCCGTCCATCGCCTCGGCGTACCCGAGGCGGTTCCATTTGAACTTCCCCCAGCTGTACTCCTTAGCCATCGGCCGCCTCCAGCTCGACCGGGTAGCACCAGCGTCCCGGGCACGCCTCGGGGGCGTAGGGCCTCGGGTCGCCCACGACGCGCAGCTCCTCGCCGCGCACGCGGACCGAGCAGCCCTTGAGGCGGATGCCGGCCATGTCCCTCGGGAGGTGCACCGTGTATGCCACGGTGGCGCCCTCCGGCCGCGAGGCGTCGAGGTCCGCGGTGGCGCCGGGCGCCACGACGGCGTCGACGTCGCGCTCGGCGACCGCCTCGGAGACGGGCTCGTGGAGTTCGTCGTACACCGTCTTGCGGGAGATGACCGTAACCGTCTCGGTCGGTATCCCCGCCATCGGCATCACGCCTCCTCCCAGCGGTCAGCGGCGGTCATGGGCTGGATACTGCGCACGCGGCATCCGGCCAGGCCGAGCCGCTTGAGGTCGGAGCGCCCCAGGTAGAGGTCTCCGGTCGGGTTGGCGAACGTGACGCTCGACGAGTACGGGCCGGTCGTCTGCGACTGCTGGGTGATGCCAGCCATGGCGCCGGGCGCGTTGACCGCCCGGGCGACCATGGCCACGCAGACGGACTTCACGTTCTCATCGAACGTGGGGTTCGAGCCGGCGAGGTACTGGACACCCATACGGCGCCGATATGCCCCGCGCAGGTACGCCGAGGCATCCTCGAGCAGCGCGGCAACCCTGGCCTCGTCCTCGGCGGCACCGCAGCGCGCCTCGTAGTCGGCGACGGTCGCGAAGGCGTCCACTAGAGCGTCTCCAGGATGGCGGTGAGCTCCGCCTTGGTCGCCTTGCGCGGGGCGAAGCCGTTGGCGGCCTCGATGGCATCGCGCAGCTGCTGCACGGTCATCTCGGGTGAAGGCTTCTCGTGCACGGGCTGCTCGGGCTCGTTGTCCACGACGTCCTCGCCCTCGTCCGCCTCGTCCTCGACGGGCTCCGCGGCGGCCTCCGTCTCGGCGGGCGGAAGGTCGACGAAGCCGCCGGCGGACAGCTCCGCGAAGCGCCCATCTGCCAGCTCGACCTCCTCTCCCACGTAATGCACCGCGAGGGTCTCGCGGTCACGGTACGGGTAGGTGACCAAAGCGATCATGGATGCTCCTTAGGGTTGCCTAGGCGGTCGGGGCGATGGTGCCCTTGACCACGAAGTCGATGTACTCGGCGAAGAACACGAGGCCGACGTAGGCCACGGTGTCGTAGGTCAGGCTCTTGAGCTCGGGCGAGTGGGACACGGCGATGTAGCCGCTCTCGTCGGAGTAGAAGCCGAACAGGTCGTCGCCGTCGGTCGGGGCGACGTAGACCTTGATGTTGTCCTTGACGGTGGCATAGATCGTGCCAGCGGTGACGGAGCCGGTGGACACGAGCGTGCCGAGGCCCGCCCAGTTCTCGATATAGGAGATGCCGAAGGCGCTGAAGACCTCGGACTCGCCGATCTGCTTGGCGAAGTCGACCGGGTTGGCGAAGTAGACGGTCTCGCCGCTGCCGAAGCCGTACTCCTCGGTGAGGTTGGACAGGGCGGCCCAGGCGTTGGCGGCGGTGGCGACGAGGCTCTTGCCGGTCGCGGCGGTGGTGCCCTCGGCGCCGAGCGCGGCGACGAAGTCCTTCTTGATGTTGCGCTGCATGTCGGAGATCATCGCGGCATCGGTCTTGTCGACGGCGCCGTCGTAGCCGCGCTTCTTGACCTCCTGCAGCGTGGTCTGCTTGCGGTAGGGCTTGAGCGTCACCTCAAAGGTCGTGACGTCCTCGTAGGCGTAGCTGGACAGCGGGATGTCCTGGCCGGGGGTGTACTCGGCCTCGGAGAGCTTGCCGGTGATCTTCTTCTGGTGCAGGGTCTCGCCGACGGCCGCATGGATGGGCGCGCAGGTGGACAGCATCGCCGTGAGCTTCTCGAGCGACTTGGTGAACGTGTTCACGAGGTCGACGTTGCGCGCGGCTGCGAGGGTCTTGATATCGGGCATTGGGGCCCCTTTCTCCCCTTACTTGAAGAGGTCGATGTTGGCGGCGATGGCCGCCATGCGTTCCTTCTTGTCCTCGATTCCGAGGATGTCCTTCTTGGAGGGCTTGCCGGGCTTGGGCTTGCCGCCGGCCTCGGGCACCTTCGGCGCGCCGCCGGCCGGTTTCATGATGGCCGCCACGGCCTTGGCCTGCTCGGTGAGGGCGTCCTCGTCCTCGCCGTTAAGCGTGGCCACGATGGAGCGGTCGAGCCCGGTGGCCTTGGCCACGGAGTCGACGAGCGCGGAGCGGGCGGCGCTCGCCTTGAGGGCGGCGTTCTCGCTCTCGAGCGCGCTCAGGCGCTCCTCGACGGTCGGGTCGGTCTTGGTCGCGGCTGCCTTGAGCTCGTCGAGCTCCTTGAGGTTCGCCTTCGAGCGGCTCTCCCACTTGCGCGACTCCTTCAGCGCGTTCTCGTAGAGCGCCTTGTAGTCGGGCGCCGGATCGGTCTCTCCGCCCTGTGCAGGGTCGATCGGATCGGTCTCGGCGGGCGTGGTCTCCTGGGCCATGCTCCCTCCATTTCCGCCCCGTGCGGGGCATCGTCCTGCCCCGTGCGGGGCGCTTTTCGGCATGAAAAAGGCCACCCGTGCGGATGGCCTGGTTCAACGTTTTGATCGGGTTTCCCCGTATGTGTGGCGACGAGATCGCTGCCTTATGGCTAGATGCCCAGCTGCTTCTTGATGAGCTCTGAGGCCACCATCGTGCACGTCTGCTTGACGACCGACAGGGACGTCTCGCCGACTGCCCTCGAGATGGCGTCTTTCGCCCTCCCCCACACCTTGGCGGAGCGGATGGCATCGAGATAGTCATACCCATCCCATGTCAGACGCGAGACGGTCACCCCGAGAGGCTCCTCCCCGAAGCCGTCATAGGACACCTCCGCCTCCACGAGGCCGTAGTCCCTCAGGAGCTCTACGTGAAAGGCAATCTGGTTAATATCGTACCGGCCGGAGCAGAGGGCAGTTTCGTCTACCCCGCCCTCGGCGGACTCGGCGGTCATGAGGATGTACCTCACGATATCGAGGTCGCGCCTCATATCGCACCTCCGGAAGAAAGGGTGCGCGCCATCATGCGTAAGCCTCCTCGGGAAGGTTGCCGTCGATGGCGGCATAGGGTAGACCGTCGCGGTCCTCCCAGCTCGCGCAGACGTAGTCGTATTTTTCGAGTTCTACGCCATCGTCGTCAATCCATGCGGGCTTGAACTCATCCACAAGCTCATTCGGGACGGCCCAGCCGAACATGTCCTCGCAGTGCTTCCCGCCAATGACTTGCTGAGTGGCGTCAACAGTATCGAAGAAGAAAACCATTCCGTGGCGGCTCAGTTGGGCGTTGAGTAGTTCGACGGAGTCAGTGATGTATTCGCTGAACCTATCATTCAGCCCCACCGTGAACTCGATCCCAGAGTTCGTCATATCGGGCGCTCCCTCCCCTCCTGTACTTAAATAGGGTCACGCGCACGCTCTTGTCCAAGTTGACGACAGCTATGTCGTCCCCGCGGAAGTAAACGGCACAGTGCTGCACCTCTCGACCGTTCGAGATATCGGTAAACTCTACCGCCTCATGCTCGTCGATGACCTCCGACATTATTCTATCGTACTCGTCTTGGCCAAGCCTTGACCTGTAGTCGGTTCCGTATTCGCCGGCATGCTTCTTCGCATGGATATTTCTCTTTGCGCCGTTTAGCCAGTTGGGAACCTCAGAGGATATGGGAGGCCGCGCGGAACCGGAGGAAATCACCGACTCCGACTTGCTCAGCCAGCTTCGCGCCACATCGTAGAGCGTCGGCGTGGCGTCGGCATTGGCCAGGATCTTCTCGGCGAGCGCAGTCGCCTCGTCGAATTCCGCCCTCGTCCTGCGGGTCCGCAGGTATTCGTAGAACTCCTCGGCGTTTGCGAAGCCGTTCGCCTTGATCTCCGCGTTGAGGCGGGTCGCCGCGCTCATCCATCCGCTGCTCTTGTGTCCGACCTTGCGCATGTGCGCGGCGGGGTTGGTCTTCCTGACGTTCTCGGGCAGCTCGCCGCCCTCCATGACCTTGCGTCTGAGCTCCTCTCGCTCGGCTGCGCTCAGCCCCGCGGTCGCGTCGACCTTCTCGAGCTGCCACCACCGCTCGCGCAGCTCCTCCGGCCGCACGCCCTCCACGAGCTCCGCGTCGGGGTCGTCCTCGAAGCCGGGGACCACCTTGCAGTCGCAGTGCCGGTGGAAGTGCTTGAACTCGCCGGCGGATTTGCGCGTGTGGTAGACCGCGCCGCGGCTCGCGAGCATGATGCAGAAGGTGCAGGTCTCGAAACCCGTCGGCACGCGCGCGAAGCGCACGCCGTGGTCCTTGTCGCGGCCCACGTTGGAGATGATCGTCTCGTTCAGGCTGCGGAGCGCGTCGTTGCGGGCGTACTCGCCGCACGCCCTGGCGAACGCCGCGTCGCCGCCCTTCACGAGCTTCTTCGCCTGGTATCTGGCAACGGTATCGACCGATTCTGGCCTGTAGGTCGTCATGGTGACGGCCTGCTGCAGCCTGGCTCCGTTGCGCTCGGCTAGATCGTCGTACCACTGCGCCGCGAACTCCGCCGCGACGTCGTCGTACCCCTGGACGAAGCCCTCCATGATAAGCTTCGCGGCCTCGCGCTTCTCGGCGACGGTCGCGCCCTCGTGGGCGCGGCACCAGGCGAGCACGGCGGCCTCCACATCGGATGCCGCCCTGTCGCCGATCTTCGCCACGGCCCGGTTGTAGGCCGCGAACTCGGCCGCGCTAATCATAGGCGGGCGGCGCGGGCTCCGCCGCCTGGGTGACGCCCGCCATCAGGTCGAGCGCCGCCGAGCGCGTCACGTTGCGCCTGATCTCGGACGAGACGTTGCGCACCTCGTCGTCGAGGCCGTTGAGGCGCCAGAAGGTCGGCGTGCCGGCGAAGCCCTCGACCACAGACGCGAGCTTGATGGAGCTGTCGGTCTGCTGGGCCAGCGTCGGCATGGCTGGGTTCAGGAAGTGGACGGACACGCCGCAGGCGTCCTCGGCCTCCTCGTAGGAGCACCCGAGTTCCGTCGCGATCGCGGCGGTCGCGGCATTCGCCAGCGCCGCCTTGGCCTCGCGGATGAAGCTCTTGCACTTGAGGATGAGCGGCTCGTTCTCGGCGTAGATCGCCTCGGCGGAGCTGGGGTTGTCGCTCATGATGCCGAACTGCCCCACGTGGATGCCGGTCGCTGCGCTCATGCGCTTGCACAGGTTGCCGAAGTGCTCGGTCATAGGCTGCATGCTCGGCTGCGTGAGCTGGCCGAACTGCGGAATCGTGCCGTCCTCGGTCTTGGTGACCTCGAAGATGGAGCCGATGAAGGCGCTCCATTTGGTCTTGTCGGCGAACGCGTCTCCGTCGGTGCCCAGAAGGTACTTCTGGGTCGAGGCGGCGAACGCGGCGGCGATCTCCTCGTTGACGTTGGCGCGCATGGCGCAGTCGATGTTCCAGCGCACCTCGGAGTTGATCCTGGACACGCCGAACGGTCGGTCGTCATCGGGATTGTGCGGCATGACGAACATGGGCACGGCGCCCAGGCCGTGCTCCACGTACTCCGCCGCCCACTCGTTGCGGCGAACCTCGCGGATGCGCACCATGCGGTCCGGCAGCATCACGTTGACCCAGTCCGGGCGGTCCGTGGGCCGCCCGCGGTCCTTGGCGAAGGAGACGACGAACATGCCGGAGGACAGGCACTCGTGGACGTCGTCCCAGATGCCCGTGCACAGGGTCGGCGGGTACGCCGAGATGCGGGCGTGCCCGTCCTCGTCCGCCGTCACCACGAGCATGGAGAAGCAGTACTTGAGTGCGGAGTTGACGGCCTTGCCGACGCGCGTGGCCATCTTGTTGCGCTTGGCCACGGAGGTGAGCAGGCCGTCGAAGTCCTCGTCGTCGGGGCACGTGAACCCGTCGAAGGCGATGTGGTCGCGCATGACCTCCACGCACTTGTATCCCCAGCCGCACGCGACCTCCAGGTCGCGCAGCGAGTCTGGCACGGCGATGCCGAGGTCCTTGAGCATGTTGCGCGCCTCGTAGTAGTCCGAGCACAGGAGGTTGCCCCTGTAATGGGTCTGCCAGCTGTTGAGCAGGCAGCGCACCGTCTCGCGGTCCTCCTCGAGCAGGCCGTCGGCGGACGCCACGGCGTAAGGTATCGAGATCAAGTGACCCTCGCCTTCATTCCGGGTTTTCTCTTCGATGTGTTGAGCGCGAGCAGCGCCAGCCCCGCGGCCTCGATGGGCGCGGCGTTGTCGCCGCCGAAGCCCCAGCCGCCCGACGAGCCGATCTTGCGCTTGGGGGACGTCTCGGCCGACAGGTCGAGCGCCGGGCACGCGATATGCGTGACCGAGCCCGCCTTCGCGCCGGACGAGATGAGGCTGGCGGCGGTCACGGCCTGGTCGGTGCTCGGGCGCAGGATGTAGTCCTTGGGCATGCCCATGCCCTCGAGCTTGTCGCACAGGGCGCCGGCGCCCGCCTTGCCGTCGATTGCGACGCAGGCGTACCTGCCCGCCCTCGCGGCGATCCAGTAGGCCAGCCAATCCGTGCTGGGCTCCGGGTCCTTGCAGAAGGGAAGCTCCACGTGCACGGTCGCAGACCCGGGCGGCCGCACGGCGCACGCCACGGCGACGGTCGAGCCGTCGGCGCTGAACCTCACGCCGGCGCAGATCCTGCAGCCGGCGGTAAGCTCTGGGCCGCTCCCCACGAGGCACTCGCCCCATGCGGCGGCGCCGATGACCGGCGGCTCCACCTGCTCCTCCGAGGGCAGCCAGTAGCCCAGGTACTCCTGGGCGGCGCCAAGCTCGTCCATGTCCTTCATTCCCGTGCGGATGGCGCGGATGTCGGCATGGTATCCGAGCGAGGGCATGACCTCCGGCCAGCGGCTCTCGTCCCAGATGTCGCCGACCTCCTCGACGCCGTACTCCAGCCAAAGCAGGTCGGACGCCTTCTCGCCGCCCTCCCACGCCTGCTGCCGGAGGTTCTTGAACACCTCGGCGGGGTTGCCGGCGCGGGTCGGCGTTCCGGCGTACACGATCATCAGGTTTTGCTTCGCGCCGGACGTCGTCGTCGGGTTGATAACCTGGGTGTGGATGCCCGTGAGCTCCTGGGCCTCGTCGTATATGACGATGTCGAAGGAGAAGCCCAGGCGCGAGGACTTGGTCCTCGTCGAGAACTGGATGACGCCGCCGGAGCTGAACCGCATCCACTCCTGGCCGGTCTGCGAGCAGACCTCGACCAGGAGCTTGCGCCAGCGCGGGATTCCCTCGGACGTGTCGCCGACACGGCGCCCGAAGATCTTGCGGAAGCGGCCGACCATCTCCATGGTCGTCGAGTAGTTGTGCTCGGTCCAGAGCACCTTGTAGCCGGCGAGCGCGGCCATGACCGCGACCCACACGATGATGTCGACGGACTTGCCCTGCTGTCGAGGGATGGAGATGCCGACGCGCGGATGGACCCACTTGCCGCTCGCGTCCACGGCGCCGATGTCGTGGGCGAGCTGCTCCTGCCACGGCACGAGCTTGTATCCCATCGTCGGGGCGAGCTCGACCGCGAGAGAGCCGATGGACCTCTCGTAGGGCTGGACGAGGCGGAGCCTCGGCTTAGCCGAGGACGTCGCGCAGGACCGAGACGGCGTTGATGATGACATCGTCTCCACCGTCCTCCCCAGCCCCCTCTATCCGTTCAATCTGCTCGAGCGTCTCGCGGTACTCCTTGGCGAGCCGTGCCGCCTGGCTGGGCTCGGCATCGTAGAGCTGGCGCTCGATGATCTGCCGCACCCACCGGAGCCTCCCGAGCGTGTCCTGGCGGCCGTCCGGGCCGTCCGCGGGAGGCGCCGAGACGCCCGCGCCCACGGACTCCCCCGTGGACTCGTCGGTCGCGATCTCGCCGCTCTCCTTCATCCTCTTGATGAGGGCGCACACGCCCGAGCGCGACCTCTTGAGTTTCTTCGCGATAGCCGCAGGTCCGAGCGCCGGGTACGCGTTTCTGACGAACTCCCGCTCGTCCGCGGTCCAGGGCTTGCCCCTCGGCTTCGTGGACTTCGTGGACATTCCATGCACCTCCCGGTATGGACTCGGTTTCGGGGCCTGCGCAAAAAAGGCGCAATGCCTTGGGGGCGAGCCTTCGGCCCACGGGGAGGGGCCATCCCCCAGGGTCGGGTCACCACGGCAGCGAGGTCGAGCAGCCCACGTCGCGGGGGCGCGGCGATATAGAGCCGTTGAGCGCGGCGAGGCTCTTGTTGCCGCGCCGCTCGTTGCAGATCCGGTGCGCCGGCGCGACGTTCGCGCGGTCGATGGGCGAGCCGCCCTTGGACACGGGCACGATCTCGTCCACCTCGAAGCTCATCGGGTCGCCCGCGGGCAGGTCGTAGTCGATGGCCATGCCGCAGATGTGGCACGGCAGCCCCTGCGCCTTGAGCCAGGCGCGCACCTGCCGGCGGGCGTGGCCGTTGGCGTAGCGGGTCTTGGTGGCCAAGGCTAGCGCTCCACGGGAGAGCGGCCCCTGTTGGCCATGCATTCCTCGAGCCCCGCGTAGCGCAGGCTCTCGACCGCCTTGCCGGCGGCCTTGCACTTGCGCCCGCCAGCACGGCGGGCGATGCCTAGGGCGCGGCGGAATGCCCACGCCATGACGGTGTCGTACCGTCTTGCGGCGCGGACGATAGCCTCGCGTGTGACCACGGACCCACCTCATTAGGTTGTTGCTTAATAGAAAGGCCGGGGTCCCTGAACTGCTGAGGGGAGCCCCGGCCACTCATCTGTGCTTCCACGCACATCCGACCCGCAAGCCGCGCGGGCGGCGCTGCGAATCGACACCCTAGTTATATCCCAGCCACAACGTGCAACGGTGTGCAATTGTGTGCAATCGCGTGCAACTGTAAGCAATCACGTGCAACGGTGCGCAATTGTGTGCAATCGCGTGCAGCCCGCAGGCAAAGAGAAACCCGCCGGCGCGAAGCCGACGGGTCACGATAGAGTTGTATCTAGTTCAGACTGCAGCGCGGCCAAGACCTGATCGGGCTGCCGCCGGCCCGACCATGTCCGTCCAGTCCAGGGCGGCACACAGGTCGGAGTTCACCGACCTCACCGACACCCCCAGCGTCCCCGCGATCTCCTGCAGCGTGCGGTCCTCGCAGTAGCGCAGCTCCAGAACGTCGCCCCAGCGCTTGCCCGGGTTGGCCGAGCGCACGCCCGCGCACAGCTCTCGGCCCCGCTCCACCTCATCTCGCAGCTCGGATAGCTCGGCGCCGCTGCGGCGCTCGTAGTCTATGCGGTCGTCCGTCGAGCGCATGAAGTCCGTGCCGTGCGCGCCCTTGCCGACGGCGTCGTAGCGCTGGGCGCGCACCTGCTCGCGCGCCTGCATCGACTCGATGACCGCCAGGCGGCGGTCGATGCCGCGCTGGGCGGCCCGTACGGTATCGAAGTATTCCCTTGCGTCCATGTGACCTCCCGCGTGGTACCATGCTCTACGCCACATAGAGGATGCCGGGAGGCGTCTTTGCCAAAGGCCGCCGGCGCTCCTACGCCAGCGGCCTTAATTATATATCTACCTATGTCTACCTGCGGAAACTTAAAATCTCATCGCGACCTCGCGCCGAATGGCCATGATCTCGTCGTGCACCGCACCAGACCTGGCCAGGTAGCGGTCGACCCTGTCGCGCTTGGGCTTGGCACCCTTGCGCCTCGCTTCCCTCGCACGGTCCTGCTCGTGTTTTCTCCGACACTCCTCCGAGCAGTACTTGGCCTTCGGCGCCTGGGGGATGAAGATCCTCCCGCAGACCGCGCAGCTCCTCTCCTGCACGTCCCACATAACGGTCATCTCATCGATCTCCTGCACCTGCGGGCGCGCCGCGCCTCGATACTCTTGCGCACTCGGCGGTTCTCGATGATTATCCGCCACAACCTCTCAAACAACCTCATCGCTTAGCCTTCCTCGACCTCTTGAGCGCACGGGCCCGGTCGCGTTCCAGCGCACGCGCCCTCCGCTCCGTCTCCCCGATCTGCGCCGACGTCACCCGCGGCGCGTCGGCCCGTCCATGCACGAGCGCCCGGCGCGCGGGACCCGACACCAGGTCGGGCACCGTGCGCCAGGCGGTTGCGCGGAACAAGTCGGTCGCCGAGCGGATCACCGGCTGTTCCAGCTGTCCGCGAGCATGGCGACGGCCTCTTTTTGCGGCGTCGCCATCAAGCTCCCCCACGCGATACTGTTGGACATCCCGCAGGAGGGACACGTCACGCTCATCACATTGGGCCGGTCCAGCGAGCGCTCGCGTACATCCTCAATCGCAGGCTCGACCCCGCACCGGGCGCACGCCTTGAACTCAACATCGTTAAAGGTCATGCTCTCTCATCCTCCAAAAACCAGGGCACAAGCCTGCCGACCATGGCGACGGTCTCCAGCGTAGTCATTGTGGATGCGAGGCTATGGCAGTATTCGAGGACCTCCTCGTCATCGACCTTGTCCATTTTCTTGCCCTCGATTGCATTCAACACGCAGCGCGCGTCCTCGACGATCTCGTTGAGCAGATATGCCTTCAAATCCTTATAGCTCTCGTTCATCTAAAGCTCCTCTCCGCAGAACGGGCAGTACTTAATGTCCTCGATGTAGGCGTCCGCCGTCACATCGGCGCTGACGGTGTCGCCGCACAAGCCGTTGACCGATACGTCGAGTGACACGCTGGTATCCAGTTCGACCCTGACGATCGGTTCGCCGTCATATCGGCGCGTCAGCGTCATGGAACCAACGGACCAGTTGCAGACGCCTCGGTCGGGCGCAGAGTGGATGGACGCGATGCGCGACCCACCGCAGAAATAGCAGCTCACCTTGCGCTCCCATCCTTCTTGATCTCCGCCTGCAGGAGGTCCCGCAGGGTGCCGATGCGCTCGATGGCGTCGCCGGGCGTGTGGCCGTCCCACTCGGGCGCGCGGTCGAGCACCTCGCACGGGAACATGTCCCAGTAAGGCTCGACGTCGTAGTGGTAGGTGGCGGGGCCGGCGGGCGTGTCGATGCCCACGATGAACATGCCGTCGTACATCGTCCCGTCATGGTGGTGGAGCGACTTCCAGGAACGCCCGCGGAACTTGGCCACGATCACCGAGAACAGCACCGCACGGTGATGGTAGAGCTCGTCGAACGTGTGGTACCCGTCCGACGTCGCGCCCGTGACGGGAACGGGCCTGATGAGCTCGATGAGCTCGCTCACCTCATCCAGATTGATAACCAACCAGTCGGAGGCACTGATGTGCGGATGCAACCCGAGGCAGCACAGGACATCCTCGGCCTCAACGGCGACGGCGGCATGCGGCGGTGCATAGGGCCTTTCCACGATCTTGAGTTTGCTGTAGGCCCTCTCGACCTCTTTGAACCACTCGTTCCTATCTCTCATTTCTCGCTCCATTCCTTCACGATCTCCTTCTCCTCCGCGACCATGATCAGCGCCTTGTTGAGGCATCGCCTCGCCTGGCGCAGCTCATCGCAGATGTCGCACCCCTGTCGCAGCCTGTCGCACTCCCTGAGCGACCTCTTGGCGTCCTCGAGCCTGCCGATGGCGAGGTCGATCCAGTCGGCGGGTCCGTACGCGTAGCTCATCGCGACTCACCCCTCACGCCGAAGATGTCGGCCAGGATGTCGCCCGGCGTGGCCATGAACGGCTCGGTGCTGATTGGCTCGTACTGCACCTCGAGGTAGTTCGGGTAGCCGATGGTCACGCCCGTGGGCTCGCGCCCAGGCAGGCACTGGTAACCCCAGATCACGCTCACCCTGTGTTCGTCGAGGATGGTCTCGGTGCGCTCCACGCGCAGTCGGTAACCGCCCACTCTCTCGGTGTCGTACGTGTCGTCGGCCCAGGGAATCTGGTGCCTGTCGAGGGCGTCCCGGTAGGCCCTCATCACCGCTGAGATCTCTGCCAAAACCTCTCTCACTCTCCTTCTCAAAAGAATTAGGTGTTCTTTGCCGCGGGGACTCCCCCGCCGGCGCCGTCTCCACCGTCTAGCGGCGGGAAGCCAATCGCCTGCTGGCCCAGCTGCCCGGCCGCCGTTGGCACACCTTTGGCATACCTCCAGCTCGGCTCCTTGCCGCGTGCGAGCTTGGCGATGTCCTCGTACAGGTCGGCCTTCTGCTTCCGGCTGGCACGCGCCGCGGCGAGCTTCTGTTTCTTGGCCAGCAGAACGGCCTCCCTGCTCGACATGACGTTCGCCATGTAGATGCGCGTTATGTCGAGCGGGCGGCCGTGGGCGGGGTCGGCCTTCTCGTTCCTGAGCATCTCCATGAGGGTGATCATGACGCCTCCGCTATCTGGCGCTCGAGCTCGGCTATGAGCTCGTCATCGGTCTTCACGGGCTGCCACACGGAGGCACGCTCGACCTCCTGGGAGGTCTGCCCGCCCCGTGCCTTGCGGTCGGCATCGAAGCCGACCTGCTTGCGGCTCCAGTTGCGGGCGAGCGCCCACACGTCGGTCACGGGCAGGCCGCTCGGCAGCGTCCACCCCTGCGCGGCGTAGTGGTCGAAGAACTGGCGGGCGTCGCCCCGGAGGCAGTTGGCGGCGAAGTACGCCTCCACGTCCTCGGCCGACGGGGGCTCGAAGTCATCGGGCGCTTGGCGGGCAGCGCTATAGCCCGCTAGGGCTATCTCCTTCTCCTTCTCTTTCTGTCGGCTACCCTCTCGCCTGCTGGGTTGGCTACCCCCTTGGCTACCCCCTTGGCTAGACCCTTGACATCCTGCATTGGCCGCCCTCCTGAGACCCCCAAGGCTGCCGTTGACCATGGCGTCGATGCGGCCCCTTGCGAAGGTGAACGCCGCCATGGTCGTCGGCTTCAGCTTGGGCTCGACGCCCTCGTAGCCGTAGCGCAGCATCGCCCAGGCGAGCGCCATGCCCTCCCTGTCGCCCAGGGCGCGGCAGCCCTCGTAGAAGTCCCTGTTGAAGTTGAAGTTATTCATCCGTATCACCTCCGCAGATCGAATCGGTAAAGGCCGCGGCGGCGGCCTGGTCGCGGCCCGGCATGACCGAGCCGTAGATGTCGAGCGTCGTCTTGACGCTCGCGTGCCCCAGGCGCTCCTGGATGGTCCTCATGTCGAACCCGTTCATGAGCAGCCACGAGGCGTGCGTGTGCCTCAGGGAATGGAACACCGTCTCCTCCGGCAGCCCCAGGTCCCTCACGAGCGACTTGAAGCGGCTCGTCACGGTGGACGGGCGCGCGATGGCTCCGGCGGGCCCGAAGGTCACCACCGGCGCCGCCGGGCCCTTGCGCGAGAGCCACGTGTCCTGCCACTCCATGTGGCGCTGCAGCTGCGCCTCCACAGCCGGGGCGAGCGCCACGTTGCGCACGCGCCTGCCCTTGGTGTAGGCCTGCCGGTGCAGCTCGGGGTGCTCGACCGCCTGCCCCACGACGTGCAGGTCGTGCAGGGCGCGGCGCCAGTCTCGGCGCTGCAGCCCGCAGATCTCCCCGCAGCGAAGGCCGGTGTTGAGGGCGAGGTAGACCGCCAAGGCCTCGGTGCGCCGCGAGATGTTGGCGGCAGAGGCAGATCGCGAGGACATGGCGGAGACCAGCGCCCGGGAGAGCTCGTCGGTGTCGAGCTCGGACAGCGCGAAGGGCTCCACGGGGTCGGGCGATGGCGCGGGCACGTCGAGCATGATGTCCCGGCCCAGCGCCGGCCGCCACGAGCGGTAGGCGCCCTTCAGCAGCGCGTGCATCTTGAGCAGCGTCTTGGGCGACAGCCCCTTGCCGCTCCTGGGGGCGAGCAACATGCGGTACGCCGCCGAAACGTCCCAGGGCTCAAGCTGGTCGTAGGGAAGCCTCCCAATGGTCGGCTCCACCATCGTCCTGACGACGCTGCGGTACGTGGCCACCGAGTTGTCGGACAGGCCGTTGACGGGGTCCGAGATGTACGTCTCGAGCATCGAGGACAGGCGCTTGGAGCTGTCCCGTGCGGAGGAAGGGTCGAACGTGGCCGCCCACCTGTCGCACTCGGCCTGCGCCTGCTCGCGCGTCAGCTCCGCGTCCCACGACCTGTACGGCCTGATCCGCCTGCCGGTCACGCGGTCGGTGCCCATGTAGGGGCGGGCGAACCAGCGGCCGTCCGCCCCGCGCTGCACGACCGCCCGGCGTTCGCTAGGAGAGGTCACTGGCGGCGAGCTCCTTAGCGATGTGCGCGATCTTGTCGCGGTCATCGAGATTGATGTCCAGGAGCAGCTCACTGGCATCGGAAGGGCTTACCGCAGCGAGCATGACCTGGCCCCTGGCCTCGGTCTCATCGATACCGAGCTTGACCATGTCCCTGACCACTTCGCTGACGAAGCACCGCATGATGTCGAGGACGATGGGCTGGGTCATGCAGCCGCCTGCAAAAAACAGCACGCCGTCATCGGTGTCTCCGGCGCAGAGGAGCGCATCCGCCTCGAACTCCACTGGTTCGACGTTCTCGCGCTCAATCGTCACCTTCAGCTTCTTGCTACTCATCCTTCTCCTCCTTGAAACTCGCCTGCACCCTCTCCATGAGCCACACGTCCTCCTCGCCGGGCTCGAAGCCCGCGGAGCAGAAGATGTCATAGTGGTCGAGCCACGCCTCCGCGTCGTCGCCGCCCCAGCGATTGTTGAGCTGGGCCATGTCCTTGGCCGCCGCCATGAGCCAGCAGCCGGCCTCGTACTCGTTTGGCTTGCACGCCTTGAGGTTGCGAGCAAACTCGTCGCGTACGGCACCGAAGCGCTCCTCGTTCTCGGGGTTGCTGTCGCCGCCCATCGCCACGAGCAGCGCGGGCGGGTCCTCGCGGCCCACGCGCACGCACATCATGAGGTCCTTGGACATGGCGAAGGCGCCGGACGCCACGAAACCGATCAGGCTCCTGTACAGGCCCTTGAGCGCGGCATCCTCGCGCGCGGCCTCCTGCTCGGCTCGGATCTCCTCCTCGGTCTTCTCGGGCTCGGCATCTTCGCCGCCCTTCGGAGCGAAGAAGTCCCAGTAGCGGTCATTCCACACGGCAACGGTGCCAGCGGGGTACTCCTTGTCCTCGAGCTTCGCGGCAACGAGGCCGAGGTGTGCCCAGTCCTTGTAGGTGAACCCTTCGGGCCGCTCCTTCACCACCGGGATGCCCGCATCCCCGAACGCGTCGTAGTCCTCGGCCTTGGCCTCCTCGCGCTCGTTGCGGCGGCGGATGCTGTCGGCCTTGGCCGCCCAGCCCTCGCCGGCGGCCAGCACGGCCTCGACGTCCTTCTCGTCGTCGAAGGCGCTCGCGGCCTCGAGCTGCTCCAGCGTCACCTGCCGGCCCTCGATATTCCCGCGCAGCCTGCGCGCCGCGCGGATCTGACCGGCGGTGGCTCGGCTGGCGCGCTCGATGCGCTGCTCGTCGACGCCAAGCACGAGCATCTGCTGCACGCCGCGTGCGCGCTCGGCCTCGGTCAGCTGGCGCTTGTCGTCGGTGGCGAGCATGGCCACGAGCTCGTTGGCCTCGTCCATGGTGTCGGCCACCAGCGCGGACACCTCGCGGTCCTCCCCGTAGATTGACGACAGCGCGCGGTAGCGGCGCTCGCCGTCCACGATGCGGTAGACGTTGCCGTCCGCCACGACCACGGGCGGGTTCAGCGGCTCGCCGCCGGTCGCCTCGATGCTGCGGGCCAGGGCGCCGATGTCGCCGAAGTCCTCGCGCGGGTTCTGCGAGCTCGGGCGGATGTCGCCCAGGCGCACAGACTTCTTCTCAAATTGCATGCCATATCCTCTCGACTAGTAGTACATCCCGCTCGGCGCGGTCCCCTCGATGGCGCCGGCGACGGCGATCAGGCCGATGAGTGCCACGGCGCACGCCACGCTGCGCACGCGCTCGGGAAGAGAGTTCCACCACTCGCCGAGCCTGCAGCCGGCATCCCAGATAAGGTCGACCATCACGCCACCCGCCTCGGACGGCGAGCGGGCACGCAGTCGGGCGAGGGCAGCGCCGGCACCGCGCCGCGCGCCATGATGGCGGCGTCGATGTCCTCGCTGCGCACCACCTCGCGCGAGCTGTTGGGGTTGAGCGACGGGTAGCGCGGGATGACCCCCTGCATGACCATCGCGCGGAATGTGACGTTGTCGCAGCAGGCGTAACGCGCGCCCTTGGCTATAGACATCCACATGGCCTTCTCCTTTCATTCGTTGAGCCAATCCCTTGCCGGAGGGCCGCACCGATAGATGCAGCCGGAGGGCGCTCCCCCGCCAAAGGGAGCGGTGCCGCCGCCCCGCCAAGTCGGCGGCGGACACCTTATGGGCCGGAAGTAGGGGGTCCGGCCCCGTCGCGCCACGGGCCCCGCGGAATGGGGGCGGTACGGAACCCGTGGCGCGACGGGGGCGGGCCCGGCCTCAGTCGAAGAGCGAGGCGAGCGCCCACGCCGCGATGAACGGCAGCGCGACCGAGAAGCACATCCGCGCCAGGCCGTAGGCTCCCTGCGCGGCGCACATCCAGCCGGCGGCGTCCATCACGACGGCCGAGGCCAGCAGCGCACGCCTCACCGCGCAGCCCCGCAGGCGCCCAGCCCGAACGGCCACTCGCCCGGCGCGGGGTCGATCTCGAAGGCGTCGTAGGCAAAATCGAGCGCCTGCTTGCGGTCTAGCCCGACAAGGCGCCCCAGGTAGGCGACGTCGCCGCACAGCACGTGCTTGCGGAACACGTCGCGCGCGTCGTCCAAAAACTCGAACACCTCCGTGTGCCACTCGGCATCCTCGTCGGCCCACGTCACCATGCCGCCCAGGCCCGTGATGTCGTCGGGCAGCTCGTAGCTCTTGCCTGTCATTCCTCTTCCTCCATCCCTACGCGGCCTCGTCCGTGTTCCAGCCCATCAGGTCGTTAGGCGTGCAGCCTAGGGCCAACCCCAACGCCGCGAGGCTCTCGAGCGAAGGCGTCGAAGCCTTGGCCAGATAGTTGCGGATGCTGTATACCGACACGCCCGATGCCGCGGAAAGCTCCTCAGCGGTCTTGATGTCGGCGTGAGCCATCGCAACGCGCAGGTTATGAGCGACGCGTGTGCAAATATCCGTCATTCATGTACCTCCGTTCTAGAAATCTACGTGTTTCGCGTTTGCTGATACTCATTATCTACGTGATTCACGTATTGTCAACATGATTCTAGTAACTTTCTTGATGGATATACACATTTCGCGTAGACTTCTATCTGAAGAAGGGAGAGATATATGTATGAACTCTCGATAAAGAAGATGCGCGAGGCCGCTGGATTTAAGAAGCAGCCAGACGCCGCCCGCGCCCTTGGATGGAAAGAACGCCGCTATGCATCCATCGAGCGAGGTGAAGTGAAACTAACCGCAGAGGACGCTTGCGTGATAGCCGAGGTATTTGGTTGTACGCCAAACGACCTCTGTGGATGGCCGCCTGGCTTGAATGAAGGGTTTGCCGATGAGCTCGACCCCAAGGAGGGCGAGCTGCTCTACTGCTACCGGCAGAGCACCGAGAAGAGGCGCTCGAAGATCTTGGAGACGGCACGCGACCAGGCCGAGCTGTCCCAAAATCAACCTGCAGCGCCTGAAATCGAAGGGCTGGAAGCGGATCAAATAAGGTCCGCGTAGACATTCAAAGGAACCACCTGCGAGATTGGCAGATAACATGGGAATGTACGATTCAATCGACCGCCTGGTGAACCTGTGCGACGAGGTCATCGAGAGCGACCCGCCCGGTCTCAGGCAGAAGGTGGTGGCACGGTATATGACGGCATTCGGGGAAATCATCGAGCGCGAGACCGGGACCAGAGTGATGGGCAATACCAGACCAGACATGATCGATATCACGTCCATCGAGACGATCCGCGAGCTGCTGCTCGCGCACCGGGACCGCATGGAGTACGACTACATGATGGCCAAGGCGACCGCCGACCAGATCGAGGCGAGGGCGACCGCCACCGTCGAGGCGACCGTCACGGTCGACTTCAACCAGACCATCAAGCAGATATCGAGCAGCCAGGGCCTGTCGCCCGAGGACCTCGCCGCCGTGAAGCTCGCCCTCGCCGACCTGCGGTTCGCCGCCGAGGAGAAGGACGAGGGAGCCTTCGCCGAGAAGGCAAAGGACGCGCTCGACCTCGCATCCAAGGCCGCGGGGCTCGTCCCCAAGGTGGCCAAGGCGATCGGCACCCTCGCGGCGCTCCTCGGGGCATAGGCACTAGTTAAAAGAATAGGGCGCACCCGGAGGCACGCCCTATCCGACCTTCCCAACTATCGCCAAGCAAAGAACCCAGGGGTACGTATCGATGGGAGGGGACCTTTAATGAACCATTCTAGCTGTCGGCTGGAAGATCGCGAGCTTCCTCTAGACGCCCATGTACCCGATGAGCACCCATTGCCCGGTCTGCGGACACCTCACGGCGCGCACGTCGTACTCGGACGCCAGGGAGTACGCGCACGGCCTGAGCGTCGCAAACGGGACGGGGCCCGCGGTGTCGTCCTTCACGCCCAGGGCGACGACCCTCACGGTGTCCCCGCGCTCCTGCGACACGAGCTCGTACCCCAAGCTCAACGGGATGCCCGTGAGCCCGTCGTAGATCATCGTGTCGGGGGAATCGTCCTCGTACGTGTATGCGCCTACGCTATAGCGAGCCATGGGTACCTCCAGGAGCGTGAATGGTGTTCATCACGATTATGACCCGCGGCGCGGCTAGGTTTTTTCGGTTTTTCCGGAAAAACCTCCAACGGGCACACCGAAAGGCCAGTTACTCCCCCATTTTCGTAACCCCACGAAAATGGGCAGGCGGCTGATTAAGTTGTTGCAGAAAGCGCAACGACTGCCACCAAACGAAGAAACCCCGTGCGGCGATCTTGGCTGATCCGTGTGGTCATTATTAAAACTGTAAATACTTGATAATTTACTTGATTGCTAACTATCAACTGTTTATAATTAAATTGTCGAAAGGAGGAGAGATGCCCAAGGAGCAGGAGCCCGCGCAGGTGCTCAAGCGGTTCAAGAAGGAGGGTTGGACGCTCTACACCGGCAAGGGCAGCCACGTGGTCGCGCGAAAGGACGGAATCCAGATCAGCGTGCCCACCTCCAAGAAGGAGATACCGATAGGGACGTACCGAAAAATAGCTAAGACGGCGGGGTGGCTCTAGCCCCGCCCCCTTGGGGGTCGAAAGATATGAAGACATACGTTTACCAGGCGGTGCTCACACCCGACGAGGACGGCGGCTACGACGTGGAGTTTCCCTCACTGCCGGGATGCTTCACCTGCGGCGACACGATTGCCGAGGCCGCCGAGCAGTCCGTGGACGCGGCGAGCACCTACGTGGCCGCGCTCGTGAAGGACGGTCTTGCCGTGCCTGAGCCCGAGTTCATCGAGCCCGCAGGCGGCGGGCTCTCCATGATGGTCGCCTTCTCCACGGACGAGGGGTACATCGTGGAGGGCGAGACGGTCTCGGCGGCCGAAGCCGCGCGCAGGCTCTCCGTCTCCCCCGGCAGGATCACCCACATGCTCGACTCGGGGATCCTTACGGGCTACCGCAAGGGCCGCCGCACCTACGTGACCGTGGAGAGCATAGCGGCGCGTCTGACCGACACGCCCCGCTCGGGCAGGCCCAAGCGCCGCGCGGTCGCGTAGCCGGCCTCAACGCAAACAAAAAGCCCCGCGCGGCAATCTTGGCGGATCCGCACGGGGCATATGCCCTCCGGCAAAAGGGAAAGGCAGGACCATTATATGGCAACCAACGATACTTCAAGGTCAAAACTCGGCTCCAAGCGCGAGGTCGCGCCCGGCAAGTGGGTGATCCGCGTGCAGGCGGGCTTCCGCGCGGACGGTCATGTGCGCCGCGTGTCGCGCACCGTATACGGCACCGAGACCGAGGCCGATATCGCCATCGCCCAGCTCGCGCAGGAGCTGGGTGTGTCCCAGGCGGCGCACGCGGGCGTGACGCTCGACATGTACTACTGGGGAGTTTTCCGCGACTCCCCTAGCAACCGCGGCAAGCCGCGCTCCCGCGCGAGCCTGCGCGAGTACGACGGGCAGATGTGCAACTACATCTCCCCCGTCCTGGGGAGCATCGACATCTCCGAGATAACCCACGACATGATGCGAAGCTGCATCGAGCGCTCGGGCGCGTCGGCCAAGACCAAGACGACGCTGCGCGCCGTCATGCGCCGAGCCTTCGACGACGGCTGGGTGACGGTTGAGCCCTTCCGTCGGCGCGTCATCGCGCCCAAAGCGAAGCAGGCGCCCGTGGAGCCGTGGAGTATCCCCGAGGCCGCCGAGGCGCTGCGCAGGCTCGCCGCCAGCGACGACCGCGCGGATCTGGTCATGAACGCCTACTTGATTCTGGGCCTGAGCGGCCTGCGCAAGGAGGAGGCGCTGGCGGTGCGCCCGTGCGACCTCAAGGTCACCACGACCTACGACTTCGCCACGGGCCAGCCGACCGTCTCGGAGTACATCGAGGTCTGCCGCGCGTACACGGACGAGGACGGCGTGAAGGAGACCAAGAACGCCCATTCCGTGCGCACCGTGCCGGTTTTATTGGCGGGCCGCGAGCGCCTGCACCAGATTATGGACGAGTTGCGCCCGAGCATAACCGTCGAGGGCGGCACTTCGGTTACGGAGCAGGTGCGCGAATGGAGCGGGCAGCGCATCGTGAACATGCGCGGAGACAACCTCGTGCGCGCCTGGCGGCGCATGTGCGTACGCCATGACCTGCGGTATATCCCGCCAAAGGCCCTGCGCCACACGTCCGAGACCATCATGGCGGCGACCGAGGTCGACCCCCTGAGCATCATGGACCTGCACGGTCATACGGACCTGGGGACAGATTACCGCCATTACATCAAGCCGGGTCTTGCGGAGCGCGAGAAGGCCGCCAGGCAGGTCGGGCGCGCCCTGCAGATCGTCGAGGGCGGCGGCGCGGACGGCGGTTTTAATGGCACCGGTCTGGGTGCCGAAACGCTCTAAATTGCATTTTCTAGGTCCACTACCTGCAAAATGCATAAAACGCCCCCTGCCGCGCATAAACGGCAGGGGGCGTAAAACACGAACGGTAACGGACGGTTATGATTCGGCTTCTCAGTAAACAAAAAAGGTCAGCGCCGAAGCGCTGACCTGTGCGTTCTTTGGTGGGCCGTCAGGGGGTCGAACCCTGGACCTTGGGATTAAGAGTCCCCTGCTCTACCAACTGAGCTAACGACCCAAAGCTAAAGTCCGTTATGGCGGACTTTAGAGGAGATATCGTGTGGTGGGCCGTCAGGGGTTCGAACCCTGGACCTTGGGATTAAGAGTCCCCTGCTCTACCAACTGAGCTAACGACCCGATATCAACACGAAGCAAGAACTGGGGTGGGTAAAGGGACTCGAACCCTCGACCTACGGGACCACAACCCGTCGCTCTAGCCAACTGAGCTACACCCACCGTGTCCTGTGCGCTTCGCGCTCGACTATTATTGCAAGGAACGCCACGCGATGCAAGCCCCAATTTTCAAGAATTTTGAAAAGAGTTTTTCGAGCGCGTTTCGAGCAATTCCCACCGGTTCCATAGGAGTAAACTTGCCCCACTGCAAATCCTCGAAAGGACCGGCATGAAAGAACTCTCCAACCGCACGGCAACATTTACCGATTCGGTCATCCGCCGCATGACACGCATCTCCAATAAGTACGATGCCGTCAACCTGTCGCAGGGCTTCCCCGACTTCGATCCTCCGGCGCAGCTGCTCAACAGCCTGAGCACCATCGCCGCCGACCCCAAGCCGCTCTACCACCAGTACTCCATTACCTGGGGCTCCCAGGCCATGCGCGAGGCGCTCGCCGCCAAACAGGAGCACTTTATGGGCATGCCGATCGACCCCAACCAGAATATCGTGGTCACCTGCGGCTCCACCGAGGCCATGATGGCCGCCATGATGACGGTTACGAACCCCGGAGACAAGGTCGTCATCTTCTCGCCGTTCTACGAGAACTACGGCGCTGACACCATTCTCTCGGGTGCCGAGCCCATCTATGTGCCGCTCAACCCGCCCACGTTCGACTTTGACCGCGAGACGCTCGAGGCAGCCTTCCGCGACAACGACCCCAAGGCCATCGTCCTGTGCAACCCTTCCAACCCTTGCGGCAAGGTCTTTACGCGCGAGGAGCTCACCTTCATCGCCGACCTCTGCAAAAAGTACGACGCCTACTGCATTACCGACGAGGTATACGAGCACATCGTCTACGCGCCCCACGAGCACGTCTATATGGCCACGCTGCCCGGCATGTTCGAGCGAACCATCAGCTGCAGCTCGCTGTCTAAGACGTACTCCATCACCGGTTGGCGCCTGGGCTACACCATCGCCCCGGCCCAGATCACCGAGCGTATCAAGAAGGTCCACGACTTTCTCACCGTGGGTGCCGCCGCTCCCCTGCAGGAAGCCGTTGTCACCGCCCTCAACTTCGACGACAGCTATTACGATGAGGTCCTCGACCTCTACACCGCCAAACGCGACTTGTTCTGCCAGGGGCTCGATAGCATCGGTCTTGAGCATAACGTGCCGCAGGGCGCCTACTACGTCATGATGGACATCTCTGAGTTTGGCTATGACAGCGACCTCGAATTCTGCGAGGACCTCGCATCCAAGGTGGGCGTGGGCGCCGTGCCCGGCTCGAGCTTCTTCCGCGAGCCCGTCAACCATCTGATTCGTTTCCACTTTGCCAAGCGGGATGAGACGCTTAACGCGGCACTGGAGAACCTCAAGTCGCTACGTGATAAAATCAAGCCGCGCGGGTAAGGACGGCCCGGCAACTAAAGCAACCAAAGAAGCCCCGCACCGCCCGCCACGTTGCGAGGCTTCTTCTTTTTATAGCGCTTTCTTAAATGGTTTAGAGCCCTATACTTTAGTCACGGAGCAACTCGTCCCAGAGAGGGGAATACTATGGCAGAACAGCAGCTTATCGGAGCGCTCGAGGCCGGCGGCACCAAGATGGTCTGCGCCACGGGCTATGCAGACGGTACGGTCCTGGAGCGTGAGCAGATCGCGACCACGACCCCGCAGGAGACCGTTGAGGCCGTCAATGCATGGTTTGCGAACAAGGGCATCGCCGCGCTGGGCATCGGCGCCTTTGGACCCACCGCAGTCAACCCTGCCTCGCCCCAATACGGCAAGATCCTGGAGACGCCCAAAACGGCATGGCGCTACTTCGACCTGCTGGGCACCATCCAAAACGAGCTCAATATTCCCTGCGGCTACGACACCGACGTCAACGTTGCCTGCTTGGGCGAGGTCACCTTTGGTTGCGCGCAGGGCCTCACCGACGTGGTCTACCTGACCATCGGCACCGGTGTGGGCGCCGGCGTGCTCTCGGGCGGTAAGCTCGTACACGGCATGATGCATCCCGAGGCCGGCCACATCCTGGTCACGCGCGACCCGCGCGACACCATCGGCGAGCATAGCGCTTGCCCCTTCCATGACAACTGCCTCGAGGGCCTCATCGCCGGCCCCGGCGTTAAAAAGCGCTGGGATGGCAAGAGCGCCGGAGACATGGCCGATGACCCAGAGGCCATGGACCTGCTCGCAGGCTATCTAGCACAGGCGCTCATGACCTACACGCTGTGCTACGCGCCGCAAAAGATCATCATCGGCGGCGGTGTGGCTGACCACACCCCCATCGTGCCGCTCGCACGCAAAAAGTGTGCCGAGATGCTCAACGGCTATATCGTCACGCCCGAGGTCAACGACATCGATAACTACATCGTCAACAACAGCCTCGAGGGCAAGCAGGGCATTATGGGCTGCCTGGCCCTGGGCGCACAGGCGCTTCAGTAGCAGACGCACCCACAGGGCGTGGCGCGCCCGGCAAATCCGACCTACGGAACGACGCCACCACGCCTCATATAAGCCCTCAAATAAAAAAGGCCGCCTAGGACCAAACAATACGTCCTAGGCGGCCTTTTTAGCGCACATCAGCGACCGTAAGAGATATCGGAGCACAACGCCCGTTGCCGCTCCACAGCAGTCGATCATCACATCGGTGATCATGCCGGCGCGTCCCGGCACAAAGAGCTGAATCGTCTCGTCGATCGAGGGAATCAGCAGCAGGAACACCGCCGTGGGCAGCAGCACGTCAAAGGTGCGCCGGCCCTCAAAATCAAAGGCGTGCGTTGCCAAGATGCCGAGCACCATATACTCGGTAAAATGCGCGCACTTGCGAACAACAAAGTTGGTCACCCATTCATATGGAAGTCCCACGCTGTGCAGGAAACCGCGGATAGCTTCCATGACCGTTAGGCTCAGCGAGCCCGACCCCGAGCCGAGAACCAGCGAATTGCCCCAGATCAAGAGCGCCATCAGGCAGGTTACAACCGCCCATTTTCGATTGATCTTAACCATGCAGAAGTTATGCCTCCGCGCGGAGCGGCGCGAAGCTGGCGGTACCGCCCTCGATAACGCTCAGATAGGCACGGCCCGTACGCTTGGCGGTTGAGGACTGCAGGCGCTCGATCTCTTCCTCGAGGATCTGATTGACGCGCTCGTGACGACGGTTTTCCATAATGCCGGCGGCAATAGCCTCGGCCCGCTCGATGCTCTCGCGCGAGATACGGGCAGTATCCTCGGGGAACACAGCACTGTGACGGCCGACATAGGCGGGGGCAGCAGGCTGAGGGGCAGCGACGGGAGCGGGGGCTGCAACAGGAGCGGGCTCGTCAATCTCATCCAGAATCGCGGTGGCGGCGGCCCACATGTCCTCGTGGCCCGAGTAATCGGCCATGGGAACATCAACCTCGAGCGAGGCGTCCGGAAGGTCGCCGGTGTCGATGCGATCTTGGGCATCAATCGATGCGGTAATGGCTGCAGGCTCATCGAGGTCATCGAGATCGATGTCCACGGCACCGGAGATGATAGGCATGCTGGCGAGGTTTGCATTGTACGGCGCAGCCTCAGCCGCCTGCTGCTGGGCAGGAGCGCCCCAAAGCGAGCTTTCGGCGGCACGGCGGGCGGCAACGGCCTCCTCGTCCGCAGTCATGGCTTCATCAACGTACGAATTGTCGGCAGAAGCGTTCGCGTCCGCCGAGGTAGCGCTGTAGGCGTTATTGGCTGCCGCGTTGGCGACGAGCGCCACGAAAGCCGCCGTGCTGCCCGCAGGGGCGGCCTGGGAGCCAGACACGGCGCGTGCCGCGGCGGCGATGTCGTCGCGATTGAAGGAGCCGGTCTGCCCGCCGTTGGTGAGCTCGTCGATGGCGACTTGATAGACGTCGCGCGAGTGTGCAGGGTCGCAGCTCACCGGCGAATCGTCGTCGAGCATACTGTCGATCATGGACCAAGCCTCGTCCTCGTCCATAGCATCTGCGGCTCGAGCGATGGTAGGGACACCATCATCGGCATGACGGCGCTGGAACGCACCAGTCAGGCCGGAAAGGAATGCCGAGGTAGACTGCTCCGCCTGAGCCTGAGAAGCAGAAGCCGCAGCGTAAGGAGTCGCATCCTGCTGCTGAGCTGGAATCGAGGCGGTCTTGAACTCGCTTTGATGCTGATTGAGATTGGCGGCACCGCCCATGGCATCAGGCTGGAATAGACGCTCTTCACGCTGCGCACGGTACTCGGAAATACCCAGCGAGGCGGCATAGATACCCACGCCCGCCACCGCGCCCACGGCGAAGGGAACCGCACCCGCCACGACCGTCTCGTTCACAGACGAAAACGGCAGCGTCGCGGCATACATAACCACGGGAGCGGCAAGGCCGATCCCGCACGAAAGTCCGGCAAGGACTGCTCGTTGTGTTGCATCAGAAGAAGCCATGAGCTCTCCCCATCTTCCAGCACCCAAATCGCATCATTCAGTTGGCTGCGCGAGAGAAGATGAAGCGGGGCTATGCCCCAAAGCAACGGTATATGGTTCGTTTCATCTGCGTTTTCCGTCGCGAAGCTTAAAAGCTATTATGCGAAACCGCCCTGTCGATTGCAAGCGACGATGTCGGATTGAAACGGGAAACCTGCTGCTTGCTAGTCTTATGGTCAAAAAAGCGCGGAGCGGCAATATAGAAAAGGGCCGAGGCTCAAAGCCCCGACCCTTTATTGCATTGATGACTATCGCTGCGTGTGGATGACAACCTAGAACGTCTGCTCGTAGTCGCTGTGCTTTTTGGCCGAACGCACCAGGAACTCCTGGTTGGTGTTGGTGCCCTTAAGACCCTTGATAAACGACGCAGCTGCGCGCTCGGTGTTGTTCATGCCGGCAAGAATGCGACGCAGGCCAAAGACAAACGGACGCATCTGCTCGTCAACCAACAGGTCCTCGTTACGCGTACCGGAGGCAACGGGGTCGATAGCCGGGAAGATGCGGCGGTCGGCCAGGTCGCGGTCGAGCTTGAGCTCCATGTTGCCGGTGCCCTTGAACTCCTCAAAGATGACCTCGTCCATCTTGGAACCGGTGTCGATGAGGGCAGAGGCCAGGATGGTGAGCGAGCCACCGTTCTCGATATTGCGGGCTGCGCCCAGGAAGCGCTTGGGCGGATACAGCGCCGCCGAATCGACGCCGCCCGAAAGGATGCGGCCCGAGGCGGGCGCCGCCAAGTTGTAGGCGCGGGCAAGACGCGTGATGGAGTCGAGCACCACCACGACATCGCCGCCCAGCTCCACGATGCGCTTGGCGCGCTCGATGACGAGCTCGGCCACGCGGGTGTGGTTGTCGGCGGGCATATCGAAGGTCGACGCCACAACCTCGCCCTTGATGGAACGCTGCATATCGGTAACCTCTTCGGGGCGCTCGTCGACGAGCAGGCAGATGAGGTGCACCTCGGGGTTGTTAATCGAGATAGACTGGCAGATCTTCTTGAGGATTGTGGTCTTGCCGGCCTTGGGCGGGGACACGATCAGGCCACGCTGACCCTTGCCGATCGGCGACACGATGTCGATGGCGCGACCGGTAATGGAGTCCTTGCCGTGCTCCATGCGCAGCGGCTCGTTGGGATAGACCGGGGTGAGGTCACCAAACTTGGGACGGTTGCGAATCTGCTCGGGGTCTAGACCGTTGACGGTCGTGAGTTTGGCGAGGCCGGCGCGCTTGTCGCCGCCGCGCGAAGGACGCAGCGAGCCCTCGATGACGTCGCCCGTGCGCAGGCGCGCGGAGCGGATGAGGTAGGCGGGCACGAAGGCGTCGTCGTTGGACTTCATGTAGCCATGGGCATGGATGATACCGGAGCTGTCCGGACGAATCTGCAGGATGCCCTTGATGTCGCGGAAGCCCTCGGCCTTCGCGGCGGTGACGTAGATCTCCTCGACGAGCTCGGCTTTCTTCTTGCCGGTCGTCTCGATCTCGAACTCCTTGGCCTTCTCGCGCAGCTCGGCGACCTTCATGGCCGCGAGCTCCTCGCGCGAAAGCGTGGGCTCGGTGGGAGCGGCATTACGCTCCTTGTTGCGCTGCTTGCGATCGCGCTGACGGTTGCGGCGGTCGTTGTTGCGCTCGTCCTTGCGCTCGTTGCGCTCGTCGTTACGCTTGTGCTGGCGACGGTTGGGACGAGTGTCGTCTTCGCCCTCAGCGGGCGCGGCGCCATCGTTTGCGGCGGCATCGGCGTTAGCCGCAGTATCATCGCTGGTCTCGGCCTTGGAATCGTCCTGCAGCTCGGCCTCGGCCTGCTGCTCGGACGCCCTGGCCTTAGCGGACTTCTTACGACCGCGCTTGGGCTTCTCAGACGCAGGCTGTTCGACGTCTTGGGGCTCGGCGGCATCAGTCGATGCATCGGCGGTCGTCTCGGCGGAATCCTCGGACGCACCCTTCTTGGCAGTCTTGGCCTTGGACGTGCGCTTAGCAGCAGTACGATGGCTGCGACCAGGACGGACGTCGGCGGGCTCGACATCGGCGGGAGCGGCCTCGGAAGTCGTAGCATCCTGGACGGGTGCATCGGCAGCGGTTGCAGACTCGGCGGTCGCCGCAGCATCCCGAGCGGCTGCAGCTGCGGCTGCGGCCTTCTCTGCCTCGACGAAGGCCTTGGGCTTGCGACCGCGACGGTGCGGGCGCAAAGCCGGATCGACAACGGGAACTTCGCTGGCCTCGACAGACGCAGCGGGCTCAACAGGCGATGTGCCCTCCCCTGCCGCGGAACGGACCGAAGCCTCAGTGAGCTCGGGGGTTACCTGTTCAGCAACCTGCTCGGCCTTAGCAGCCGTGCGACGGCGTGTGCGCGGTGCCGGCTTCTCGGTCGGCTGGTCGGCGGCAGGCGTCTCGGTGGCGGCAGGCGTCTCGGGCACAGACGGAGCTGCAAGCTCGGTCAGAGCCGCGGCCTCACGCTCGGCAGCACGACGGCGGGCGCGCACCACCTGAGCCTCGCTAATCTGCGCCAACGCACGTGCCTGCGCGACCTCATCGGAAATCGGCGCCGAGGAGTCAGCTACAACGGTGCGCTTGGCACGCGTCGTGCGCGTAGTACGGCGCCTGGGCTTGGTGACCTCCTCGCCGTCAGCAGCAGGCTTGGCCGTGCGGCGCGTACGCTTGGGCTTTGCCGGAGCGGCCTCCTCACCAGTTGCAGGCACGGCCTTCTCAGCCGTTGCAGGCGTAGGCGTCGAAGCAGCCTTAGGCGTCTCAGGAGCCGAGGCTTGCGCGGGCGCCGCGACCTGGTCCGACACAACCGGTGCAGCGGGAGCGGCTTGCGTCGTCGTTATTTCGTTTTCTTGCTGTTGATCAGACACAGTGTTTGCTCAACTTTCTTTTCAAGCCCTGTGATCACATGCTCCCTGCATAAACCTTCAGGGCGGCTAAACAGTCTAGTTCCGTTCAAAACGACGGACATCATTGATCTGTATCGAGATGATTGCGTCATATACGCAGCGTTAGTGTAACACAACCGCCGCCACCTGCAACTTAGTCATTGGGAACGCTCTTAAACGACTAGTCAAAAGGGGCACTCTTTGGTTTAACACCCACAAATCTGACTGCCTCCGCCAAAACTATGGCGGTTTACTACGATGAATCGCTCAACCGCGACCACTCCGAAACTTGTTGAACTAAAACCGCAGGTAGATGCCCTGCACTTTTTTGCGAAAAGCTGGCGTGGTTGGAATTTCTCATATTCATCGTAGTAAACCGGCATAGTTTCGTATTTCCAGCAGTTCCAAATTCGTCAATACGTCGGCGTTTGCAAAAAGCCCGACCTCCGCATGTGAACTGCCTCCCATTTCTTGGACATGAGAAATGGGAGGCTTTCTTTATGCGCGTTGATTTGAGGGTGAAGCATGATGTCGAGGCCAGGAAGG
>CABRDE010000048.1:0-1894 GCA_902469665.1 uncultured Collinsella sp. | reverse complement strand
GGCGTCCCAGCTGGTCGTCGACCACGGTGACCTGCTCGAGTTTGTCCTCGGGGTCGGCGACGCGGTCGGACAGCCCCCTCATCGTCTTGACGAAGTTGTGGCCCTCGCCGATGACCCAGCTGGAGCGCATGATGTAGTGGCGCGGGCACCCGGCCACGGCGATGTCGCCGGCGGCCTTGGTCTGGCCGTAGACGGACAGCGGGCTGAGGGGCTCCTCCTCGGTATGGACCTCGGCGGTGCCGTCGAAGACGTAGTCGCTGGACACGTGGACGAACGTGATCCCGTGCTCGGCGCAGGTGCGGGCGAGCAGGGCCGGGCCGGTCGCGTTGGCCTTCCAGGCGATGGTTCGTCCCTCGGGGGTCTCCGCCTTATCAACAGCCGTGTAGGCGCCGCAGTTGATCACGGTGCCGTAGAGCGACCAGTCGTACTGCGCGTAGGCGTCCGGGTCGGACATGTCGAAGGTGTCGATGTCGCAGAAGTCGAAGTCCTTGGCGACGCCGCGCTCCTCGGCGAGCGCGCGCACCGCGTGGCCCAGCTGGCCGTTGCAGCCGGTGACGAGCGTCCTCTTGGGCGCCATGGGGACGACGTCGGCGAGCATCGGGTGGTTGAGGTCGGCGTCGGAGACGGTGGCCTGGTCGAGCGGGATGGGCCACTGAATGTTGAGCTCGGGGTCGGCGAGGTTAACGAAGGTGTAGGTCCTCTTGAGCTCTAGCGACCAGTGGGCGTCCACCAGGTAGGTGTAGGCGGTGCCGTCCTCGAGCGCCTGGAAGGAGTTTCCCACGCCGCGCGGGACGTAGATGGCCTTGGAGGGGTCCAGAACGGTCGTGAACACCTTGCCGAAGGTCTCGCTGCCCTCGCGCAGGTCGACCCAGGCGCCGAAGACCGAGCCGCGGGCGACGGAGATGAACTTGTCCCAGGGCTCGGCGTGGATGCCGCGGGTGACGCCGCGGCTGTCGTTGTAGGAGATGTTGTTCTGGACGACCCTGAGGTCCGGGATGCCCAGGGCGCACATCTTGGCGCGCTGCCAGTTCTCCTTGAACCAGCCGCGCGAGTCGCCGTGGACGGCGAGGTCGACGACCTTGAGGCCCTCGATGCCGGTCTCGGCGACGGAGAGGTCCTTCTCGAATGCGATGTCTGCCATGTGGGAAAAGCTCCTATCGAAGAGGTTGGGAAACCGGGGTCGCCCCGCGGTGCGGTTCACCGGGATGCGGTCTTACTGGCCCTGCGCGCGGTAGCGCGCCTCGGTGGCCTCCTTGGCCGGGCGCCACCAGGACTCGTTGGCGACGTACCAGTCGATCGTCTGCTTGAGCCCCTCGGCGAAGTCGGTGTGCGCCGGCCTCCAGCCGAGCTCGCGCTGGAGCTTCGTGCTGTCGATGGCGTAGCGGCGGTCGTGGCCGGGGCGGTCGGCGACCCAGTCGAAGTCCTCGGGGTCGCGCCCCATCGCCTCGAGGATCATGCGCAGGACCGTGATGTTGTCCCTCTCGCCGTCGGCGCCGATGAGGTAGGTCTCCCCCATGCGGCCCTTGGTGAGGATGTCCCAGACGGCCGAGGAGTGGTCCTCGGTGTGGATCCAGTCGCGGACGTTCTCGCCGCGGCCGTAGAGCTTGGGGCGCACGCCGTCGACGATGTTGGTGATCTGCCTGGGGATGAACTTCTCCACGTGCTGGTAGGGGCCGTAGTTGTTGGAGCAGTTGGAGATCGTGGTGCGCAGGCCGTAGGTGCGGGTCCAGGCGCGCACGAGCATGTCGGAGGAAGCCTTGGTGCTCGAGTACGGGGAGCTCGGCTTATACGGCGTCTCCTCGGTGAACTTGGCCGGGTCGTCGAGCGCCAGGTCGCCGTAGACCTCGTCGGTGGAGACGTGGTGGTAGCGGACGCCGTGCTTGCGGACGGCCTC
>CABRDE010000047.1:0-1066 GCA_902469665.1 uncultured Collinsella sp. | reverse complement strand
GGCTAGCGTCGGGGGTTCACCGACGGAGGTAGAGCTACCGGATGGACGAGGGGGCTTCGCCGCCTACCGACTCCAACCGAACTCCGAATGCCGTCGGCCCACACCCCGGCAGTCAGAGCATGTGGGCTAAGCTGTGTGCTCGAGAGGGAAACAGCCCAGACCGCCCGCTAAGGTCCCCAAGTCATCGCTGAGTGGCAAAGGATGTGCGTCTGCCCAGACAACCAGGATGTTGGCTTAGAAGCAGCCATGCATTTAAAGAGTGCGTAACAGCTCACTGGTCGAGTGGACATGCGCCGACAATTCACGGGGCTAAGCGATGCACCGAAGCGGCGGACTGAGAATTCAGTGGTAGGGGAGCTCTCCGCGGGGGGCGAAGCAGCAGGGCGACCTGCTGTGGACCGCGCGGAGGTGAGAATGCTGGCATGAGTAACGAGACCAGGGCGAGAAACCCTGGCGCCGTGAGCCTAAGGGTTCCTGGGCGAGGCTAATCCCCCCAGGGTCAGTCGGGAGCTAAGGCGAGGCCGAGAGGCGTAGCCGATGCGCAGCGGGCAGACATTCCCGCACCGCCGACGGCGCGGCATTACCGATGGGGCGACGGAGAAGGGTAGCCGGGCGGGGTTCTGGACGTCCCCGTGAAAGCGCGTAGGGCGCGCAGCGTGGAAATCAGCTGCGCACGGGGCCCGAGACGCGAGACGAAGCGAGCGAGCGAAGCCGGTGAGCCCATGCTTCCGAGAAAAACCTCTAGGGAGTGCCGTCGGCGCCCGTACCAAAACCGACACAGGTGGGCGGGTAGAACATACCGAGGCGATCGGGAGAACCACGGTTAAGGAACTCGGCATACTGGCCCCGTAACTTCGGGAGAAGGGGCGCCGCCGGCTGTGAACGCCCTCGCGGCGGGAGCGGCTGGCGGCCGCAGCGAAACGGCCCAAGCGACTGTTTATCAAAAACACAGGACTCTGCAAAGCGGCAACGCGACGTATAGGGTCTGACGCCTGCCCGGTGCCGGAAGGTTACGCGGATGCGTCAGCCGAAAGGCGAAGCGCTGAAGCCAAGCCCCGGTAAACGG
>CABRDE010000046.1:0-6586 GCA_902469665.1 uncultured Collinsella sp. | reverse complement strand
GGCTGAATTAGACACTCACCATTGTCGGCCTAATCCGCGGTCTTTCATGCAGCAGGGGCTCTCAATGTTTTTATGTCCTGCTCATATCGTCTCTGTCGGCAGTTTGGGACGGTCCTTAGAGTTGCAGCGCGCCATGAGTGACGTGGTGAAGCGGATCATCCTGTCTTTGAAGTTCTAAGTAGAATTCCCCGTCTTTGAGCAATGATTAGTGCGCATTTGTGCGTATTTGCGTGCGCAGGATTGCGTGACCATGCGTGTATATGCGCCGTCTGCGGTTGTATTTTGACCGTTTGGCGGTTATATACGCAGAAGTACGCACATACACGCGTATTTGTGCGAATATATAGCTGTCAGAATTGAAATACTTTTCACGATGCAGGAGGCATTCATGGCAGATTCCAAGCAGGTTCCACTCGACTCCGCGGCAGCCGCAAAGGCGGCGTTTGCCTCGGTCCAGGATCAGCCGTTCCCCGATGATATCTTTACGACCCCCGAGCTCCGCTGGGCCGTGATCGGGTGCGGCGTTATCGCCAACCAAATGGCCCAGTCCCTCGCTCTGGCCGGTCGCAAGCTCGCGGGTGTCGCCAACCGTACGCTGTCCAAGGCCCAGGCTTTTGCCGAGCAGTATGGCGTCGAAAAGGTGTACGAGACGGTTGAGGACCTCTACGCCGATCCGGACATCGACGCCGTCTATATCACCACGCCGCACAACACGCATATCACCTATCTGCGTGCCGCGCTGGCTGCCGGCAAGCACGTGCTTTGCGAGAAGGCCATTACCCTCAACTCTGCCGAGCTCGACGAGGCCCGTGCCATCGCCGACGAGCACAACGTGGTCCTTATGGATGCCACCACGGTGCTCCACATGCCGTTGTATCAGGAGCTGCGCCGTCGCATGGATGCAGGCGACTTTGGCCGCATGAACCTCGCCCAGCTCAACTTTGGCAGCTATAAGGAGTACGGTGACCTGACCAACCGCTTCTACAACCGTAGTCTTGCCGGCGGCGCCATGCTCGACATTGGCGTGTATGCGCTCTCCGTCATGCGCCTATTTATGGGCAGCCAACCCGCCGAGGTCGTGTCTCTGGGCAATACCTGTGAGACCGGTGTCGACGTTGCGGGCGGCATTGTCTGCCGTAACGCCGAGCAGCAGCTGGGCGTCGTGAGCCTTACGCTCCACTCCAAGCAGCCCAAGCGCTCGGTTATCAGCTTCGATAAGTGCTATATCGAGGTCAACGAGTATCCGCGTGCCGACCATGCGACCATTGTGTGGACTGCAGACGGTCACCGTGAGGAGGTCCACGCTGGCACCGAGGCATACGCTCTGTGCTACGAGATGGCCGACCTGGAGAAGGCCGTTGCCGGCGATGATTCGAAGCGCGAGCTTCTGGGCTATGCTTCTGATGTTATGGAGCTGATGACCAAGCTCCGCGCCGATTGGGGAGTCGTGTACCCCGAGGAGGAGTAAGCGATGCTTGCGGAAGATAGGCTCAACGCGATCGTGTCGATGGTGCAGCAGGCCGGCTCGGTTACCGTACCGGAGCTTGCCGAAGCCCTGGGCGTGACATCGTCCACCATTCGCCGTGACTTGCAAACGCTCGACCGCGCGCACCGTATCGCCAAGGTGCACGGAGGCGCGACGAGTCTGGAGCGCGCGCACGTGACGCGCGACCTGACGATCAGCGAGCGCAGCGATCTCCATAACGACGACAAGGAGCGCATCTGCGCCCGTGCCGCGGCCCTGGTGGAGCCTGAGAGCTTTGTGTATATCGATTCGGGCTCCACGACCCTCAAGCTCATCGAACATCTCCCGCATCTCGACGGCGTCACCTATGTGACCGATTCCGTGCTCCATGCTCAGCATCTCGCCCTGCGCGGTATGCGTACCGTGGTGCTGGGCGGCGAGCTCAAGCCCGAGACCGAGGCGCTCGTCGGTCCCGATGCCTTGGCAACCCTAGACCGCTATAACTTCAACTGCGGCTTTTGGGGTTCCAATGGCATCGCCGCCGAGCAAGGTCTCACCACACCGGATATCGAGGAAGCGCAGGTCAAGCGTATCTCGATGCGCCATACCGCCAAACGCTTCGTAATCTCGGACGCCAGTAAATTTGGCATGGTGGCGCCCGTTAAGTTCGCGGACTTCCGCGACGCAACGATTATTACCGCGGGCGAGGTGCCAGCCAAGTACCAGTCGATGGACAACGTCATCACGGTCTAGCGACAGGGCAAGGTCAAAACCATTTAGGTTCCTCAATAGAAAAGCGGCAACACCCTCGATGGGCGATGCCGCTTTTGTTGTCTGCCGTTTTGTCTAAATCTGTAACAACTAGACCGTTAAAAGTGGGCTAGGTGTTACAGATTGAGATACTTCCGAACCTTGCCGTCCCTTTGTCTCGATCTGTAACATCTGGGACCGATTTTGCCGAGTTATTGTTACAGATTGAGATTTTCCCTTAAGGGGGATTCGAATGTCTCGATCTGTAACAGATAGACCAGAAATTGGGTTCTAACTGTTACGGATCGAGACGTTTTGGGACCGCGGCTGGGCCATTGCGGCAAAACCACCACAAAGGTGCCTGTCCCCATTGTGGTGGTTTAGGGCTCCCAGGGGCAGGGGGCTTCGATGTGGATGTGCTCGCCGGTTACGGGATGCGTGAAGGACACGCTGTGGGCGTGGAGCATCAGGCCGCAGGGACGCGGCGTGCCGTACAGGTCGTCGCCTACCAGGGGATGACGCTCGCTGGCCAGATGCACACGGATCTGGTGCTTGCGGCCGGTGAGCAGCTCGACATCGATATACGAACGTGCGGGCAGGCCTCGGCGGCTCTTAAGGCGTTTGAGCACCTTCACGCGCGTCTGAGACGGCTTGCCGCTGGCGCCGACGCGCATCTTGCGGCTGTCGTGGCGGTCGCGGGCGATGGGCTTGTCGATGAGCTTTTCGTTCCAGTCGATCTTGCCCTCGGCGAGCGCCAGGTAGTGCTTTTCGAAAGCGTGGTCGATGATCATCTGGTCAAAGGCGGGCTGCGTCTGCTTGTCGAGCGAGAACAACACCACGCCGGTGGTGTCGCGGTCCAGGCGGTTGAGCGGCTGCATGTCGGTCGCGGCAAAGCCGTCGCCCATTGCCAGCAGCAGGTCGCTGGCGTAGTCGGTGAGCGTGCGCTCGCCGGTGCCGTCGCCGTGGACGATCATGCCGGCGGGCTTGTCGATGGCCATGAGCCAGGCATCGCAGTAGAGGACTTGAGGTTCTTCGTTCACGTGTAAGCCTTTCGGTTAACTGATTCCCACAAACATGCAGCCTGAGGTCGCCCCGCGTAGACGGGCGGCGGGCTTGCGGCCGGCCTGCGCTGCTTCGACGGCTCGACGGACGCGGGCGACGGCACGGCCCACCTCATCCGTCTCGAGCAGCGTTCCGTCCACCATGAGACGACGCACGCCGGCGTCGAGCAGCTGTGGTACCTGCGGTGTGAGGTCGATGGGGTAGGCATCGTACAGGCGCGAGCGGCCGTGGATGTCGGTACGCACCGGCATGACCTTGCTGTCGATATTCTTGAGCGAGAGCTTGCGGGCACGCAGGCGGCAGTTGGCGCAATCGTGGATGCAGCCGTTGGCAACCTGCAGAATGCAATGCTCGCTTGTCATGACGCGCGGGCGGCCAAAGACGGTGATGCCCAGAGCCGCGGGCGCGGCGGCGCCGAGCGAGACAATCTCGTCGAGCGTGATCTCGGGCGAGAGCCAAAACGCACCGGCTCCGCGCTCGGCAAGCGCCTCCATGCAGGGCGTGTTGTGCACCGGCAGGCAAGAGCGAATCTCGGCCGTGGCGCCGGCATGCGCGGCTACGGCGAGCTCGGAGATATTGCCGACGGCGACGGTGACCCCAGCATTGATCCAGGGATCGACGCGCTCGTGGTCGACGGCGCGGCAGACCTCGTCGAGTACGGGTATGATGCCCTGCTCAAATGCATCGGCAGGGGAGAGTCCGACAGCCTCGAGCGCATCGGTGGTCATGTAGATGCGCGTGGCGCCCTCGGCACGAGCTGCCTCGGCGGCTTCGAGCGTGGTGACGGTGGCGCAGATCTGCGGCTCGTCGCGGTAATGCTCGGGCGCGGGGCGGGAATCACTGGTTACAATCGTCGGCAACTCGAGCGTTTTCGCACGCTCCTCGTACGGTGCCAGAATGGCCTCCTCGAGCGCTTTACAGGCGGCGGCGCGCACCTTGTGCACTGCGGAGAAGCCCATACCGCAGCCGGCGTCGAGCGAAACGTCAAAGCTCGCAGCCTCAAAGGGCGAGGAGCCCATGCGACCGACGTGCTCCACCAGATCGGACGCCTCGACCGCACGGGTCTTGGCGGCCTCGACGGTAAAGCCCGTGGCTGTTGCCGTAAGCGAAGGGTCGTCGCAGCAGGTGAGCGTAACGGTAAACGGCTCGCCCAGACGCGCCACGATAGACACATCTACGGCTCGGCGGCGCAGCACATCGCGCTTGAGCGCGGCACCGGCGGCGTCGATGGCACGCTGACTGCGAATCACGCGCACACGGCAACCCTCGGGCATGCTACGGGGCACGCGGCACTCGATGATATCGCCGGCTGCGGCATCATTGGCGGCAATGGTGGTCAGGAATTGGTCGAACTCATCGTCGTGGCGAAGCTCCAGCAGGTCGCCCTTGCCCACGGGCTCAAACAGCTCAATGCGGACGATGGCGGCACGGCGACGGCGGTCGTCGGGCTTGAGGCCGCGCACATCGCGGTTGGCCGGGCGGCTGCCCAGCACCGTGCCCACGATCTGGCCGCGGTTGTTGGAACGCTCGTAGCTCATCATCTCGTCGCCCGAGGTGCCGTCCTGATAGGCGTGCGTAAAGTCGCGGTTGAAGCAGCGCTTGAGCTGGCGCTGGCGGGCGGCTTTCTCGTCCTTGGCAACGGCGACCCCTGCCAGCATGTCATCAATTTCGTGACGATACACATCAACGATGGAGTACACGTAATCGGGCGCTTTCATGCGGCCCTCGAGCTTGAGCGACGCGGCGCCGGCGTCATGCAGACGGCGAACGAGCTGTGAGGTGTTGGTGTCACGCGGGCATAGAGCGCGCTCGCGACCGGCAGGGGAGAGCGTGCGGCCGTTCTCGTCGATCAGCTCGTAAGGCAGGCGACAGGGCTGAGCGCACATGCCGCGGTTGGCCGAGCGGCCCGCCATGGCAAAGCTCGACAGCAGGCACAGACCCGAGTAGCAAAAGCAGATGGCGCCGTGGCTAAAGACCTCAAGGTCCACATCGGGCGCGGCATCGTGAATGGCGGCAATTTCGTCGATGGAAAGCTCGCGCGAGAGGGTCACGCGGTCGGCGCCCTGCTCGCGGCACCAAAGCGTTCCGCGGTCATCATGGATGTTCGCCTGGGTCGAGATATGTGTCTCGATGCCGGGCATGGTGCGCTTGACCTCAAAGAACAGGCCCCAGTCCTGGATGATGAAGGCGTCGGCGCCCAGCGTGGAGCAGCGATGGATGAGTTGCAACGCATCGCCCATCTCGGACTGCTTGATGACGATGTTGACCGTGACGTAGACGCGCGACCCGGCTAGATGTGCGGCGCGGCAGGCTTGCTCAAAGGCCTCGTCGGTAAAGTTGGTGGCCTTGCGGCGGGCGTTGAAGCTGCCCATGCCGCAGTAGATGGCGTCTGCCCCCGCGGCGAGTGCGGCGGCAAAGGGCTCGGGCCCTCCGGCGGGCGCCAAAAGCTCGGGTCTGCGGTTGGTGGTTCGACTGGCGGTTGCGGTCATATCCTGCCTTTCAAAATGCTCAGATATTCAAAAGTATAGTGGTGCCGTTGCGGCAGGCGATGCCCGTGCTCCAAGCGGGATAAAGTCTTCAGCAGCTTGGGCTGGCTGACCCCGTGAAGAACCGTTCGGCGGTTCGGGGAAACCGTTGGGCGATAAAATATTCTCGCAAATTGATAATATTCTTGCATCGCACGGAAACCTTGATTACTATCCCAATCAAGCGCGGTGTTCAGACCGAACTGTGCCTCCCGGTGCGAACGCCGCGCTCACGCTTTCTAGTTAACCGTAAGGAGATAAACATGAGCAAGACCGTCGTGTCTTCCGATAACGCACCCGCAGCCATCGGACCGTATTCCCCCGGTATCCAGACCGGCAACATGGTGTTCCTGTCCGGCCAGCTGGGCATCGACCCCACAACTGGCAAGATGCCCGAGGGCGTCGAGGCCCAGGCCAAGCAGTCCCTTGCTAACGTCGAGGCCCTGCTGACTGCCGCCGGCGCGACGTTTGCCGATGTCGTCAAGACCACGGTCTACCTGGCCGACATTGCCGACTTCGCTGCCGTGAACGAGATCTACGCCTCCAAGTTCGAGGCTCCGTTCCCCGCGCGCAGCGCTTTCCAGGTTGCCGCCCTTCCGGCTGGCGGTCTGGTCGAGATCGAGGTCGTCGCCGCTCTCTAAGGCGTTGGCAACAACTAAACATGACATGCAAAAAGACCCTGCAGCGCGTGTGAACTGCGCCCCAAATCTTGGACGCCCTAAATAGCGACTAGGCCGCGAGGGCCTGATTCCGGAACTCCTCCGGGGTCAGGCCCTTCAATCTT
>CABRDE010000045.1:0-2478 GCA_902469665.1 uncultured Collinsella sp. | reverse complement strand
GGCCTGCGCGTGGGCGACTACATCGACGTGCCGCTCGTGAGCGCGTCAAACGTGGCGGCCCAGCAGTCCGTGCGCTTCCTGCTTGCGCACTTCGACCCGTACTACCAGTGCGGCGACAGCGCCAAGGGCCACCACATCGCGTTCATCGCGTCCGCGCCCGTCGCCGTGGCCAAGACCGTCACCGGCGTGGCCAACGACAGCTACCTGATGTGGAACACTGCGAACACCAACCAGGGCACCGCAGACGTGAAGAACCCGTACCTGAACAGCAACCTCAAGGCGTGGGAGAAGCTGTTCGAGGCGTGCCTGCCCGAGGGGCTGACCAAGTACCTGCTCACCCAGCGCGTGCTGCTTGAGGAGCGTTACAGCGCGAGCGGCGCGCTCATCGACTCCAACAGCTGGAGCTGGCAGGACATCGGCAAGGTGTGGTCGCCCTCCGAGATGGAGGTGTACGGCTGCCCAGTGTGGGGCACCAAGGGCTACAGCGTGGGCTTCGACTGCCAGTTCGACCTGTTCCGCGATACCGCGCACCGCTTGAACGGAACTCGGTGCGATTGGTGGCTGCGTTCCGTCATGGGTGGCTCCTCGTCCAGCGTGTGCTACGTCAGCAACGGCGGCGTTGCCTGCGACAGTTCGGCGACGAACACCTGGGTTCGCCCCCGCCCCGGCTTCCTCGTCGGCTAGCCAGCCGAGTGCTCTATACTTCTCTTTCGATGCGACCGCCTTGCGCGGTCGCATCCCTGCCCGCGCAGCGGGCCGTTTTTTTTGCCACTATTTCCGGGAGGTGCCATGAGCGGCGTCTACCAGCGAAACCGCGAGGTGTCCGAGTACAAGTTCTTCACGCAGGCCATCGCCATCCGCGTGGAGGTCAACAAGCTCATGGCCTCCTCGTCGGTCGTGCCGAAAGCCTACAGGCTGCTGAACGCAGTCCCCACGGTGGAGACCGCGCGCAGCATCGTATACAACGTCAACCGCGCCGACTGCTTCTACCCCAACAGTTCGTTCAACGCACTTGAGCGCAAGCGTTACCTGACGCTGGCGATAGCCGACTGCGAGCAGCTGATGCTCGACATGCAGTGCCTCATGGACATCGGCCTGCCCGTGAACGCCAACCGCTTCGAGGCGCTGGCGGGCATGGTCGAGGAGGAGATCAAACTGCTCAAGGGCGCGCGCAAGAACGTACGCGTCACCGGCAAGAAGACGACCGACGAGCGCATAGCCGAGGCCGAGGCCGAGCTAGAGCGCCTGCGTTCGCTATAATGGGCGGCGGTCCCGCCTTGTATATCGGTACAATTGGTGGCTGCGTTCCGTCATGGGTGGCTCCTCGTCCAACGTGTGCTACGTCAACAACAACGGCAATGCCAACTACAATTCGGCGACGAACACCTGGGTTCGCCCCCGCCCCGGATTCCCTTACTGCCAGACCGAGTAGGCCAGCGGGCCGAAAGCAGAGCGCGGAGAGGAAGGAAGGCGCGACCATCGGGCGCGAGCCCGTAAATACGCACCCCGCGAGGGTGGCCGGACGCTGCTTGCATGGCGCGGCGCTCCGTGGCTTCGCCGCGTTTCATGGCCATACCTCAAGCGGCTGTCAGAGCCACATTGCAAGCCGTGCGGGGTGCCTTCTATGAACTCGGAGCAAAGGCGGGCCGCACGCCGGAAGCGCCGCGAGGAGAAGCGCGCCAGGGCCAAGGCCGAGCGCGTCAAGGCGTGCACCCTTGAGACGGTGGCCGACCTCAACAGCCTGTGCAAGGCTTCCAAGCAGGCCGCGCGTGGCGTCATGTGGAAGGCCTCGACGCAGCGGTACATGAAGGACTACCTGCGAAACGCCGTGAAATCGCGCCAAGACCTTTTGGAGGGCCGCGACATATGCCGGGGTTTCATCCGCTTCGACCTGTGGGAGCGCGGCAAGCTGCGCCACATCAGTGCAGTGCACTTCCCCGAGCGCGTGGTGCAGAAGTCGCTGTCCCAGAACGCCCTCGTGCCCGCGATAGTCCCCACGCTCGTATCCGCGAACTCCGCCAACATCAAGGGGCGCGGCACCGACTACGCCCTTAAGCTGCTCAAGCGCCACCTGGCCGACCACTGGCGGCGGCATGGGCGCGAGGGCCACATACTGCTGGGCGACTTCTCCGACTACTTCGCGCGCATTGCCCACGAGCCGGTCAAGCGGCAGGTGGCCGACGCGCTGCTCGACCCGCGCGTGGTCGCCCTTGAGCACCGCCTGATAGACGCGCAGGGCGAGGTCGGCCTGGGCCTGGGCAGCGAGCCAAACCAGATATGCGCGGTGGCGCACCCCAACCGCATCGACCACTACGTGGCCGAGATGCTGCGCCCCGAGGCCTACGGGCGCTACATGGACGACTTCTACCTGATCCACGAGTCCAAGGAGTACCTGCAAGTGTGCCTTCTGCTGATAGAGCACGAGTGCGCGAAGCTCGGCATCGCGCTGAACCCGCGCAAGACCCGCGTGGTGAAGCT
>CABRDE010000044.1:0-36141 GCA_902469665.1 uncultured Collinsella sp. | reverse complement strand
CGGACCTTAAACCGAACCTCATACGAGTCAAGAAACGCGATGACGAACGTGCCCACCGCCGCGAGGGCGGCGAGCGCGTTAAGGAATTTCAGCATCTGGGGACCTCCGATCGAGTCGTCGGCCGCCCGCGCACGGGATGCGTCGCAAAGCCATTTTACTGCGAGCGTATGCATCAACAGCTGGTAAACGCAATAATTGAAAACATCTGTTCGATATTCATAGGCCTGATCCATCGGTCAATGGAGCCTGGCTGCATTGTCCAAAAAGAACGGGGCAGACTCCATTGCGGAGTCTGCCCCGAAAAGAGAGTGGCAAAGCAAGAACGTGGATGGACGAGAAAAGTGTCCGCAAGTCTCATGGCCATCACATCCCACCTGCCAAAGGGATGGGTGAGCGAGCGTTACTCCTGCTCGGACTCCTCAGCCTGCTTACGGCTGCGGATGAGGTGAGCCACACCGATGCACAGCACCGCGCCACCAGCGATCCAAGTGAAGGTCACGCCATTAAGGCCGGTGAGCGGGAGGCCAGAGCCCTTCTTGTTCTGGATAGTGACGGGGATGGTAGCGTCTTTTGTATTCTCGGGGGTAACCATAACGGTATCGCTGGACGTCACAGCGAGTTTCGTCAGATTGCCGTCATCGCCGTATTCCGGCTTCACCGTAATGGTAAACGGAGCAAGGGTGTTGTAACCAGCAGGAGTATTGCATTCGGTAATCTCATACGTTCCCTCAACAAGACCAGGGATATAAATCTTGCCAGTGTCCTTTTGGGTCGTGAATTTTCCGGCATCTTCTTCTTTTTCGGTAATGCCGCCAGTTTGGGTCAGCCACCTATTAGTCTTAAGCTCTTTCTCTCCCTCTTTGGTCATTTTAACTTGGAAGGTAGCTTCGAGTTTTTTGCCCTCGTTATCCTTTTCGACCTTGGTCACATCCAGGCGGAAGACGTGGTCGGTAACTCGCTTCGACGTGGAGGTGCCAGTGTCGCTAGTCATGGGATTATTCGAATAGACGAGTTCGACATCATTGGTGTTGCCGGCGGCCGTGTATTCGGCCTCGCTGGTAAGCGTTGCCTTATAGGTCACAACCACCTTGGAATCAGCATCAACTTTAATCGTCTTGCCGGTTTTATCCTTCACGGTCTTAAGGTCGGTAAAGGCAATGGTGAGATTTTCCTTCTTAGTAGCGCTGTCTCGCTCTAAAACTACCTTATATCCATTATTGTCATTTTGCACGATCTCGGTCTGGTTGCCTTTGTTGTCAATATAAACGTGAAGATCCTTCGGCGTGTTTCCAGATTCCCCCGCAGCCTCCAGTCCCTTGCTCAATGTGTCATGAAATTCATACTGATACTTGTTGAACGTGGCGATATTATCAGCAACGGAGCCAGTCAGTTTATATTCAACCTCCTCACCAATATACGAGTCACTCACGTTTCCCCATTTCGCGCCCTCACGAACTTCCTTGTTGACGGTAGGAATGCTGGTCTTCTCGGTAACGACAACGGAATCGCCGCCAACGAGAGCGAAGATCGGGGAGGTGCCAGTGTTCGGCTTGGTCGGATTCGCAAGGCCATCCGACACGAAGAGATAATAGCCATCGCCAGTAGTGTTCGGGCGCGTCCACGGAGTGTCCGCCGTAAGGCTTCCCGCAGCGGTCTCCCCCTCAACATTTTGCTTCATGCCTGAAACCGCAGCTGCAATTTCATACAGCACGTCACCGGGAGCAACGCGCGTACCCTCGCTGCTGGTTGCCGAGCTGGCAGAAGTACCCGTCACATTTTTAGCAAGCCACTCGGCAACAACCGGGGCAGTGGGACTGTCCGCAAGCGCCGCAGCGCCGTCTGCATCCACGATTTCCTTGTACTTGGCAGATCCTTTAATAGCAGCGATTACCTTGGGCCCGATAGTCGTGCTTGACCATTCAATATCGGAAGCAACTTTTCCTTTGCTCTCCTCATCAGCGACTTTTGCCTTGAAGATCTGGTAGGCCTTGAACGTATTGTCCTTGTTGGCCTCGTCGACCTTATTGATCGTGATGCTGCCCGTCGCGCCCTCCGCGGCAAACGCCATGGTCACCGGGGCCATGACGCCGCCGAAGCTCAGCGCTGCTGTGAGGCCGGCGGTTACTGCCAGGCGTGCGATGTTCTTGCTCATGCTCATCTTCTTTTCCTCTGCTTTCTGCTCGAATTCCATTTGATCTAAATCTGTCTGTCTGTGTCTTAGCATCTACTTCGCTACGTCTCGCCCCGCTCTCTGTGGGGCTGCCAGCTACTCTTTATGGCTGCCACCTCCCCGCTTGACCAGGAGCGCGACCACGATGAGCGCAGCTCCGGCGACCGCTGCGGCGGCCGCGGCGTACATTGCCATATCGCCAGTCGAGGGCATAAAGCCTCCGGTGGTAATGCTAGGGGGTGTGCCGGTGGGCGTGTTGATGAGCGACGCCTCCAGGCTGCCCGTCGACCCGTCCGCGCCGTCGGCGCGCAGGGGCGACTCGGCCGTGATGGTGAGTTTGGGCTTGGCGGCGGCCACCTGGTCGACGTCCAGGCCCTCGGCCTTGACCGTCACGGAGCGCGTGCCCTCGAAGGCGGTGTAGCCCTTGGGCGCCTTGAGCTCGCGGACCTCCAGCTTGCCCGAGTCCACGCCCGAGACGGTCACGTGGCCGTCCTCGCCCGTGGTGACGGTGGCCTTGCCCTCCGCATCCCACGAGCCGTCGGCCGCCAGCGTGCGGCCGCGGTCGTCGGCAATGCTCAGGACCGCCCCGGCAAGCGGCTTGTCGCCATCGCTGCCGCGCTTGGTGAGCGCGAGATCCCAGGTGTAGGCGCACGCGTCGTCGCTCGGCGTGCGGGTGAAGCCGGCGTCGCCGGACTGGTCGGCAAAGGGAGAGCGCGGGTAGCGCAGGTAGACCTCGTTGGGATTGCCCTTAGCGATGCCGTGGTTGCACGCGCTGTTGAGCGGCGCGTTGTACACGGCGACCACGCGGGCGCCCGCGGCAAAGGCGTCGGCCCCGCCGAGCGCGGCGATCAGGTCGCCGGTGCGCACGGTGAAGCTCTTACCGTCCGCCGCCACCTTGGTGGCGCACTGGGCCGTGATATCGGTCCAGCCCTTCGCGAGCTCGGTGCCGACGCAGCCGTCCTTACCGGTCGAGACGGCGTCGAAGCCACCGTCCGCGCCCGCCGCCGCGTACACGCGCATGCTCGCAGCGACTTTGGAGGGGTCGAGTCCCGCGCTCATGGTGTCGACAAACTGCACCGTATAGGTGTCGTAGGCGGCAAGGCCCGCCGGGACCGTGGCCGAGAGGCGCCAGTACAGGTCGTCGGCGACCGTGGCGTCGGCGGCCTTCTGCCAGGCGGCGGTGCCGTCCTCCAGCACGTGCTTGGCAACCTTGGGGGTCGCCGCCTTGGGCTTGACGGTGACGGCGCTGCCGCCCACAAGGGCCATGATCGGCGCGGTGCCGGCCTCGTTCTGGGAAATGGCGTCGTCATCGGCGACGATGAGCCAGTAGCCACAGGGCAGCTCGGCCGTCGTGCCCGCGTTAAGGGCCACGGGCACGGCGTCAGAGCTCTGGAGGGAACGAGCGAGCTGTGCGCTCAGCGCGCTCGTAAGGTGGGAATCGGTGTTGAGCCACTCGGCAGCTTCCTGCGCGGTGGTCTGGGAATTGGACATGCCGGCGCTGTGCAGCACGGGCAGCGCGGCGTCGCGCACGGCGTCGCTTGCCCAGGCGAGGTCGGTAGCGATCTTGGCGTCGCTGTCGCCGTCGACGACGTTAGCGCTAAAGATCTGGTAGGCGTCGTAGCTGCTCGCTACGGTGCCGCTCACCGTGATGGAACCGGTCGAGGTCGGCGCGGCCTGCGCGGAAGCGGGGAACACAACCGCGCAGGTGCCGATCAGGAGGGTAAGCAGCGCAAACAAGATCGGGAAGGAGCAAACTTTCTTATTCACGACGCTTACCTCCCTTCGCATTCGCCTTGCGACGAATGCGCATCCAGGCCGCAGCAGCGCAAAGCACCGCCGCGCCGGCAAGGTACGTCAGAGTGACGCCCGACATACCAGAAAGGGGCAAAGAGGTGGAGTAGGTGTTGGTGAAGGTGGGGAGGCTTTGGCGAGCGCTGGTGTCCTCACCATATTCATGCGGAATCTGCTTATTTGCGGGGATTTCAATGCCATCGGCATCGACGATCTTGGTGTAGGTCACTTCGCACTTAATCGTCTTATCAGACTGATCAGTTGCCTTGACCGTGATCTTGTAGACCGACTTGTCGAACTTGTAGTGCGAGAACAGCGAACTGTTACCTTTCTCGCGCACATAGTACGTGAAGGTCTTGGAAGCGCCACGGCCCGTGGGATCCGTGCCCTTGGCGAGATCGGCAAGTGTGTACGTAATCTCATCGACGAAGCGCAGGGTCTGAGGATTGCCGCCACCGGCAGTGGTCGAGACGGTCTTGACGCTGTCGCCCGTAAAGTACTCGTTATCCGCAAACTCGAGCGTGAACTCCTTCATCTCGCCGCCCTCAACGACCTTAGTCGCCATAGGGATCCAGGAGCCGCGAGAGGTATAGGGCACGATTCTGTTGGTAAAGGTCGGGTTATCACTGCCACCGATAGTAACCGTAGTCGCTGTTTTGTCCGCTGAGTACCCAACGGAATAGTCTCCGTGACCAAGTGATACGAAGCTATTATCGTCCTCGGCCTTTTTATAGACGGCTACCGTTTTTACCTTGTAATAGTTAATCATGAACCCCATGAGCGTTTCAGAGTGGGATGTATCGTCCTCAACTGTTGCCTCGATCTTGTAAATTGTCTTATCGAATTTGATGTCTAATTCGTTTTGGCCGCTGATGGGTTCCTCAACGAGATAGAAAACGTATTGCCCTGAAGAATAGTCCTTGCCAGAGTCGAAGGTGATACTGCCGCTTAATTGATCAACAGTCGCCTCACCCGCACCACTGCAATCGCCCATATCTAACGTGCCGTCATCTTTCCAAGAAGGTGCCTTGGAACCGTTAACCTCCTGGCGCAGCAGCTGAAACTTGTACTCGTGCCCATTAAGGCTTTGCTTGTCTTCCCTTGCATCCACAAGCGCCTTAGTGGCGAGGAGTTTCATGCTCGGGTAAACCCTCAGATCACCGACCTCGCCAACGACAAGATCGCCGTTGGTCATAATGCCGCCGCCGTGGGTGTACGAGTAGTTGCCGCTGATGATGGTCGTAGCTGCCAATCGCGCCTTTTCTACGGCCTCTCCATTCGGATGGGCCTCCAAACCGAACATGTACTTAGCCTCGGCACCGCCATTTGGGTCGATGGTAACCGGCTTTCTGTCGCAAGTGCCCTGCCAACCAGCCGATCCGCCGCCGAGCATCTTGCCAAGAACAACGGCAACCGTATTAGTGCTGTCGTCCTTGCGCACCAGAAAGAAATCCTTGTGACCGGCATCTTTGAAGTCTTTGGTAATGTAGTTAGCGTTGCTGTCCAGATCCTTATCATGACCACCGGCAGAGAAGTGCTCGCCATGATCCGTATTGCTGTAGATTGCGGCACCATTAGAGTGCGAGACGATCGTCTCGCCCGTAGGGCAAGCACCAACGCCGCCGCCCCAGCCGCCGGCCTCATTATTGGTGATCAGCGTCTTTACGATGTTAAGCTTGCCGCCCTTTTGGATAAAGACGCCACCGCCGCCCCAGTCGCCACCACGATCTTTGGTGCTACCCGTATTCGTCTTATTGTTCGTAATGTAAACCCTGCCAGTATCACTGGCGTTAATTGTTGCCATCGTGCCGGCGCTGTCGCCGCCCGCGACACGCAGACCGCCGCCTTCGGCGTTATCGGCAACATTGCCGGCAATCGTACCGCCACTCATATTAAAAGTGATTTTCTCGATCTCGCCGTCGTTATCTTTATCATAAAAACCAGCGTAGACGCCACCGCCAGCCTCATAGGAATAGTTGGCCGTAACGAAGCCGCCCGTTAAGTTAAGCGTGCCATTGTGCGTACATGCAATGCCACCACCACCGAGCAGACCATTGTTGCCAAGGTTGTCAATATCTGTGATGCGAGCATCGACTCGATTGTTGGTTATACAGGCAGAACCGCTAATGGTAACTTTTGCACCCTTGGTATAAACACCACCACCGTAGCCGCCATCGTTTGTGTTTTCACCATTATTGATATCTTTAGCATACGTTGCGTTGCCAGAGATAATTCCGCCCGCAAGGTTCAGAGTGGCTCCATTGTCAGCAAAGACGCCGCCGCCGGCAGCCGCCTCGTTTCCCGCAACCACGCCGCCTGTCATTTCGAGGCTGGCATTCGCGCCCGTTATGCACAGACCACCGCCCCAGCCACCGCCGTTGCCGTTGGTGACGTAACCGCCAGAAATATTGACAGCGCCCCGAGAGAAAATAACGTGACCGTTTTCGCCCAGATTGGCAGCCGTGGTAATCATGCCGCCCTCGAGATTGAGCGTGCAGCCCGCTTCGACCTCGACCACATACTTTACGGAACCGCTGTCCGATGCCGCATCGATAGCGCCGAAGCCCGTAACATCATGCTTGTACGTAGTCTCCGTAGTGCCGAGACAATCTGAATTGGGCACACTCTTGGTCTCATAGTAAGTAAGACTTGTAGGAGTGCCGTTATTGGAGCTGGTCCCTTTTTCCCACTCCATAGTCGCAAGCTGACCCGCCGGCGCCTTGGCCGTATCGACCGGTCTTGATACATCATTTGTTTTTTTGCTTAAATCCTCGATAGTGAGTGTGGCCCTTTCTTTGACCAAAAAGAAGGAGTCTAAGCCGCCAGAACGGTTACAGAGCATGTTGCCGTTAAGATCGATGGTGGTGTTTTTGCTGATGCTAATCTGCTGATTCGAATAGGCAGGACCCGTCAGTCGGAACTTGCCGCCCTTGGTAAATGCCTCAGCAACATTGCCGCTTACCTCGGTATAGTCATCGGTACTGACGGTGGCGGGAGCGTTTTCATCGTTATTTTCATCATCCGCAGGCTGTGTGTCGGAAGGCTGCGTGTCGCCCTCGGCCTCCGTGTCGTCGGACGGCAGGCCTGCGGCAGCGGCGTCTTCGCTCGCGCCATTCCCGGCATCGTCACTATTCTGCTTTTCGGTATCCCCGTTGTTGGTGTTTTCTACATCAGCAGACTCACTTGAGGAACCCCCCCCCATCACAGTTTCCTCGGTAGGAACCGTCTGGGTATCGTTGGCAATGGCCTGCGAGATTGGAGGCATGACGAGCGACAGCACCAGGCTCAACACGGAGGCTCCGCACAAAACGCCTGCCAGTACACGGCGCGTCGCTTTTTTACTCTGCTTAGTTTTTTCTGAATTCGCTTTCATCGATGTCTCCTCCCCAAGAGACCGCGATCGTGCTCTTTCACTATCAAACGTATCTGCGCAACCTGAAATTGCGCACGCTTAGTAATGACTATTCTAACAATTGTTTGAACATCTGGGCAAATAAACCGATAGTTTTGTAGCGAATTGTCAATTCTCTTGACAATTGCTCAGATTTACCTTCGTTTATTTGCTATCTATTTTTTGTTTCTACTGGTAATTTAGTTGCCCATCATTTTTTAATGGCATTAGATTTATTTGCACAACATTTTGCTCAAGAGTAAACATCCTGTAAACAGTCGAAAATTGACCATGAGCTGTAGGTCATTTACCGGGAGAAATACCCTACCAAACTGATGAGAATATCTTTAACTCATCGGTAGTCAGAAGCGTAATGTTCAGACAACCATATTGGTATTTGCGCGCAGATTGTAGGCATCAACTCGCCCAAATCGCCTGAGGCCACCACGAAGGTGCCCGTCCCCTTTGTGTTGATTCTGCCCCGGCGCTACAGCAGATGTTCCTCGATAAAGATCGCGATGCCGTCTTTGTCGTTGCTCGCGGTTACAAAATCAGCTGCGGCGCGGGTGGCGTCGCTGCCGTTTGCCATGGCCACGCCCACGCCGGCGTCGGCCACCATGCAGGTGTCGTTATCGGCATCGCCAAACACGCAAATGTTCTCGAGCTCCATGTCGTTGAGCTCCGCCACGCGCACAAGGCCGCGCGTCTTGGACACGCGCGGATCCATGAACTCGTAGAGCCGCTGCGTGGTTTGCAGAGCCGCCGCCTTAACAGTGTTATCGGCAAACGTCGACGCCCGCTCAATCACCCGCGGCATTACCTCGGGCGCCATGGTAAACATCACCTTGGGCTGCGGCTCGCGCAAAAACTCGGCAAAATCGACCACCTGGTAGGGCACGCCGTCGACGCGCGACAGGTGCTCGACGCACGCGTTGCTCTCGGGCACGTAGAACACGCCGTCTCGGGGGCAGACGGGCGTTGCTGGAAGGTCCGCCATGTGCTTGCAAATGCGCGCGATGGTCTCGCCCGGCAGCGGATAACTCAGCTCGTTGATGTCATGCGCGCGGTCGATGACCTCGGCGCCACCGCAGCCCACCATCACGTCTACCAGGCCTTCGATACCCCAGAGCCCAAACATGGCCTCGGTCGCCTGGGCGTCGCGCCCGGTGCACAGGCCAAAGAGCACGCCGCGCTCGCGCAGAGCGCGAATCGCCGCCACGGTGCGCGGGGACACCGCGTGCTGGCTCGTGAGCAGCGTGCCGTCGATATCGCAGAACACGGCTTTGATGTGGCTGAAGGTGGTGTCCATGGGGGGCCTTTCTGGGTTGTGCGACGGTGCTGAATGTGGCTGGAAATGGTGTACATGGTATACCAAGGCGCGCACGGAGCGCTTTGGAGCAAAACCACCACAAAGGTGCCTGGCCCCTTTTGTGGTGGCCGAACCCGAAGGGTGGCCTGGCCGGAGCGCAAACCATCACAACATTCGACGTTTTTCGGCAAAATCGCGATTTTCATCTAATGTTGTGATGGTTTTTACTGCCTTGCGGCACGATCAAAATGTCGGCGTCCAAACAGCAGCAACGCCGCGGGAACCGCCGTCACGACCATGCCCGCACCAACGAGCGTCTGCTGCACGCCAAACGTCGCCGCCAGCCACGGGGCAATCGCCAGCGGGGCCACGCCGGCGAACATGTTGCCAAAACCCATGACCGAGTTCACGCGACCGAGCTGCTCGAGCGGGGCCGTCGTTTGCACGATCGTGTTGTGGAGCGGGTTGACGACGCCCCAGGCCACGCCCAGGGCAATCTGGCCAATGAGCGCCACGCCCACGTACGTTGTTCCCACGTAGAGCAGGCTTCCCAGGCCCACGGATATGAGTGCCACGAGCAGCGTTTTGAGACTGACAAAGCGCGGCGGCAAGCGGAGCGCGAGGACGGCGCCCAGCACCGCGCCCACACCGCTGGCCGACGAGAGCCAGCCCATCCACTCAACACCGACGTGCAGGACATCGCGGTAGAAGAACGACTCCAGCGGGTCAAAGGCACCGTAGCCAAAGTTTGAAAGGAAAATAATGCAGAACAGCAGGGCGAGGACGCTGTTGGTGAAGACTGTCTTGATGCTGGTCGCGAAGGTGACGCGGGTGGATTTACTGGAGTCGGAGCTTTGACTGGCGGTACTTGCCGTTGCGCTGCTGTCCGCGGGACTGCTTTCGCGCGTGGCGACGTGACCCGCTTGCGGCCTAAAGCCCCAACCGGCGACGAGCGCCAGCATGGTAAAGAGCATCATGAGCACGAACACCGTGCGCGACGACGCAGCCGCCGCGGCAAAGCCGCCCAGTGTGGGGCCGACGATAATGCTCACGTTGGAGAACATGGTTATGGCGGAGTTGATGTCTTTGAGCTCGACAGGATCGTCGGTGAGGTAGGCCGGATAGGATGTGGCGATGGGCTGGGCGAACCCCATCACAAAGCCCAGGAGCACCGCGGCGAGCAGGACGATGCCGGTCGCGCTACCAAAAACGAGGATTGCCGCGCCGGTTGCCAGCGTGCCCACGATGCTCAGCAAGAAATGACGGCGCGGGCCCCAGGCGTCGAGCGCCGCGCCACCCGCAAAGGATCCCAAGATCACGAATACGTTCATAAAAAGGACGGCCAGCGATGTCGCCACAACCGAGACATCGTCTGCATAGGTGAGCGTTCCGATGACACCGATAAAATAACTGGTCTGAAAGCCGGTATATATGAGGAAGCGCATTGCCACCAGGTGCTTAGCCTGCGCGGACAGCGATGATTGAGGCTTTGAGAAAAGAGAGGCGAGCATGGAGACTCCTTGTTTCATACGAATGCGGACGGCGGGCATTCGCCACCGTCTGTCAAATCAATCTATCCGCATGAAACATTAAGGACGCATCAAGCCCCTTCTCTCCGTTTTTCGCCCGTCATGAACTACTTGGTAGATTGTAAGGCATGCCCCACACATCTACCAAAGCAAAAACCACCACAAAGGTGCCTGGCCCCTTTGTGGTGGAAATGACGTTTGCCCAGATAAAACCTGCCAAATTAACCTGTCTTTTTTGGCTGGTTTTAGGCCAGATAATCTTGAATAAGGTCGCAGATGGCTCGGGCATCGTTGATGTTGATGGCTCGGGTCGCGAAGCCGGCGTCGAAGGCCTGACGTGCCAGGGCTTCGTTGCAGGCAAGGGCCAGCGTGTGACCGTCGACTAGGTCAAGCGAGCTCTTGCCGCGCAGACGGTCGACACCGGAGCGCGCGACCACGATGTTGTCGAAGCCCTCGGTCTTGTAGCCCTCGATGATCACCACGTCGACATCGTTGTAGCGCGACAGCAGCTCGCGCGCGGGCATCTCGTCCTCCTCGCGCGTGTCGGCGTACTCCGCCCAGCGCGTGGCGCAGATGAGGCCCACGTGTTTGGAGCCGGCCTGGTGATGGCGCCAGGTGTCCTTAGCGGGCACATCGATATCAAAGCCGTGATGCCCATGATGCTTGAGCGAACCCACGCGCAGGCCGCGGCGGGTGAGCTCGGCAATAACCTTCTCGACGAGCGTGGTCTTGCCCGAGTTCTGGTAGCCGATAAACGCGATCGCGGGGACGGCCGGTGTCGGAGCTGCGGGCGCGACGGCGACGGGTGCGCTCGCGGGCGCGGCACCGTCAGCGGCCACGGCCTCAACGGCAGCGGCCTGACGCTCCGCGCGATCCCACACGCCCGAGCGGCCGCCCTCCTTGTGCAGCAGGCGCACATCGACGATCTCCATGCCGCGATCGACGGCCTTGCACATGTCATAGATGGTCAGGCACGCGGCACTCGCGCCGGTCAGGGCCTCCATCTCGATACCCGTCTTGCCCGTCACGCCGGCCGTAACCAGTACGTGAAAGCCGACCTGCCCGTCCGTGCGCGCCGGCGCCCAGCCCTCGGGCACGTCCTCGGCCGGCGTCCCCGCCGGAGCGATGGGCTCGATATCGCACTTGCTCTTGGTAATGAGCAACGGATGGCACATGGGGATGATGTCGCTCGTGCGCTTGATGGCCATAATGCCCGCCACACGCGCACAGGCAAGCACATCGCCCTTTTTGGCGCGGTCTTGCAGCACCATGGCCTGTGTCTCGGGGTGCATGAGGATGGTGCCCTCGGCGATGGCAATGCGATGGGTCTCGGCCTTGTCGGACACGTCGACCATACGTACCTCGCCCTTGGCGTCCACATGCGTCAGCTCGTCGCGACGGGCGTCGCGGGCGGGCTCGGCGGCAGCGCTGGCAGTCGGCTGTGCGGACGCGTCAGCATCGCTTGCCGCGGCCGCGTCTTTGTGGGCAGACATCGCGGCCCTGCGAGCGGCCTTGGTGGCATCGGCGTACCTGCTCTTGGCCATATGATCATCCTCCGATTTGGGACATAAATCGTTGCGTGCCCTCAATTATCGCGTGTTCCTGCGGTTTGTGGGCCACGGCATCGCGCCAAATCGAAAGTACCTGCATATCATCACCACGGCGCAGGGCGTCGCGCACCGAATACTCGGCATCGCTGAACAGGCACGGACGCACGTTGCCATCGGCCGTCAGGCGCAGACGGTTGCAATTCGCACAAAAATGATTGGACATGGCGCTAATGAAGCCGACCGTTCCCGCCGCGCCCGGAAAGTGCCAATAGCGCGCAGGGCCCGCGCCGGCAGGAGCGTCGTTAATGTCGAGCGGCTCGAGCTCGCCCAGTCCCGTCGCGGCGGCCCCGGCATTGATGCGTGCCCGCAGCTCGTCGCTCGGCACGGTGTCGCTCGCGTCCCACAGCTCGGGATTGAGCGCGGGCGCATGCGGGTCCACAGCGCAATGCGAGCTCGTGTGTTCGTCGCCGATGGGCATGTATTCGATAAAGCGCAGGTGGATGGGGCGGTCGACGGTCAGCCGCGCGAGGGCCGCCACGTCCTGGTTGAGCCGGCGCACAACAACGCAGTTGACCTTAACGGGCTCAAAGCCCCAAGCCAGCGCCGCGTCGATGCCCGCCATGGTCTGCTCGAGCCGACCCAGACGCGTGATCTTTCCAAAGAGCGTAGGGTCGAGCGTGTCGAGCGAGATGTTGACGCGGTTAAGCCCGGCATCTTTGAGCTGCGGCGCCAGCTTGGGCAGCAGGGCGCCGTTGGTGGTGAGCGAGATGTCTTCGATCTGCGGAATCGCGCGGATGTCACGAATGAGCGGAATGATACGGCGGCTGACCAGCGGCTCGCCGCCCGTCAGGCGCACGCGGCGAATGCCCTCCCCCGCCACCAGGCGCACAAAACGGGCGATTTCCTCGGCGCTGAGCAGCTCGTCGTGCGCACGGGGCGCCACGCCATCGGCCGGCATGCAGTAAATGCAGCGGAAATTGCACTTGTCGGTGACGGCAATGCGCAGGTAGTTGATATCGCGGCCAAAACCGTCATGTTGCACGCGCCCGTCCACGCAGCCCTCCCCTCGCGCGGCGATTTATTCTTCGGGAAACATAATACCCCACGAGAGAATCACGCCGACACCCGTACGACAGGACAGGCCGCTTCGAGCAAAACGGACTTCCAAGCCCATCATCAGCACAGACCATCACAACATTCGATGCTTTTCCCGATTTTGGCGAAAAACGTCGAATGTTGTGATGGTTTGCCTGCCGCAGCGCCCCGTAGAAGGACCAAAGCACCCCTAAAGGCCGCCGTCCCAGTGTCGAATCACGAACTCTCGCAGGTCGTTTTGACGTTTCTGGAATGTCTCGCTTCGGTCGCACTTAAGACCCATAGCGAGCGCGATGGCGTTCATCGCCCGGTGCAATTGCAGCTGGTGGGCAAACTGAGTCCCGGTGAGGACGATCATCCTAAAGCCCAGCGCGCTCAGCACGGTCATACGCTCCGCATCCGACGCGCTGCGCTGTTTATCAAGATGGTCCGAGCCGTTGTATTCAATCCCCGTACCGCTCGCAGGCGCATATACGTCGATCTCGAAATACCCGGCCTTTGCGAGATACTTGAACTCGTTGGGAACATCGACCCGATGGTTGAGCTCGATCTTGGCGTATCCCAGCCCGCCCTGGGAACGTTTTGCTACGACCATGATTGCGGTGGCCGTCTCCATGGGCGACCGCGCGCCATCGTGCACGCGCTTGAGCGCGGCGGCCGCGCGTATAGCCCCCTGACGAGATCGGTTCTCATTGCAATAGGCAATCAAGTCGGCAACGGTATACCTCTGCCCCATCTCGATATAATCGCCTGTCGACAGATGATTCAAATGGTATCGGGCGCAGATTTCGTAGCCATATTCCAGCTGCTCGGGTTCGCTCATCCACGAACCCGCTTGGACAAAGCACATGGCCTCATCAACCACCAGAAGGCCCTCTGCCACCTCGATAAGATGGCCTGGAGGTACCGGCGCTCCAAACACGTGGCATCTAAATCCAGCCGGCGTCGAGCGCTCAAAATCGAAGTTGACGAGCGTGTCGATATGATCGAGCTCTTCTCGTGGAATACCAAGCGAAACCAGATAGTCGGTAACGATTCCAACTGCCGTCGAAGCCCTCAGCCCCTTGGCATCGAGTCCCAATTTGGGCAGGCTCGCGGCCGGCTCCGCCTCGTTAGCAGGCGAGTCCTCATCGTATAGGCTGCTTGCTCGCGAGAGCGGCTCGGACGGGCGCGCCACGTTGTGGTACAGCCAGGCAGTCTTATGGGACAGGACGATCGGCAGGTCCATGAGCCCTCCAATGGAGTCGGATAACCAACCTTATTCCCTGCCCACGGGTCCGCACACCTTCGTGCGCAAGAAAGCGATTTCACCCGGTCGAGTGGTAGAAAAACCATCACAACATTAGATGCTTTTCCCGTTTTTGGCAAAAAACGTCGAATGTTGTGATGGTTTGAGACGAGGTGAGGAACACGGAGGGGTCAAAGCATCGTGCTCGAACGGGTTAATCCAGCTCTTTTAAGCCATGCGCCAGCTGCCAGTACTCGCCGTGCTGGGCGAGCAGCTCTTCGTGCGTGCCGCGCTCGATGATGCGGCCGTGTTCGAGGACCATGATGGCGTCGGCGTCGCGGACAGTGGACAGGCGGTGCGCGATCATAAACGTGGTGCGACCGCGCATGATGCGGTCCATACCGCGCTCGATGAGCTTTTCGGTACGCGTGTCGATGGAACTCGTGGCCTCGTCCAGGATGAGCACCGGCGGATCGGCGACGGCCACGCGCGCGATGGCGAGCAGCTGACGCTGACCCTGCGACAGGTTGGCGCCGTCGGCCGTGACCGGTGTGTCGTAGCCCCGCGGCAGGCGGCGGATAAACGAGTCGGCGCAGGCGGCCTCGGCAGCGGCGCGCGCCTCCTCGTCGGTCGCGTCGAGCTTGCCAAAGCGGATGTTCTGCGCAATGGTGCCGCTAAACAGGTGCGTGTCCTGCAGCACAATGCCGAGCGACCCGCGCAGGCTGGCCTTGGCAATGTGCTTGACGTCGATGCCGTCGTACGTGATCTCGCCGTCATCGACCTCGTAGAAGCGGTTGATGAGGTTGGTGATGGTCGTCTTTCCGGCGCCCGTCGAGCCCACAAACGCAATCTTTTGCCCCGGCTTGGCAAACAGGTTGAGGTCCGTGAGCACGCGGGCGCCCGGCACGTAGGAAAAGTCCACGGCATGGAAGCGCACGTCGCCGGCAAGCGGGACCAAGCCGCACGTGAGCTCGGTGCCGTCGGCGGCCACCGCGCGGCCCGACTCATCAACGGCTGCCACGTCATGCAGATGCCCATACGCGCCCACGCCCTGGCCCTCGGGAATCTTCCACGCCCACGCGGCGTCGCCCGTCTGCACCAGCTCCACGCAGCCCTCGTCCACCTCGGGCTTAAGGTCCATAGCCGCAAACAGGCGCTCGGCACCGGCCAACGCGTTGAGCAAGAAGTTGCCGAGCTGCGTAAACTGGTTGATGGGCATGGCGGCCTGGCGCACAAAGACCAGGTAGCTCGCGAGCGCACCTACGTCGGCGAGCCCCTTGATGCAGAGCATGCCGCCCGCCACGGCGACGATGGCATAGTTGACGTAGCCAATCACGACAGTCATGGGCACCATGGAGTTGGCATAGCTCACGGCGGCGGTGCCGGTGCGGCGAAGCTCGTCGTTGCGGCAGGCAAAGCCGGCGACATTCGCCGCCTCACGGTTAAAGACCTTGATGACCTTTTGACCCGAGACCATCTCTTCGATATATCCGTCCAGGTCGCCAAGCGATGCCTGCTGGGCAGCAAAGAAACGCTTAGAGCGCGCGCCCGAGTAGCGCGCATACAGCACAATGGCCGCATCGCACACGAGTGTGATAATCGTGAGCTGCCAGTTAAGGATGATGAGCATAGCCGTGGTGCCCACAACCTGAATGGCGGCCTGAATCACGTTGGCAAAGCTGTTGTTAAGCGCCTCGGAGACGGTGTCGACGTCGTTGGTGAAAAAACTCATGATGTCGCCCGAGCGCGTGCTGTCAAAATAACTGAGCGGCAGCGCCTGGATGTGCGCGAACAGGTCGCGGCGAATATCGGACACCACGCGTTGGGCCGCGCGCACCATGATCTGCGAGTAGCCCAGGGCCGAAAGCACGCCCGCGGCGTAGATGATCGCCGTCAGGATGACCTGCTTGGCGAGCAGTTCCTCCCCGCCCGTAGCCAAACCGTTAACGATGGGGCGCACCATGTAGGTGCCGGCGAGGCTCGCGATGGCGGCGACGGAGGCGAGCACGCCCACCGCGAGCAACGAGAACTTGGCATGCCCCATGTAGGAGAGCAGGCGGCGCACAGTGCGTTTGAGGTCGGCCGGGCGTGCTTGGGCTGCGGTCTTAGGCATGGCGCTCACCCCCTTCCAAGGGCGATCCGCATGCGACGGAGGAAAATGGATCATTCGCGCAGCCACCGTCGTTGCCATCGCCGGCGTCCGCGTTCCCCGCAAACTCCATCTGCGAGGCGTAAATCTCCTGGTATATGTTGTCGCCCGTCAGCAGTTCCTCGTGCGTGCCCACGCCGTGGACACGACCGTCGTCCAGCACCACAATGCGATCGGCATCCATGACACTCGCGATGCGCTGGGCGATGATGAGCACGGTCGCATCGGGAATCCGAGCGATGTGCTCGCGAATCTTTGCGTCGGTCGCCATATCGACCGCGCTGGTGGAGTCATCAAAAATGAGCACGCGCGGATGCTTGAGCAGCGTGCGCGCGATGCACAGGCGTTGCTTCTGGCCACCCGAGACACCGGCGCCGCCTTGGCCCAACTCGCCGTCCAGCCCGCCGATGCGATCAAGGAACTCGTCCACGCACGCCGCGCGGCAAGCCGCGAGGAGCTCATCGTCCGACGCCTGCGGATTGCCCCACTGCAGATTCTCGCGCACGGTGCCCGTAAACAGCACGTTCTTTTGCAGCACAATGCCCACGGCGTCGCGTAGGGTTGCGAGGTCGTAGTCACGCACGTCACGTCCGCCCACAAGCACGGCGCCCTCGGTAGCGTCGTACAGGCGCGCAATCAGCTGCACAAGCGAGCTCTTGCCCGAGCCCGTGCCGCCGAGGATGCCCACCGTCGAGCCGCTCTCGATGCGAAGGTCGATATGCTCGAGCACATCCTCGGCTGCATCCGCGCGGTATTTAAAGGAAACGTCGCGAAACTCGATACTGCCGTCCGCTGGCGCCGCAGTCGCGAGGTCTCCCGCAGGGTTGGCGATAAAGGGCTCCTCATCGAGCACCTCTGCGATACGGCCCACACTCGTGAGAGCGCGCGTGAGCAGCAAAAACACATTGGAAATCATCATGAGCGAGTTCATGATCAGCAGCACGTAGCTCATAAAGCCCGTGAGCGAGCCCACGCCCAGCTTGCCGGCGAGAATCATGTGGCCGCCAATCCACAGGATGGAGAGCGCAGCCACGTACATCGACAGCTGAAACACCGGCAGGTTGAGCACCGCGTTGCCAAAGGTCTTCGTCGCAGTGCCGGCGAGCTCGGTATTGACGGTGTCGAACTTGGCCTCCTCGTGCTCGGTACGAACGTAGGCCTTGACGGCACGCACGGCGGTGAGGTCTTCCTGTACCACGCCGTTGAGGTGGTCCATCGAGGTCTGGAGTTGGCGGTAGAGCGGACTGACGCGATAGGTGATGACGCCCAGTACGATTGCCAGCACGGGCAAGATGATCGCAAAGACGGTGGCGAGCGGGCGCGACAGCATCAGCGCGTAGATAAGGCCGACGATAAGCGTCACCGGGCCGCGCACCATAGGGCGAAAGCCGTTGCCCACAGCATTTTGGATAACGGTGATGTCCGTGGTCATGCGGGTGACGAGCGAGCTGGCGTCGTAGTTGTCCAGGTTACCAAAAGCGAGCGTCTGAATCTTTTTATACTCGGCCTCGCGCAGGTTAGCGCCTAGGCCCGAGGCAACGCGGGCGGACGTGCGGGCATAACCCAAGCCCAGTACCAGCGAAAGCGCAGCGCACACCAACATGTACGCGCCCTGCAGCAGCATGTAGTTGATATCACCCGCAGGCACGCCCACATCGATGATGTTGGCCATGATGACCGGGATAAACAGCTCGAGCACCGTCTCGACCGACACAAAGAACACGCCGAGGATGGCATCGCGACGGTATGCCCCTAGATAGGAAAACAGTATTTTGAGATTGCGCACGCAGGTTCAACCCCCATCAAACGTTGTTCGCAAACGCACGTATTATTGCGCGCCGAATAATGGTGTCAAGTATTCCGAAATCGTTTTCTGCAAGGTTAGCGCCGGCGGCGAGTTCTCGTGATGTGTGTCCATATTCACTCGGAATAATGGTGCGCGAGACTTTTTCGCTTCGGCGTCAACACAAACCTTGACTCTACAATCGTTGTAGGGTTTTCACTACACTGGTACGTGAACAAACCCAGCCAGAAAGCCCCGCCCATGGAACACGACCTCACACGCGGCAATGTCCTCAAGACCATCGCGGTCTTTGCCCTGCCTTATATGCTCTCGTACTTTTTGCAGATGCTCTACGGCATGGCCGACCTGTACATGATGGGGCAATTTAGCGGCGCCGCCGGCATCACCGCCGTGGGCAATGGTGCGCAGACGCTCTATATCATTACCGTGACGCTCGTGGGCTTGGCCATGGGAACGACGGTTATCGTCGGCCACGCCGTGGGCTCGCGCCGGTTTGACCGAGCCGAGACCGCCATCGGCAACACCATCACGCTCTTTATGGGTGTCTCGGTGGTGCTGGCCGCTGTCCTGCTCGCACTGTGCCCACAGATCGTGGCGCTCATTGGCACGCCGGCCGAGGCGGTCGAAGGAACCGCTGCCTACCTGCGCATCTGCTTTGTCGGCATTCCGTTTATCGCCGCATACAACATTCTTTCGGCCATCTTTCGCGGGCTGGGCGATTCGCGCTCGCCTATGTACGTGATTGGCGTGGCGTGCATCATCAACATCGCGCTCGATTTTCTATTTATCGGGCGCATGGGGCTCGGCCCCGTGGGCGCGGCGCTCGGCACGGTGACCGCGCAGACGGCCAGCGTTGCCCTCGCGCTCGTGTGGCTCAAGAGCCGTCGCACGAACATCCACGTTAAGCGTAGCGACCTGCGCCCCCAGCCCGAGGTGCTCGGCAGCATCCTTAAGATCGGCGTGCCCGTGGCCGTGCAGGACGGCTGCATCCAGGTGGCGTTTATGTTTATCACCGTCATCGCCAACCACCGAGGGCTCGTCGACGCCGCCGCCGTGGGCCTGGTCGAGAAGATGATCAGCTTCTTGTTCATTGTGCCGAGTTCCATGGGCGCCACCGTCAGTGCACTCACGGCGCAAAACGCCGGCGCGGGCAAGGGCGACCGCGCGCGTCAGGTACTCAAAGACGCCATGACCATCTCGGTGGTGTACGGTTGCTTGATCACGGTGTTGATGTGGCTGGTGGCGCCGGCGTTTATTGGCTTTTTTGCCAAGGACGCTGCAGTAGTCGCGGCCGGTACCGGCTATATGCGCAGCTACATTTTCGACGCAATCTTTGCCGGCATCCACATTTGCTTTAGCGGCTTTTTCGCTGCGTATGGCAAGAGCTACATCGGCTTTGCGCACAACGTGCTGGCCGTGGCGCTCATTCGCGTGCCGGGCGCGTGGCTGCTGTCGAACGCCTATTCCGACACGCTGTTTCCCATGGGCATCGCCTCGCCGTGCGGATCGATTTTGTCGGCGGTCATCTGTGTTGTCGCGTTTACCGTGCTCAACCGGCGCGGGGCTTTTGACAAGTTGGTAGCGTAGCGGGGCAACGCGAAATCGTCCTGATCGACGACATCATCAGCGACGACCCGGCGACCTACGTGACGCAAATCACGGTGCCCGTTGCCCCGTTCAGATAAGAACTGCCTAGATAACGTTCGGCTGAAGGCAGAATCTTGACGTTATAGGCCATATTTTGCCTCAAGGTCATCGAGAGCCTCAAAGGCATCACGCGCCGTGCCAGCAGCACGCTCCCGCTCGGCCACAGCTATACGAGCCATCAGACGAGCCTTAGCCTGTTCCTGAACCATGAGGTCGTAGTCCTCGGATCGAAGTACAACAAATTTGCTATAGCCGTTTTTTGTAACAGTCACTGGACCAGGAGCCTCCCAACAAGCTCGCTAAACGCCGGGGACAGTCCCCGATATGGCGGTTTTACTCCTCCGGAATCGGAAACGCACGGATGAACTCTGCAGGCGAGAAGGTCTTGATGGGCGAGCGCACAAAAGCGACGCGGTCACGCGTGATGATAAAGTCCACGCCGGCACGCTCGGCCATCGCACGGATACAGCCGTCCTCAAAGTCCGGCTCATCGGAATAGGCGGAGGTAAAACAAGCTTCTTGGTCGAGAGGCTCTACCGAGTAGCTCTTAAGACAGTCACGCACTACCTCGCGGGCGCGTGCCTCGCCTGTCTGTTTAGTGAGAATGTAGTACACGTCCTTGAGAGAGCAGGCCGAAACAACGCCCTCGATAAGCCCCACGTCAACGAGCCCCTTGATCATTTGCGCCGCCCCATGCTCCGGCCGGCCCGGCAGCACGCAATCGAGCAGAAAATTGGTATCGAGAAATGCCCTCATAGGTAGCGCTCCCTCGCGACGCGCTTTTCATCTTCAACCGTCATCGTATCGAGCGGCGTTCCCTTTGGCATGTTAGCCACGATATCGAGATACTCCTGGTAGTCCTCATTCTCCGCGAGCATCTCACGGATCTCCTTCCAGGTAATCTTGGGATGCCACATCGTACCCACGTCGCGCTTGGGCTTGCCCGTGCCGCACGTCGGCTTTGCGCCCCCACGCTCCTGGGCAGCGTCATATTCCACCGTAACTGGACCTTCATAGTCGAGCGGCACGATCTTGAACAACGGCTTGCTCCGCTTGAAGACCACAACCTCCTCGCCCTCATTGGCAACCTTTTCGGCCACCTGCGTAAGGTTTTGGCGCAGCTCCGAAAACGCGACGGTAACCATAACTGCTCCTCTCAACATATATCTTCACTGCTAAGTATACACGTTAATGTTAATGTTAAAGTGCATAAAACTCATTACAATGGGGCAGCCCCGTTGTGGGACCTCACTGCAGGGCCCCTTTGCTTTGTATGAATCTTCTATCGCTCCGGAACGACACCGCTCCGCAGGGTCACCCTCAGCAACCTACATGACGCAGATCATGCTGCCCGCCACCACGCCCAAATAAAAACCTCCCGGAAAGTATCAACCTTTCCGGGAGGTTTTCTAATTTGATTATCGATGCACTAAGCCTGGGGCACCTGACCAGTAGCCAGAATCTGCTCGAGTGCGTCCTCGTCCAGTACGGGTACGCCCAGCTGCTCGGCTTTGGTGAGCTTGGAGCCCGCTTTGGGGCCGGCGACTAGATAGCTCGTCTTCTTTGAAACACTGCCCGAGACCTTGGCACCAAGCACCTTGAGCGCCGCGCCTGCCTCGTCGCGCGTGCGGTTTACGAGCGTGCCGGTGAGCACGAAGGTCAGACCCGCAAGCGGCTGTGCGTCGGCGAGCTCGCCCGCCACGCCGGCATCGGCTGCGGCCTGTGCATGTGCGGCGCCCAGGTCGACCTCGAGCGACAGGCCCGCCTGACGCAGGCGCTCCAGCACGGCAAGGTTCTCGGGCACGGCCAGGAACTGCTTGACGCTTGCCGCAATCTTGGGACCGATGCCCTCGCACTCGGCGATATCCTCTTCGCTCGCCAAGATAAGCTTGTCAATCGACAGGAATCGCTCGGCGATGACCTCGCCCACGCTCTTGCCCACGTGGCGGATGCCCAGGGCAAACAGCACGCGACCGAGCGGCTGGCTCTTGGACTTGTTGAGCTCGGCGATGATTTTCTCAGCCGTCTTGAGGCCCACCGGAATGGGGTCGCCCTTCTTGACGCCCTTTTTGCTGTTGGAGCTGGCATAGGTGCGCCCCGTGTCCAGGCCTGCGATGTCGTCGACCGTGAGCTGGTAGAAGTCCGCGACATCGTGGATCAGGCCGGCGGCAATCATCTTGTCGACGATCTCGTCGCCCAGGCCGTCGACGTCCATGCAGCCGCGACTCACCCAATGGAGCAGGCGCTCCTTGAGCTGCGCGGGGCAGTCGATGGACACGCAGCGGTAGGCAACCTCGCCATCCTCATGGACCACGGGGCTGCCGCACACGGGACAGACCTCGGGCATGTGCCAGTCGACCGAATCGGCCGGGCGCTTGTCGAGCACCGGCCCCACGACCTCGGGGATCACGTCACCCGCCTTGTGCACGATGATGGTGTCGCCCTCGCGCACGTTTTTGCGGCGAATCTCGTCGATGTTGTGCAGCGTGGCGCGCGCGATGGTGGAGCCGGCAACCATCACCGGGTCGAACTCGGCGACCGGCGTGAGCACGCCGGTGCGGCCCACCTGGATGCGAATTTCGCGCAGGACGGTCTGCTTTTCCTCGGGCGGGAACTTAAAGGCAATGGCCCAGCGCGGTGCGCGGGCGGTAAAGCCCAGGTCGAGCTGCTGTTGAAAGCTGTCAACCTTTACGACCACGCCGTCGATGTCGTAGTCCAGGTCACCGCGATGTTCGAGCGCCTGGGCGCAGAACTCGTGGACCTCGGCGGGCGTGGCGCAACGGGCAACGTTAGGGTTGACGCTAAAGCCGGCGCTACGCAGCCAGTCCAGAAACTCGCGCTGGCTGTGGACGTGCAGCGGGTCGATATCGGCGATGGCATAGATAAAGGTGGCCAGGTCGCGGCGTGCCGTGATCTTGGGGTCCTTTTGGCGCAGGCTGCCGGCGGCAGCGTTGCGCGGGTTGGCAAAGGGGTCGCGGCCCTCGGCATCGGCCTCTTCATTCAGGCGGACAAAGCTGCCCTTGGGCATGTAGACCTCGCCGCGTACTTCGATGGTACGCTCGCGGTCGGCGCCCATATGAGCGAGCGCCGGCTCGGACAGGTGCATGGGCACATCCTTGATGGTACGGACGTTGAGCGACACGTCCTCGCCCGTGGTGCCATCGCCGCGCGTGGCCGCGCGCACGAAGGTGCCGTTTTGGTAGGTAAGCGCCACGCCCAGACCGTCAATCTTAAGCTCACAGGTATAGGTGACGCTGCCGGCGCCGAGCGCATCCTCGGTGCGCTGGAGCCATGCGTCGAGTTCGTCCAGATCCATGGCATCGTCCATGGAATACATGCGTGCCATGTGCGTGACCGGCGTAAACTGCTCGCTCACGTAGCCGCCCACGCGCTGGGTATAGCTGTCGGGCGTCACCAGATCGGGATAGGCCGCCTCGATTTCCTGCAGCTCAACGAGCATTTTGTCGAAGGCGGCGTCCGTGATCTCGGGTGCGTCGAGCATGTAGTAGCGATAGGCGTGGTAGTCGAGCTCGTGGCGCAGCTCGGCCGCGCGCGCTGCCGCCTGGGCACGGGCATCGGTCGGCGCGGTGGCTTCCGCAGTCGTAGACGTTTCGGTATCGATGTCCACGCCGTCACCAAACAGGCTCGATTGCTCCATAGCGGCACTCCTTCGCTCGATTTCAAACGGATACTAGAGTACCACCGGTCGCAATGAGGCCGAATAGCGGTCTCGAACCGCACCGAATCGGCAGCCGCCAGACTGGAGTGGACAGTTAGTTCAGATACGTATAAATCCTAGAGCTGAATCAGGCACGAACACCCCTGTTTCAACTAATTTGGGCTCCTTGAGACCATGTAAACGTCCCGCTCTCCCTTCCAAACACCCATCCGAGCCCCATCCCAATCAAAAATTGCTCAAAACGCATCCCAAGCTGCCCCAGATTTATACGTATCTGAACCAACTGTCCAGACCATTCCGAACCAGGCCTCTTGTCAGCCCAAAGTGATCCGTTTTCCTCCGTCCCCAACGGATCAATAAGAAAAGAGGGGCTGTCCCACGTTGATGGGACAGCCCCTCTGGCATCGGTATGTGCGATACAGCTCGTTAGAAACCCTGGCCGTAGCCCTGGCCCTGGCCCTGCTGGCCTAGCAGCTCCTCCAGATACTGGCGCAGCTGCTCGTCGGTAATACCGCCGTTGCCGGTGTCGGTTGCGCTGTCGTCCTGCTGCTGGTTCTGCAGCTCCTCGTCGGAGCCAAGCTCGACGGTGACCTTCTTCTCGTCCTTGCCGCGCATGAGCGTGATCTCGACCTTCTCGCCCACCTCGTGGCTGCGCAGCGCGATGATCAGGCCATCAGCGCTCGTAATCTCGTCGTCGCCCAGCTTGGTGATGACGTCGCCCTCCTGAATGCCGGCCTTGGCAGCAGGACCGTCCTCGACGACGCTCGCCACATACGCGCCGCTATCGGTGCTCAGCTTGTTGGTGCGGGCGTTGAGCGCGTTGACGCTCGAAAGTGTGGCGCCCAGATACGGATGAACCGGCGTCTTGCCGCCGATGATCTGGTCGGCAATGTTCTTGGCGTAGTTAACGGGAATAGCAAAGCCCACGCCCGAGCTGGAGCCCGAATAGCTCTCGATGAGCGAGTTGATGCCCACCAGCTCACCATTGTCGTTAACGAGCGCGCCACCCGAGTTGCCCGGGTTGATGGCGGCATCGGTCTGGATCATGTTGGCATAGATGGTGTTACCGCTGGTAGAGCTCATGGCCGTGGAGCGGTAGAGCGCCGACACAATACCCGTGGAGACAGACTGCTCGTTGCCGAACGGCGAACCGATTGCCATGACCCACTCGCCCACGTTGAGCTTGGAGGAATCACCGATCTCGATCGGCGTGAGCTTGGAGGCGTCGGCGTCCTTGAGCTTGATGACGGCCAGGTCGCTCGAGGCATCGTTGCCCACGAACTCGGCCTCGTACGTGGTTCCGTCGTCCATGGTAACCACGTACTGGTCATAGCCATCGACCACGTGGTTGTTGGTGAGGATGTGGCCCTCGGTATCGAGCACTACGCCCGAACCGACGCTGCCTGAGTTATCCGACTCGTCGGCAGACTGCGAAAGCGAGCCATTCTGGCTGCCGCTCGAAGTGGCGGTAATGGAAACCACGGAGGGCAGGGCCTTGGCAGAAACGGTCTCGGCCAGCGTGGTGTCCTCGGAGTCGATCGTGATCTTTTGCGTCGACGAACCCGAAGCACCCGCCGTCACGGCATTCTTGCCGCCGCCGATATCGAGCGTGCCGCTCATAATGAGCGCAATGACCAGCAGGGCGCCGCAGGCACAGCCGGCGAGTGCCGTAATAAAGATCGGTAGCTTTTTGGTCTTGGTCTTGACCACCGTGTGCTTGTTCACGACCTGCTGACCGACGAGCGGCTTGCCGGTCTGCGTGTCGTAGGCCTGCACGTAGGGAATGTTGCCGTCGGCAGGCGTCGACTCAACCTGTACGCGCGGTTGCTGCTGAGTCTCGCCGGCGTGGCCCGCATCCTGGGGATGCTGGGAATCGTACTCGCTCATAGCTGCGATCCTTTCGTCAAATAACCAAAGGCCCGCCAAACATGTGGCGGGCCATCATTGTTCACGTTGAGTTGTACCCCAATATGCGGGCGAACGTGTATGAGAACGCAATCTTTTAGGAAGGCTTAAGTTCTTCTGCAAACCCGAAAGGAACCCGCACATGCGGCAAAACCACCACAAAGGTGCCTGTCCCCTTTGTGGTGGAAATCTAGTCCTTAAACAGATAACCCACGCCACGGACGGTGGTGATATGTGCTGCGATCTGCGGGCCCACCTTGGAACGGATGCGTCGAATGTGCACGTCGACGGTGCGCGTGCCGCCGCAGTACTCAAAGCCCCACACGCGGTGCAGCAGCACCTCGCGGCTGTAGGCGCGGTTGGGATGCGTCGCCAAAAAGCTCAGCAGCGAGTACTCCATCAGCGTCAGGTCGATGGGCTCGTTATCGAGCGTCACCTGGTAGGTGGCAAGGTTGATCTCGAGGTTATCGATGTTGAGCACATCGTCGGCGGTAACGGTCTCCTCCTCGCCCATCAGGCGCTGCGCGCGAGCCTTGAGCTCGTTGGGCGTCGCCGTGGGGCATACAAAGTCGGCATGCGCGTGATTCGGCAGACGCAGGGTGCCGAGCGCCTCATCGTCGACGATCACCAACATGGGGACGCCGCCGCGATCGTCGAGCCACTTGGCAATCTGATCGATGCGGTCGCTGCGGATGCCATCGGAATCGAGGATCAGCAGGTCAAAGTCGTGCGCCGCAGTCGGCGAATCGGGGGTGGCCAGGCTCACCTCGACACCCAGGGTGGTCGTCAAGCTGCGGGCAAACTCGTGGAAGCGCGTCGTGCGCGCCATGAACAGGGCACTCTTTTCGGACATATCGGCCTCCAAAGAAATGAGCTCAATCGTACTGGAACAAGCCAGCGCGATTAGGAGTTCGCCAGGTAGTGCTTGATCTCCCACTCGGTGATCGTGGACTCAAACTTATGCCACTCGTCGCGCTTCTTTTTGAGGAAGAAGCTGTGGATGTGCTCGCCGAGGGCATCCTTCATAAACTGCGAGTCCTCAAACACGTCGAGCGCCTCTTTGAGCGAACGCGGCAGCGGCGTGTAGCCGGCCTCGACCATCTGACGGTCGGTGAGCTTGAGCGTCTCGGCCGTGGCCTCGGGCGGGAGCTCCAGCTTGCGCTCGATGCCGTCGAGACCAGCCGCCAGCGTGACGGCGTTGACCAGGTACGGATTGGCCATGGGGTCGGGACTGCGCAGCTCGATGCGCGTGGACAGCTGCTTGCCGGGCTTGTAGACCGGGATGCGGACCATGCTCGCGCGGTTGCGCAGGCCCCACGTGGCGTACTGCGGCACGGAGTCGCCGCCCGTGGTGATGCGCTTGTACGAGTTGACCGTGGGGTTAGTGATGGCGCTGATCTCGCGCGCGTGCGCCAAGATGCCGGCCATGTAGTGCTTGGCGATATCGGAAAGGTGGTACTTCTCGTCGTCCTCGCCCCAAAAGACGTTGTTGCCGTCGTGGTCGAATAGCGACTGGCACAGGAACATAGCGCTGCCGTCCTCGCCCGCCAACGGCTTGGGCATAAAGGAGGCGTGGCACCCGCTCTCGTAAGCCTGCTGCTTAATGATGAGTTTGGCCGTGGTGATGGCGTCGGACATGCTCAGGGCCTCGGCGTGGCGCAGGCTCATGCCGTGCTGCGAGCGGCCGGCGGCGTGGAAGGTGTACTCCACGGGCACGGACATCTTCTCGAGCGTGAGGACCGTGTTGCGGCGCAGGTCGCGAGCGGCATCGCTCACCGAAAGATCGAAGTAGCCCACGTTGTCGAGCGGCTCGGGGGTGTGCTCGTCGGGGAAGTAGTAATACTCCAGCTCGGCACCCACGTTGAGCAGGTAGCCAGCCTTCTCGGCCTTATAGAACATGCGGCGCAACGCATCGCGCGGATCGCCGGCGAAGGGCTTGCGGTCGGGGGTGCACACATCGCAGAACACGCGAGCGACGCCGTTGTGGCTCGGGCGCCACGGCAAAATCTGGAAGGTCGAAGCATCGGGAAACGCCAGCATGTCGGCTTCCTCGGGCGTGGCAAAGCCCTCGATGGCGGAGCCGTCAAAGCCAATACCCTCCTCAAAAGCGACCTCGAGGTCCTCGGGGCTAATGGCAAAGTTCTTGAGGCGGCCGAGAATGTCGACAAACCACAGACGTACAAAGCGGATGTCACGCTGCTCTACGGAGCGGAGTACGTAATCGATGTTCTGCTGGTTCATGTCGCTCCCCTTTCTTTCGGGCGGGTTTCGACTGGTCTATATCGCAGATACTATCGCAGAAAAATGTTTCCGCAGGGTTAAAGCGTATCAAGCGCTCAAAAAACGTGTGTGAACAGGCAGTTGCGAACGAATGGTTAGCGCGAGGTCGATGCGCGGTGTTCGATATGACCGGGAACCTCGATGCGTTTGGGGGCGAGCTTTGCGGCTTCGCCCACGGTGGTGGTAACAACGTCGATGCGCTCGGACAGGCGCTCGACTACGCGCTCGGCAATGGTGAGGGTGTCTTGCGCTGCTGTGGTCACACCGCCAAAGAGCACGTGGTTCCAGGGATAATCGTCAAACGTCGCAATCTTAAGACCAGCCGGTAACGAGGGTCCCAACTGCGCCAGAGCCTCGGTCAGACGCAGGAAGACCAGGCCGTTGACGGCAATGAGGCCGAGCTTTTTGCCGGCATAGTCACGCATGGTCTCGTCCAAGCGGCCGATGCCCGTGGCGCCACCGTCGGCCAGGGTGACAACCTCGCCCGCAAGTCCGCGGCGCGAAAGCTCGTCGGTAAAGGCCTCGGCGCGCTCTCGACGCACGGGGCTATCGTCGCTTGCCTCGGTGAGCAGGCACAGACGCTCGCTGCCCGCAGCTGCCAAGGCGTCTACCAAGCCGGCGACCAGCTCACGGTTGTTAGATGTCACCAGGTCAACACCGCCGTCGGCAACGTCGCGGTCGAGCAGCACGACGGGCAGACGTCCCGCTGCCGCGGCGATCGCCTCGTCATTGCCTCCGCAGGTGTTGACGACCAGGCCGTCCACGCCGGCGTCGATAAGCCTGGTGAGCGACTCGGCCTCCTTGGCGGGGTCGTTTCCGCTAATGGCCGTCATGAGCGAGCAGCCGCGCGCGGCGGCGCTGGCGGAAAGCCCTTCGAGCATGGCGCTGGAGAACGGGTTGGCGATGTCGGCCAGGATCACGCCAATGAGGTTCGTACGCGAGCTGCGCAGATTGCGCGCGGCGGCACGCGGGCGATAGCCGGTGCGCTCGATAACCGCCGCGATGCGAGCACGAGTCTCCTCGGTCATTTGCCCGGGGCGGTTGTTGAGATAGCGCGAGACCGTGGCCGGGCTCACGCCCGCCTCGGCGGCAATGTCCTTGATTCTCATCTGCGCCATAGCGCACCCCGTTTCCCAATTGTCGGCGGTCTGAGCCATTTTAGGCATTTTTTTAAAAATCTCGGTTGCAAAACGCTGTAGGTGAGTATACTACAACTCGAAACGAAACCGATTTCGTAAACCGATTTCGGCGAGCGTTGGCACGCAGGTGCAAAGACGCACCCTACCGTCTTGGCACCTGCGTGCCAACGCCATATCAAAGGTGTACGCACGAGTAAAAGGAGCTGCGCGACCATGGGTAAAACGGTTCTTACCTTCGGCGAGATCATGATGAGACTCTCACCCAAAGACCACCTGCGTATTGAGCAGGCAACCGAGTTTGACGTCCGCTACGGCGGCGCCGAGGCCAACACTGCGCTTTCCCTGGCCTACCAGGGCGACAAGGCCGCTTACGTCTCCGTTGTCCCGGCCAACCGTCTGGGCGAGTGCGCCCTGCGTTCGCTGAAGGCCTACGGCGTCGACACCACGCGCGTCGTGCGTCAGGGCGACCGTCTTGGCTCCTATGTGTTTGAGGTCGGCGCCTCGCAGCGCGGTAACGGTTGCGTCTACGACCGCAAGTACTCTGCCATCAACATGGCCAAGCGCGACGTCTTTAACTGGGACGAGATCCTCAAGGGCATCGATGTCTTCTATTTCTCCGGCGTGACCCCCGCCGTCTCCGATGAGATGGCTGCCGCCTGCAAGGATGCCCTCACCGCCTGCCGTGCCAAGGGCATCACGACCGTGTGCGACGTGAACTATCGCGGCAAGATGTGGTCGCCCGAGAAGTCGCAGGCCACCATGAAGGAGCTCCTGCCGCTCGTCGACATCTGCATCGCCAACGACGAGGACGCACCCGCCGGCCTCGGCATGACCTGCGTCTCCGGCTCCCTTGCCCACGGCATCGAGGAGCGCGACACCTACGTCGAGATGGCCCGTCAGATTTGCGCCGAGTACGGCTGCAAGAAGGTCGCTTCGGTCGTCCGCAACATCTCCTGCGTCGAGCGCTCCATCTGGATGGGCATGCTCTATGACGCCGAGAGCGGCGAGCACTGGTTCTCCCCTGCTCACGATGTGCACGTGCTTGAGGGTGTTGCCGCCGGCGACGCTTTCAACGCCGGCCTGGTCCACGCCCTCATCAACGACTTCGATTCGCAGGCTGCCGTCAACTACGCGATTGCGGCTTCGATCCTCAAGCTCACCATCAAGGGCGACTCCAACTTGGTGACCGCAGACGAGATCGCAGCCGTAGCGTCAGCCGCCGACGGTGGCACCCGCGTCGCGCGCTAGTCCGTCTCCATTCCGCGGGCCGCAGCTTTCCAATCCCATACCCCTGCGGCCCGCTCCCCGATTCCTCCGGCCGGGCAAAACCACCAGCCCCATTCCGGTTTTGCCTGGCATTCCCTACATGACTGGTCGAGCAGCCGGTTTTGGAATTGCTTGTGACCCCAAGCAGTGCCTCCGATAACCAATCCAAAATCGGCTCCTGACCAGCACATTTGGTAATCACGCGCCCATGCGCGCCACACATCGAAAGGAACATCATGTTCGATCAGTTCTACACCACGCTTGAGTCCCTGGGCATCGTGCCGGTCGTTGTGCTCGACAAGGTCGAGGACGCCGCCCCGCTCGCCCACGCCCTTATGGCAGCTGGCATGAAGTCCGCCGAGGTCACCTTCCGCACCGCCTGCGCCGCCGAGTGCATCGCCGCTATGGCCGAGGCCGAGCCCGAGATGTGCGTTGGCGCCGGCACTGTCCTGACCGTCGAGCAGGTTGAGCAGGCCCGCGCCGCCGGTGCCAAGTTCATCGTCTCCCCGGGTTACAACGAGGACGTCGTGAAGCATTGCATCGACATCGAGCTGCCCGTCCTTCCCGGCACCGTGACCCCCTCCGAGGTCACCGCAGCCGAGAACCTGGGCCTCAAGGTCACCAAGTTCTTCCCCGCGTCCCAGTATGGCGGCCTGAGCACCATCAAGGCCCTCGCCGCTCCGTTTGTCGGTCACCGCTTTATGCCTACCGGCGGCGTGAGCACCGCCAACGTCGAGGAGTACCTGAGCTCCTCCGCCATCATCGCCTGCGGTGGCACCTGGATGGTCAAGCCGGCCCTGTTTGCCGACGGCGACTTCTCCAAGGTCGAGCAGATCGCCCGCGAGGCCATGGACGTCGTCAAGAAGGTCCGCGGCTAGGTTTAGCTCTCTATCGTGAAAGGGGGCGTGCCCTAGACCTCGCCCCCTTTCTTTTAAAGCGGCTCGGAAGCGCGCCGTTTCCGTCACGAACAAGAACCAAAACCGTCTTGTATGCTGATAGAACGTGACGGAAGCGACACGCCCCCGAGCCGCTTTGTATAATCGGCTGGCAGTCGCGCTCAACTGAGTCACTTCGGTAAAAGCCGAGCCATCAAAACAGCTGCGGCGCCGTCTGGAGGAATGGACCCTTGCTTCCGGTCTTTTCCTCCAAGCGGTGCCGCAGCTTTTTCGTGCCCCGATGTGCCCCGTCACTTGCGGTGAAATAGGGACTGTTTGCGCCACCTAGGCCGCAAAACAGTCCCTATTTCACCGCAACTTATATGGGGATTGATTAGATGGCCGAGTCTTTGGACAGCTCAAAATAGTCGGGATGCAAGGCGATAACCGGACCTTGCTCTTCGGGCATCAGGTGCAGGTGTGTCTCTGCCAGATAGCTCGCCGCGTCGGTATCGCCCCTCTTAATGGCCTCGAGAATCCGGCGATGCTGCCGACGAATCGGCTCCCAATCCAAATCCTGCGACACCATACGCAACCAGTTGTATCGCTCAAAATGCGTGTTGATGCTCTTCATCCAATCCCACAACATGTGACGACCGGCAATCTCAAAACATGTCTCATGGAACAGGTTATCCAGGTCAAAGAAACGGCGCGTTTCGCCATGGTCGAGCGACTCGGACTCGGTAAGAATCTGCTCGAGCCGCTGCTTTTGCTCGGGCGAGGCGGCCGAACAGCATTTAATAAGCACGCTTCTCTCGAGCTTCTCGCGCAAGAAACAAGCGTTCTCAGCGCGTTCCATGCTGATCTTAGAGACGTAGGTGCCGCTTTTGGGACGCGTTTCCACCAGCTCCTGCTCGCGCAGACGCACAAAGGACTCGCGAATGGGTGTGCGCCCGATTCCCGTCTCTTTTTCCAGACCAATCGCCGAAAGGCGCGTGCCGGGCTTGAGCTCGGCATAGATGATCTTGGAGCGCAATGCGTTGTATGCCTGATCTTGCAGGCTCTGATAATGCTGGTGCTGTTCCATAAAGCCCTCGGATGAAGCCTCGGTTAATCGAATACCACCATGCAATACTATCGCATCCCCCGCCCCATCATAAGTTGCGGTGGAGTAGTTCCTGTTCAAGGCCTTCAGCAGCAAAAACAGGAACTATTCCACCGCAACTACAGCCAACGAGTTGTTGCGACTAGGTGAACGTTCACCTTTTTATTGTTTTTATCTTCGCAAATAAAATCCCGTGCGTATACTTAGGCTCAAACGAAACCGATTTCGTTGAGCGTGGGCAATAGGATTGCTAAGACGCACCCTACCATCTTGGCATCTTATCGCCCACGCAATACCATTTGCTTTCTTCCCGTCTCGTTGGACCTTTAGTCCCATTCCGGCACAGCGAGACACTTCCTAGACGACTGACCGTGGGGCCGGCTTTTCTGCTTTTGCAGCAGTGCCTCCGATAACCCTCTTTTGCCGGCCCGGGTCAGCTTTTTCACACAACCGAAAGGACGGGTAGCAACATGCGACCGCTCATCATCATGCATGGCGAGAACATCGACTGGCGCCATACCGTCATCAGAATGCTGATGTATCTGGTGGGCGTTGCAGTACTGGCACTCGGTATGAGTCTCCAGACGGCATCCGGCCTGGGCGTCGCCGCGCTCACGTGCTTTGCCACAACCCTATCCATGCTCACTGGTAAGACGCTCGGCTTTTGGATCACCGCAACCTACGTCGCCTACATCGTGGCGCAATTAGCCATCTTGCGAAGCGAGTTCCAGCCGCGCATCCTGCTCGAGTTGTTCTTCTCAACGCTGATTGGCGGCTTGACCGACCTCTTCATGGCGGTCAACCCACTGCATCCCACGGCACTCCCCACACAGATTGCGACCATGCTGCTCTCCCTCGCTGTCACCGCATTTGGCGTAAGTCTCGTCGTCAACATGGGCGTTGTCCCCAACGCGCCCGACGGCTTGGTGCAAGTCATTGCCGAAAAGCTTAAACGCCGCTTTGGTGACGTAAAAGTCGTGTTTGACTGCTCACATGTCGCCGCCTCGCTCGCGTTGTCGCTGATCTTTATGTACAACCTGGGCGGCTTTGGCGTCACGACCGCCATCTCGGCACTGTTCCTGGGCCATGTCATCAACGTCGCCAACAAGCTGTTCGCCCAGCGCTTTATCCGCGCGGCATTCGGAAAATAGCACCACCGTAAGAACCCGCGAACAGCGCTATACGTTGCTAAATCTCACCATACTTTGCTATATCTTGCTATACTTTGCTATATCTTGAGCAAAGGTGGCTCACATGCAAACAAACCCTTTTAAGCCCACAGCAGGTAAAACACCCCCCACGATTATCGGCCGCGAAGATGTACTCGAAGAATTCAATGAGGGCCTCACCAACGGGCCTGGTGCCCCTGGGCGCCTAATGCGCATAGCCGGCGTCCGTGGAACGGGCAAGACGGTCCTCCTTGACGAGTGCTCACGTTTGGCGCAAAGCCGTGGCTGGACGGTCATAAAAGAGGTCGCAACCGAGGGACTTTGCCAGCGCATTCTCGAACAGCTGCAGCCCAAATTCCAGGCCAAACACGCCAGATTTGAGCCCACCGTAGCTGGCATATCCATCGGCAGCATAGATATTGAGCGAATCGGCCCATCGCTACGCGACGCCATGAGACAGACAATATCCAAGAATGGAAATGGCCTGCTCATCACTCTCGACGAGGTTCAAGACGCAGAGCTCGATGAGGTCCGAACGCTCTCCATTGCGATTCAGCAGGTTATCGGCGAAGACCTTGATATCGCCTTTGTTTTTGCTGGGCTTCCTTCGAAGATTGAAAGCATCATCAACGGAAAGACACTTACGTTTTTGCGCCGTGCCCTCCCCTTTGACCTGAAGGCTGTGGCAGTAACCGAAGTGTCGTACTCCCTCGAGGAAACCATTGAAGCGTCTGGCATGGAGTTGCAGCCAGGTATTGCCGGCCAACTTGCCGAGGCAACGCAAGGTTATCCTTTCATGATCCAACTCGTTGGATACTACGCATGGCAGTTGGCAAGACGCGCACATACACCGATTATTGGAGAAGAAGAAGCCGAGCGCGGCATTGCAATGGCACGCGAACGCTTCTGTGCCATGGTGATTGAGCCCGCGCTACAGCGCATTCCGCCCACGTGCATCGCTTATCTGCTGAGCATGGCATCTTTGGGGCAGACGAGCTCGACCAGCATGGTTGCCGATGCCCTAAACAAAACGCCTCAACAGGTGAGTTCCGTCCGCAGCCGCCTGTTAAGAGAATCGATTATCGAGGCTCCCTCGTACGGCAAGGTCTCATTTGCCATCCCCTACATGCGCGACTACCTCTACGAGCACAAAGCCGAACTGGAAGTTGAACTGTAGAAACGGCAACTGCCCTGCAAGACGAAAACCGTTTTCGTACGGATTAAAGCAGACGTAAACGATTTTCGTCTTGATTTGCGTACGGAATTAAGACGTAAATTGCGCTTTCGTACGCTTATTACCAGACGCAAATTGTTTTCGTCCGGCCATGCGTCCCCAATCTAGACGAACAGAGCCCCGAGCTCGTATTGAACTGCATCCCAATTCTTGGACGGGCGCCGATGCCCTGATCTCTGCCATGTCGAGGTGCGAGATCAAATCCTTGGCGCGCTCGCCGGAGTGGTATGCCTTGTTCGGCGCCACCTTCCTGTAGAGCTTCTTGAGCTTCGTCTTCCCCTTGTTGCCCGGCGGCATCTCCGTCTCAGGTGGCAGCCCTAGGAAGGACAGGACGCCGGGCAGGTCGCACAGCATCACGTCCTCGATGTCGGCCTTGGCCGCCAGGTCGACGACTCTCTGCGCTGTCGGCGAGATGTTCGGGGTGCTGCTACCGCCCGCTGGTTCGGAAGCTGGCGGGCAGTAGCGGCAGTAGCGGTGTGGCTCGATAGGCCCGAATATCCGTAAGGAAGGTGCTCGCTCTCATATGTGCTGATATGCCTCGCCTCGCGAACCTTGGGATGCTTCCTGAGGTAATCCCTCAATTCGAGCCACTCTTTATGCTCATAACGCTTCGAAATCGTTTCCCCGTCGACAGTTTCCTTCACATAATGGTATGTTCGAACGCCTTCGAACTTGCCGAACCCGTTCTCGACGCTGAAGTTTCTGAACCAGCGCGAAAACCCATTCAGGTCCATGAAGTTGACTTGGGGATGCCTGTCTTTCGTTCGTTCGAATGAGTGGACGAGCGGAGTGCCTTTGACTTGTTCCAGGCCGAAGGCTTCCATTTCGCGGGCCTGCTCCTTTTTCCAGAATTCGAGATACGACGTCAGCGTCTCGCTTATCGAGATCCTCCGCACGCTTTTCTTGCTTTTGGGCGAGCGAACGCTTCGATCGGCCGCGAACTGCTGCTCAATGAGGATGCTTCTGTTCTCGACGGAGACATCGGACCACGTCATCCCGAGGGCTTCCGCCCTTCTCATGTCGGTGTCGAGCATGAGCATCACGCATGTGATGTGCGCGTCCGGTTCTCGATTGAGTAGGATGTCGAGTAGGCGAGCGGCGTGATGGTTCCTTCGCGGTTGTCGTGGAACTTTTTTGCGTACGAGCCGACGGTGCCCCTCGATTTTTGGACGTAGGTGCCGCTGTTGAGTTCTGCCTTGTAGGCTTCGAGTGCGGCGTCGACCTCTCGGCTTTTGGTGGTATGTATGGTCTGCCACGGCGAATAGCGGTATTTGCCCGTGACCGGATCCTTGCCGAGGCTGTGACGGTAGCGCCACGTGTATTTGTCGCGGCGTTGCTTCGTTCCTTTGCCTATGACGAGAGGTCGGTCGTTCATCGTGTTCCTTGCCTGAAGTGCCTGAGAATCGCGCTCGGTTGCGCGGAATGGCGCAAAGGGCTGGGGCGGGTGGGCATTACCCTTGGTGGTGGGCCCTGCGTGGGGTCACACCCCAAGGGTAATGCTCCGCCTGACCGCTTTCAAGCTCGTTGTGGGTCGAATTTGGGTCGAATTATTCCGCGTACTTTTCTTTCGTAAATCTATGAAAACATCAAATGACCTGGAGTTATATTGACTTCAATTTGGGTCGAAATGTCTGAATGAAACAACGTCGTAGCGACCTCATAACCCGAAGGTCGGTGGTTCAAATCCGCCCCCCGCGACCATGAAACTTCAGGTCGGAAGCATAAAAGCTCCCGACCTTTTTCTTTGTCTAGGGGTTTCGGCATCTCTCGTTCTTTGGGTACCTCGAGGCGGGCAATCAGATAGATGCTTACGAGTATCATAGGGT